>JALYVO010000004.1 GCA_030853195.1 Bacteroidota bacterium | reverse complement strand
AGCGAAGTATCTGAAAAATCAACTGGAACAAGAAATTTTTTCATATGTAAATTTTTTGCAAAAGTAACCTATTGACACCATAAATAAAGGCATATAAGTTGAATTAAAAGCTAAAAAAAATGATTTTTGAAAAAATGTGAGAATATTTATAAAACAGTTTCAAATGCAATTTCGTCAACTGCATTACCAATAAAAAGAGAAAAACTGCATTTGGCTTATCACGCTTTTAAAATTCTTGCATTCTGTTAAGTATAAATTTTAAAATGAAATTTTTTTGTCAGATTTTTTAAATAAAATTATAAGTCCAGTAGCACCTAAAGCTATTTTAAAAAAAATACCAAGTATTTTGCCAATATTATAGGCTGTTGATTCATCAGAAATGTTAAGCAACCCAGGATTGGTCCATTTGATTATAGCTACGATTCCCTGAATTAATACTAAAATACAAACTAAAATTAAAATTGTCTTTTTCATAATTGAAATATCTTGTAGCCTTCTTGTAGGCCACATGCAACTCAAATATATGAGAATGGTTTCCATATTCCAAATATTGAATAATCTTCCCTTACAAATTCAAAATCAATCTGCAGAAGAAAACAAAAATTTTATTCCAGGTTAAAGAGTTTGCAATAAAATTTGTCAAGTATAGTTTGAAATTATAATCAGAATCGCAAAAAACTACTTTTTGATTTCTCCCGCTTAAAAATTCAACAATAAAAATCCTGAAGCTAAATTGAAAAATCTTGTGATAAATGTGTGTATAAGTAAAAAAAGCCATGCCCGTTTACGAACCTTTTTTTCTTGCAGACAACATATATTTGCCTGCCTTCAAAAAATAATATTTTTCGGGCAATAAAAAATAAAAGCATTGAGATTAAAGAGTTTAGAAATAAAGGGTTTTAAAAGCTTTGCCGATAAAACAACGCTCAACTTTGATGAGGGAATTACCGGCGTGATTGGCCCAAATGGTTGCGGTAAAAGTAATATCGTAGACAGCATCCGCTGGGTGATCGGCGAGCAAAAAATAAGCCAGCTTAGAAGTGAAAACCTGGAAAGCCTTGTCTTCAATGGCTCTAAAAACCGCAGTGCGAGCGGGCTTGCAGAAGTAAGCCTTACTTTTGAAAATACCAGGAATCTTCTTCCGACAGAATTTAGCACGGTTACGGTAACCCGAAAATATTACAAGAACGGCGAAAGTGAATACAGGCTAAACGATGTGAGTTGCCGGCTAAAAGACATTCATAACCTTTTTATGGATACCGGCGTGAGCACGGATAGTTATGCGATCATTGAGCTTGGAATGGTTGATGATATCATAAAAGATAAAGAGAACAGCCGACGCAGAATGCTGGAACAGGCGGCAGGAATTTCGATCTATAAAACAAGAAAGCGTGAAGCAAAATTAAAATTAGATGCCACAGAGCAAGACCTGGCGCGGATTGAAGACCTTTTGTTTGAAATCAATAATCAATTAAAAACATTAGAAAGCCAGGCAAAAAGAGCAGAAAAATATTATGAGATAAAAAAAGAATACCGTGAAGTAAGTATTGAATTAGCAAAAGCCGCCCTTGAAGGTTTTCACATTACCTACCGCAATCTTAATGAACAGCAACAATCTGAAACGGATAAAAGAATAGAGCTGGAAGCCGCGATTGCAACCGGGGAGGCCGCAATTGAAAAAGAAAAAACAGAATTTATTGAAAAAGAAAAAGCACTTCAGCAGCAGCAACAAGTATTCAATGAATTGAACAACTCGGTTCGCGAAAAAGAAAATAAAAAGAATTTAAGCGCGCAACGGTTGCAGCATCTTAACGAGAGAGAAAGCGGTTTAAAAGATTTTTTGGGGAAAGCAGAAAGCCAATTGGCCGGAATCAATGAAAGCATTCAATTTACCAAACAGCAAATAAGCGATGAAGAAACCAAGCTCGGCCAGCAAAAAGAACAATTAGAATTACTCAAAAAAAATGTGGAAGAAAAAAGATCTGTTCTTGATGAAAAAAGAAGCTTGGTAGATGTGTTGCGGCAAGCCCAGTTGCAATTGCAGCGCAATCATTTTGACGCCGAGAAAAAAGTGGCGGTTGCTGATACATCTATTAGTAATCTTCAACGTTCCATTGCGCAAATTGAAGAAGAACAAACGCAACGAACCCATTCTGCTCACAAACTTGAAACGGAAAAAAAACAAAAGGAAGCAGAACTTAATGAGAAGAAAGAAACGCTGGAACAACTGAGAAAGCATAACGAGCTTACCAAAGAACAAATACTTGAAACGCAGGCCGGGTTAGAAAAATTACGGAATGAGCTGGCCGAAGAAAACCGAAAGCTCGATTCAAAACAAAATGAGCACGACCTGCTGAAAAGCCTGATTGATAAAATGGAAGGGTATCCGGAAAGTGTAAAATTTTTGCATAATAATAAATCATGGAATTATAAAGCACCAATCCTTTCAGACATTATTTATGTGAAAGAAGAATATCGCGCCGCGGTAGAAAATGTGCTGGAGCCTTATCTTAATTATTATGTGGTCGACAATCTCCGCGACGGTTTAACGGCTGTTCATTTATTGGATGAAAATAAAAAAGGCAAAGCCAATTTTTTTCTTTTAGACCAATTGAATTCTCTTAAAGATCATATGCCAATAGAAGCCGTTCCCAACGCTATTCCTGCGTTAAATGTGGTTGAGATTGATGAAAAATACAGCCATCTTGCAGACTATCTTTTGAATAACGTTTTTATTGCTGAAAATGAAGATGCTTTACAAAATAGCAATGGCCACGTGATCCTGGAAAAAAATGGAAAATATGTAAAAGGTACATTTTCACTTATGGGAGGAAGCGTAGGATTATTTGAAGGGAAAAAAATAGGCCGGGCAAAAAATCTAGAAAAATTGGCAGAAGTAATTTCAATCCAGCAAGTAAAAGTAAATGACCTTAAAAAAATAATCAGTCAAAAATCAAATGAAGTAATTGCGTTCAACCAGCAGTTGAAAGAAAATGCAATTCAGCAAACACAACAAGTCATCAATGACCTGATCAATGTAACTTATTCTATTCAGAATAAAATTGAAAATAATCTTCATCAGCAATCTGTTTCCGAAAATCGATTGGCAGAAATGAGCCAGCAATTAAAGGTAAATCGCCAGGGAATCAATGAAACGCGCGGACTGCTTGAAACATTAATGGATCAGGTGGCCGCCCACAATAAAAAAATGAATTTAGCAGATGATGAATTTATTAAAACCGAAAAAGAATTTAATGAAGTAAACAATTTATATAATGATCGTAATCTTCAGCTTGCACGCCAGCAAAGCAAGGTGAACGCGCTCAACCAGGAGCTTGAATTTAAGACAAGGCAATTTGCAGAATTGAATGCACAAATAGAAAGCAGTAATGTTCAGTTGAAGGAATCTTCTGAAAATATTTCTACGACTTCCGCGGAATTAAAAGAGCTTGAGGAAGCAGTGATTTTTTTACTAAAAAATAAAGATGCGGAAGAAAAAAAGTTGAACGAAGCAGACCAGGCATATTATAATTTAAGAAATGAATTGAATGAAAAAGAAAGTGAGCTGCGCCACAAACAGAAATCAAAAGAACAAACCGATCATTTATTAACCGAAATAAAAGACAAGCTTAATGAATTGAAGCTTCATCTTGCAGGAATGAAAGAAAGATTGAATGTAGAATTTAAAGTTGATCTGGATGCCATCCTTGATGAAGAACGAACTTCTGAAACGCCACTTGAAGACCTCCAGGAAAAAAGCGACCGAATGAAAAAGCGCCTGGAAAATATGGGCGAAATAAATCCTACAGCCATTGAAGCCTTCACAGAAATGAAAAAGCGTTTTGATTTTATCAAAGAGCAAAAAGAAGATTTAGTGACGGCCAAAGAATCTTTGATGCAAACGATACAGGAAGTAGAAACTACGGCTAACCAAAAATTCTTAGATACATTTAACCAGGTAAGGGATAATTTTCAAAAAGTTTTCAAAGCTTTATTTACAGAAGACGACACCGCGGATATGGTTTTAGAAAACCCGGAAAACCTTGCTGAGACAGCAATTGACATAGTTGCAAAACCAAAAGGAAAAAGGCCAACGAGCATTACGCAATTAAGCGGTGGTGAAAAAACACTTACAGCAACTGCATTATTATTTGCTATTTACCTCATAAAACCTGCGCCATTCTGCATTCTCGACGAAGTAGACGCTCCGCTTGATGATGCCAACGTTGGGAAGTTTACCCAAATGATCAGGAAGTTCAGCAAAGAATCGCAGTTCATTATTGTAACGCATAATAAAATGACGATGGCTTCTGTGGATGTGATTTATGGAGTTACCATGCAGGAAGCAGGCGTGAGTAAATTGGTGCCTGTTGATTTTAGAGGACTGGATCATCAGTTTGTGAATTAATGCTTAGGAGCATTGTTAACCTCGCATAACTTAGTACCTAACACCTAACACCTCACACCTGCGCCTCAATTCACTTCCAGCGCATCTTTACCTGGCAAAGCCGGAAATGAATTATGCGGTTCTAACTGATACCAAAACACAGTAGATGCTATGTCATCTTGTAAAGGAAGATAGCGCCCATCATCGTGCCAGCCCAGATCCTGGATCGTTACTTTCAGATTTTTTTCAAAACGGATCGGGTCTGTAATGTGCCAGCGATACAAGCCAAACCGTTGGGAAATATTGTAATGCCCATCGCCTTTTATCACCTGGCAAAGCCCGGAATAAGGAGTGCAAAATTCCGTGTAAGCAGATTCTTCAACTCCGGCAGCATTTGTCTTCTTCGTATCAAAATCATAAGAGCCGCAGAAATAATCTTCTGTGCCCGTTCCGCAGATAGTAGGAAATTTTGTATCGCCATCAATAAAAAATTTAATTTCCCCTTCTCCCCACCAGCCATTATTATGAACACCAATGGCCATATAGGTTCCAACGTATTGCCCCCGTCCTTTGATGCTATCTGCCAACACATAATCTGTTTTATAAGGGAGTGGATTTACCCTGCGAAATTGTGCATGAAAATAAGCTGCATCTGTTGGAACTTCTGTTAAAACATAATCAACCTGGTAATATAAAATCATATTCTTAACATCAATATTTTCCATAGTTATCCTGCATTTTTTATGAAACGGCATTGGCCAATAACAATTGAATGCGCTGCCGGGATTAACACATACGGCAAGAGATTGTAAAGGCGAATATTGGCCCCAACCCATGCAAAAAAAATCGCCCACCGGCGCTTCAACAGAAGGCGTAGATTCGTTATCCCAATAAAAACGAATGATTGAGTTGCGCCAGTTTCCGGTTGGGGTCATCCATATATGCTGTATGGAGCCGGGGCCATTAATCTCAGCTACAGTGAATGTTGTGTGGGCTTTTATTACTATGCTGGGACTCACTTTCCATCCCTGCGCTAATTCCTTTGACGGGCCTTCTCCGGTGCCTTTTGTTGCCATTCCACCCTGGCCTTTTGCACCTGTAAAATTTTCGGGGCTGATGGAGCGCGTTTTCGCATCGGACAAGCGATAGATATTACTCATATTCGATTCAATACCATTGAATTTATTTTGAGCAAATACATTGGCAGAAATAAAAAGAATAATGAAGAAGAAACTGAGTTTTTGTTTTTTCATAACGTCTCAATTTTATGTTTGATTCTCCCTGAAATTTTATTTAAATATAGTTATTTCAGGTAATTCTTTAAGTGCATATGGAGGTTTATTATAGTTTATATCGTCCGTTGAATTGCAACTTCATTATTATCAGCTTGTAATATTTTCTAACGTGATAAGCGAAAAAGTAGAAAATCAATTTATTTCTCTTTATTATTTACCAGCATCCATTTTGCTGTTTCATAAAGAGCTGAGGTAAGTTGCGAAAGTTTATTTTTTACTGAATCTTGTTGCGCAGCATTGATGGAAAAATTATTTGAATTAATGGGTAATAATTCTTCTTTACTGATCCGTAAATTTTTTACAAAAAAATAATCATTGGTGACAACGCCAATATTTCCTTCATCATGGTGAATGATAAAAGCTGCATCCATTTTATTTTTAGAATTTAAAAGATCTCTGCCTAAAGTCGTGTTGGTGTAGGATTGATGCACCATTCCGGCGATTGTTGGCAGCACATCAATCTGCGAAGCCACTTCATGCCTTGTTTCAGGAGTTAATAATTCAGGCGAATAAAATAAAAGCGGAACGTGCTCATCACTCAATCTTCCGAGGTTTAAGTTATCAGGATAAATAGCTGAAGTTTCTCCTTCTACTCCATGATCGCCAACAAAAACAAAAATGGTATTATTGAACCAGCTTTGTTTTTTTGCGCCTTCAATCAGTTTTTTAAAACAATAATCGGTGTAGCAAAAAGATTGAAATTCTTTTAAAGATTCAAATCCGTATTTATGAAGCGTATCTTCGTTTACTATTCTTCTTTCAAAATCGCCATCTTCATCCGGAATGCTGAATGGGCGGTGGTTATCGGCTGTTTGTATTATCGCGAAAAATGGTTTTTTCTGTTGTGAAAAAACATTGTTTGCTTCCACGAAAAGATTCTTATCGCTGATGCCCCAAACATTTAAAGGTGCAGATTTAAAAGAACCTTCCTGGTAAAGCTTTACGCCTTTTATATTTTTTACTAATCCTTCGAAATTATTAAAATCACTGCTGCCGCCGATGAAATAATATTTATTGTAATCTTCAAAATCATTAACGATCGTATGTTGATTGATAGCCGCCGGATTGCGCGTTGAAAATTTAGAAAGCTGCACATCAGGAATACCCGTGAGCACTCCAAAAACTCCGCGCGCTGTTCCGAATGTCGGGCTGAAACACCTATTAAAAAATATGCCGCTATCGCACATTTTTTTAAAGTATGGAGTTGTATTCAGCGGGTTTCCGCTCATGCTGCTCTTATACATGCTGAAGCTTTCGCAAACCACCAACACAATATTGGGCCTGCTTTCCAGCGCTTTGCTATTAGGCAATATTTCTCTTGAATAATCTTTATCCGCAATATTTTTAGAATCTAATTGTAAAAAATCAGCCACTAAAGGAAAATATTCTTTGGCTTTTGCATCATCAAAAGATGGTTTGCGAAATTGAAGCGTGGTGAAAAAATTTTGCAATGGATTTAAGGCGACATATGATTTAAAATTGTCGTTCAGCTCAAAAGCATCTTTCCATTTTAAAGGATGAAAAGAAAAAACTCCATACAGGCACCAGGATAAAAATATGATCGCGCCAACATGCCAGCGCTTTTTGTAGATCATGTTTTCCTGCAGATTTCTTTTGACTGTGAGTACATGCGTTCTTTTAAAAAGCTTGGACATCAAAATTACAGAAACAACCAGCGCGGTAACGATCCAAACCATCGGGTAGCTTTGCCAGAGCATCTTAAAAGAGATTGCCGGATCTTCAGCGAAATTCAAAGCGCTTGCATTGATGCGTGTGTGGTTATAACTGAAATTTCCAAAATCTGCACCGAAAAAAAATAAAACGAAAAGCGTTGCCAGCGCAAGATAATACGACCATAATTTTTTATTTCTTTCAGAATAAAATGGTGAAAATTTCGGATAAATGGAAAGAATGGCGATCGGTAAAAGTATCATCGAGATCCATTTGGCATCGAAGCGAAACCCAAGCCAGAACGAAGGCAGCAAGGAAGCCAGGGAAACATTAGCAGGAATAAATAAGACAACCGTAGCAATTCTGAATAGAGTAAAAATGATGACATAAATTAACCAAAGCATCAGCAGCCATTGAATGGTTAAAGGAATTGCTTTTTTAATTTTAGCTCTTACGATCATATTGAGAACAGTAAAGATAATTTACTTTGTGTGCTACTTTTTTGCATTAACTTTTTTGTTATTCAGCAACATATATCGCGCAGTTTCGTAATACGCCTGCGAAAGATTTTGCAATGCTTTTTTATCTTCTTCAACATTTGCAGATTCCGGCAAAGGCGCATCACTGTTAGAATAGCGAAAATCTACTTTTCCGCTTATGAGATTATGTACATATGAATATTCATCGGTAACAATCCCTATTTGTTTAATATTCGGATCAAATAAAAATGCGGAATTTTTGAAACGGATATCATTTTGAGTGGTGTCAAATAAATTTTTTCCAAGGGTGGTATTCACGAAAGAAATATTAGCCAAAGCAGAAACCGATGGCAGAAGATCAAGCTGGGAGCATGTTCTGTCAATTCGTTGTGGCTTTAATAATGCAGGTGAATAAAAAAGCAGTGGCACGTGTTGAGTGGTCAATCCATCAATTTCCCATGCTTTCGGAAACATATTTCCTGCATCGCCGCGGATTCCATGATCGCCCACAAAGACGAAAATGGTATTATTAAAATAGCTTTCTTTTTTTGCAGCTTCAATAAATTTTTCAAAACTAAAATCTGTATAACGGAATGCATTCAATTCATCGTTACTGTAAAAGCCATATTTATTCAAAGAATCGGTTGGAAATTTTTTTGATTGAAATTCATTTTTATCTTCTTCCGGAATCGTGTAGGGACGGTGGTTATCCGCTGTTTGTATCACCGCGAAAAAAGGTTCTTTTTGCTCTTTCAAAACATTGTTCGCTTCAAGAAATAAATGTTTATCACTGATTCCCCACACATCAATAGATTTGGATTTAAAATTTTCCTGTTCATACATATTTAAACCCTTGATATTATTAGTAAGCAATCCTCTTATGTTGGCCCAGCTTAAGCTTCCACCGATAAAATAAAATTTTTCATAACCTTTATAATCATTGATAATGGAATACTGGTCTACATAGGCGGGATTGCGGCTTGAAGTATTCGGGTATTCCACATCAGGAATTCCGGTGACCGCCGCCCACACACCGCGTGCCGTGCCATAAGATGGAGTAAAACACCGGTCGAAGAAAATTCCATTTTTACACATTTCATTAAAGTAAGGAGTTGTATTTAGCGGATTTCCCCACATGCTGCTTTTATAAGCGCTGAAGCTTTCACAGATCACTACTACCACATTTGGAGGTTTGACTGGTAACGCAACCTGATGAATTCTTTGATAATTTAAGTGAACACTATCTGGATTTTTAATGTTGAGATATTGAACTATTAAGGGATAATATTCTTTTACTTTTTTAAGATCATAAGAAGAATTACGGAATTCGAGCGTGCTTAAAAAGCTTTGTACCGGATTTAAAGAAAGGTTGGCTTTAAAATCATCATTCAACGCGAAGGCATCGCTCCAGCGCAATGGATATTGATTCAATCTTCCAAAAATACCTATGCCTAAAAGTATAGCAAACAAAAATCCGAGGATCATTTTGGTGAACATTGTTCCGCGATAAACAGTCCTGTTTATTTTTCTAAAAGAAAAAATAATCAACCAATATAATAAAGCAGTGCAAACAATAATTGAGATCAATAATTTGAAAACAGGATAGGTTTCCCAAACCATAGTCATGGAAGTTTTTGCATCTTGGGTATAATTTAAAACACTCGCGTTCAGGCGCTGGTGCAGGTAATCGAAATGCTCAAAGTCAATCGCATAAAGGAATACAAGCGAGACCGTAATAACGAAAAAGTAGATTTTAAAAATTTTTCTGGAAATGGTATTTTCAAAAGGGTTACAATTTTTGGTAGCTAAAAGCCAGATAAGTATTAGCGCAAATAAAACTCCTATGATGGCCATTAATGAAAAAGTTGCATGACCTTTTTTCATAAAAATGATCAACAGCACCATGATGATAATAGTAATGAGTAATTCTATCATGCTTCGGATGGAAAGGCGTTTCTTGTCATTAAAATTCAAGCGAAGGTTGCCTATCAAAAAAGGAAAAAGCACAATGCCACATACAATTCGGGTATCAAAATTTAATCCCAGCAGAAATGCATTGATGGAGTTTGAAAATGAATATTGTTCAGGCCTGAAATGAGAAAAAAAAGCGAATCTCATTATTGTCATAAATATCAAAAAAGTAATCGCTATTATAAGCATCCATTTTATCAACTTCGGAAAAGGCGTATTTTTCATTCAGAATTATTTGATATTCATTTGGTCTTTTTGGAAAATCACTGACAAAAGTAAATATTTACCTATGGTTTTTATGCATTGGTTATTTTTGCATCAATGAGCTTGTTGGAAATATACATTATAATGTACCTCCCGGATTCGATTAGAAGGATGGATTATTATTTATTTTCGAAAATAAATGGCCAATGGCACACTCCGTTTTTCGATACGCTTATTCCTTTCATCCGGGAACCTTTTGTATGGGTTCCTTTTTATTTTTTTCTTGTTCTTTTTGCAGTAATTAATTTTAAAATAAAAGGATGGTTTTGGGTTTTATTTTTTTTAGTAAATGTGCTGCTCAGCGATTATGTGAGCAGTACACTTATTAAAGATAATTTTCTTCGTCTTCGTCCATGCAATGATGCTGCAATAGCAAGTAGTGTGCGATTTTTGGTGAGTTATTGTCCCACAAGTTCAAGCTTTACATCGTCACACGCTGCGAATCATTTTGCGGCTGCAATGTTTATATTTACCACTTTCAAAAAAGCAGTTAGCTCCAGATGGGCTTATCTTTTTTTATGGGCATCAGCTATTTCTTATGCACAGGTATATGTAGGGGTTCATTTTCCTTTTGATATATTTTGCGGAGCAATAGTTGGATTAGTTCTTGGATATATTCCGGCAAAAATATTCAATAAAAAAATCGGATTAGCATTGCCTGACTGAAAAATTTTATTATGTTAGAACTGGTCATTTTATTTTTTTTAATTCTTATCAATGCGTTTATTGTAATGAGCGAAATGGCATTGGTGTCTGCAAAAAAAAGCAGGCTGGAAGGCAGTGCCGCCAAAGGCCATATAAAATCCAAAATCGCTTTGGAATTAAAGGAGAATCCGGATATTTTTTTATCTACAACGCAGATTTATATAACGCTCATTGCGATCCTGACGGGTGTTTATTCAGGCGAAAAATTTAGCGTTTATTTAAAGCCATATTTAGAAAACATCGATTTTTTAAAGCATTACGCAGGCACGATCGCTACAGTTATCATTGTCATAATAGTTACTTTTTTATCTATCCTTTTTGGAGAGTTGATTCCTAAAAGAATCGCTATTATGCGGCCAGAAAAAATTGCAAAAGAGGTAGCGAGGCCCATAAAAATACTCAGCAGCATTTCTTATCCGCTTGTATGGCTTTTAAGCTCATTGAGCGCAGGAATTTTTAAATTATTTAATATAAAGCCACACACAGACAGCCAGGTAACTGAAGAAGAAATTAAAGCGATGATCAATGAAGGAAGTGAACTGGGAGCAATTGAAGAAGAAGAAAAAGATATTATTGAAAGAGTATTCCATTTAGGTGACAGAAATATCACTTCCCTGATGACGCACCGCACTGATATTGTATGGCTCAACATTGATGAAGACCGTGGATCGGTAAAAGAAAAAATTAAAGAATTTCAGCATTCGGTTTATCCAATTTGCAAGGAAACTGTTGATAATATTGAGGGAATTGTTTATGTAAAAGACCTTTATGTGAAGCCGGATGCGTTTCTTTCTGAATTGATGAGAAAAGCATTGTTTGTGCCTGAAAATAATTCTGCTTACCAGGTGCTTGAAAAAATAAAAATTTCAAAAATTCATTATGCATTTATCGTGGATGAATATGGAAGCGTGCAGGGTATGATAACTATGAAGGATATTCTAAACGCAATAGTTGGTGAGATGCCTGAAGAAGAAGATGATGAATATGAAATACTTGAAAGAAAAGATGGTAGTTATTTAATAGACGGGCAAATTCAGTTTTATGATTTTTTGACAAAATTTGATAAAACGATATGGGTGAACGAAGGCGAAAATGAATTCGATACGCTGGCCGGATTTATTTTGCATGAGCTAAAGCGCATTCCAGCCGTGGGAGATACTTTCGAATGGCGTGGTTTTGATTTTGAAATTGTAGACATGGATGGCCAGCGGATTGATAAAGTGATTGTAAAAATTTCTGATGAGATAAGAGAAGAAATGGATGATTGATTTGTTTCAAAAATCAAATTTTTATCAAGCAACCTTTAATTTTTGCGAATCAGAATTCTACATTTTGGCTTGTCTCGTTAGCTACAAACCAATAAACCAATAAACCAATGAACTAATAAACCAATAAACCAATAAACCAATAACCTAATTATAATCGCTATAACTCAATTTCTCTATCAACTCCTTCGGCAGCTTCGGCAACTTTTTTCTTTCGATCAAAAATGTAGAAAGCCCTGATAAATCTTTAAAAATATAATGATTGTTCAAGGCGCCTTCGAGGTAACCTCTTCCACTTGTATTTCCGGTTCCAATGCGCAATCCAATCATCCTTCTCACCATGTCAATATGCTTGTGTCTCCAGTTGCCCATTTTATTATCTATTTCAATCAACGCGTCTAATATCTGATAAGAAGTTTGGAAAACAGGAAAATCCCTGTAAAGCATAATGAATAAGGCCGCGCGCATCGCAGAAGGTGAAAGTGCAGGCTTTGCAGGTAATTGGCTTTCCACTGAATCATTTTTATTTTCAAAAAATATGAAATCAAAATCGCTTATTTTATCAGCTTCTCTTGCGTTCAATCCATTTTTATAAACAGTCCTGTAATCACTCCAGAATGGATGCATAATTTCATTTACCGGAAATTGCTGTTGATAATTTTTCCATAATTCATTTTCAAAAAAAGGCATTCTTTCCAGCCAGTTATTAATCAGTAATAAAAGGCTTGTGGATTTTTCTATTTCATTTATTTTATCGAAATCTGACTCATTAAATCCGCCTTCGTTGGTTCTTTTATAATAATCTTTATTAAAACGGCTATCCATTTGTAAACCAAGCCTGGCCTCAATTAGCCGGAACTGCACACTTTGAAATCCGGATGCGGGAATCAACAGATTCCTGAATTCGAGAAAATCCAGCGGGGTCATTGTATCGAGCAAAGTGATTTGCTGTGTAAGCAATTCCAGGATTTTTATTACGCGGCTCAGGCGATGGCGCACCAGATTCAAATCTTCTGAATTATCATCAATTTTTTCTTTACTGAAAACTTTTAATACAAAATCAAGCTCAAATAATATTTGCTTAAACCATAATTCATAGGCCTGGTGAATAATAATAAAAAGCATTTCATCATGCGCCAGTTCATTTCCTTCTTTTGCACTTTCAAGGTTTTGTGCTTCAAGGATTTTATCTAAATGCAGATAATCATTATAATACATTGCCTTTTGTTGCATAAGATCTTTTGAAATTTTTCAAATGTAAACTGAATATAATTGATAATAAATAATTGAGAATTTCTACTTTTTGGTTTATCACATCAAACATCGGGCGTTCTTATTTATCTTTATTTTTAATTATTGAATTGAATTTTTTAAGAGTTAAAACCAAAAAAATATATTATGAAAGTGAATACACATCGGGCTTTACTAATTTATATCATTTCAATTTGCTGTTTTTCATGCAGCCCGAAGTTTACGCCAATAATCAATAACGGAGCACCGAATACATCCTTTGCGCATCCTTCATGGTGTGAGCAAAGTAATATTTATGAAGTGAATCTAAGGCAGTATACTTCTTCGGGAACCTTCAAAGAATTTGAAAAAAGCTTGCCGCGATTGAAAGAAATGGGCGTAGAAATTTTATGGTTTATGCCAATTACACCGATTGGAATTGAAGGTAGAAAAATGACTTCTTCAGATTTGGGAAGTTATTATGCGGTTAGTAATTATACAGAAGTAAATCCTGAATTTGGGACAATGGATGATTGGAAAGAATTGGTAAAACAGTCGCACAGCATGGGATTTAAAGTAATTACCGATTGGGTTCCTAACCATACTTCGCCCGACAATCCGTGGATAAAGAATCATCCTGATTTTTATAAAAGGGATAAAAATGGAAATACAGTTTATGATGCTGATTATACTGATACACGAAATCTAAATTATGAAAATAAAGAATTGCGCGACAGTATGATAAGCGCCATGAAGTTTTGGGTAAATGAAACAGGCATTGATGGTTTTCGTTGCGATCACGTAGATCCTTTGCCGTTAGATTTTTGGAAACAATGTATTACTGAATTGAGAAAAATAAAAAATGTTTTTATGCTTGCCGAAAGTGAAAAACCGGAATTCCATAATGCCGGGTTTGACGCAACTTACGGATGGAAAGAAATGTGGACAACGGTAGAAGTGGCTCAAGGAAAACGATCATTGAAATATATGGATTCAGTGCTTAATCATAGTATTGCTGTTTTTCCGAAAAATGCTTACCGCATGTTCTTTACAACTAACCACGATGAGAACAGCTGGAATGGAACTGAGTTTGAAAAATATGGAGATGCTTACAAAGTCTTTGCAGTATTTACACAGACTTTTTATCAAAGTATTCCATTAATCTATAACGGACAGGAAATACCTAATAAAAAGCGCCTGAAGTTTTTTGTAAAAGATCCGATCGTTTGGGATAAATATGAAATGGCGCCATTCTATAGCACGCTGCTTCATCTGCGTGAACATAATCCTGCATTGGCCGCTAATGCAGGTTATGAAAGACTTTCAACGGCAAATGATGATGCGATATTCGCATTCGTAAGGCAAAATAAAAAAAATAAAGTAGCAGTCATTTTGAATCTTTCCGGGCAGCCTCAAAATTTTACAATAAAAGAAAATCTTATTTATGGAAAAGCAACGAATGTATTTTCCGGGTCGAAAGAAAAATTAAATAAAGCTCATGTTTATTCTATGGAGCCTTGGGGATATTTGGTCTATGAATATTGAGGTGGATTTCAAGTCAATTTGTAAACTTTTGTTAATATTATTTAAAAATATTTAGATTTACTAAAGTTAATTAGTCATTTAATAAATCCCCTAAATTTTTTTTATGAAAAAAATCTATTTTTTGGTGACGGCATTTGTGCTGTTGTCTGCATTTGCTATGTCACAAAAATCTCAAGGCAAAACTGTAAAACCTATTTATGGAAAGGCAGGAATTACAAGGACGATTTCTGAATTACAGACGAATAATGCTAGGAGAAGTTTGCAAAAGAAATCGCTTGATTCCAGTTCAATAAAGCCTTTCAGGTCATATTTCAAAAGGTATAACCATGCAACAGGTACTGATGAAGGCGATGGAAACCTGATACCTTTTCCTACAAAAAAAAGTAGCAATTTGAAAAATGCTGCTCAGGCACCAATGGCTAAAGCAAGCAGTTCTGGCTCAGCCCCACAGATATGGTCTAACTTTTCAGGAATTGATTTTTATGAAAATCCGTTTGGCTGGCCCCCTGATCCCAATGGAGCTGTTAGTAACAGTCAGATTTTTGTAATGACAAATAATGGTATAAAAGTTTTGGATAAACCAGGAGTAACAGATCCTCCGTTAGTAACGCCCATGGGTTATTCAAAAGTTTTAGCAAATGGATTATTTATAACATTAGAAAATTTCTTCTCTGCTGTGATACCTGCCGGTAGTAGTATAAGTGATCCGCATGTACGTTATGACCGGTTAAGCAAACGCTGGTTTGCGGTAGCTATTGAGACAAATCCAAAACAGGAAAATAATGAAATTTTTTTAGCGGTAAGTGATGGCAATAAAATCACCGGCACATCAAGCTTTACATTTTATTCTTTTAATTCTTCATTATTTCCTTATAATCCTGCAGCCCCGACTGCGCCCTTTCTTGATTTTCCAACTTTAGGTATTGATAATAACGCCGTGGTTATCGGTGGTAATCAATTTGGCCATGATTCATTAACCAATGTTGGCTATGTAATAGATAAAAATAAATTGCTGAAAGGCAACCTGGTTATATATCCATTTGAGTTAGGAGTGGCAAATAATATAACCGGTGCAGTTGGAGGAATGTACACACCGCAGGGAGTAGACAATGATGACCCTTCAGCGAAAAAAAGTTTTTTTGCCGGCATTACTTACTTTCGGGATGGCCTTGTTATTGGACAACTGACGTATGATAAAAAACATGTTCCCTGGCTCACCGAAACTATTGTGCCGGTTCAGCCATTCAACCATACACGGGACAATAGTTCGCCGGGAGGCTTAGTATCTATTGAGCAAAATGATACCCGTTTATTAGCAGCAGCTATTCATAAAAATAAAATTACCGGAGAACATAGTTTATGGACAGCTCATGCTGTTGGCGCAGACCAGCAAGGTGGTTTTATCAGTGGCAGTGATAGCGAATTTGTAGATAAGGGACGTACTGTTTCAAGGTGGTATGAAATAAATAATATTTATAGAGCGCCAACTTTGAATCAGTTGGGAACTGTACTTGATGATGACCAGCCAAGTGGAAGAAGAGCGCAACAATATTTTAACCCAAGCATTGCGGCAAATGGCCAGGGTAATATGGTAATGGGTGGTACAACAGATGCCTTTAATAAATACATAAATGTATTTATTGCGGGGCATTTTAATAACGATGCAAAAGGTAGCACAAGCAATCCTAAAAAAGCAACAAAAACTACAGCTATTTATGCTCCTTACATAGCTTCTGCCGGAGGCGCTCATACTTATGTAGGCAGATGGGGCGATTTTAGCCAGACGGTTGTTGATCCAAGTGACGATCAAACTATATGGACCTTCCAGGAATACGCTGATGTAGACGATAGTTATGGCATACGGGCAGTGCAGGTTAAGGCGCCGGCACCTGCAACACCTTTACCATTGGGAGAACTATCTAATAAAACAGATACTACTATAACGCTTAAAGGAATCTCCATAGACAATTCAGGTTTCTTTGATCCCGGTGCAGATAAATCCGGGCCAGGTTTCAACAGGCTTGTAATAAAAGCGACAGGCAATGTTATTGTAACCAACCTAAAATTTATCAGCCCAACATCACTTAGATTTAAACTCAATACAAAAAATCAACCTGAAGCCAAATACTCACTTATCATTACAAATCCTGATGGGCAGGTTGTAACAACAGAATTTATTATTGATTCAAAAAAACAAGATAATAATAATGATAAAAGTAATCAAAATTCTGGAAAATTATTGAATGATAATATTGTAAGAAAATATATTGTAACAAGTGAGGCTTATCCAAATCCCACCACCGGCCAGGTGAGGCTCCAGGTAAATGCAGTAAAGGACTTTGTAGGAAAAATTATTTTAATGAATGCGTCAGGAAAAGTAATTTCTCAAAATCATTATAACTTTTCCAGAGGAAATACTGAAACAACATTATCATTGGATAATTTAAGCAATGGCACTTATATTGCAGCGGTTTATAACCAGGATAATGTTATAATAGCAGCGCATACTATAATTAAGCAATAGGCAATATTCATTTATTATTTGAAGGATAAATATTGAGCCCTTGAGCTATACATCTTTAAATGGTTCCTGTTTTTCAGGAACCATTTTTGTTGGATTGCAATTTAATTTTATTAAAAAAATTATCTAAAATAGCCAACGTGGGTGTTCTTCTTTGCAAACGAGTCTATCAGTGAGCAGTTTGAAACATTATTCCGGAAATAAAGTTTGACTTAGAACCCTCCTTTGGAGGGCAGGGAGGCTATTTGACCATCGTCTTTATTTCCTGCAATTTTAATAGCGCTTCCACCGGTGTCAAACGATTGATATCAACAGCTTCCAGGATTTTGCGGATGTCTTCAAATGCCTGTGAATGTGCATCAAAAATGCTCAACTGCATTTGCGGGGAATTTAATTGGCGAAGATTTTCTTTGATGCTTTTTTTATTCTTTACAAATTCTTCATCTGAAGTTTTTTCCTCTGATGCATCTACATGCTTTAATTCTAATTGCTTTAAAATTTCATTCGCTCTGTCAATCAATGAAGGTGGCATTCCTGCCATTTTCGCTACATGAATGCCAAAGCTATGAATGCTTCCGCCGGGCGCTAATTTTCTTAAAAAAATAATTTTATTCTCTACTTCTTTATTGGTAATATGAAAATTTTTTACGCGTTCAAATTTATTTTCCAATTCATTTAATTCGTGATAGTGCGTAGCGAATAATGTTTTTGGAGCGTGGGCCGAATAATGCAAATGCTCAACAATACTCCAGGCAATGGAAATGCCATCATAAGTAGAAGTGCCTCTCCCGATTTCATCTAAAAGAATCAAACTTCGTGGGGTAATATTATTGATAATACTGGCGGTTTCATTCATCTCCACCATGAACGTGCTTTCGCCGCTGCTGAGATTATCATTAGCGCCAACTCTAGTAAAAATTTTATCAGTCCGTGGAATTTTTGCTTCTTCCGCGGGAACAAAACTTCCAGTATGCGCCATTAAAGTGATCAATGCAGCTTGTCTCAGGATCGCACTTTTTCCACTCATGTTTGGGCCGGTTAAAATAATAACCTGCTGTGATTGCGGATCTAAAAAAATATCATTGGCGATATAGCTTTCTCCCTGTGGCAGATTTCTTTCAATCACCGGATGCCGGCTCGCTTTTAAATCAAGCTCAAGCCCATCATGCACCAAAGGTTTCTTGTATTTAAAATGAGTAGCATTGTTAGCAAAACAAATCAGGCAATCAAGCACCGCAAATACATGCCCATTCAACTGCATCGGTGCAATATAATCCTGTAATTCATTCAGTAATTGTTCAAAAATATTTTGCTCTAACTGAAGAATTTTATCTTCTGCGCCCATTATTTTTTCTTCATATTCTTTCAGTTCCGGAGTAATATATCTTTCAGCATTCGTAAGAGTTTGCTTGCGGATCCAATTATCCGGAACTTTATCTTTATGTGTATTGGTAACTTCAAGATAATAACCAAACACATTATTAAAGCCGATTTTTAAAGAAGATATTCCCGTGAGCTCAGTTTCTTTTTGTTGAAGTTTCAACAGGTGTTCTTTACCGTGAGAAACAATGTCTTTAAGATCATCCAGAACATCATTGACGCCTTTAGCAATGATGTTTCCTTTAGAAGCCGCTATGGGCGGGTTTTCTATGATCTCTTTAAATATTTTCTCAGCAATATATTTACACGGATTCAGTGAATCCCCCAATCTTTTTAAATATTCATTGGTAGAAACATTGCAGAGTTCTTTTATCTGCTCCGTTAATTTTAATCCTTTACCGATATGTAAAACTTCACGTGGGTTTATTTTCTTTAAAGGGATTTTACTCACCAGTCTTTCAATATCTCCTGATTGTTTTATGTATTGGCTGATCTTTGTTTTTTCTTCCGGAGATTTGATAAAATATTCCACCAGTTCCTGCCGTTCTTCAATTTTGTTGATTTCTGTAAGAGGCATCAGCATCCAACGTTTCAACAACCTGGCACCCATTGGCGAAACGGTATTATCCAAAACTTTTAATAAAGAATTATTGCTTTCTGCGCCGCCTAATAATTCAAGATTTCTGATGGTAAATTTATCCATCCACAGGTAATCCGCTTTATCAATTCTTTGTAAAGAAGTAATGTGTTGAAGATGCGGATGCTCCGTATCTTTTAAATAATGGAGAATAGCGCCGGCAGCCACAATTCCTACATTCAGGCTTTCCACGCCAAATCCTTTGAGGCTCTGCGTTCCGAAATGTTTCAGTAAAGTTTCTTTTGCATATTGCTCGGTAAATATCCATTCATCAAGCGTGTAGGTATAAAATTTACTCCCGAAATAATTTTTAAAGCTCTTTTGTTGATTGCGTTGGAAAATTACTTCTGCGGGATTGAGACTTTGCAATAATTTATCCGCATATTCTTTGTCACCTTCGGCGATAAAAAATTCACCTGTAGAAATATCAAGAAAAGAAATGCCAACCTTCTCTTCGACAAAATGCATCCCGCATAAAAAATTATTATTGTTATGCTCAAGTAACTTATCATTGGTAGCAACGCCCGGAGTGATCAATTCTGTGACGCCTCGTTTTACAATTCCTTTTACAAGCTTAGGATCTTCAAGCTGATCGCATATTGCAACACGAAAACCAGCTTTCACTAATTTATGCAAATAAGTATCCAGCGCATGATGTGGAAAACCTGCTAATTCCAGGGCGGTAGGAGAAGCGTTATTTCTTTTGGTTAAAGTAATCCCTAAAATGCGTGAAGCAGTAATCGCATCCTGCCCAAATGTTTCATAAAAATCGCCCACACGAAAAAGCAAAATTGCATCAGGGTATTTAGCCTTGATGGCGTTGTGCTGTTTCATTAAAGGAGTATCTATGGATGACATTTTGAAAGGCCTCACCCCAACCCCTCTCCAAAGGTGAGGGACTTTACCCTGAAGCCATGATTTTATTAAACTAAAAAAAAATTTTCAAAATAGACACTTTGACTATCTATTTGGAAATGCAACAATAAAACAATTGTAGAATAAATAGCCAATTCGTTTAACAAATTCCAAACTTTAAACCAATTGGTGTAGTCCTGAAATTTAATGGTAAATGTTGTCGTTCTCCTTCGGAGATGGTTTAGGATGAGCTTTTGAATTAATTTTGCAAATTAATAGTCTTTTGATGAGAAAACTGTGTATGGATGAATTGAACCGAAAATCTATAGATGAATTTAAAGATGCCAAAAAGTTTCCTGTTGTTGTAATTTTAGAGAATATACGAAGTGCATATAACGTGGGCAGTGTGTTTCGCACAGCAGATGCTTTTTTAATCGAATCCGTTTTTATTACAGGTTACACTGCAAAGCCCCCTCATAAAGAAATCACCAAGACCGCTCTGGGAGCGCAGGATTCAGTAGATTGGCAATATTTCGAAACTACAAAAAATGCGATTGAATTCCTTAAAAAAAACCAATACCAGGTATATGCGGTGGAACAGGTAAGTGATAGCATTTCACTGGAAAATATTGCTGATCTTTCTATTTATAAAATTGCTTTCATTTTCGGTAATGAGGTTTCGGGGGTTGAACAGGAAATAATTTCATTATGTAATGGAAGTCTTGAAATTCCTCAATTTGGTATGAAACATTCTTTGAACGTTTCTGTAGCCGTGGGAATCGTTTTATGGGAAGTGGTGAGAGGCCTCCTGGCGTCCAGGTCGAAATAAATAAAAATTAATTAATGGAAGCTAAGATTGAAAATATAAAATTAAAACCGGTTGATACCTCTGGCGGCTCTTTGAGAGTTGGGGTGAAAAACTATTTATCTCTTGTAAAATTTGCACACACCATTTTCGCGATGCCATTTGCATTGATCGGATTTTTTTATGGTTTTAAAGCGATGAATTATCAGATTCACAGGCCATGGTGGGCACTTTTTTTACTCGTAATATTATGTATGGTTTTTGCTCGCAGCGCCGCGATGGCATTTAATCGCTGGCTTGATGTGGACTATGATTCAAAAAATCCGCGGACATTAATCCGTGAAATTCCAAGTGGAATTATTTCAAAAAAAAATGCAATGATTTTTATCGTCTTCAATTGTTTAGCATTTATCATTACAACTTCTTTCATAAATAATTTGTGTTTTGCTTTGGCTCCCGTAGCTTTATTTGTTATTTTGTTTTACAGCTATACAAAAAGGTTTACACCATTATGCCATCTTGTGCTGGGACTGGGTTTGAGCCTTGCTCCCATTGGCGCTTATATTGCAGTTACCGGCCAATTTGCCTTGGTTCCTGTTTTGTTTTCTTTATCGGTTTTGTTTTGGGTAAGCGGCTTTGATATTATTTACGCATTGCAGGATGAAGAGTTTGATAAAGAAAATAATCTGCGTTCGATTCCTTCCTGGTTAGGCACAAACAAGGCATTACATGTAAGCGAGTACCTGCATTTACTTTCTTTATTCTCTATTTTTCTAGCAGGATTTAGAGGGAATTTTTCCTGGTTTTATTGGGCAGGCGTTTTCCTATTTGCATTTTTTTTGGTTTATCAGCATATATTAATAAAACCAAAAGATTTATCGAAGGTGAATAAAGCATTTTTTACTTCTAATGGAATTGCTTCAGTAGTTTTTTGCGTGTTTGTATTATTGGATATATTTTTTACACTCTAAACGTTTTTCAAACCCTCAACTCTCAACTCTCAACCCAAAAACTCTTGTCCCGTATTCTCTGTATTGATTATGGCTTAAAGCGTTCAGGCATTGCCGTTACAGACCCGTTGCAAATTATTGCGACAGGTTTAACAACAGTTGATTCACCTGAATTGGTTTCTTTTTTAAAAAAATATTTTCAGCAGGAAGCAGTAGAATTGATTTTAATCGGAGAGCCTAAAAATTTAGACGACTCAGATACGCACGCGACACCGCTGGTAAAAGAAATTATCAAAAAACTACAAAAAGAGTTTCCACAACTTCCGATAAAAACGGTTGATGAAAGATATACTTCTAAAATGGCAAAACAAGCCATGCTCGAAATGGGAATGAAAAAAAAAGACAGGCGAAATAAACGAACCGTGGATGAAATAGCGGCTACTATTATGTTGCAGGAGTATATGCATAGTATTACCTGATAGGATGAACTTAATAATTTTGAGGATTCATTTTAGTATGTCTTATTCGTATAATACGTATTTGATTTGAAGTATAACGATATGAAATACGATAGCTATGTATTTCAAATGGGCGGAAGCTCCCATCATTATTGGTTTTAAACTTATCAGGTTGGTATCTTTCAGGTTGTAAAACAAGTCCAGCGAGTTTTTTTAAAATTTCTTTTTCAAATGTTTCGGCATTTACCAGAGAATCTTCTTCTATGTATTTAATTGCATCTGCAAGTTGTCTAACTGCTTTTCTTTTCCATCGAATAGTTAATTCCATAATTTACTTTGAAAGCATCTTTTTTACTTCATCATGGGTAACATAATTACCCGCTTCTATCTCTGTATCTCCCCTTTCCAATTCTTCATTATACTCTTCCAAAGTTTGAGGTACACTATTTTTTCTGCTTCCAATAAAAGTTTTTATAAGCCCTAATAAACTTTTTTGCTCTTTATGATTCAATTGAGTAAAATAGCGCAACATTTCATCTTGAATAGTAGTGGATGTCATTGTTTCTATATTTTTTTATAAATTTAAATTTACTCTATATTTTAATGCCTAATTGTTCATTCTTCTTTACAAAAGGTGGATTTTTATTTACAACTTTATCCCTCGTCAGACCTGCTGTGCTGACGGCCACCATCTTTACCCTTTCTTAAAACTATCCTTTAAAGTTACCGTCCTGTTGAACACGACTGCGCCGGGTTTAGAGTCTTTGTCGACACAAAAATATCCATTACGCATAAATTGAAAGTGGCTCCCTGGTTGTGCATTTTGCAAATGTGGTTCTATAAAAGCATTTTTAATAATTTGCAAAGAGGCCGGGTTGATATATTCTTTAAAATCTCCTTCTTCCATTGCAGGATTTTCTACTCTAAATAGATGATCATATAATCTCACTTCCGCATTGACAGCGTCTTTTGCATTAAGCCAGTGAATGGTTCCTTTTACTTTAAGTTCGCTTGTATCGTGGCCGCTTTTGCTACCGGGCAAATAGGTACAATGAATTTCAGTAATTTCTCCATTAGGATCTTTTATAAAACTTTCACATTTTATGATGTAAGCGCTTTTGAGTCTAACCATTTGCCCCGGTGCAAGCCTGAACCATTTTTTAACAGGCACTTCCATGAAATCTTCTTTCTCTATCCATAGCTCTTTTGAAAAAGCAACCGTTCTGGTGTTTTCCGGATTATTGGGTAAATTTTCTGTTGTCAATTCTTCAGTTCTCTCGTCTTCATAATTATCTATAATCAATTTAACAGGATTCAAAACTGCCATCACACGATTGGCGCTTACATTCAATTCCTCTCTGATGCAAAATTCGAGAAGGCCAATGTCAATGAGGTTATCGCGTTTAGCTACGCCGATTTTTTCGCAGAATGTTCTTATGCTTGAAGGAGTATAACCTTTCCTTCTAAATGCTGATATGGTAGGCATTCTGGGATCATCCCACCCGGAAACGTATCCTTCATTTACGAGCTGTAGTAATTTGCGTTTGCTCATTACTGTATAGGTCATGTTTAGTCGCGCGAATTCATACTGGTGTGATGGAAAAATTTCCAGTTTTTCAATATACCAGTCGTACAACTCGCGGTGAGGAATAAATTCCAAGGTGCAAATACTATGGGTTATTTTCTCAATACTGTCACTTTGCCCGTGCGCAAAATCGTACATCGGATAAATACACCATTTGTCACCAGTACGATGATGGTGCGCATGTTTTATACGATACATAATCGGGTCGCGCATGTGCATGTTGATGGCTGCCATATTTATTTTTGCACGCAATACTTTTTCACCATCTTTGAAAGCGCCATTTTTCATTTGCTCAAAAAGGAAGATATTCTCTTTCACGTTTCTGTTGCGGAATTCATTTTCTTTTCCATGCTCAGTAGGGGTTCCTTTTTCTGACGCAATTTTTTCGGCGCTGCTGTCGTCAACATACGCAAGCCCTTTATTGATGAGCTTTACAGCGAATGAATATAATTCGTCAAAATAATCACTTGCATAAAATTCGTTTGCCCAACTGAAGCCAAGCCATTTTATATCTTCCTTTATGCTGTCAACATATTCGGTATCTTCTGTAACCGGATTGGTATCATCGAAACGAAGATTGGTAGATCCGTTATATTTCTGCGCAAGCCCAAAATTCAGGCAAATACTTTTTGAATGCCCTATATGGAGATAACCATTGGGCTCCGGTGGAAACCGCGTTAATATACTTTTAGGCTTTCCACTTCTAAGATATTCTTCAACAATATCTTCTAAAAAATTTAGGCTCCTGGCCTCCCCTAAATCCCCGTCTGGGGAGGGGTCTTTGAAACTCTTCAACTTTAATGAATCACTCATGAATTTTAAACTCCGATTTTTATTTTTTATTATGATTGAATTTTATTCTCAACTCTTAACTGGTCAGCCATACTTTCTGCAATCAATTCCGCTATATCCAGCACTTTCACCGTTTCTTCTTTTTCATTTAATTTAACTCCATCACTCAACATCGTCATACAGAAAGGGCAATTAGACGCAATGATGCCCGCGCCGGTTTCAATCGCTTCTTTGGTTCTTTCCATATTAATCCTTGAAGTTCCTTTTTCTTCTTCTTTAAACATTTGTGCGCCGCCGGCACCACAGCATAATCCATTGCTTTTGCATCTTTTCATTTCCACTAATTCTATGTCTAAAGCCTCTAAAACCTTTCGCGGCGCTTCATAAATATTATTCGCACGGCCGAGGTAGCAACTATCATGATAAGTAATTTTTTTTCCTTTGAAGATACCGTCTTCCTTCATTTTTATCTTTCCTTCATCAATCAGTTGTTGCAAAAAAACTGCATGATGAACCACTTCATAATTGCCACCAAGAACAGGATATTCATTCTTAAAAATATTGAAACAATGCGGGCATGCAGTCACGATTTTTTTTATTTCATAGCCATTTAATATTTGTATATTCTGATAAGCCATCGTTTGAAAAAGGAATTCATTTCCGGCGCGCCGTGCGGGGTCGCCGTTGCACATTTCCTCATTCCCAAGAATAGCATAATTGACGCCTACTTTATTTAATATAGTAGCAAATGCCCTGGTAATTTTTTGCGCACGCTGATCAAAACTTCCTGCGCATCCCACCCAGAATAATATTTCGGGAATTTTATTTTTTACCTTCATTTCCGCCATCGTGGGTACATTCATCTCTCAATTTTATGCGGCTAAAATACAACAAACAATTTTGGTGAAGAACAACAGGGTTCTGTGGTTTAAACTTATTTTTGCTTTGAATCAGCCAATCAGAAAATATCAATCAGCCAATTAACAATTTGAATTTATTTGAAAAAATAAAAAACTGGGAACAATGGCCTTTTAAAGTTTTGTATGCGCCAATCGCACCGGTTTGGCTTTGGTATATTATCCGCTCCAAAGCAGTATGGTTTTTCACGCCGAGTAATCCCAAACTTACCTTTGGAGGTATGGAGGGCGAGCCAAAAAAGGAAATGCACGATTTGCTTCCTGTTGATCTTTGTCCTGCTTATTTTAATATAAATCCCGGAGAAAATTTTTCTGCAATCATGCAACAGATGCAATCAAACAAGATTAGTTTTCCATTGATCGTAAAACCGGAAGTGGGCGGCCAGGGGATTTTATTCAGGAAAATTGATACAGAAGAACAATTGAAAGGATATCATGAAAAAGTTCCGGTGGAGTATTTCATCCAGGAATTTATAAAATATCCAATTGAAGTAAGCCTGTTTTATTATCGGTACCCTTTTGAAAAAAAAGGGACAATAACAGGTTTTTTGCAAAAGGTGCCGATGCAGGTTACGGGTGACGGGGAGCATACGCTTGAGCAATTAATTTTACTAAATTCAAAATCAAAAAAAAGGTTAAACGAGTTGAAGCCAAAACATGAAAAAAATTTTAATAAAATAATTCCAACCGGAGAAAACTACATTTTGAGTTATGCGGCTAATCACAACAGGGGCGCACGCTTTATTGATTTGAAATCGCATATCACTAATGAGCTTATAGAATTGCTAGATAAAATAAGCCATCCGATCAACGATTTTTTTTATGGACGATATGACATCATGTGTAATTCGGTTGATGATTTGAAACAAGGAAAGAATTTTATAATATTGGAATACAATGGCTGCGGCGCGGAACCCAATCATTTTTATGATACCGGATATTCGCTCACCGGTGCATGGAAAGAAATTTTGAAACATTGGAAAATACTTTATGGAATCAGTAATTATAATCATCAGCAGGGAGTGGCATATTGGCCATTTATGAAAGGCTTTCATTTTAGGGCAGCCACTAAAAAACATTATAAAATAATTAAGGCTGCAGATAAAATCATTCCTTGAAAAATTGATCAATTTTACTATTCAAAATTATTATTATGATTCTAAAATTTTTTTTGCCTTGCTTATTCTTTATTTCAACTGCCTTGAATGCGCAGGATTATAAACCTTCTGATAGTGGAAGTAAAGTGCATTTTGTAATTAAAAATTTTGGAATAAATACAGGCGGGGATTTTACCGGTTTAAAAGGTGAAATCACATTTTTGCCTGATGATATTTCTAAATGTAAATTTGATATAACTGTGTCTTCATCTATGGTTGATACCGATAATTCAAGCCGTGATAACCATTTGAGAACCGATGAATATTTTGATGTTCAAAAATATCCGGAAATCAAAATATCTTCTACAAAAATTGACAAAACAAACAAAACCTCAACAGGTTTTTATTATTTTACCGGAAATATTACGATGCATGGAATTACCAAACCGATTTCATTTGCTTTTCATGCGGAAAAAACAAGGGATGATTATTTATTTACGGGAAACTTTGAAATTGAGCGGATTGATTTTGGAGTTGGTGATAAAAGCTCTGTGTTAGGAAATAAAGTGATCGTGACTTTATCTGTTTTAGCGAAAAAGAATTAACCATTTATGGGCCTGATAAAAGTTTTTTTCTGGGGAATGATGGTAAGTTTTTTAGGCTCTTTGCCATTGGGTACTTTGAATGTGGCAGCCATGCAGATCAGTGTGCAGGAGAGCATTCATAACGCAATTTATTTTTCGATCGGATCTTTACTAACTGAAATGATTTATGTGCGTATTTCCCTGGTTGGGATCAACTGGATACGAAAGCAAAAAAAATTATTTCGCTGGATGGAATGGATCACTTTGGGGATCGTAGTTGCACTGGCCACGGGGAGCTTTATCGCCGCAGGGCAGGCGCACCATGCAAAAAATATAATGCTCAATAATAATGTAAACCGTTTTTTGCTGGGTGTAATGCTAAGCGCAATAAGCCCCATGCAAATTCCGTTTTGGTTTGGATGGAGTACCATACTTTTTCAAAAAAATATTTTACAGCCAAAAAATTCTTTTTATAATTTATATATTATTGGTATCGGGCTTGGAACGTTGCTGGGCAATTGTGTTTTTATTTTTGGAGGAAAATTCATTGTGGAAAAATTAAATGCCAATCAAAATGTGCTCAACTGGGTTATCGGTGGCATTTTTGCATTGACAGCATTAATATTATTAATAAAAATTCTTTTGCATAAAGATGCCGCAAAAAAACTGGAGAATATGGATGTTCAGGAACCGAAAGTGGAGGAGTTGGCAGGTTAATTAATCTCTTGGTTTATTAGTAGAAAAAATTAAATTTTCTATAAAAAGGCTTTTCCCGCAAATACTATTTCACATGTAAGTATTTTAATAATTACATTTAATCTCAAATTTCAAAACAGATTGCGGATTATTCTTGCCATATTTTTATTTCTTCTTACACTTTTTGTTTTCGTGTATATAGCCGATGAAATTGTGCTGGAGCATGAAACTCATTTTGACCAAAACATACTATCAGCCATTGCGCCGCTTCATTCTTCCGGAATGACAAGCGTCATGAAAGTCTTTACTTTTTTTGGTTCATCAACATTTCTATTCCCTGCATATAGCTTACTGATTATTTATTTCCTGATTAAAAAAAATAAACAAATTGCAATTGATATTGCCGCAATAGGATTAACCAGTACAGGTATTTTGTTTCTATTAAAAGATATTTTCCAGCGCCATCGTCCATTGGATCCGCTGATAAGAAATGTAACCGGTTTTAGCTTTCCCAGCGGGCATTCATTTTCTTCTTTCACTTTTTATGGATTGGCCGCTTATCTTTTGTGGCAAACAAATATGTCAAAAACCTGGAAGATCATTGTCACCATATTCTTATTTCTATTTCCCGCCCTCATCGCATTCAGCAGAGTTTATTTGCAGGTTCATTTTCCAAGTGATGTTGTAGCAGGGTTTTGCCTGAGCGTAGTTTGGCTAGTATTGTCTTTCTGGATATTACAAAGAGGAAAAGTTAGCAAGAAGCCTGATCAATACGCTTAAGGGAGATGAAAATTTAACAGCGTTACACGCGCTGAATGTACGCAAGCCATTCAACATCAACGCATGTTTATTTATCTTTGCAATTATAAATTTAATCTATGTTAGATAAAATCGAGGATGCCGTTGAAGATATTAAAAATGGAAAATTAGTAATTGTCGTTGATGATGAAGACCGTGAAAATGAGGGAGATTTTATTACGTCCGCAAAAAATGTAACACCTGAGATCATTAACTTCATGAGCAAGCATGGCCGCGGTTTGATCTGTATGCCAATTTCAGAACAACGATGCGATGAACTTCATCTTGATCTTATGGTTAATAAAAATACGGCCTTGCATGCCACACCTTTTACGGTGAGTGTAGATTTACTCGGACATGGCTGTACCACAGGGATCTCAGCGCATGATCGTGCAAAAACTGTTCAGGCGATCTTAAATCCTGAAACCAATCCTGAAGATCTCGGCAGGCCTGGCCATATATTTCCTTTGCGTGCAAAAAACGGAGGCATTCTTAGGAGGACGGGACATACCGAAGCTACAATTGATCTGGCAAAACTCGCCGGGCATGGAGAAGCTGGAGTGTTGGTAGAAATTATGAATGAAGACGGAACCATGGCAAGGCTCCAGGAGTTGCGTGTAATTGCTGATATACATAAAGTAAAACTTGTTTCAATCAAAGATCTGATCGCTTACCGATTGAAACAAGAAACACTGATCAAAGAAGAAGTACGGGTAAAAATGCCTACCAAATATGGCATCTTTGAATTGATTACTTATACGCAATTGAATACCGGTGAAGTGCACATGGCGTTGAAAAAAGGTGATTGGAAAAAAGACGAACCTATTTTGGTGCGTGTACACTCCAGCTGCATGACGGGCGATATTTTGGCATCACTTCGATGCGATTGCGGCGATCAATTGCACGCTGCAATGAAGATGGTGGAGGCTGAAGGAAAGGGGTTGGTATTATATATGAACCAGGAAGGGCGGGGGATAGGTTTGCTCAATAAATTGAAAGCTTACAAATTGCAGGAAGAAGGTATGGATACAGTAGAAGCGAATCTTTCACTGGGATTTTCTATGGATGAAAGAGATTACGGTGTGGGCGCTCAAATTTTAAGAGAACTAAATATTTCTAAAATAAAACTGATCAGCAATAATCCAAAGAAGAGAGCGGGCCTTCTTGGTTACGGGCTTGAAATAGTTGAAACATTACCTATTGAAATTACTCCAAATAAACACAATGAAAAATACCTGCAAACCAAGCGTGATAAGATGGGACATAAAATATTGGCAAAATGACCCGATCAGAGTTGGAAAACTGAAATTTTTATCTTTTTATTGTTTAAGCAAAGAGGATATTTCCGCTGCTATTTCATCAATTACATCTTTGTTTTGTATTTCTTTCCTGTCGCCAATTTTTGCTGAAAATAAGTAGAAAACTTTATCACCGTAGACTTCTGTAAACTTAGTATGTGTTTGTGCCTGCAAAGCAAAATAATGAATTTCTATATTTTAGCTTGTCACTCCTACTAATTCCCGAGATATTTTTGTGGTAAAAAAACCTCAACTGTTTTCAAAATATTGCACATAGGAAAATATGAGCGATGTGCATATCTAATGATAGTGAAAAAATTATATGGCTAATATTTTGTGATATTAAAATGAAAACAGTTTATTATGAAACGAACGATTTTCATGGTTGCATTTATTTTATTTTTTGCAGCATGTAATAATTCCACATCATCGAGAGATAAAATGCAATCCGGCTCTTCAACAATTGATTCAACCTCATCCACGAATGGCACCGGAAGTTCAGTTACAGGCACGGGCTCATCAAGAGACACTGGTACATCAAACACTTCCGGTTCTCAATCGAATACCGTTTCTCCCGGAAGAATGAATGCTAACGGAGATACTACTTTACAAAATGGAATCAATGGAACCAATACTATGTCCAAACCCGGAGCAAATAAAAAATAATATAAATCAAGCAAACGATTCGGGCGAACGATAATTATCAAGGTTCCAGCTTTTCAGATTTAGCTATTGGTTTGTTATTTCTTATTATTTCTTTATTGTTCTGTAATCTTCTCTTTCTCTCGTTTATAAAAAATTCAGTGAAAGTGTCAAAATCTTTTCTGTAAGAAAGTTGTATTCCTGTTCGGTTGCGGCGTGTTATCCCCTGAATATCTCCAAGGTCTGCGTCACTTCTGTTGAAACCGATTACGCGCAACCTGCCATCGGGGGTGATTAAATACTCAAAAGAAACATCGGGCGTAAATAAAAAGTTTGAATTGGAATTGGCTACTGCCTGTCCTAATCTATAATCTACATTTCCACCAACAGTCACTAATAATTTATTATTCAAAAAAGCTGTTTTCAATCCGAAATTACCTACGTTTTGAATTTCATTTGTTGCAATACCTTTCTGAAAATTGAAATCTGCAGTGTTGATGTTTGTATAGAGATTAACTGAATTGGTATTTAATAGTTTTTTTAGCCATGAATTGAGCGACGACGATAAAGTAGCAGAAAGTAATTGACCCACACTTCTTGTTACAAAGTTGGCCGTATTGTTACTGGTCAGCAAGCTTTGGTCAGTGCTCATAAAAGTATTGAACAATAATAATGAAGTAACCTGTTTGTTCAACTCATTTTTATCAGCCTGGTATCTTGTTTTCAAAAACTCATTTGCGATCGGATCAGATTTCAAAGGGTTATCAAATGGAAATTGAAATTCAAATTCAGGGTGTGGGTCTTTAAGCGTCCCTCTTAATTTAAAAATAATATCAACATCGCCCTTGGCATTAGTATAGCCAGCGCTTGTCGGAATGTTATTAAGGCTCACATTTTGCGCCCTGTAAATAGCGTCTACATTGAGAATCGCCAGATAAGGATCGCCTTGCCATTCTATATATCCCTGTTGTAAGGTAAAAGGTGTTTTTAAAAATGTTTGAAAATTAAAAGTATATTCCCCTTGCGCAACATCATATCTTCCACGAATGGTCAGGGGATCTTTGGTGCCTGCAGTGATGTTTAATTTTCCGCTTCCCTGCGCTTTGATCACATCTCCTGTAGTTTCATCAAGTATCACATCGATTTTTACAAATGGATTGGCAGTAAGTTCCATATCCACTTTTATGTTTGAATTTTTGTTAGCCTTCAGATCAGCTTTCATTTCATGGCCGAATTTTGTAAAATCTATGTAATCTAAAGTTCCGGTTTCCGCAGTTTCGCTGGTTGGCAAATAAATATGGCTGCTATCAGTTGGCTCTCCTGAAATATTCATGTGCATATCAGTTACAAATCCATTTAATGATAGTTCGGCCTGGCCGATTACATTTCCATAAAACTGTTTGTTGTCGCGCGCTGTAGTGTTAAGCAAAATAAATTTTGCAGGATTATTTTCATCAGCATCGGTTTTTAAATGTAGTTCATTGAAGAAAAAATTATCAAAAAAACTATGATAAACCTTTCCGCTTAGCGTTGCAGTATTATTGAGTGTATCTTTTATTTTGATAGTGCCAAAATCAATTTCATCGGGATTAAAAGTGATTATGGAATTGTTGTTTAAAATGTAACGGCATCGCGTGTAATCCACTGTCATGGTTGTGCTGTCGAGGCGTACACTTCCTGTTAATTTAGGATCGGATAATTTGCCCGAGATATTTAATTTTCCTGTTGCCCGTCCGTAAATATTGCTGAATATATTATCAAGATATTTTTCAAGAATATGTATTCCGGAATTATTGAAAACTACTGAACCTGTCAACTGATTTCCTGTAGAATCTTGTGGATAATAACCAAAATTTGCGGCAAAATTATACAGCGCATTATCCGAAATTGTATTCACGGTTAAACTTCCGGGCTTGTTAAGATATTCGCCAGACGCCTGGAATATACCGATGGAATCATTTTCAAATTTGAACCTGTTGATCTTTGTATCAAACTCTACAGCCATTTTTCCAAATGGATCATTGATGCGAATGTTTCCATTTAGTAAGCCGTTCAACTGAGGCGTTTTCAACACCAGTGGCGTAAAATCTTCTACAACGAGGTTTTGAACGGCGATAATCACGTCATTGCTGTTTCCAATTTCTGAAGGTTGCGTTGAAACTAAAATGAGTTGGCCGTTTTGTGAGAATTTAATATTGCTTGCCATCAACATATTTTTATTCAATTCCAGCTCGCCATTTTTTTCAATGTTCCATTTTTTTTGATTAATAGTAAATGTGGACGGATTGAATGTTAATTTGAAACCTTCTTTTTTGGTTTGAACCCGAACAGAAATATCTGCCGCATTCAAAGTTTTGTTTGCAGAAGTATTAATTGTCACATCTGATACATCATTCGCGGCAGTCAGGCTCATCTTCGTTGACGGTGAATGAAGACTGTCATTGAGGATCACATCATCAATTTCACCATTTAATTTCAAAGTATCCCGCGTTCCTCTTCCTGTAAAATGGATATTGTTGAAACTGATATTAGTATAATTGAAGTGCGGAACATCGGCCTGAACATTTAAAGCATTATCTGCGATATTTATATTTCCAATTATAATTGAATTGTCGAAGCCGCTTATTTTTTTGTTGAATAAAGAAACGTAATCACTTACATTTTTTGTTTTTATTAAAAAAGTAAAATCCTGGTTTTCGGTTTTCCTTTTAGGATTATTGATATAAGCAGGATAATATTTATTCAGAAATAATTGGAAAGCATCAGGCAGATCCAATATCTTGAAGTTGCCGTTAATGCTGGCTTCCAGCTCATTTGTTTGTACCGTTAATAATTTTTTTCCGTTGATAAAAGAAGAATTAATATCCAGGGAATCGAATGATAAATGCTGGCTGTTATCTAATAATACCGCGTTGTATAATTTGGCGGAGCCTAAAAAGTTATCAATATTATTTCCGGTGAAGTTGAGATTGAATTTTCCTGTTAAAGAAATTGTATCATTCGTAAATCCTAATTTTTTTAAATTGAGCCGTGCTACATCAGCAGTTAAATTAAACTCCGGATCCTTTCTGCTGAAATTAATAGCACCAACAAGAGTATCAATTTTGATATTGGTATCATTAATACTTGCTGAACCTGTAAAAAGTTTTTTTCTTAGATCTCCATGGGCGATAATATTCGTGTAAGTATAACCGTTAAAATTAACGCTGCTGATGATTCCATCAATTCCTAAATCTATATCGTTGGCATTGAAACCCTTTCCTTTGATCTTACCATCAAAGTCTACATCCCCAAGTTCCTTGTTATCAATGAATCTTCCTAACTGAAATTTTTCGGTAGAGATCTTCCCTTCATAAACAGTTTGGCCCTTGGTAGAAACCTTCATGTGCAGATCAGTTTGCAAAAAACCGAGATCAGTTGATAATGTGCCATAAGCTAAAAAATCACGAATGTAACCGGTGTAAGTTCCTGTGAATTTTATACTTCCTAATTCGCTCAAACGAGGACTGGTTATGCTTTTCAAAGAGGGCACCAGCTTTGATAGCTCGTTATAATCCGTTCTTAATTCCCTGGATTTGAAATCAATAAATGTTTGTTCGATATCAGGCAAACCTTTTAAACTAATATCGCCATCCAAAAAATTATTTTCGCCCGAGCGTATGATCATTTTTTTTGCAGATAAATCATCAATTTTTCCATCTGCATTTCCCATAAGTGAAAATGTAGTTTTCCATGTTTTTGCATCAGGAGCGAAATAAGCAATATCATCACTGTTCACCTCGCTGTTTTCAAAATGGCCTTCTAACGACACTGCATGTACAAAATTTTGCATATCATCATTGAAAGAATTATAGTGCATTGCATAATAATTTCTGAGATGGCTTTTATTAGTAACAAGATCCAGATTTTTAAACTCCATCATTTTCGGAGTAAACTTATAATCTGTACTTAATTTCTTGATCGCAAAACCGCTCCGGTCTTTTACAGAAATAACAACATTCGCTTTGATCGTATCATTTATAAACTCAAAATTTTTGAAAGCTCCGTTTAATGAGGAAAGTACGAGGTGATTATTGTCAAACTCGTTTGCTACGGAAGGGCCTGAGCCTTCGCTTTCAATGGCAACAGTTCCATTGACTAAAGAAACATTTTTGGCTGAAACGTGCCATCCATCAGTATTCCATTGAAGAGCGCTGGGATCAGTAATTTCTTTTTTTACAACAATTGAAGTGTTCACCGGCCTTCTTCCTGTGTAATCATAAAGGGAGAAATCAGGTTTATCTAGAAGTAAATCGCCTAATTTTATTATTTTATTTTGAATGTCAAAAACATCGGTGTGTAAATTCAATTTATTTAATGACACAAGCATATTTTCTCCCAGCCATTTATCTTCCTGCCATATTTTCAACCGGTTTAAATTCACCACTTTCAAATCAAGATGAATAACATTTTTAAAAGTATCTGTTTTCTTGGAAGGGCTTGAAAAATAGTCGGCTAAAAACTGGTAATTCCAGACAGAATCCGATCGTTGAAGATGAATGATTGCATCATCAAGGCCAATGTATTTTAGCGTAATATTATCCTTGAAGAAAAACCAATCAGTGATACTCACTTTTGCAGCTCCGGCATAAAGCAAGGTATCTTTTTGATGATCCAATACCAACATTCCCTGCATAGACATTTTATCGAAAAGTTCAAGGTCAACATGTTTGATTGAGACAGTTGTATTCAGGTTTTTAGAAAGGGTTTTAGCAATTTTATGAACAATAAAATTCTGAAAAAAACTAGTTTGCAGCAAGATCCATAACACCAGTATCAGCATTAAAACAGAAAGCAAGATTTTCAGAAATATCTTAGATACTTTTTTCAGGAGAATAAAATTAGGTGCAAAAATAGACAATGCATAGCGTTGGTCAAATTTGAAGACCGTTAAACATTCATCATTTTTTGTTTAGTAATGTGTCCAAATAAGAAGGGACAAGCGAAAATATAGAAATAAAGAGTTTTATCCTGATGGCAATTTTCGGTGTATTAATGCACAAAACTTAAAATGGAAAATCAAAATAATTCACGTGATGTGAACAATATCGCTTATGAATTATCAGGTGAGCTTCAGGTAATGCAAATTGATTTAGTGTAGAATTTAAAAACTGTATTTCATTTGCACGCATCGCAGTGCTGGCACCACACAATCTTAATATCCAACTGCTGCATCATCGCCACGATGATCGGCTACGGCAATGATTTTTTTATTCTGCATCATGATTACTTCTGTTCTGCCAATATCTGCTCCGGGATTTATTTTATAACCTAACGCTTTTAATTTTTCAATTACATTTTCATTAAAATTCTTTTCCACGAGAATTTCGTCAGGCAGCCATTGATGATGAAATTTAGGAAAATTTACTGCATCCTGCGGAGTCATTTTGAAATCAATGATATCTACAATAGTCTGATAAACGCTCGTAGGAATAGTAGTGCCACCAGGCGTTCCTACAACGATCCATGGTTTACCATCTTTCAGAACAATGGTAGGTGTCATGCTGCTCAACATTCTTTTGCCAGGCGCAATTGCATTGGCTTCCTGCCCTACAGCGCCAAACATATTAGGCACGCCTGGCTTCACACTAAAATCATCCATCTCATTATTTAATAAAAATCCTGCCCCTTCAACAACAATCCCGCTTCCATAACCGCCGTTCAATGTTGTGGTGACAGAAACTGCATTTCCATCTTTATCCAACACATCAAAATGAGTAGTTTCTGACCCTTCGCTGATATATCCTTCTTTAGTATCTTTACTATTTCCTGCCTTAAGCGGATCATAATCACTCATTCTTTTTGTAAGATAAGAATCGCTTACCAACGTTTTTACAGGCACTTTTACAAAGTCAGGATCACCTAAAAACTTAGCCCTGTCTGCAAATGCGCGCCTTTCCACTTCTGTCATTAATTGCACAGAAGCCAATGTGCCATACTTCATCTTATCAATTTTTTCCATAGCACTCATCTTCAGCATTTGTTCAAGGATTATCCCGCCACTGCTTGGCAATGGCATGGTAACAACGGTGTTTCCTTTGTAATCAAAAACAATTGCTTTACGTGTTTTAGCATTATAATTTTTCAAATCTTTTTCTGTGATTATTCCATTATTCTTTTTCATTTGTTGCGCAATCAATCTTGCTGTTTCACCTTCATAAAATCCCTTAGCGCCAAAATCTCTTATTCTCTTTAGTGTTTTGGCGAGGTCTTTTTGAATTAAAGTGTCACCGCTTTTCCATAAAGTATTTTTTACAAATACAGGAACCGCTGTATTCATTTTTATGAGATCATTTTTGATATAATTAAGTCCGGATGCTTCGCCGTGTACAAGTGTAAAGCCTTTGTGCGCGAGATCTATAGCCGGTTGTATCAATCTTTTAAAGGGTAATCTTGCATATTTCATACATTCAAATATTCCAGCTACAGAACCGGGAACTCCGGAGGCAAGGGGGCTATTTTGAGATAAATTCATTTGAGGATTTCCATTAGCATCAAGATACATATCCCTGGAAGCCTTTGCCGGAGCCTTCTCACGATAATCAATTGAAATATTCTTGCCATTTTTTAAATGAATAATGGTAAAACCACCACCTCCGATATTTCCCGCACTTGGGTGCACCACCGCTAAAGCTAATTGTGTTGCAATCGCCGCATCCACTGCATTTCCGCCTTCTTTCAAAATCTCAACTCCTACTTCGCTTGCCAGTGCGCTTGCAGAAACAACTGCACCGTTGTTACACTCAATGTTTTTAGTAGTTTGAAAATGAAAAGCATTTATTTTTTGTGAATTTGTATAAGAAGGAATAAATGCGCAAAGAAGAAGAAATATAAAAAAATATGGTGTTTTATTCATAGCAAAACTTTTCATCAAATTTAGGTTTATAACCGCAGAGATAATCGCATAATCTAAAATATCGATTTTATCTTTTTATTCAAACAGAATTACTGGAAGATGGCATTGAATTTTGAAAAGCAAAATACAGAAATTTACATTGCATTACTTTCGTGATAAATATTGATAAAATGCGCAAATTTTTTTCTTTGATTTTTTTTCTATGCGTTTCATTGGTTTCGATTTGCCAGATTCCCAAAACGTATAGCTCTTCAGAGATCTTTCAACAAATAAAAAGACTGAATGTGCTCGGATCGGTTTTATACGTTGCCGCGCATCCGGATGATGAAAATACACGGCTGCTGGCTTATCTAGCCAATGAAAAATTATATCGTACCGGATATTTAAGCATGACAAGAGGCGATGGCGGGCAAAATCTGATTGGCGATGAACAAGGCGTGGAATTGGGCTTGATAAGAACCCAGGAACTTTTATCCGCAAGAAGAATTGATGGTGCAGAACAATTTTTTACAAGAGCTTTTGATTTTGGGTTTACAAAAAGCCCGGAAGAAACTTTTCAATTTTGGGATAAGCAAAAAATCTTAAGTGATGTTGTTTGGGTTATAAGAAAATTTCAACCGGATGTAATTATCACCCGTTTTCCTACAACAGGTGAAGGCGGCCACGGGCATCATACCGCTTCGGCAATCCTTGCCGGAGAAGCGTTTGAGGCCGCTGCCGATCCGTCAAAGTTTCCTGAACAATTCAAATATGGAGTGAAACCCTGGCAGGCGAAAAGACTTTTGTGGAATACATTCAATTTTGGAAGCGTTAATACCGAAAGGCCGGACCAGTTTCAGTTAGATGCCGGAGGTTATAATTCGTTATTAGGAAAAAGTTATGGTGAAATAGCCGCTGAAAGCCGCAGCCAGCATAAGAGCCAGGGCTTTGGTGTTCCTTCTTCAAGAGGCAAGCAACTGGAATATTTCAAAACAATTAAAGGCTCTGCGCCAATTAATGATTTAATGGATGGAGTTACAACTGATTGGAAAAGATTGGATGAAAGTGCAATTCAGTCAGCCATTACAGAGATCATTAAAAATTACTCATTTCAAGAGCCACAAAATTCTTTAGCGGCGCTTTTAAAAGTTTATGAGGCGATTCAAAAATCCGAGGAGAGTTACTGGCATGATGAAAAACTGAAAGAATTAAAGCAAATCATAAAAGAGTGTGCGGGGCTCTACATTGAAGCGACGACAAATACTATGTATGCGGTTCAGGGAGATTCTTTAAAAATAAATTTCTCTGCCGATAATCGTGCAGGCATGCACGTTAGTATTACTTCTGTAAAGATAAAAAAATCAGATTTTAATCTGAATGATGAGTTGCCAATGAATGAGAATATATTTCATTCTTTATCTGTTTTGATTCCTTCTTCTGCCAAAATTTCCCAGCCTTATTGGTTAGAAAAGCCGATGGGAAAAGGCACCTACACAGTCACTGATCAAACATTAATCGGTAAACCACAAAATGATCCTGAGTCTGCTGAAGTAACCATAAACATGGATGGTCAAAATATTGTTTATGAAATTCCAATTCAATATAAATCGAATGATCCTGTAAAAGGAGAAGAGTACCAGCCGCTTTTTATTATTCCGAAACTTGAAATAAAATCAAATCCTGAAATGGCTTTGTCAATTAATAAAAAGCCATCAGAAATAAGTGTGCGCACCATCCAAAATAGTAGTTCTAAAATTATAATACCATTAAATAATGTTTATTCTTCCAATGTAGCCAGAATGCAGGAGGGCAGTGATTCTTATTATTCTATAAAAGATCCGGATAAAAGTAATACTGAAATGATTACCTGGTCAGCCAGCGATGCTGATAATACGTATGATTCTTACAAAAAACTAATCCAATATGATCATATTCCTAACATCATTTATTTTCCAAAGGCTGAATCAAAAATTGTAGCCCTTGATTTGAAAATATCGGGTAAAAAAGTTGGTTATATTTCTGGTGCGGGCGATAAGATTCCAGATGCTTTGCAGAAAATGGGTTATGATGTAACTATACTTTCTCAAAAAAATATTAGTAAAAATAACCTTAGGCAATTTGATGCGATTGTTACAGGTGTAAGAGCATATAATATTTATGAATGGCTCAATGATTCTTACGAAATTTTGATGAATTACGTAAAAGATGGCGGCGTTTTATTTGTTCAATATAATACCAATAATAATATTGGGCCTGTAAAAGCTAAGATTGGCCCATATCCATTTACGATTTCGCGAAACAGGGTTACGGATGAAAATGCGCCCGTTACTTTTCTACAACCCGAAAACAGTTTAATGAATTTTCCTAATAAGATCACACAAAAAGATTTTGATAATTGGATACAGGAACGCAGTACTTATCATGCCGCTGATTTTGAAAAAAATTACCAGCCGCTATTTTCAATGCATGATGTTGGGGAAAACGCCCAGCCCGGAAGCCTTGTCTATGCTGATTATGGGAAAGGGAGATTTATTTATTCAGGCCTGGTTTTCTTCAGGGAATTACCGGCTGGCGTTACGGGCGCTTACAGGTTATTTGCAAATTTGATTGCTAATAAGAATAATAAATAAGAAACAAAAAGTAATGGAGAAACCTGAAAAAAAATATTGGAATAATTTTTATTTAATCGTATTTCTCTTTCTTGTATTACAAATTGTTTTTTTTTATTTTATCACTAAATATTTTGAATAGCTATTTCTAAATTATAATCTTTAAGCAGGGTGATGATTGAACAAAGTATGTAAGCGAAAATGTAGCTTTTTGTATTTTCTCAAATCGTATATTTAATGCAGCAAACCTTTTGAAAAAATTTCTATATAAATAACGAACTAATATGAGTGTGCCCGATTGGATCGTGCTTATTATTACACTTTGTGTTATCATTATTTATGGTATATATAAAAGCAAGGCCTCAAAAAACCTTGATGGATATTTTTTGAGTGACCGTGATATGCCGTGGTATCTGGTTTTGCTGAGTATTATGGGAACCCAGGCGAGTGCCATTACGTTTTTAAGTGCGCCGGGACAGGCTTACACCGATGGGATGCGGTTTGTTCAATATTATTTCGGGCTGCCCTTAGCCATGATCGTTATATGCATTGTTTTTGTTCCGGTATTCAATAAATTGAAAGTTTATACTGCTTATGAATTCCTGGAAAATCGTTTCGATTTAAAAACAAGAACACTAACTTCTTTTCTTTTTCAAATTTCAAGAGGATTATCCACAGGCATCAGTATCTATGCGCCTTCATTGATTTTGAGTTCACTGCTTGGCTGGAATATTTATTACACCAACGTAATTATGGGAGGAATGCTTATTATATATACCGTTTCCGGCGGAGCAAGAGCGGTGGCGCATACACAAAAACTTCAACTGATCATCATCGTAGCCGGGATGGTGATCGTCGGTTATCTTATAGTGCATTTTATGCCTTCCAATATAGGGTTTTTGGACGCTTTGAACATTGGCGGAAAAAGTGGAAAGATGAATATTATTACTTCAGGAAGAACTAAAAGTGGCTTTGACTGGAAAGATAAATACAACATTTGGAGTGGACTAATCGGTGGTTTTTTCTTAGCTCTATCTTATTTCGGAACGGATCAAAGCCAGGTGGGGCGCTACTTAACCGCGAAAAATAACCGGCAGGGAAAATTAGGGCTGTTGGTGAATGGAATAGTAAAAGTGCCGATGCAATTTTTAATTCTAATGTTGGGCGTATTAGTTTTTTCTTTTTATCAATTCAATAAGGCACCAATTTATTTTAATGAAACACAGGTGGAGCGCGCTAAAGAAACTAATTATAAAAATCAATTACAGATTATTGAAACAAATTATGCAGGGATTTCAGTAAATGATAATGAACAAAAAACAAAAATCAAAAATGAGTATAGAGAAGTCTTATCAAAGGCTTTACCCGGTGAAGATGTGAATGATACTAATTTTATTTTTCTCCGTTTTGTAATAGATCATTTACCTAAAGGCCTGGTAGGTTTATTGATCGCGGTAATATTTTTAGCTGCCTGGGGAAGTATTGCGGCCGCCTTGAATGCGCTCGCATCCTGCACTGTGGTTGATATTCATAAAAGATTATTCAAAAGAGAAATAACTCCGCAAGAGGATTACCGGGTATCAAAATTTTATACTTTTTGCTGGGGAATATTTTGTATCCTGGTGGCAGAATTTGCAAGTAATCTTGGAAACAGTTTGATTGAAACAGTTAATATTTTGGGTTCATTATTTTATGGCGTTATACTCGGAATTTTTTTGGTTGCTTTTTGGTTTAGGCAGATAAAAGCAAACGCGCTTTTTTATGCCTCTATTATCACAGAAATTTTTGTAATTATTATTTATAAAGCAGATGTGGTCTCGTTCTTATGGTTGAATGTAATTGGGGCAATTTTGTTAATTGTTATTGGATATTTATTTCAGATAGTGATAAAAACAAAAGCAAAAATTTAGCAAATAGATTCTTCTTTTTTATTTTGAAAAACTATTTTTTCGTTTATCACAACTTTTAAGCGAATAGCTTTTTTGAAAAGGTTTACACTGGAAAAATGATTTTTAGCTTAGCAAAAATTTCAACATCAAATTGACGTGAATATCATAAAACTACTTTTCAGCTTTCCTGCGATGTATTTCATTTTTAATAAGGCCTAATTCCCTTCCGGTTTGTCCGCTCACAGAAGAATTTTCCTGCGCACGGCGCATCAGATAAGGTATCACATCTTTTATCGGGCCAAAGGGTAAATATTTACTTACTGAGCAACCAGCTTTTGCAAGATTGAAAGTGATATTGTCGCTCATCCCATAAAGCTGAGAAAAATGGATATGGTTATAATTTAAAGAAAGCCCAAATTTTTTGATTAATTCGGTTGCATGTAAATTACTATACTCATTATGCGATCCAATAACTACATAAATTCCGTTGGCAGGATCAATGCAAAATTTAAGGCCAGCATTGTATTCATCGTCCGTAGCTTGTTTGGTTTGATTTATGGGGGAAGCATAATTTAATTCTTTTGCGCGCTTCCTTTCTTTTTCCATGTAAGCACCACGCACGAGCTTTATTCCTGGCTTAAAATTATTTTCCCTGGCAAATCTGCTGATGTCTTTTACAAACTGCAAACGATCGCTTCTGTAGAGTTGGGCTGTATTGTAAACCACGGCTTTTTCGACATTGAATTTCTGCATCATTTGTGTTGTGACCGCATCCACTGAATCCTGTATCCAACTTTCTTCAGCATCAATCAAAACCCCTATATTACAACGCTTTGCTGCTTCACAAATTCTTTGTAACCTGCTAACCACTTTCTTCCATTCATTTTTTTCATTATCGTCTAATTTTTCCAAAGCAAGTTTGCCTTGGATAACATCATTATAGGAGGATTCTTCGTCTAATTTTTGTAACAGATCAAATCTTGCCAAACCCGTGAGCTTTACGCTCATAAATGGAATATTGGTTTGAGTGGCAGCATATTGGATCACTTTGATAAATTCATCTCTTGCATGATCAAAATTTTCTTCGCCTTCTTTTCCTTCCACACCGTAATCAAAAATTACCTGAACATGAAATTGTTTTAATTTTTCCGCAACCGGAGATGTTTCTTCCAACGTTTCGCCACCGACAAACTGGCTAAAAATGGTTTTCCGGATCATGCTTTTAACAGGCAAACCGAGCTTAAGAGTCAATGGAGTGAGCCACAGGCCGGCTTTTACGAGCCATTCTTTTCCCATAGAAGAAAAAAGAAACCTGGCTTTTTTAAGTTCTTTATCAGTTTTGTAGGCAAATGAGGTTTTGGTGTCTTCAAATGAAATATCCATATATAAAATTGGTATCGAAATTCTGCAATAATTAGCAAATTAGCAAATTAGCTATTTAGCCAATGTATCTTTGCAAAAATTTTTTTAAATGAAAGCAAAAAGCGCCGCAGAAAGTTTGATCGTAATGACAGAGTTGGTGTTGCCAAACGATACTAATTTATTTGGAAACTTAATGGGCGGAAGATTAATGTATTGGATGGACATCGCTGCTGCGCTCGCAGGAAGCAAACATTGCAGTGCGCCTGTAGTGACTGCTTCTGTAGATAATATATCATTTACCAATCCCATAAAACTGGGAAATGTAGTGCACATAGAGGCGAAAATTACACGCGCTTTCAACACGAGCATGGAGGTACATATGAACGTTTGGGGTGAAGATATTATTCAGCAATACCGCTATAAAAGCAATGAAGCCTATTATACTTTTGTATCGCTTGATCCCAACAGCAAGCCGAGAAAAGTGCCCCAGCTCGAACCTCAAAGTGAAGAAGAAAAAGCTCTTTTCGAAAGCGCATTACGGCGGCGTCAGTTAAGATTGATTCTTGGCGGGAAAATGAAAATAGAAGAAGCTTCTGAATTGAAAGCTTTGTTTCTCAAAGGTTAAATGATTTGTAGTTGATTTTTGGTGATTCAAACCAACAATAAAACAATTTTGAAAGGCTCATTTATCCAAAGCGGTTATTAAATGATGTTTACTTTTCATCATAAATTTTTTGCTTTGCTCAATTGCGTCCATTACTTTTTCTAAAATAATATCAATAGGTTCTTCGTAAGTCAATTGCAGTGGTTCTTTAAATTGCACACTCAATATTGAGCCTTTCTTTTTAAATTTCAACCCTTTTTTATTGAATGCCCGCCAGAACCCGCTGATAACTACCGGGATTACTATTGGCTTATGATGTTTGATAATGAAAGCAGTGCCTTTTCTTCCAGGGGCAAATGGTTTTGTGGTTCCCTGCGGGAAAGTGATTACCCAATTATTTTCAAGTGCTTTGGCAATTTTCCTGGTATCGCCTGGATCAAGCCCGCGCTGCACCTCTTTGCCTTCTGCACGCCAGGTACGTTTTACAGTGATAGCCCCAGCCCATCTAAAAAGCCTGCTGAGCCAGGTTGATCTCATCGTTTCCGCCGCCGCTACATAGTAAACTCTCGTAAATGGATTTAATAAATAAAAAGGGATTCCCAGCTTATTTTCTTTTCTCCATTTCACCGCGCAAAAAATATGAATAAAAGCAATTACATCTGCAAAATAAGTTTGGTGATTACTTACAAATAAAACATTTTTCTTAGGTAGATTTTTCAAATTTTCAGTGCCACATATCTTTATGCTGTTAATAATGGCAATGCCGGGATAACTTACGATGCCAACTATGAAATAAACCAGTGATTTTGCAATATGAGTTTGTTGTATACTTTTGAGCCAACGCTTCATTTAATAGTTTATTTACATGCAATCGTGGCGCAATTTAACTCTTAACATTAAATAATAAAAAAGCTATTGTTGGCATGAATTTTATGGTAGAGTGTAATAAAAAAAGTTATGAAAAAAATTATTGGAATTGCTATTATCGCTTTATCCTTTTGTTCTGCTAAATCATTTGCTCAAATCCAGAAAGGCAACATATTGGTGGGAGGTGACCTCGCGAGTTTACATTTTGGAAGTGGTGGATATTTTAATGTTAACATCGATCCAAAGGCTGCCTTTTTTATTAAGGATAATGTAGCTATAGGCCCTTATGTTAATTTTGGATTGACCACTGCAAAGGATCAAAGTACAATAACAACTTATGGAGTGGGTGGATTTGCCAGGTATTACTTAAATGATCCAAAAACTAACGTCTTAAAACATGGTCGTTTATTTTTTGAAGGAAATGTTGGAATTGAAGGGAATAACACACATAGCACCAGTACCAACGGTTTAGGATTGGGTATAGGCCCCGGATATGCATATTTTATTACTCCTAATATTGGATTAGAAACTTTATTGAAATATGATGGAATTCTTGGTTTTGGAAGCCAGGCTACCAGCAATAATGTAGATTTAAGTGTAGGTTTCCAAATTTATTTGCCAGGAAAAAAAGCAAGAGAAATTGTAAATGATGTGAAATAAATTATATCAGATCTTTTTAAATTAAAAAGTGTGGAAGAGATTCTATGCTTTTTTTTATTTAAAAAAGTTCCTTTTCATATCCAGTGCAATGCATTAATCACTAAATTCTACTTTTTCACTTGTTTTATATTACTTTTGCACTCCTAAAATAATTTTGGGATTTATATTATTAATTAAATGCTGAATCAGCGGGATTAGAGATTACTCTAATACAGCAATAACAAATTTACCTGGCTATATAGAAATGGATACACAAAATACAGAAACGAAGCCTGAAGAACAGGAATTACCAAATGAAAATAATCAGGAGATTGCAGTTGAGAACTCATCCATCCCTGATTCTCGCGATGCAGAACCAGTGACCGTCAAGGAAACACAATCAACCGAAACACCCAGTCACCAGGAAGTTATTTCATCTTCACATGATGATTTTGACTGGAGCGTGGACAAAAGAAATGTTAGCTCTTACAATAAATCTGAAAGAGAAAAATATGATGCGGTCTACGACAAAACTTTTAAACAGATCAACGACAATGAAATGGTTACCGGAACGGTGGTGGCTTTAACAAAAACAGACGTCGTGGTTAACATTGGTTTTAAAAGTGATGGACTGGTAGGCTTGAACGAATTTAGGGATATACCTAACTTAAAAGTTGGCGATGAAGTGGAAGTAATGGTTGCTGAAAAAGAAGATAAAGACGGCAACCTTCATCTTAGCCGCAAACAGGCACGCACTACCCGAGCATGGGAAAAAATAGTTGACATGCACAAAACCGGCGAAATTGTTACAGGGCTTGTTACCAGCAAAACCAAAGGCGGACTCATCGTTGATGTTTTTGGAATGGAAACATTTTTACCAGGTTCACAAATTGATGTAAAACCTGTTACTGATTATGATCAGTTTGTAGGCAAAACAATGGAATTTAAGGTAGTGAAAATTAATGAAGCCATCAAAAATGCTGTCGTTTCTCATAAAGCGCTAATCGAAAGCGATATTGAGCAACAACGTGCAGAAATTATTGGCAAACTTGAAAAAGGCCAGGTGCTTGAGGGTACAATCAAAAACATTACAGATTTCGGAGCTTTCCTTGATCTTGGTGGCTTGGATGGTTTATTATATATCACTGATATCAGCTGGGGACGTATTAATCACCCGAGTGAAATATTGAAGCTGGATCAAAAGCTCAACGTGGTGGTTCTTGATTTTGATGATGATAAGAAGCGTATAAGCCTTGGATTGAAACAATTGACTCCGCATCCATGGGATACCTTGCCGGAAACAATTAAAGAAGGAGAAATAATTAAAGGCAAAGTAGTAAATATTGAGGATTATGGCGCGTTTCTTGAAATTTTTCCGGGTGTGGAAGGTTTGGTTCACGTGAGTGAAATTACATGGGCAAATACACCTATAAACGCGAAAGAATTTTTTAAGATCGGAGATGAATATCAGGCAAAAGTAGTAACACTTAGCAAAGAAGATCGTAAAATGAGCCTTTCTATCAAGCAAATGACAGAAGACCCATGGCATACTATTGAAACGCAATATCCTGAAGGAAGCAAGCATAAAGGACTAGTGAAAAATATTACTCCTTATGGTGTTTTCGTTGAGTTGTCACCTGGCATTGGTGGCATGATCCACATCAGTGATTTAAGCTGGCTGAAACGTTTTAATAACCCTAATGAATACACGAAAGTTGGTGAAAGCATCGAAGTGATTATCATGAGTATCGATAAAGAGAACAGGAAATTACAATTAGGCCATAAACAAATAGAAGAAGATCCATGGAATTCTCTTGAACAAACTTTCCCAATTGGAAGCCTCCATGAGGGAACCGTTACACGTAAAGACGACAAAGGCGCTATAGTTCAGCTTCCATACGGTCTTGAAGGATTTGCTCCAGCCCGTCATCTTCGCCGTGAAGATGATAAAGTAATCGGTATTGATGAGATCGCACCGTTTATGGTCATTGAATTTGACCGCAATGATAAAAAAATCATTCTTAGTCATACACGCATTTGGGAGAAAGAAAAAGCTGATGAAAAAGATGCACAGTTGAAAGAAAAAAGAGCTGATGCCGAGACTACTAAAAAAGCAGTGAAGAATATTCAAAGCAAAGTCGAAAAAACAACCTTAGGCGACCTTGGTATACTGGCTGACCTGAAGAAGAAAATGGACAACAATGCAGTTGTGGATACTGATGAAGCAAAAGGTAAGAATCAAGAACATACAGATTCAGAAACTGATACAGTTGTAAGAAAAACACCTGCAAAAACTAAAAAGGTAGAGCCGGAAATTGAAGAGCCGCAGGTTGAAAACGCAAAAGTTGAGGAAGATCCAAAGACTGAGGAATCGAAAGTTGAAGAGCCTGAGGCTGAAGATTCTGACACAAAAAATAAAGAATAGTTTATTAATTTTTTTTACAAATCCCATTGCCGAAACAATGGGATTTTTTTTGCTCATTATTTTTTTTCAACTATTAATTTTTCTGAAATGATCTACCCATTTTTTGAAGGTTTTTTTATGTGGTATACTTTATGAGAGAATAATAAAAAACTACATTTTAACCTTTCACTTGTCAGAGCGTAATGGACAAATCGAAACTTATTATTTATATTTTGGTAGGCTTAATAATATTAGGCAGTATCTTTCTATTGATTATGATTTTAATGGCTTAATGAAGTATATAAAATAAATATTTGCGTTTAGGCCTGACTGTTATACTCTATCAAATGAGATTTGGCAAGTAATTTAAAAAATAGATCATCCAACTAACGATTCAATAATCTTCTTTGTGTTTTCAAAACCTTGATGATGATAAGCATGAATACCTGCTTTTTTTGCCGCTTCTACAAGCATTATGCGGTCGTCAAAATAAAGACATTCCTCAGGCTGGGCTTGTGCGATACCTAATGCGAGATTATAAATTCCGGGATCAGGCTTACGCATGCCTACATCACAGGAAGATATGAACGCATCGAAAAAATCGTGAAGGTGAAATTTTTTTATCCGGTATCCATTCAATTCACGTGCTTCATTGTTGAGTGAGATCACTTTTATATTTGCATGGCTTTTTTTCCAATCAATAAGCCAGGACAGAGTTTGAGGGAGCAGGATAGATGAGGCAAACATGAAATCTTTAAATTCCTGTTTTGAAAAACTTCTTTCATGATTAAATACAACGGTATCAAGATAATCATCAAGTGATATTTTACCCATTTCATATACGTTGAAAATAAAATCATGAAGCACATCCATTTCTTCATAATTGATACCAAACTTTTGCGCGGCTGCTATTCTTGATTCATGCCCCCATCCATTGCTCAATAGCACACCGCCGATGTCAGAAAATAGGATTTTATATTGAGTGTCCATAATAAGTTTAAATGAATTTGATAATCTGAACTGATCACTGATCAAAAATTTTTTGTCTCAAGGGATTGCACTTTTTTTAAACGTCTTTTATGTCTCTCAGCTCCTGAAAACCCAGCTTTTAGGAAAGCAATTACCAATTCCTGAGCTGCTGCAAAACCGGTAACTCTTCCTCCGAGGCAAATTAAATTCATATCATCATCTTCCACGCCCTGGTGTGCCGAAAAATGCTCATTAATAAGCGCAGCCCTTACGCCTTTAACTTTATTGGCTGCGATGGATGCTCCAACTCCGCTGCCGCAAATCGCAACTCCACGATCAACTTTTTTTTGGGACACAGCTTCAGCAAGAGGAATAATAAAATCAGGATAGTCATCATTGTTATTCAATTCAAAAGCGCCAAAGTCTGTCACATCAAATCCCTGCTCTTTCAAGGACAGATGAATAGCATTTTTTAACTCAAACCCGCCGTGGTCAGCGGCTATACCTATATTCATGGTTCAATTTTTAGTATCAGGATCTGTTTCAGGCTGATGTGTAATTTTCTTATCAGTAAGCTCCAGATTTTTTTGTTTCCAGAGAATAGCGCCACCTTTGATTCCATCTTTATTATCATCGATCGTTATGTTCGCATCAAGTTTGAACGATAAAAATCTTGCATTGCCACCACTGATAAAAAGGTGATCATAATTAAAAACTGTTTTTAAAATATCAATTATTTTTTGCATTCTCTTATTCCATTTTTCTTTTCCAATTTTCACTAATGCATCTTCACCAACATAATCATTATAGGTTTTACTTTTTGTAATAGGAAGAATTGACATCTCGAGATGAGGCAATAACAAGCCATTGTTGATTAGGGCAGACCCAAGCCCGGTTCCAAGAGTAATCACCATTTCAAAGCCTTTTCCCTGGGCGAGCGCAATTCCCTGGAGATCCGCGTCATTGATCGCCAAAGCTGGCTTTCCCAACATTTGTTTCAGGTTAGTTTGGAGGTCATAATTTTTCCATGCTGCATTACCAAGCTTAGGCGCGGTTTTTACAACCCCATTTTTCATATAACCAGGAAAGCCTGCCGCGATTTTATCATATTCAGGAAATGCTTTGGCAAGATCTTTAATAACAGCCATTACTTTTTCAGGAGAAGATGGCTTTGGTGTAACTTGTTTTTCATAATCCTTTAAAAAATCGCCATTGCTATTAAGCACTGTGGCCTTTATGTGTGAACCGCCAATATCTATGGAAAGTATTTTTTCGTTTTGTTCGTCCATTTTCATTTTAAATTTTATTAAAAGTAAATCCTTTGCTCCAGAAAGCCAACATCTTTCCGACGTGAGTTTCATTTTTGAATAAAATGAATAACACGGTAAATTCTCCCAGGTCTGTTTCTTATTTTCTCAGAATATTTTTTCCTAATTTTTCAATATGCACATTTGTGTATAAGTTTTATAAGTTGTTTTTACGTTTCAATTTTTTTTTATAATACTTTAGATAAGCAATTCAAAATCGTTCATCTTTTTCCCTTATTATAATGAATTATTCCGCATTTTCTTTGCCTCATCTAACAAGGATTTCTCATCATGGTTTTGTAACCCTTTATGAGAACAAGGAAACAGAAGAAAAAGCATTACACGCAAATGTAAATTTCAAATCAGCAGATGTTTTTGCAACTTTTGAAGCGTCTGAAATATTGCACGCACCAAATAAATACACTGTGCAGGTGAGTGAAACGACACACATTATTTTGCAACCGGAAATTTTACAGTATATCAATCATTCCTGCAATCCGAATGTGTTTTTTAATACTTCTACATTTGAATTATCAGCCCTGAAAGATATAGCCAGAGGCGACGAACTCACTTTTTTTTATCCTTCTACAGAATGGTTAATGGAATCACCATTCAAATGTTTTTGCCAATCAGATAAGTGCCTTCACGATATTCGCGGCGCTTTTTTTTTAGCTCCGGAAATTATTCAACAATATAAATTCACCGATTTTATTTTACAGAAAATAAACAGTTCACATCTTCAAAAAGTGTGATCGTTAATGATGCCAAACACACAATGATTCCATTTCCAAAAGATCTTTTTGTTTGGGTTTTAGCTCCTTATGTTGAAACCCACAACGAAAACCTGTATTATTATTATGACTTTACTCAAAGCATTGTTGAATATACCAGAATATTTGAAGAGTTAGGTATCGAATGGAAATGGCAACAGGTTACCAATGATAATTATAAATGGTTTATTGACAGGATCAGCGAATGCGCTTTAACTGAAAACATAGTTGTGCTCAATCTTTGCGATGGAGATAACATTAATAATGCTCCAGGGGTTAATGTGATAAAATATCTGAAAAAAACAAGTTTATGTTTTACCGGAGCCGATGAATATTTTTACAAAATCACCACTTCTAAAATTTACATGAAGGAAGTTTTTGACCTCAAAAATATTTCTACAGCCTCCTGGAAAATTGTTACAGATGAAAATAAAAATCATCTTTCTATTTTTGAAGAATTGGGGAGCCCTTTAATTGTAAAGCCAGCTATTTCTGGAGGCAGCATGGGCGTAGGTATTCTTTCGGTGGTAAAAAATTGTGAAGAATTGGAAGCGCAATATTTAAAATTGCAGGAAGGCTATCACGGATGGAATTTAGCGGATGGAGGTGTGTTTGCAGAGCAGTTTATTGATGGCCCGGAATTTACCACACTTATAGTTGGTAACGGTTCGTCACCGCGCGAATGTAAAATTTATCTTCCTGCCGAAAGAGTGTTTCATGCTTCGCTGCCTCCACATGAAAAATTTCTTTCCTTCGACAGGCTTTGGGAAATGTACGAAGATGAAATCCCGGTAAAAAATGAGGAAGATTTTTATAATTACCAAACTCCCGATGCATTATTATTACATAACATTTGCAAAATAAGCTTTGATGCTTATAAGGCCTTAAAAGGAAAAGGTTATGGCCGCGTGGATGTGAGAATGGATAGCAAAACCGGAAAATTATATGTGCTTGAAGTTAATGCTCAATGCGGCTTATCTGCAGACGAGAACTTTACTTCAATAGGAGCTATTTTGCGGCTTTCAGGTAATTCATTCGCTTCGCTTATTATGGAGATCATCAATGATGCTTTAATAAAAAAAAATGTGCCCTCAAAGAAACTGGCAAAACAATTGGAACTGATATAATTTTGATTCTTTTAGAAAAATTGTACAATGAAAATTTGTGTTTTGCAACCCGATTATTCTACAACCAATGTAGATTATAAAAACTATGATCCTCCAAGAAACTTAGCTGCATTGCTTTCTGGCGACCAAGTGGATCATATTTATCTAAACAAACTATCGACTTATAAGCAACTCAAAGAACTAAAAAAGCATAAATACGATATTTTTGTAAACCTCTGTGAGGGATATCTTGATTGGTCTGTACCTTCTATAGATGTGATTCATTCACTTGAAACGCTCAATTTACCTTATACCGGGCCTACTTCTATACTATATGATCCTCCTAAAGAATTAATGAAGTATGTGGCTTATGCATGTGGGGTAAATTCTCCTCAATATAAAATTGTAAAACAAAACACTCGACTCAATGAGATAAGCCAAAATATCGAATTTCCTCTTTTTATAAAACCCGCTAAAGCCGGTGACAGCCTGGGCATAGATGATAAATCGCTCGTAAATAATGAAGATGAATTAGCTGATAAAATAAATTTTTTATTAGATGAATATGATGAACTATTGGTGGAAAAATACATACCTGGGCGCGAATTCACCATGTTGGTTGCAAAAGATGCAGGCCCTGGAAATGATTGTACTGTTTACGAGCCATTGGAATTTATATTTCCCGAAGGAAAAAAATTTAAAACCTATTCCTTAAAAACTTCAGATCTTCATAAAGAATGTAATGTTTCCTGCACTGATGCGGAGCTTTCTAAAAAATTGAAGCTCGCAGCTTCCAGGATTTTTAAAGCGTTTAATGGTGAAGGTTATGCCAGGCTCGATTGCAGAGTAAATGAAAGCAATGAAATATTTTTTCTTGAAATAAATTTTACCTGTTCGGTGTTTTATGAAAATGGCTACGAAGGTTCCGCAGATTATATTTTGATGAATGACTGCGGAGGAAAAAAATGTTTTTTGCAAAAAATAATTGCAGAAGGAATCTACAGGCATCAACAAAAGCAAAAAAAATATTTTTTAGAAAGAAACTCCCTCTCAGGTTATGGCATTTATGCAGCTAAACCAATTCTTGCTAATGAAGTTATATTCAAATGCGAAGAACAGGCGCATCGTTTGATCACAAAAAAATATGTTGAAGAAAACTGGTCTGATGAAGAGATCAAAAATTTCAGGAAATATGCGTGGCCTGTGAGCAGTGAAGTGTATGTGCTATGGGATAAAAACCCGGCGGAGTGGGCACCACAAAATCATTCATGTGATGCGAATACGCATTATAGCGGCCTTAATGTAATAGCTTTCAGAGATATAAAAAAGAATGAAGAACTTACACTTGACTATACTACTTTTTTAAATAGCGAAATGGAAAGTTTTATTTGCAACTGCGGCGCCGAAAATTGCAAAAAGATCATCCAGGGCTCTGAATTTCTTTCTCTGACTCACCACAGAAATCAATTGTAGATTTTATTATTTTTTGCCAACCCTCATGAAAATCGGAAAAGAAACTTTTCTTTTTTCAACATTTCCCCATGATCTTTTTAATGGCTCAATAATTTCTGCGATAGGATTTCTGTTATTTTCTTTTATAAAATGTTGGACTGCAGACCAGGTGCTTAGGTATCCAATAATTTGATCAATGTCCCATTCATAAGCATTATCAAAAACCGTGGTTTCTATTTCTTTGAATGGAAATGGAATAGTGGTATAGCTTTCATCAACGTAGCTTCTTTCTTTATCCCAATAAACTCCGAGGACACTTTTATAGAAATTATCTATAATATCATCTATCTCTTTATTAATAACTCTTTTGTATCCAAAAACCGCGATGAGTCCATTGGGTTTGAGTGTTCTTTTAGCTTCATGATAAAACTTTTCAAAATCAAACCAATGTATAGCTTGGGCTACAGTAATCAAATCAAATTGATTATTTTCAAAAGAAATTTGTTCAGCACTTTCAAGGGAATAAAAAATGTTTTCTTTCCTGACGGCATTTGCAAGTTGATTGGTGCTGATGTCCGTTGCGTATACTTTTTCAAAATACTGAGATAGTTTTTCTGCCACTTGTCCGTTACCGGTTCCACAATCCCATGCCGCTTTTTTTTCTGAAAGCAACTGTAAGAGAAAATCATATAATTGTTGGGGATATCCCGGCCTGAAGCGGGAATATAAAAAAGCCTGTGTTGAAAAATTATCTTTCATAATTAAATTTTGCCTGTTCTTCTAAAATCAAAATTGTAAATCTCAAAGAAGTATCTTTATAAATATCAAATAAAATGACGAGAGAAGAAAAATTTATGAAAGAAGCAATTGCACTTTCAAGGTTTGGCATAAAAAAAAATGAAGGCGGCCCTTTTGGATGTGTTGTGGTAAAAAATGATGTTATCATAGCACGTGCATATAATAAAGTAATCAGCACCAATGATCCGACAGCGCATGCTGAGATTGTTGCTATTAGAAATGCCTGTAAGAAATTAAAAGCTTTTCAATTAGATGGCTGCGAAATTTATACATCCTGCGAGCCTTGCCCAATGTGCCTTGGCGCTATTTATTGGGCACGGCTCAAGATTATTTACTTTGCAAATACGAAAAATGATGCAACAAATATCGGTTTCGATGATTCAATGATATATGATGAGATCAATACGCCAATTCATCAAAGGAAAATTCCACTAATTTCTGTAGGGAGAGAGGACGCTCAAAAGATTTTTGTGGAATGGGTTAATAAAAAGGATAAACCCAATTATTAGATTTTTTTTATTTTAGAATCATTCAATTAAATTACCACTGATGATTGTAATGATTCCGTTAAAATCAATTGATATTTATAAAAATAAATTACTTAAATATGTCGTGCAATTTTAATTTAAACTTTTCAGAATCGCCAGATGTAGCTATAGGAAAGGCCAGGGCAGCAGTAGAGAGCCAGAATGGAATATTCAATGGTGATATAAATTCAGGGAACTTCGAAGTAACAGCTTTCGGAAACACAATAAAGGGGAAATATACAGTTGCGGGGCAAACTTTAAATCTTCAAATAACTGATAAGCCATTTCTTATTCCTTGCAGCATGATTGAGAATTTTCTTTTGAAGCAGATTTCCTGACAGCGGTCGATAGAACCATTCATACCGATTCTTGTTTTTTTGAAAGAACATTATGAATTTTTTTTACCAAATCATTTACTTCAAAAGGTTTTGCAATGAAATCATCAGCGCCAAATTCATAAATTGCAGTCTCACCTACACGGGGATAGACCGAAAAAATGATAATAGGAATATGCCTGGTATATGTTGAAGTTTTAAGTCTTTTACAAATTTCAAGGCCATCTACTCCGCTTAAAAAAACATCTAGAAGAATTAATTGCGGATCGTATTCTATTATAGCTTCCCCTGCATTATCCCAATCTGTAAAGACAGACACCTTAAACCCTTTTTTATTCAATAGGGATTTAATCACTATCAGCATGTCTGGATCATCATCAACTATGAGTAAGCGTGACACATAAATGTAGCCTCAAAAAGTATGCAGGAAACTTCAAAACTTTATTAATTTATTGTTTACAATTCTCGTTCGGATAACTGGTATAATTTGTTTTTTCCAATTTCGAAATAAATCAAAATATAGTTTTTAAATATTTTTTTAAAGTTTGATTCAAACGCTTTTTGCCTTATTTTTGCACTCCTTAAAAAAAATACAGCGCGAAGGAAAGTGAGAAGAAGTTAGTAAGGGGTAAGACTAAGAATTGGTAGCTCAGTTGGTAGAGCACATCACTTTTAATGATGGGGTCCTGGGTTCGAGTCCCAGCCAGTTCACCTGTTGGGACAAGTCTAGAAGATCAAGACTTGTCCCATTTTTTTTGCTTCCTATTTGTGTGTCTATCAAGCACATAATGTTAATCGCTTCATTAACTCGAGGGGTTCGATATTGCAACTTGTCAAAAATCAATTTTTCAGGGAACATCGAACCAATAATTTTACGTTTCTGAGTTATTGAACCACTTGTGTACAAAACATCCAATTGTGAGATGTTACTTATAGCTTTATTTAACAAGGGTTCTATATCTGTTGTTTCGGTAACAGAGGCGGTTAGTTTAGCTTCTAGTCTGTGAATTTTTTCTTCGCTCTCCGATTTGATCGTACGATAATCGTCTGCATCGAGGTCTCCCGTAAGAAGCAAATCTCTAGCTTTGGATAGCCGTTTGTTAACTTCATCAAGTTGAACGCTTACTTGCTTAACTTCATCACGCAGTAGTCGGGTTTTTGATTTAAAAGTAGCCACTAGGATCTCTTTATATAATTGCAATTTAGGGTGAGGTCTAACATATTTTTTTATTTCATCTACAATATGATCATTCGCTGTCTTAGCGGTAAATCGTATTCCGCAAGTAGAGCTGCAATGATAATAATGATAATGTTGATTACGCCCCTTTGAAGCAATTCCTGTAAGCATTCTGCCACACTTTGGACAAATTAAGAATCCACGCAATGGCAGTATATTATCAACAGCTAATTTTGTACGTTGTATTTTTTTACGACCATTTAATACATCTTGTACATCATAAAATAATGCTTCAGATATTAACGGTTCATGTTGTCCTTCTACGAAGCGGCTTTCTTCATCCTTGAACTTAGGAATAAATATTTTTCCGCAATAAATGGGATTACGAATGGCTACCCAAAAATTATTTTTACTACCCCTATTTAAACCTCTTTCTTTAGCTAATTCCAAATCTGTTCTGTGTTAAATCTACCCAAAGCCAATTCCTCAAAAGCCCATTTTAAAATATTAGCCTCCTCTTCTCTTGGCGCTATATATTTCTTTCCAGCTTCATTTATTTTGTTTATGTAACCTAATGGTGCAGTTCCCATGTAACGTCCCTCTTTCTTCGCCCGCCTCATGCCATGAAATACGTTTAATGCCCTTCGATCATTTTCAACTTCAGGTGCAGCCAAATAGAATGCAAGCATCATTTTATTTTCAGGAATAGAAAGATCCAAGGGTTGTTCTACACCTTGTGGTTCTACACCTAATCTGCGTAACGTACTTATCATTTGATAAGCATCACCCGCATTACGACTAAAACGGTCCCACTTTGTAAAGAGGACAAGATCAGATTGTCCTCTGTGTTTGCGTAAATCAATTAATAACTTAGTCCATTGAGGACGATTAAATGTTTTAGCAGAATGATCCTCAAACATTACCTTTCTAATTTCGATTGACTGTATCTCACAATATTTACGTAAACGTTCATCTTGATCCCGTTGTGAATATCCTTTATCAGCTTGTTCATCCGTGCTTACACGGATGTATAAATCGGCTATTTTCATGAAAAAATTTTTTTACTTCAACTTCCAACAAATTATAGCAATTATATCTCGATATGCTTTCTGGATAAGGCTTTCATTGTAATTGCAAGACAGCTAATATTTTTAGTGTTGCAATTACTTTGGACCTAATTAATTTTATGTTTCCAAGTACTGGTCAATCACTATTTCTGCCATTTGATATAAAAACTCAACTATAAGTTTAGCCTGTTCCATTGTGACCTCTAAACCATCTTTCTTTAAAATTTCAATTGCCCTTTCGGGGGATATTTTCTCATCTTCAATTTCCATCTCGCACCTCCTCTTTAATCGAAAAGAAGAAAAAAGATTAGAATTTCAATCAAAAGGATTTAAAGCCTATTTGGGTAATTATAACGATATTACTGCTCTTGAAAAAGCAATGCAGGATGTAGATACAGTTTTACTCATTTCATCAGGTGACCAGGGCGACCGTATGCAAGAACATCGTAATGTTGTAGACGCTGCAAAAAAATCAGGTGTTGAATATATTGCCTACACAAGCAGGGCTTTAAAAGATAGGGCTTCTTTATCAAACACGTTAATGCTGGAGCATTTTGAAACAGAAGATTACATAAAGGAAAGTGGTTTAAAATATATCATTTTCCGAAATGCCTTGTATATGGATGCTATTCCATTGTTTGTTGGTAAACAAGTTTTTGAAACAGGTATTTTTCAGCCGGCAGGCAATGGCAAAGTAGCTTTCGCATTGAGAAAGGAACAAGGCGAAGCTATGGCAAATGTTTTATTGAATGAAGTTTGCACCAATCAAGTTTATAAATTTACAGGAAGTGCGGCTTATTCATTTTATGATGTGGCTTCTGTATTGACGGAACTTTCGGGAAAGGAAGTTAAATATACGGCTGTTGAAATTCCTGCTTTTGAAGGAATAATGAAACAAAAAGGACTTCCGGAAGGAATGGTTAAAAAAATCATAGATTTTAATCTGGACATAAAAAATGGACAAGAAGCCGAAGTAACAAATGAATTGGAAATGAAACTTGGACGCAAACCTGCTACACTAAAAGAGGGTTTAAAAGTGTTGTTTGGGTTTTAGCCTTTTAAATTATGGATAAACAAGCCCCGCATCAGATAAAAAATATTGGCGAATATCATCAGTTTATGGATTTGCCAAAGCCACAACACCCATTAATAAGTGTTGTGAAATTTGAGGACATAAAACGTCAGCCTGATGTAAAATCAACGAGTATCATTAATAATTTCTATTCCATCGCATTGAAAAAGAGCTTTAATGCAAAGATGAAGTATGGACAGCAAGAATATGATTTTAATGAAGGTGTACTTGCTTTTATTGCACCTAATCAGGTTATCAAGGTTGTATTGGAAGAAAATGAAGTTTTAAGGCATTCGGGGTGGTTACTGATCTTTCATCCCGATTTTCTTTGGAACACACCATTAGCGAAGAAAATAAAACAATACGATTATTTCGGTTATAACCTAACTGAAGCCTTGCATCTTTCCGACAAAGAGGAAACTATGCTGACAGGCATTATACAAAACATTAATCAGGAGTATCATTCTAATATTGACAAATTCAGTCAAGATGTAATCGTTGCACAATTAGAATTGATCCTTACCTATGCCGAACGATTTTACCAACGTCAATTCATTACACGAAAAATAACCAATCATACCATTCTTGACTGTTTAGAAACCTTGCTGAAAGAATATTTCAAAGGCAATGATTTAGTGACAAAGGGTTTGCCTACCGTTCAGTATATTTCAGAGAAATTAAACATTTCGCCAAATTACTTGAGCCGGTTACTAAACACATTGACAGGACAAAGTACAAAGCAATTTATACACGACAAATTAATTGATTTGTCAAAAGAAAAATTATCAACAACAGACTTATCGATAAGTGAAATTGCTTACGAATTAGGATTTGAACATCCACAATCTTTTAGCAAACTTTTCAAGATAAAAACTAACCTTTCTCCATTAGAATTCAGGCAATCGTTTAACTAACAAACGCTTTCAGTTTGCTGCAGAAAAAATCCTATTTAACATTAGCTATATTTGAGCTAAGGTAACGCTTGAACACCGATACTTAGGCCAGTTGAACGTTAGATACGAGGTACATTGGCAGCTACCAATAAAAGTCAAACTGCAAGAGAACGATAACGACACAAAAAGAATTTCAAGATTGGCAGCAATTTTAACCCAACTTCAAACAAAAACGATTTTGACTTAAACAACACTTGCTGAGAAATTTGGCGTAAGTGTCAGAACAATTTATAGAGATATAAAAGCATTGGAGCATTCAGGTGTTCCCATATTAACAGAAGACGGAAAAGGATTGAAATCACTAATTTACCCCTAGCGAAGTATAACTAAAAAATATCATACAATTTAAACCTTCGTCATTCTGATCTTGGCAATTCTGCACATGGTGGTTACTTGAGCCGAATTGTCTATTCCCCTCTTTATTATTTGATGAACGCACGTTTTATTTTTCAAGGTATTTCCTTAGGTAGTGCGGCAGTATTGATGTCGAGGATTTTTAAAGGGAGAGTACGAAATGCAATGCTTACTTTCGGATTGATGCATGCCATCGGATTATTATGGTTGCAATTTTTCATCAGGCACCAAAATGCTGCGAATGACGGAACCCTGGTTCTTAACATAGCAGGGGCTGGTTTGGCAATTTTAGCAGGTAACGCTATCGTCATCATCGCTGGCAGTCAATGGAAGCACTTATCGCTTCCTTCCTGGTTTGGTTGGTTAAGCATTACTCTTGGCAGTATTTCTATCATCTTATTATTTCTGTTGTTTGGAAACGACAGTATGCCGCCTGGTGTTCGTGAGCGTATCTCCATTTATTCATTTATCTTTTGGCAAATTATTACTGGATTAATATTGCTTTATTCAAATCGTCAAAAGAAAAAATCTAATCATGACTCACAATTAGTTGAATCAAAAATTCTTTCGCAAAGACTTGCTTCAGAAAGTGAAACTTTTACCGCTAAGGAAATTATTTTGCCAGGCATCGTAGAACCCGATGGACTAATCATTAGAGACCGTACTCTTGCCAGTCCCTCTGCAGGAAAAGTAATCGTAAAAGTTGAAGCCTGTGGAATTTCTTTTGCCGAACAAGCAATGCGCCTTGATAGATACCCAGGTCAGCCAAAGTTTCCTTTTGTACCCGGTTATGATTTAGTAGGCACAGTTGTAGCCGTGGGTTCTGATGTTAATACCTTATTAATTGCTAAGCGCTTTGCAGTTTTGACAAAGCAAGGTGGTTGGGCATCTTATGCAACTGTCACTACAGAAGATTTATTGCCAATCCCCGAATCAATTGATCCAGCCGAAGCGGAAACACTTATAGTAAATGGTATCACGGCCTGGCAAATGTTACATCGCAAGGCAAAAGTTAAAAAAGGTCAAATTATTTTTGTTCATGGTGCAAATGGTGGAGTAGGAACAATACTAACACAATTAGCTCAAATTGCAGGAGTCCGTGTAATTGGTGCATCATCTCCCAAGCATCATGAAGCACTTCGAAAACAAGGTGTCATACTTGTTGACTACAATGATAAAAATCTGGCACAAAGTGTACGAAACCTTGCACTCCCCGATGGTGTTGATGCTATTTTTGATAACATTGGCGGAAAGAGTATTGATGTATTATTTAGCCTTCTTAATAAAGGTGCAACGCTTGTAAGCTATGCCATCGTCTCAGAAATTAAAGGCAAGAAATCTATGGTGCTAAAATTTATAGTTCTTCTCTCAAAACTGTTATGGTTGAATATTTTGCCTAATGGTCGTAAAACTACTTTTTACAATATATGGTCCGGTAAAGGGACTAAAAAGTTTAGGAGCCAAATGCAGGAAGACTTTAAAGAAGTAACAGCTTTACTTGCAAAAAGAATTTTGAAATCACAAATTGCAGCTAAATTCCCTTTAACTCAAATTGCTAAGGCTATGGAATTAGCCGAATCGAGAACAGTATATGGCAAAGTAGTTCTCATTCCATAAAACTTTGCCATTTTAATACATTTAAGTTAATAGCCAACCGAAAAATCTTTTCCTTTGCCGTATCTCCATAGCTGGGCTATTTGTATTGGGAGATACGGTAGCAATGATAACGCAGTGTCCTTGCTAAGCTAAAATCAATGCAAAGAGACACGGCTAAGAATAAAACTTTTCTATCATTGGGATAAACAATATTTTTTCCTATCAGAATTGGAGCTCAAGTTGATAGTAGCTATGTTTAATAACGAAATTAAATACAAAATAACCAGACCACATGCTTCGATTGCCGACTTTGTTGATAGTTTTTGGATGGTTGCCAATCCATCGGACAACGAAAAGGAAATTATAGTATTACCTGATGGCAGGATTGATATTTCCTTTACTTATTTCGGTACAGAACAACTGCATACCAGACTTTCGGGTTTATCTACTGAACCCATAAAAGCTTTGTTTCCGCCAAAAACTGTAATTTTTGCGATGAGCTTAAATTTGCTCGCTGTTGAGTATTTACTTAATACAAGTGTATCAAATTTAGTTAATGATGCCACACAATTTCCTGAAAATTTTTTTTGTGTTCTACCGGAAGATTTGAATGATTTTGAAATCTTTTGCAATAAGATTACGGTTAAAATAAAAGAGCATTTAAAAGATAAGGTAGATCACAGGAAACAAAAACTTTTTGAATTACTCTATTCATCAAATGGCTCTTTAACAGTTAAAGAATTATCTGCAAAAGTGTTTTGGACCAGCCGACAAATCAACCGCTACTTCAACCACTCTTTCGGAATTCCTTTAAAAACTTATTGCAGAGTTTTACGATTTAGAGCATCTTTTGTGCATATTAAAGAAGGTAAATTATTTCCAGAGCAGAATTTTTCAGACCAGCCACATTTTATAAGAGAAGTAAAAAAAATTTCAGGGGTAATTCCAAAAGAGTTGTTCAAAAATCAGAACGATCGATTTATACAATTTACAAGTCTTCCGAACTATTAGTTTTGCATCGTAAAAATTTTATTACATAAAATGTACGGGCAAACTGAACAACAAACTTCTTTTACAAGCTATGAAAAATTTGTGATTTTCTTATTAGCTATCACTCAATTTACGGTAGTATTAGATTTTATGGTTATGTCACCTTTGGGTGATATTATGATGAAGACCTTAAAAATATCTACTTCACAATTCGGCGTAGTAGTATCAGCTTATGCCTTTAGTGCAGGTATTTCAGGACTTATTACAGCAGGCTTTGCAGATAAATTTGACCGAAAAATACTCTTGCTTTTCTTTTACATCGGTTTTTGTAATAGGGACTTCATTTAAAGGACTTCTCCGTCCTGTGACCTGTAAATTTCATAATTGAAATCGTTGGCATATCTTTCAAATAAGCATTGGTTGCAAATGAACGCCGGGCAGTGTGCGTAGTCACTAATTCAAATTTCTTATTTACTTCGTGGTCGATTTTGCCGCCTCGCGTAATGGCAGTTTTAACAACGGTTTCAATTTCGGCCATCTTACTGATTTCCTTTAAATAATCATTCATCTTTTGGTTACTGATTGCTTCCGGTAATGAACCATTATACTTTGAGAAAATTTCTTTTACAAATTTATGAATAGGAATGATCACAATTTCTCCGGTCTTCTCTGTTCTTACTTTGATTTGTTTATTGTTATTGATAAAGTTTTCTTTCCTTACTTGTATCAGATCAGAAAAACGTAATCCGGTATAGCTGGCGACAATGAACAAATCCCTGACTTTTTCTAGTCTGGCATTGTTAGATAAATCAAGACTATAAATCTGCAACAACTCAACCTCCGAAAGATAAATTTTATCGACCTGCTCTTCAATGGCTTTAAATTTTCTATTTCTATATTCCATGTTATTTGTAAGCTTTCGGTCGACGGCTTCGTTCATGAATATTTTTACGTTCTTAATAAAGCCACCGATAGAATTTTTTGAATAAGATTCTTTGCTTAAGAAATTTACAAAACTGTTATAGAAGTCAAGGTTGATGTTATCAAAATCAACTTCGTTATTAGTTGCTTTTTTATATTCTAAAAGCTTTCGTAGAGTTTGTTTCCATTGCTTAAGGGTGCTGAATTTTCTTGGTGAAGACTTAATCAGGTCATCAATAAATTTTATAAAGCCTGTCTTCTGCGCATACGCTCCCTCAAATAAATCCTTATCCAGCTCATTTTTTATTTTTTGAGGTGTCGGTATCTTTTTAACGTTTACAAGGTCTCTATAGGCATTTTTAACCTTATTAGTGAGATTATCTAACTTGGTATTAAGACTTGCAAACTGTGAATAGAAACGCGTCTCTTTGGCTCTTTGTTTTATTGGATTCCAAAACCTGGGATTTATTTTTTCGCCAATTGAATATTTAATCCGTTGGTTGTTGAATCGAAATAATAAATAGATTAGCGTTTTTTCTTTACTGTTAGGTTCTTTGAGTACAAATTTTACGTCTGCCATAGATAAATTTTTCTCAAATATAGTAGAAATAAAATGATTTAGGGGACGGTTTAATCTCTTTTAATCTGTTTTGGTTTGGTTCAGCTTAGTTGCTGAAAACCAATAAAATCAAGCATTGTAGCGAGTTTCGGGCAAATTAGAGAAAATTAAACAAAGTCTGATTTACTTCAGGTCGGGTAACAATACTTAATTTTAAACGTAGTATAGTATTGATTTGTAAGGTATTCTTTAGTTTAAGGGGACAGCTCGGGGGACGGTTTAATCGGATTTATTTAAGATGAAATAACAGATCTAATTGAAGCTCCCATCCCGGGTAGTGTTTATTTTTGAATGCGTTAACGTATTGACTTTGAATGTTATTTTGTGTTTTAATGTCATGTTAGGTGAAGAAACAATTTTCTGTATCTAAAAATATCCGATAGTAACTTATACAGCAAGTGTTAATAATTGTCCAAAGTTAGCATTGATTGTAAGTCAATTTGATAAATCCTTCAAATATATGAGAGATTTTTGTGCGTAGTCTGAGTCAGGTTCAACACTTAACCAAAAACCTAACTTTCCTATTATTGATGCTAAATAATGAGGATGACGGATTTTCAATTTTCTTACATGTGAGGATAATCCATATTTACGTATAAAATAAATTTCTTGCCTAAGCCGCCTTTTATATTCCCTAGGAATTTTCAATTTTTTATCCGCTATCGAAATACCCGTCAATATTCTTCTGCCTTTATCTTGCTGTAAGATAGTTTTTTTTGTATTTATAGTTAAATCAAAATCTTCGATAATATTAGCAACATATTTAATTACCTTAGGTGTAATATGCCAACCAGAAAAGGCTAAATCATCTGCGTACCTTGTATAACCTAAATTTAATTTTTTTGCAAGTCCTAGCAATCTTTTATCTAGATGATTACTAATAATATTACTTAAAATTGGGCTTGTTGGTGCACCTTGCGGTAATTCATTTTTATAGCAACAAATAACCGCTAAGTAAAATGAAACTTTATGGCTGTTTGTGCCTTAGCGCCAACCTATACTTTGTTATTATTCGCACGAATTATAACCGGCATTTTTGGTGGTGTGATAGGCTCTATTTCAATGGCTATCGTGGCAGACCTATTCAGCTTACAACAACGGGGCAGAGTAATGAGCTTTTTACAAATGGGCTTTGGAGTTAGTCAGATTTTGGGGATACCAATCGGTTTATTCATTGCCAACAGGTGGGGTTGGAACATTCCGTTTTTATGGATAGCTGTAATGGCAGGCATTATTACAGTTACATTATTTCTAAAACTAAAACAAATTACAAAACATCTTGAATTGTGGCAAGACCAATCAGTATTTAAACATTTATGGCAAACGGTTTCTTTAAAGAATTATAGAATTGGTTTTTTATCAACTGCTTTGCTTTCTATTGGGGGATTTATGATGATGCCTTTTGCTTCTAATTTTGCCATCAATAATTTAAAAATAACTATTACTCAATTACCTTTGTTATTTATGATTACAGGAATTGGAGCTTTGGTATCGATGCCTTTAATCGGACGATTAAGCGATAATAACAACAAGCTTAAGATATTTACTATTGCTACTCTATCGGCTATTATAACCATAAATATTTATGCTCACTATGCAGTAACTCCTTTTTGGATAGTGCTTGTCACGAATGTAGTTATGATGATTTCAATAATGAGCCGAATGGTACCAGCCACAGCACTTACATCAGCTATTCCGCAACCACAAGACAGGGGCGCATTTATGAGTATTAATTCTTCTTTACAACAAATGGCAGGTGGCTTTGGTGCTATGCTTGCAGGATTAGTAATACTACAAAAAGACAATTTTGCCCCATCGCAACACTATGGTACTTTGGCAATGATGACGTCTGCAATTATGCTGCTTACTATTTATTTAGTGTATCGGGTCAGTAAAATTGTTGAGGCGAAATAAAAACGACCGATTTATACAATTTACCATCTTACCAAAGAAATAATTTTGCTTCGTAAATTTAAAAATTATGAATGCAGAAAAAAATAAAAAAACAGCCATTGTAAACGCAACCGTTTTTGATGGCAACAATGTTATTGGGTTAAAAACAGTTGTTTTCGAAAACGGTATAGTAATAAAAATTGGCGGAGAAGTTCCTGCTGATGCTGAAATTGTAGATGGTTCAGGAGCCACACTAATTCCAGGGCTTATTGATGCCCACGTACATACTTCTATTGACGGGCTGAGGGAAGCATTGCAATTTGGTGTTACTACTGAATTAGAGATGGCAGGAAGCTTTGGTAAAAAGGGACGTGAAATGCAAATTAAAGATAATCAGGATTTAGCTGATGTTCGTTCTGCTTGTATGGGCCTCACACCTCCAGGGGGACATCCGGATGAATTAATGCCGAAACAAGAAGGTATTCCTGATTTTATTCTGAAGAAAATGGAGAAGATGAATGAGCAGGAAAAGGCAGATTTTATTGCACTTTTTGAAGCAAAGGAAGATGGCGAAAAAGTAGATTTAGATGTTACTACAATTGAAGGAGCAATAAGGTTTGTAAAAGCCCAGATAGAAAATGGTGCAGACTATTTTAAAGTTATGATTGAAGAAGGTACGGTTTTAAATGCTCCGGGTCTTCCTATGTTAAGCCAGGAAGTTATAAAGGCAGCTGTTGATGAAGCCCACAAATTAAATAAAATCGCCATAGCCCATGTACTGACTGCCGATACTTCCAAAGCAGCTATAGAGGCTGGTATGGATGGGTTGGCCCATTTGTTTATTGACCGCCCTGAATGGACTAAAGACCTGGTGCAAATGATTGCGAAAAGTGGAGCTTTTGTTACGCCATGCCTCGTATTAAATTCTTCAATTCTTGGCAAAACTGCTTGTCATGTCGCCAATGATAAACGGGTGACTTCTAAACTAAGTGCAGATTGGAAAAATACGATGTGCTCATGCTTTAATACATTCCCGGTAGGTAAAATGGAAGACAGTTTTAAAAATGTGTTGGATTTGCATAATGCTGGTGTTGATATTTTGGTGGGTACGGATGTTTCTTACCCAATTGCGCACTTGGGTGGTTTGGCACATGGAGTTAGTGTACACCACGAATTGCAGTTATTAGTAGAGGCTGGCTTATCACCCATTGAAGCGTTGCAGGCGGCTACTTCCGTTCCTGCTAAAAGATTTGATTTGAATGACAGAGGTTTTATCATCGAAGGCAACAGGGCAGACTTTGTATTAGTAAAAGGCGACCCCACCATTAATATATCTGACACGCTATCTATTATTGGTGTATGGAAAGAAGGTGTTCAATACCTGAACAATTGAAAGATGTCTTTGTGATAAATAGGTTGTCGGCAAAACAAATAAAAACTGACAATAAGCCAATAGAAAAGGAAAATTTCAGTTTCTTCTACTACGTTGGTGTTCCCTTAGCTTGTGACATTAGCTGCACCAACAACAGCACTGCGCAACCCATTCGATTTATTTGAAATAACTAATCTTCTTATTATTGCAGGTATTTTCTCTTGTTGGTTCACCCTACTCACAAAATCTTGTTGAACACTCAACAACGCCGAAGAGGATATCTTTAACCGATTTTAGAAAGAACAGCCTTTCTATGTTGCAAACCCCACTCTAACATATTGTCCAAAACTTTTCCTAACAACAATGCTGAACTGGTTAATTCATATTCAACAGACACAGGAGTGCTGTCATAAACAACCCGGTTTACAATTCCGTTCATTTCAAGATCTTTTAATTCCTTTGATAGCATCCGTGATGTTATCTTCGGGATATTGCGTTGTATCTCGGTGAATCGTTTTTTGTTGTACAGCAAAGAACCGATAATTGGCAATTTCCATTTTCCGTTTATTACATTAAGCGTATCATTTACTGCCAATACAAATTGTACCGGGCAAGACTTTGCTTCCTTAAAGCTGATTATTTTAGCCTTAGCCTTATTACGGATACTTTTATTTATTGCTGCTTTAAAACTGATTGCTCTTTCCATTTTTAAATTGATTTAGTTATCAGTATACTAAAATATATCAGTATACTTTGGTATATCACTATACTTTATATATCAAACTTACATTATTTTCGCATCAATAAAAATTTTAATCACAAAAAAATAAGCAAAATGATTTTAATAACTGGAGCAACAGGAAATTTTGGAAAGGCTACTATTGACTTTCTATTGAAAAAAGGTATTGCCGCAGGCAACATTTCTGCATTGGTTAGAGACGAAGCAAAAGCTGCTGATTTAAAAGCGAAAGGTATTACCTTAAAACTTGGGGACTATGATAATTACGGCTCATTAGTAGAAGCCTTTAAAGGGGTAGATAAATTATTACTCGTTTCAGGAACGGACATGTTAAACCGTGGAAAACAGCATGTAAATGTTGTAAATGCGGCTAAAGAGGCTGGTGTGAAACACATTTTGTACACCAGCATTGAACGAAAAAATGAAACTGAAACTTCGCCTATGGCGATCATTACACAACCTCATCTTGATTCCGAAAATGCTATAAAGGCAAGCGGCATGAAGTACACTATTTTGAAAGAGAACCTCTGGCTTGATGTATTGCCCATGTTTTTTGGCGATAAAGTATTGGAAACAGGAATATTTTTGCCGGCAGGAGAAGCTAAGTCTGCCTTTGCATTACGCAGCGATATGGCAGAAGCTACAGCCAACATTTTGGCAAGCGAAGGGCATGAGGACATTGAATATACTTTTGCTAATAGCGAAAATATTTCCATGGAAGAAGTTGCGGAAATTTTAAGCGATGTTTCAGGTAAAACAGTTGGCTACACAAATCCGAATAAGGATATTTATATAGTTACAATAACAAAAGCAGGTGTGCCTAAAGAATATGTAGGAATGTTTTCATTTTTTGCAGAAGCCATTAAGCAAGGTGAATTTACTTGCTCAAAAACAGATTTAGAAAATTTGTTGGGCAGGAAACCTGTAAAAGTAAAAGATTTTTTTAAACAGGCATACGCATCTAAAAACTAATGTTGATTTATAAACATTAATGGCGGACAAGCTAAAAATTGTCCGCTATTTTTTTTATTAAAATTAAAAAACTTTTTTATTTGGAATAATCTTTCCAGCTTAATTTCTTCGCCGTTGGTATTCCCTTAGCTTTGTGGCATTAGTGTACCAACAACAGCACTGCGCAACCCATTCGATTTATTTGAAAGAACTATTCTTCTTGTTATTGCAGATGTTTTCTCTTGTTGGTGCACCCTACTCACAAAATCTTGTTGAACACCCACAACGGGTGAAGTAAATCAACTATCTTTTGTGTACATTTGAATTTTGCAAATTTAAAAATTATGAAAACAACCTCCGTCGAAGAATTTTACAAAGAAACAGCAGCTTTCATGCCCGAAGGCATCAGTAAAGAGATAGGACATTTTAATGTTTTTAAAGTAGAGGATATAGTTGCAAAATATAAAGTGAAACCCTTCATGCCTTATAACCGAAGGGCTTATTACAAGATCAGTTTTATTGATGGCAGAAACAAAGCGGAGTATGCCGATAAAGTAATTGAAATTGAAAAATATGCGCTCTTGTTTGCAACGCCAAAAGTGCCTTATCATTACCTGCCTAAAGACGAAAAGCAATCTGGCTATTTCTGCATATTTACTGATGAATTTTTAATAAAAAATAAAAGTGGGGTGGTGTTAGATGATTTGCCAATTTTTAGAGCAGGCGGTTATCCTGTTTTCAATCTTTCACTCAAAGAAGCAAAGGAAATCAATGCCATATTTGAGAAGATGTACAAGGAATTAGCGTCTGATTACGCCTACAAATATGACCTGTTGCGGAATTATGTTTTGGAATTGATCCATTACGGGCAAAAGCTGCAACCTGCTACCGCTTTGTATCCTCCACACAACGCATCTGCACGTATAAGCTCTTTGTTCATTGAATTGTTAGAGAGGCAATTTCCCATTGAATCACCTCATCAAAAACTTAATCTGCGAACTGCAAAAGATTATGCTGACAGGTTAGCCGTTCATGTAAATCATTTAAATAAAATATTAAAAGAAAATACAGGTAAAACCACTACCGCACTAATTACCGGAAGAGTAATTCAGGAAGCAAAAATTCTTTTAAAACAAACCAACTGGAATATTTCTGAGATTTCTGACAGTTTAGGATTTGAAGAAGTTTCTCATTTCTCAAACTTTTTTAAGAAACAAACAGCACAACCTCCTGTAGCCTTCCGTTCTTAAGCCACATATTTGAATTTTGCAAACATTGGATTGATGTTCGCAATGATGCATCCTTCTTTTCATCTCACCTTTGTTCTGTCAAATTTTTAAAATTATAAAACAAAAATGATGGAACTAAAGAACAACACAATTTTAATAACAGGCGGAACAAGCGGCATAGGATTAGAATTCGCCAGCCAATTACTCAACCTCGGTAACACTATAATTATAACAGGAAGAAACCAGGCAAAGCTGGATGAAACAAAAAAACGCTTCCCTAAAGTTCACACATTTCAAAGTGATGTAAGCGACCTACAAGCAATCGCACAACTTTATGAGCAGGTTGTAAAACAATTTCCTGACTTGAATTTCCTGATAAATAACGCCGGAGAAATGCGTAAAATAAATTTGCTTGACAAATCTACTGAACTGGAAAATATAACCCGTGAAATTGAAATAAATTTATCAGGACCTATTCGTATGGTGCAGCAATTTTTACCGCATCTGAAAACAAAAAAAACAGCTGTTATACTTAATGTAACATCCGGTTTAGCACTTGTACCATTTCCGGTTTCCCCTATTTATGGTGCTACCAAATCAGGGCTTCGTTCTTATACAAAATCGTTGAGGGCACAGTTGAAAAAAACAAACATCAAAGTATTTGAATTGGTTGCACCCGCTGCCAATACTCCTTTAAACGATAAATTTATTGGCGCAATTGACTCTAAGTCATGGATGGAAGCCGACAAATTAGTTGCTATTGCAATTAAAGGAATTCAAAATGACAAACTTGAAATTTATCCGGGTTTAGCGAATGTAATTAAAATCATGAGCCGACTTGCACCAGGCTTGATTTTTAATCAAATGGCTAACATTTCAGAAAAAGCATTTGCAGGAAATAAATAATATCAGAATATTTTTTTAAAAAAATCATCAATGATTTTAAAAATGAAAATCATAAGCGGCATACTGATTTTAATTACAGTTTTCCTAAATGTAAAACATGGTTGGAGTGGGCTAACTAATAGTGTTACTCCGGAAGAATCTAAAATGTTTGCAGATTTAGGAATCAATAGATCTATGGGAATAATAATCGCAGTTCTTACTTTAGTAGCTGCCGTTCTCATTCTGTTTCCTCAAACATTTTTTATTGGCAATTTAATAAATGCGGCAATCATTCTTTCCGTATTGGCTTTAGCATTAAAAACCGGAAATATCAAATTAGCTCTCATTGAAATTCCATTTTTACTGATGCCTTTAGTAATGATTTATTTAGGACATCCGTTCAAAAAATAAAATTCAACGAGTAAAGAACAGGCTGATAAAAAACTATCAATAAGAATAAAGTAAAGGAATGAAAATAATAACCTTAGTAATATCAATTCTCATGAGCATAAACATCTACGGGCAATCATCAACAATTGATACAACCTATACAGAAGCATCCGTTATTTCAAAAGACGGAACTAAAATCGGTTATCGTAAATACGGTCATGGTCCAGCTCTGATTTTGGTACAAGGTGCAATGGGCACTGTATTCAATTACCACCAATTAGCAAAAGCGTTATCCAACAACTTTACTGTATATGTTCCTGAAAGACGTGGCAGAGGATTGAGTCCAAAAGAATTCACTCCAGACCATGTAATAGAAAGAGATGTTGAAGATGTAAATAGTATTATAACCGCCTCTGGTGCGAGCTATCTATTTGGGTTAAGTTCCGGAGCTATCATCACTTTGGAGGCAACAAAAGTTTTGCCTTCAATAAAAATGGCTGCTATTTATGAACCACCTCTTTATGTTACAGATGCTGTTCCGGTAAAAAAGATAAACACAGTTTTCAAAGAAATATCAAACGGAAATTTATCTGCGGCACTTGCTAATGTATTTAAAATTGTAAAGGTAGGTCCCAGAATATTTAACTACATACCACTTCCAATTTTAAAGCAGTTAACCAGGGTATTTATAAAGTCAGAGGACAAAAAAAAGAATGGGCAATATGCAAAAGTGAGAGATCTTATACCTGCAATGCGATTTGATTTTACAGCCGTTTTGCAGAGAGGTGGAAAGGTTCAGACTTATAACGCTATAGACAAACCGGTTTTATTACTCGGAGGTTCAAACAGTCCCAAATATTTGCGGGATGCACTTGATACTTTAGAAAAAACTTTACTTCATGTAAGTAGAATTAAATTCAAAAGCCTTGACCATAACGGGCCTTGGAATACTGACCGCGGCGGTAGTCCTGAATTAATTGCAAAAGCATTAATAAATTATTTTAAAAAGAATGAATTAACAGGTAAAAATTAAAACAGTAAACAAATAAAATAAAATGAAAACAAAAACAGCATTAGTAACAGGCGGTAGCCGTGGTTTGGGAAAAAACATGGCATTGAACATAGCCAAAAAAGGAATTGATGTAGTATTAACTTACAACACTAACAAACAGGAAGCAGATAAAGTGGTTGAAGAAATCCAGTCGCTCGGACAAAAAGCAATCGCCTTTCAGTTAGATGCAGGTAATGTAAAATCGTTCGATAATTTTTTAAAAAATGTAACCGGACATTTGAAAGAACAAACAGGCAGCACCAATTTTGATTTCCTAATCAACAATGCAGGCACGGCTCTTCATGCATCCTTTGCTGAAACTACCGAAGAACAATTTGATACGGTATTAAATATCCATTACAAAGGCGTGTTTTTTCTCACGCAAAAAGCATTGCCGTTTCTTAATGACGGAGGTCGTATCATCAGCATTTCATCAGGCCTTGCCCGTTTTTCTTTTCCGGGTTCTTCGGCTTACGCTTCAATGAAAGGAGCTATTGAAGTGCTTACGAGATACCTTGCAAAAGAATTAGGTTCACGGGGCATCGCAGCCAACGTAGTTGCGCCCGGAGCAATAGAAACTGATTTTAGTGGCGGTCTTGTTAGAGATAATAAAGAAGTAAATGCGCAGATAGCAAACCTGACGGCTTTGGGACGTGTTGGTTTGCCTGACGACATTGGGGGCGTGGTTGCATTCCTATGTACCGAAGATGCAAAATGGATAAACGGACAGCGTATTGAAGTTTCGGGAGGAATGAATTTGTAAGATGCCGTTAAGAAATTTTTTTGTCCCGGCAACAAATCTCTATTCAACTTCATTGGCAGAGTTTATCCTGAGGAATCGTAGGGCACTGTTGTACATTTGTTCTTTACGGAGCTTTTATTTTAGCGAAGGGTGTTGGTGACATCATTCACATCGGCGAAGAAGATGTTTGTAAAAACGTTTTATATTTATGAGTTAGTGGCAAGCGATAGAAAGTAAAAATAAAAGTTACCTGCTCGATGAACAATAACGACAAAAAAAATTTCAAGATTAACAGCAATTTTAATCCAGTTGCAACGAAACGACCTTTGCCATCAACAACCCTTGCTGAAAAATTAAAGTCTGTAAGAAAAGCCATTTTGCAATGGCTTGTATTTGCCAGGCGACAAGAAACAAGACAAAAACGAATTACTGAAATTGCAGAAATTGCAGAACAAAAACAGAAACCTAAACAATTTTGAGAGAAGGAATGGGGTAAACAACAGACGAACAAAAGCTCAAGGTTAGATTGAAAAAACAAAAACAACGTGACACGCAATGATTTTTGAATTTACTGTTCATCCATCCTTTAACTTCTTAACGAGCTTCGCTGAAAAGTTTAATATTCCTGTGTTTAAAAATGGATTGGAAATTCCGGCTTCGATGGGGAAAGGTTTTCTTAAAAAAATAGATATAGAAGCTGATTTTAAATTCGTACTGCATCATTATACGCTTAAAGAAGATTTTCGGTTGAGACGTATGGCGCCAAAAGAAAAGAATGACCTCATCTCTATCCTTTTCAACAGTCGGGAAATTCCTACAGATGTTGCCACACAAACACAAAGCGCCATTCAATTTTTGAAGAAAAATGGCTCTGCTATTCAGGTTGGTTCAAGCTCTTTAGGCACCGAAACGTTTTTTCCTGCCAATACCGAAATCTACTTTGCTGTAATCGGTATCAAACCTCAAAAGCTTGCTTCACTTCTTAATATTGAAAAACCGAACAGCATTGTAAAAACAATACTTAATGGAGATGATGCATTCTTTTATCATGAAAATATGTTTGCTGAAGAGCAAAGAATTTTGAAGCAACTTTCTGAAATCAACGAGCAAAATAAACTGAGCAATTTATATTACAGGATGAAGCTGCAGGAACTGCTTTACCTTTTGTTTAGTAAATTGGCGAACAGGGAATCAGGGCAGCAAAGTCCTGTAAATAAAGCAGACCTCGACAAGCTTTATGCAGTAAGAACAGCTATAATTGCTGATATGAGCTCGCCTCCCCGCCTTAACGAACTTGCTAAAATGGCTGGCATGAGCGAAACAAAAATGAAGCAATTATTCAAACAGGTTTTTGGTGATACTATCTACAATTATTATCAGCAGGTTAGAATGGAAGAAGCGGCTTTTTTATTAAAGCAAGCAGGTTACTCTGTATCTGAAGCAGGCTACCAGCTTGGCTTTTCCAATCTTAGCCATTTCAGCAGGCTGTTCCAAAAGCATCACGGGTTAAATCCTAAAAAGTTTGCGCTTGCCGGATAGGACTATTTTTCAGCCCTGAAGCGTTATTTTAAGTTTATAGGCGATTCTACTTTTACAGTATCAAATCAAAAACAGATTAATACTATAAAGTATGAAAAAGATTTTAACAGCCTATCAAAAAAATGGTTTTAAACTTAAGAATCATTTGGTGATGGCACCCATGACCCGCAGCAGGGCAATAGATAATATACCCAATGAATTAATGGCAGAATATTATGGGCAGCGAACAGGCGCAGGCTTAATAATAACAGAGGGTACTTCACCAACAGCAGAAGGTTTGGGTTATCCCCGCATTCCGGGAGCGTTTAGTGATGCACAAATTGAGGGATGGAAAAAGACGACCGAAGCGGTTCATAAAGGCGGAAGTAAAATTTTTCTTCAGTTAATGCATACCGGACGCATTGCTCATATTGACAATTTGCCCAAGGGAACAACACCGGTTGGTGCATCTAACATAAAGCAGCCGGACAAATGTTTACAGACACCAAAGGCTTACAAGACCATTCAGAACCTGTTGACTTAACAACTGAAGGTGTGAAGGCGGTAATTGAAGGGCATGTTACCGCCGCAAAAAATGCTATTGCTGCTGGTTTTGACGGCATAGAATTGCATGGTGCAAATGGCTACCTCTCAGAACAATTTTTAAATCCCAATGTAAATAACCGGACCGACGAATATGGAGGCAATATCATCAACCGCTCCAGGCTTCCACTTGAAATAATTGAAAAAATTGCACAAGCAATTGGAAAAGAAAAAACAGGTATCCGCCTTTCACCGTATTTAACGCTTGGGGACCTGCAACCATATCCTGAAGAAGAAGTTCACGAAACATATATACACCTTGCCAAAGAATTGGATAAAATCGGAATTGCCTATATACATATTGCCGCAAACCCCGCCATACCGCAGAAAACATTTGATGCTATCCGTTCAGGTTTTACAAGTACTATAATTCTATGTAACGGTCTTAATCCGGAAACTGCGGAAGCCGCACTGCATAATGGTTTTGCTGACTTGACAGCTTTTGCAAGATTATTTCTGGCAAACCCTGACCTTGTAAATCGGATTGAAGAAGGCGCTGTATTAAATCAACTTGATCCTGCCACTTTATGCACTCCAGGCGCAAAAGGATATACTGATTATCCAACGCTGAACTGAAACCAATTGTAAAAGCTTTTAAAGAAAGTTGATTAAAATAAACATGATGGAAAATAAAAAGAAGCCCCTCAAAATCGTTGGGGCACAAGAGGGACAAGCTCTTTCAGTTGTCGGCGATTCTTACCGCGTTGTTATTTCCGGTAAAGAAACTGAAGGCGCTTACGCTGTTATCGAAATGTTGGTGCCGCCCGGTGGCGGCCCTGGTCCTCATTCTCATGAAGCTTTCGAGGAAACTTTTCACGTGTTGGATGGTGAAGTTGAAATTAAAACCGAAGACGGAACATTTACAGCAGCCAAAGGTTCTTTTGCAACAATTCCTACAGGAGGGTTAGCGCATTTCTTTAAAAACAAAACAGATAAAGTCGCCCGCTTATGGTGTGTGGTTGTTCCAGCCGGTCTGGAAGATTTTTTTGCAGAAGTAGGCAAGCCTGTTCCCTTCGGAACATTTGTTCCCCCTCCGCCAATAGATGCAGAAGGCACAAAAAAACTAATTGCAATTGCCGAAAAGCATGGGCAGAAATTGTTCCCTCCCGACTATCTTGATAAATGATAATTTTTTAAAAATATACTATTTAAACATACATTTTTATGAATACAAAGACAAATATTTGTTTATCGTGGAACGAACACTCGTTCCACGTGTTTTTAAAAAAATTATCGTTTTACTGCATCCCAGGCGATGAGCATTTGGTTATGTAATAACTTAGTTGTAAGAGATTTTTTCTCCACCAGCATCCACCTTGAAAAACTCATGAGACCTCCGTCCAAAAATTCCAAAAGTTCTCTCATACCAATTGATTTTATCAAACCCTGCTTTTGCCCTTCTATGATTAGATCAACAATTGGTGTAATGGTTTTCAAGCCTTGATCCTTTGCAGCAGTAGAAAGAATTGGGGAACTGTGAAACTGATCGAGGTAATGAAAATAGGTGGGATGATTAATCAAATAATTTATGATGCCACTATAATAATGATCAAATTGCTTTTTAATGTTTTTATTTGATAAGGGAATCATTATATTTTTAATCTGATCCAGCTTAATGTAAATAAATATCGCGTTTACAAGTTCTTCTTTGGTTGCAAAGTAATTATAGATAGTTCCCATTCCGGTGCTTGCTTCTCTGGCTATAGCTGACATAGGAGTAGCCTGCATTCCTTTTTCGACCAGCAGTTTCATTGCTCCATGTATAATTTTTTCTTTTTTGTCCACATGCAAATGTAATGATTGGAATGAATATTCCAAATTAAATTATCTGAAAAGATTGATAGCTCAATCTGTTAAGTAAATGCAATTAAAGCCATTTTATAATTCTTTGATTTTAAATTATGGTATGGAAGCAGTTTATAATAGTAACCACTTCCATACAATTCTATTAACCAAAAAACATATGGTCAACAATTTCTCTTGTTGCATCAACACCCCTTTCCTCTAATTCAGCTATTCGTTTAACTGGTTCTGCACCTGCTAAATATTTTAATTGATTTTTTCCATCAGTTGCTGCGGTAAATACTACTTCAGCAACTATTGCAGGATCTAATGCACCAGCGGAGGCTTGAGGGCTGGAAAAAAAAGCTACCACCTGATTTAATAATGTGCTATAAGCTTCATGTTGGGCCATATCAAGGGAACGTGTAGCTATATCGGTTTTCATAAATCCGGGTACAATTGATTTGATTCCAATTCCAAATTTGCTCAATTCGAAATAAACACTGCCAATCCATCCTTCTAATCCACGCTTTGTAGCCTGATATAAGGACATAAAAGGTTCAGGAATAAAAGCCCCGAGTGATGTAGTGATAATAAATAAACCGCTTTTCTTTTCCCTGAAATAAGGAATAAATGCCTGAGTTACTCTTACTACACCTAAGAAATTGGTATTAACCTGTCTTACTAATTGCTCATCAGTTGTGCCTTCTACCGGTCCGGCTAACATATATCCTGCATTGTTAAATACAACATCAATATCTCCTATAGCAAGTGCCGCCCTGACAGTTGATTTGATCTGCTCAGGATTAGTAACATCTAATGGTAATAGTGTGACATTAGGTAATTGTGAAAGTTCCTGTTCTTTTTCAGGATTGCGCATTGTTGCTATAACATTCCAACCTTTGGAAGCAAATAGTTTAGCTGTGGCTTTTCCTAAACCTGAAGAAGCGCCGGTAATAAAAATTGTTTTCATTGTTTTTGTTTAATTTTGGAGTGAATATTCATTCCATTTATAGTAAAAAAATATCAATCGGTAATTACTGACATGGGTGTTGCTGAATATCCGTTGCAATAAATAACTTCATTGCAGCTAAGATGATTTGCCTTTTCTTTTTCCATTTCTCAAAAATATAATATTGGAATGAACATTCCAAATAAATATAAATTATTTTTTGCATTTCATAAAAGTTACTGGGGCTTACTAAGTGAAGAATGCCAAAAGGTTGTGGTTTTGGGGATACTTTTTTATTAAAGCATTTACATTAGGCGAAGATTACAGGCCAATATAAAATTGGAGTAGCACTTTTTTATTGGTATGCGGCCTTATTGAGGATTGTAAAGCGACGAATGAAAAACTCTTTCCTTTGCCGTGTCTCCATAGCCGGGCTATGTGTATGGCGGCACACGGCAGCAATGATAACGCCGTGTTCTTGCTAAGCTAAAGCCATGCAAAGAGACACGGCTAAGAATACACTTATAAAACGTTAGTCAGAACCCTAAACGACATCCTACACATATTTAAACATTCATGACTTTGCTGACCAGCATAAGTCTAATTTTGCCAAGCTGTATTAAAATAATGTTTGACACTTTCCAAAAATATTTAGAAGATAAAATTACTTTAACCGATCAGGATTATGAGTTGATTGAATCGCTTTCCTCATTTAAAAAACTTCGTAAACGGCAATATCTTTTACAGGCGGGAGATATTAGCCGCTTCAATGCTTTTGTGTTAAAAGGTTTTCTTCGTTTGTATTATCTGGATGATAAAGGTCATGAACACATTATGCAGTTTGCCCCTGAAAATTATTGGACAGGCGACAGAGAAAGCATGGATTCAGGTTTGCCTTCAAAATATAATATTGATGCCATTGAGGATAGTGAAATTTTATTATTAAAGAAAGAAGACTTTGAAATGATTCGCAAGACAGTTCCCGCTTTCAACGAATTCGTAAATAACACGCTCAACAAAAATGTGGTGGTTTTGCAGGAAAGAATTCATAACAGTATATCTCTAGCTGCAGAAGAAAAATACAGCAACTTTATTTCGAAATATTATTCTATCAGCAACCGTGTACCCCTACACATGATTGCATCCTACATCGGCATCTCTGCTGAAACCTTAAGCAGGGTAAGAAGCCAATTGACAAAAAAATAGTTCGCTTCTTTTTATCGGCTCTTGACAAATGTCAAGATTTTTTTCCTTCAAATGTCATTGGAGAGAGCCTCGTTATGCAGGCATCTTTGCATAACCAAATAATCATAAAAAAATAAAAATGAAAAAAACAATAGGAATAATCGGTGCAGGAAATATCGGTAAAACCATAGCAACTCACTTGCTGAATAACGGTTATGCCGTAAAGATCAGCAACAGCAAACAGCCTGAGTCATTAAAAGAAACAGTTGCGCAATTAGGTAAAGGAGCAACAGCGGTTACTGCTGCTGAAGCAGCCGAAGCAGACATGGTAATTTTAGCCATGCCCTGGCTGCAGGCACAAACATTGACCAACCTTACCAATTGGAAAGACAAAATAGTAGTTGATGCTTGTAATCATTACATAAGTCCCGATTTTAAAATGGCTGATTTGGGCAACCGTGCGTCAAGCGAAATTGTTCAGGAGCATCTTCCGGGCGCTCATGTGGTAAAAGCATTCAACACCCTCAATTTTAAATTATTGGCAGATGATCCGGTTCAGGAAAACGGGCACCGGGTACTTTTTATGTCGGGAGATGACAATGAAGCCAAACAACAAGTTGGTGAAATGATAAAGAACATTGGCTTTGCTCCGATTGACCTGGGTACATTATCTGCCGGCAGAGTTCAACAGGCAAAAGGTCCTTTAGCACTTCAAAATTTAATTAAGTTATAATCACAAATAAATAGTAAACAAAATGAAAAGGAATAAAATTATTTACTGGATAGCTACAGGCATACTTGGAGCCATGATGCTTTTTAGTGCCTTTGGTTATTTTACAAACGAAGAAATGAAAGCTGCCTTTGTTCATCTTGGGTTTCCGGCTTACTTCAGAATTGAACTGGCAACCGCAAAAATTATCGGCGCACTGGTTTTGTTGATTCCGTTTATACCTAAAGAAATAAAAGACATGGCTTATATGGGATTTGCAATCACATTTATTTCAGCATTTATTGCCCACACATCAAGTGGCGACCCGCTGTCAGTTGCAATAATGCCATTGATTTTTTTAGGTATTCTTGCAGCGTCATTTATGTATAATAACAAATTATTCAGCTATAGAAAGAATGCTTTGCAAGCACCAAATGATTTGCTGCTAGCCTGAATAACGTGGTAACAATGAGCTGTGGTTCCGAAATGAATTTCATTCAAGGGGTTTCCACGTTCACTTCATTTTTAGTTCAGCGCAGTCACTAAACAAAAGAACACTTTAAATTTAAGACAATGAGTATAAAAGCACAAAGAAAAATAAAAAAGACCTGGAAAGTTCAACTGAAAAAAAGCAGTGAGATTCATTCAGCAGGTCTCGTATTACCGTCAGGAGATTCGAAAGAATTTGATCCTTTCTTAATAATGGCAGAAGATATATTTCAAAAGGATGCTTTTGACACACATCCACATCGTGGGATGGAAACGGTAACTTATGTTATTGATGGAGTATTAGAACACTCCGATAACAAAGGCGGAAGTGGTATTTTAAAACCGGGAGATGCGCAATGGATGACCGCAGGAAGTGGGATTATGCATTTAGAAGCGCCGCCTGAAAATGTTACCGTACATACCCTTCAATTATGGGTAAACTTACCAAAAGCCAACAAAATGGCACCACCTCGTTACCAGGACATTTTAAGTGACAAAGTTCCTGTACGAAAAGAAGGAGGTGTTAATTACCGTGTATTTTCCGGTAATTCCGGCGATGTTGTATCGGCAACAAAAAACTACGCTAAGGTAATTTTTGTAGAAATAATTATTGATTCCGAACATACAGCAAACCAGGATTTACCTTCCGACTACAATGGTTTTATATATGTTTTGGAAGGATCCGGAGTATTTGGAGACAACGAAGTGAAAGCCGAAAAAGGAGAAGTTCTATTGCTGGACAGTGTAAAAGAAAAAGTTGACACAAGCGAAATAATTATTAAAGCCAATGAAAAATTACGGTTAATTTTTATAGCAGGAAAACCATTAAACGAACCAATAGTAGCTCGTGGTCCTTTTGTCACGAATACGGAAGAAGAAATGAATCAGGCATACGCTGATTTCAGAAGTGGTAAATTTTAAAAGGAAAGAAGTAACGAACCACTGGCATCGGTTTGCTGCTTGTCCCTAAACTTCTCGACACACTACAAGTAATAAGGAGAGAGTATGTCCGTTATCGCACCCTTTGCCGTGTCTCCATAGCTGGGCTATGTGTATGGCGACACACGGCAGCAATGATAACGCCGTATCCATTCTAAGCTAAAGCCATGCAAAGAGACACGGCTAGGAATAAGTGCGCAACCCATTCGATTTATTTAAAAGAACTAATTTTCTTGTTATTTCAGATGTTTTCTCTTGTTGGTGCACCCTGCTCACAACATCTTAATATTGCTCTTTTTTTCTATTTTTCTTATTATAATTTTACGGTATTGAAATTCTTCCTTATAAACAATTTATTAAAATTTTCATGGATGAACTTGTACATTTCATAAAGTCAAAAATCAACATTGATGATAGGGACTTAGAATGCATTTTGTCTTACTTCAAAAAAATTTCCTTTAAAAGGGATGCGTATGTATTAAGGGAGCATCACTATTCAACAAACTATTACTTTGTAAAACCGGGTGGTGTTCGCATCTGGTTTGATAAAGGTGGCGAGCAGGTTACTGCATGGTTAATTTTTGAGAATGATTTTTTTGCAGAGCTATCGGGTTTGAAATCAGACAACCCAACTCAATTTAATATCCAGGCAATAACAGATACTACTTTACTTGCCATAGATAAAAATTCTATGGGTATCTGTTCGAAAAATTTCCGCAATGGCAATGCTTCGGCAGACTCCTTTGGGAAAATGCTTTTTTAAAAGTCATTAATGGTATCATCAGCTACCAAACCCTTACTGCTGAGGAACGCTATTTGGCGGCTATGCAACAATCAAACCTGATGCAGAAAATTCCCTTAAAACAATTAGCCTCTTTTTTGGGAATGACACCTACGTCTCTTAGCAGAATAAGAAAACAAATCCGTTAACCAACTTTTCTTGCCATTTGGTAATTCTAAGGGTCATTTATGTTTATACTTTTGTAGAAATTAAAAAAAGTATATGACAACGATTAACAGTAATAAAAAAATTTGTACACTGATTAATGTTTTTTCGGTAGAGCCTGAAAAACAATCAGAATTGTTTGAGAACCTGAAAGAGGCTACCCAACAAATTATGAGTAAAATGCCCGGCTACATTTCTGCAAATATTCACATGGGTGACGACGGCAAAACAGTTACCAATTACGCTCAATGGGCAACACTGGAGGATTTTAAAAATATGCTGAAGAACGAAGAAGCCCAAAAGCATATGAAACTCGCTGCATCAATTGCGACCGGGTTTACGCCGGTAACTTATAATATCATTTGGACACACACTAATAATGACTAAATATTTTCAATAGTAATAGCACCCACGAGCCAACGCATGAAAATGTGCAGCGTATCGATCCCTTTATTTATGTAAAGGCAGATAAAAAAATGGTTAAAATTCTGCTCAAGGGATATACTATATATGGAAGGCCTTAAGGATTATATTAAAATATAACGTGTTGTGCTACTAAAAACTGAGAGCATGTTTGATTTGTGCTAATTTTCTTCCGTTTAAATGATTAATCCAATGCAAAATTGACATAGAAGATAGCTTTGAGGCAAATCTTACTGCCAACCCTTCATAAGATTTTGCATAATTGCGTTTCAAATTTAAATGATCGCACATTTGAGCAAAGAAAGTTTCGATCATTTGTCTTTTTGATTTAAGTCTTTTCGGATGTTTTTTATACTCATACTGATTGTTTCTGAACGGCACTTTTAATCTTACTTTATAACTGTCAAATAAATCCATTTGCAAAGTTTTAGAAATGTATGCCCTGTCACCTAAAAGCTGTTTTCTTTCCGGCAGGTTTTCAAGCTCTTTCAGGAAATTAATATCATGAACATTTCCTTTAGTAATCCCGCTCTGCTGTACAACGCCGTTATCAAAAATTATCACATGTAACTTATACCCGATGAACCAGCCTTTGTTTACCGCACTGTATCCTTTAGCCGGAGCGGTTTGGTAATCTTTTTTAAATGCCCTGAAGGATTTTTCTCTCGCCATCTTTACAACCGGAACAGGCACGCTGTCTACAACCATTGTCCCGCTTAGGTTTTGAAGACATGATCCTACCTTATCCTGAAGTTTTCCGATAAAAGGCTGTAACCGTTTTCGCCGCCTGTTAAAACGGCTTCTGTCGATCAGATCAGGAAATAATGAAGCATAATCTGTCTTCAGTTTACTCCATAATAAATTTTCAGAGTCGATGCCTAATGCTTCCATGCAACAGGACAAGGCAACTATTTTCAAATCATTCATCTTAGGCTTTACAGGATAAAAATGAAAGTTATTTTTTGTATCCGTTTCCTGTTCAAAAAACTCTTTGCAAATCCCGTAAAATTTATTGAAATTCGTTCTGATGTTGTGCATTTGTTTATGATTGTTTAGTCACTTACATAGACACTTCACAACATCAATTTTTAATTAAAACCTCCACTTTCTTTATCAACATTTGTTAATAGCACAACACATTAAAATATACACTCTAAATGGTCAGGTGGTCACACATAAAACCTTGACCTATTTCACCGAAAATCTGCCTGCTGATCTATTCATGCGGGTACACAGGTCGTTTATTATTTCAATAATACACATCGATTCGTTTTCAGCCACTGAAATTAATATTGGAAAAACCTCTATCCCCATCGGAAGCACCTACACGAGGGAGGTCAGTCAGAAACTCAATCCCGGCCTTTCCTAACTGGTAAAACCCGCCAATTATCAATAAAGGCAAAAGAAATTATAATAAAAGAATGGGCGAAATGTTAGTTTACAAAATCGGGGAATAAAGATAAAAATTGATGACGCTAACGATATCTGGCTTTTTAATGGAAGCCTGCTCAAAATATTTTTTGAACAAATTTACCCATCATATACTGCCTATTCCACACGATACTATCTTGAACAAAGGGAGTAACTGCATCCTATTCCTTTAATTCTATTACTACCCCCTTCACTTCCATCTTTACCTGATATGAGTATCCAATACCTGCTGTTGCCTTGCAAAATTATCATTGCTTATGTCAAATTAAGCTGCCAATCGTACCAATAATTTTAATCTTCCAAAAAATAGTTTGACATTTGTTCGGTAGGGACCTGCCTTGATACTCTTATGCAGCTAATAAATCACATAAAAGTTTTAAATCTTCCAATAAATGATTCGAGTTTTGTACCAATGGGTTCACTAAAGAAAAGGCATTGATTAGCAATGCCTTTTTACATTAATAGCTGATTTGAACTTTGACACAGTTATTTTACAGACTAAGATAAATATTTAAACAGGAAATTTCTCTTCCTCCAAAAAAAGCTCATCATCTGAAAAAACCTGGTTACTATTTTCCCGGGTATTGCGATAAACTTTCATGAATTGTTGAACCGCGTTTCTTCCTTCCTTACCCAGATTGATAGAAAATTTATTTACATAAAGATCAATGTGTTTTTTCATTACTTCCAGTTCCATTTCCTGCGAATGTTGTTTTACATAATCAGTGATTAATGGATAATTTTCAAATGCATATTCCATGCTTTGTTTTATCAGTGCATCTATTTGCATCAATGTTTTTTCGTCAATATTTCTCTTGCCAATTATACCGCCCAAAGGAATAGGCAATGATGTTTTTTCTTCCCAAAAATTTCCCAGGTCTATAATTTTATGCAATCCTTTTTCCTGGTAAGTAAAACGGTTTTCATGAATGATTACGCCCAATACATTTTCTGATTCAAGCACTGATTGTTCTATTTCATCATATCTTTTAAAAACTTTATTTTTTGCATTTGGAAATGCAAGAGAAAATAAAAGATGCGCGGTAGTATTTTCCCCGGGAATAACTATAGTGTATCTATCAACATCGTTAAAATCAACAGCGTCTTTTGAAATCAGCAGCGGCCCAACTCCTTTACCCAAGGCGCTTCCGCTATTGAGTACTTTATAATTTTGCGCAACCAATGGCAATACGCCGTAACTGATTTTTGTAAGATCAAGCACCTGCTTTTTTGCCATTTCATTTAAAGTTTCTACATCTTCAAGGCGCACGTTGAAATTAAAATCACCGGTTTTTATTTTGCTATTTACTAATGCATCAAAAATAAAAGTATCGTTTGGGCAAGGAGAAAATCCAAGCGTAAAGTTCATCATGATATTTATAAGTTGTCAATAATTTTTATTAATTCTTCATTCAGGTTATTAACCGCATTTTTAATTTGCCATTTTGTTTTATCTCTTTCACCTACAATATTTGAAATGGCACGTAATTGTAAAAAATTTATTTTCTGCTGAAGGCAAACATAATGAAACGCAGCGCCTTCCATGCTTTCAATCTGCGCGGAAAATTTTTGTTGCATGTTTTTTATTTGCAAATGATCATTTGTTATTTTGTTTACTGTAATTGCTTTTACAAATGGATATATTTTTTTTTCAAAAAAGGAATCATTATTTACAAGCCAGCCATTTGTGTATGGGAAATCATTTTTATCTGAAAATGAAGCTTCGAACAATGTCTTAAAATTTCCATTTTCATTAATTCCAAGATCACCGAAAGTATCTTCTCTCACCAATACAACATCTTTCAAATTTATAGAATCGTTGAACGTTCCGGCAATGCCAGCCTGGAAAACGAAATCATAGTTTTTTGAAATTAATTTTTTTGTAAGATGAAAAACTGTTGCCGGAACTCCTACACCTGTTATTAAAACATCCGCTTTATTATTCTTTTTTAAAAAAGGTTCTATCTCCAATTTGGTAGCAGCAACAACTAATACATTCATTTTGCAAATTTCGCATTTACAATCGTATTTTGATTTTCGGGGTTTACCTTTGCGAAAAATTATTATTCCGGTGCATGGTTTATTTAACGCGCATAGAACATTTTAACGCTGCCCATAAGTTGTATAACCCCGCGTGGGATAAAGAAAGGAACGAAGTCGTTTTTGGGAAATGCGCCAATGAAAACTGGCATGGCCACAATTACGAATTGCATGTAACCGTTAAGGGGAAAGTTGTGGAAGACACCGGCTTTTTATTTGATGTGAAAATTTTAAGCTTGCTGATCAACGAATTTGTTTTAGAGAAGTTAGATCACAAAAACCTGAATATTGATGTGGAATTTTTACATGAAAAAATGTGTTCTACTGAAAATATTGCCATGGCAATCTGGCATCAGCTAAATCCACATTTGCCCAGGGAAATAAAATTACATTGTATAAAATTGTATGAAACTCCGCGTATTTATGTGGAATATTTTGGTGAGTAAGTGTATGAATTTTTTATTTTAAAGAATGAATAAAAAAGTATCAGTTTACAGAAGAGAGCATTTCAACGCAGCGCACCGTCTGCATAATTCTGCATGGGATGAAGCTAAAAACAATGCGGTTTTTGGTAAATGCAATAACCCGAATTATCACGGGCACAATTATGAGATGGAAGTAAAAGTAACGGGCGATCCTGCTTCTGACACCGGTTTCGTAATTGACCTGAAATTTTTGAGTGATACCATCAAAGACAATATCATTGAAAAATTTGATCACAAAAACTTAAATTTAGATTTGCCTGAATTTTCCAATCTTAATCCTACTGTTGAAAATATTGTAATAATAATTTATAATATTTTGCGTGCGAAACTAAACACTGATTTAGACTTACAGGTACGATTATACGAAACTCCAAGAAATTTTGCAGAATACCCGGTATTATAATTTTTATAAAAATATATTTTCATTTTATGGCTTATAAAAAGATTGAACAATATGATGAGGATGTGACGCACGGTCTGATGAAAAACTATCGTGAAACTATACGTTTAATAGGTGAAGATCCTGATCGCGAAGGCTTATTAAAAACTCCGGAACGCATTGCAAAGGCAATGCAGTATTGCACCCAGGGATATGGAATAGACGCAGCAGCAATCTTAAATTCCGCCAAATTTCATGAAGATGTAAGTGAAATGATCATTGTTAAAAATATAGAATTGTACAGTATGTGTGAGCATCATATGTTGCCTTTTTTTGGCAAAGCACATATCGCATATATTCCAAATGGATGGATAACCGGTTTAAGTAAACTGGCGCGCATTGTTGATGTTTTTGCAAGAAGATTGCAGGTACAGGAAAGGCTCACAACAGAAATTTTGAACGCGATCGAGGAATCGTTGCATCCTTTGGGAGTGGCCGTAGTTATTGAGGCGGAGCATTTATGTATGATGATGCGCGGCGTTCAAAAACAGAATTCTATTACCACTACTTCTGCTTTTCATGGTGAATTTGAAAAGCAGACAACACGCAATGAATTTATTAATTTAATTCAGGCCGATTTAATTAAAAGGAGATAATAAAAAACAGACAATGAAACATGCGTTTATTTTTCCTGGCCAGGGATCGCAATTTATGGGGATGGGAAAAAATTTATATGATGAAGATGAACAGGCAAAGTTGCTTTTCGAGGAGGCGAATGAAATTATAGGTTTTCCTATTTCTGATATAATGTTTTTTGGCTCCCCCGATGAATTGAAAGAAACAAGGGTTACCCAACCAGCAGTTTTTTTACATTCCGTCATTGCTTTTAAAACAATTGCTGAATCTGAGCCTAATATGGTTGCAGGCCATTCATTGGGAGAATTTTCCGCTCTTGTTGCCAATGGATGTTTAAGCTTTCGGGATGCATTAAAGTTAGTTTTTATCAGGGCGAAAGAAATGCAAAAAGCTTGTGAAATTAATCCTTCAACAATGGCTGCTATTCTTGGCCTTGATGATAAAAAAGTAAAAGAAATATGCGCTTCTATAATTAATGAAACTGTAGTTGCGGCAAATTATAATTGCCCGGGGCAGGTGGTTATTTCCGGTTCAATAAAAGGAATTGAAGAAGCGTGCATTTTATTGAAAGAAGCTGGCGCAAAGCGGGCGCTTATGCTTCCTGTTGGGGGCGCTTTTCATTCGCCATTAATGCAGCCTGCAAAAGAAAAATTAGCGGATGCAATTGAAAATACCTTTTTTGAAAAACCTTTGTGTCCCGTTTACCAAAACATTGTTGCCAAAGCGGTAACCAATCCTGCTGAAATAAAATCAAATCTTATTTCACAATTAACTGGCCCGGTAAAATGGACGCAAACTGTTGAACAAATGATCGCAGATGGCGCAACAAAATTCACTGAATGTGGCCCTGGTAAAGTATTACAGGGATTGGTAGCCAAAATTAATAAAGTAGTCCAGGTGGATGGGATAGGATAATTGATTCTTTATTATTCTTTGTCAATTTTTTTATTTCTCATTTATATGGCTGCTTAAATTATTTTATCTTCATTCTAAATAAATTTATTATGAAGCTCTTTATTTTTTTCTCGCTGATGTCTATAACAACTCTAAGTTTTTCGCAAATAAAATACCCTGACACAAAAAAAACTGATCAGCAAGATGATTATTTCGGAACCATAGTAAAAGATCCATATCGCTGGCTCGAAGATGACAACAGCGCTGAAACCAAAGAATGGGTGAAAGAAGAAAATAAAGTAACCCAGGATTATCTTTCCACCATTCCTTTTCGGGAAAAAGTAAAAACCAGGCTTCAGGAGATGTGGAATTATGCCCGATATAGCTCGCCGTTCAAGGAAGGTGATTATTATTATTTTTATAAAAATGATGGGCTGCAAAATCAGGCTGTGCTTTACCGCCAAAAAGGATTGGACGCAAAACCGGAAGTTTTTATTGATCCGAATGTGATGAGCAAAGATGGTACTGCGGCAATTGGCACACCTGCTTTTAGCAAAAATAAAAAGTACGCAGTATATCTTGAAGCCCAGGCAGGCAGTGATTGGCAGATAGCACATGTTCTGGATGTAAAAGATAAAACTTTGCTAAAAGACCAAGTGGATTTTATTAAGTTCAGCGGTACTTCGTGGAAAGGTGATGACGGGTTTTATTACAGCCGTTACCCTGCGCCTGATGAAAGAAATAAACTAACCACACAAAATCAGTTTCATAAAGTTTATTATCACAAATTAGGTACGCCACAAAGTGAAGATGCATTAATTTATGAAAATAAAGATCATCCTTTAAGAACAGTAGGAGCAGGGCTTACAGAAGATGAGCGCTTTTTAATGTTGAGCGAAAGCGAAGGAACCAGTGGCACTGAATTATGGATAAAAGACATGAAGAATGCTTCTACTAAAAATGATTTTATTTTATTGATAAAAGGTTTTGACACGGAGGCAAACTTTATTGATAACGATGGAGATAAAATGTTGGTAAGAACCAATTCAGATGCACCAAATTATAAAGTAGTATTAATTGATCCAAAAGATCCTGCAAAAGAAAACTGGAAAATTATTATTCCTGAAAGAAAAGAATTGCTGGAGAGCGCTGGTACTGCCGGGGGAAAATTATTTCTGACTTATCTGCAGGATGCATCCAGCAGGGTTTACCAAACGGACTATAAAGGTTATTTTGAAAGAGAAATAAAATTACCCGGAATAGGCTCTGCTGCTGGCTTTGGTGGTTACAAAAATGATAAAGAAATTTTTTATTCTTATTCTTCATACAACTATCCGCCGGCTATCTTCAGATACAACATTGCCACAGGAAAAACAGATTTATTCCGAAAGAGTGAAGTGAAAATTAATACAGATAAGTATGAAACTGTCCAATCATTTTTTAAAAGCAAAGACGGAACAAAAGTTCCGATGTTCATCACTTTCAAAAAAGGATTAAAATTGAATGGGAATAATCCTGTGCTGCTGTATGGATATGGCGGATTTAATATCCCTATGACTCCGGCGTTTTCTATTTCCAATGCATTTTTTATTGAACAGGGTGGCGTATTTGTTGTGGTGAATTTGCGCGGTGGAAATGAATATGGTGAAGCATGGCATAAAGGAGGAATGTTACAAAATAAACAAAATGTTTTTGATGATTTTATTGGTGCGGCACAAAATTTAATTGATACAAAATATACCAATCCGTTAAAATTGGCGATTCGTGGTGGAAGCAATGGAGGCTTGCTTATTGGAGCTTCTATTACTCAACGGCCTGATCTTTTTAAGGTAGCCATTCCGCAGGTTGGCGTGATGGATATGTTGCGTTACCATAAGTTTACTATCGGTTGGGCATGGGCCACCGAATATGGAAGAAGTGATAAGAAAGAAGATTTTGAGAATCTATATAAATATTCCCCTTTGCAAAATTTAAAACCGGGTACAAAATATCCGGCGACTTTAATAACCACGGCAGATCACGATGATAGAGTTGTTCCTGCGCACAGCTTTAAATTTGCGGCTGCTTTGCAAGAGGATAATATTAGCACCAATCCAACATTGATCCGTATCGAAACCAAAGCAGGCCATGGTGCAGGAATGCCCACCAGCAAGCAAATAGATGAAGCCGCAGACATCTGGAGTTTTGTAATGTATAACCTGGGAATGGATTTCAGATAAAGCTAATCTTCCCTGAAAAGTGAAAATATAGTTTTTCGATTTTCGAAAAATAATTATTCTTATATAAATTAAAAGATAGTTTTTTGAAATTGATTTCATCAGGCATTTTCTATTTCCTTTTTATGTTTTCTCATATTTGATGCATAGAGAAATAAATGGAACACTGCGAACAGGATAGCGATTATTAACAACGTATAATCAGCGTCAAAGCCAACTGTTAACTGGTGCCAAAATCCTGCAATTATTAATAAAATGGCCAAACCCAAGCCTACTTTTCTAGCTGTTCTCATACCTCTCCTATTATCTGTGCCATCACCAAGATGGCTGTTTTTCGCTCCGTAAACCAAATAAATATCCAGCCCTATCAGCATCCACACTATCAATCGTATCCAGGTATCCGGGGGCAGAAAAGCCATCATGAAAAAACATGTTACAATTCCTAAGATAGGAACTAAAGGAACTAATGGTGTTTTAAAAGCCCGTGGCAGTTCAGGCATTTTAATGCGCATGATCCATATTCCGGCGCAAACCAAAATGAATGCAAATAAAGTTCCAATGCTCGTCATTTCACCTACTACGCGTGCGGGTACAAACGCAGCAAAAACGCTTACCAATATCATGAAAAGAAAATTACTGGCTACCGGGGTTTGTGATTTTGGATTTATTGCTGAGAAGATTTTTGGAATCAATCCGTCTTTACTCATGCTAAAGAAAACCCTGCTTTGGCCCAATAGCATTACTAATATTACTGAAGAATAACCGCCCAGGATCGCAACTAAAATCGCACGGTTTAGCCATGGATAATCAGGATGTATAATTCCGGCAGCATCGGCATGGCCCATCTTTTCAATAGCAAGGGCAACTGGCGCAATGCCATCTTTTCCTGCAAAATTTTGATAGTTGGTAACACCGGTTAAAACGTGTGCAAACAAAATATAAAGAATGGTGCAGATAAGAAGTGAACCGAGAATTCCAATCGGCATATCCTTCTTTGGATTTTTTGCTTCCTGCGCAGCTGTGCTAACAGCATCGAAACCAATATAGGCAAAAAATACGATCGCCGCCGCCCTGATAATCCCACCCCAGCCATGTACATAAAATCCTTCGTGGCCGGGCACTGTAGCAGGAATAAGATAAGGATGCAGGTTAGCATTATTAATATATTTCCATCCAAGAATGATAAATACAAGAACCACAGAAATTTTAATTACAACAATGAATGCGTTTACAGTCGCGCTTTCGCTTGTTCCTTTCATTAACAATAAACTCATCAGCACAATAATGCCTACAGCCGGAATATTAATTATGCCTCCATCCCACGGGCCGGCAATAAGAGATTGTGGAAGATGAACGTCAAAGCCTTCAAGGAATTTTACCAGGTAACGGCTCCAGCTAATACCAACTGTTGCTGCGCCCACTGCGTATTCCAGCACAAGGTCCCATCCGATGATCCATGCGATAAACTCTCCCATTGTAGCATAAGAATAGGTATATGCGCTACCCGCTACAGGAATCATGGAAGCGAATTCTGCATAGCATAACCCCGCAAAAAGGCAACCCAATGCCGCTATCACAAATGAAATTGTAATGGCTGGACCGGCATTATTTGCAGCTGCCAAGCCTGTTATTGAAAACAACCCTGCACCTATAATGGCGCCAATGCCCAAAGCTACTAACGCCGTTGGGCCAAGTGTACGTTTTAAAGTATGACTCCCTGTTTCAGATGCCTCATTCATTAAAACATTCATTGGTTTTCTCACAAAAAGACTCATAAATTTTTGTTTGATTTTTATTAAAATAGATTTGGAAAAGTACTGAAATAATATTTAAAAATAATAACCATTCGCATAAATTTTAATAGAAGCGCATAACTTATAAATATTATATTGCGAATTAATTTTCAATTGAATGATATCTGAGACGGTGAAAAAAAATAAGCTTACCATGTGGATTATTATATCAATGGTATTTGGTGTTGCTTTGGGATATATCGTTCATGAAAAATCATCCCCTCCTTTTATTGCTTCTTTCTCAGAAAACATAAAATTATTAACCACCATCTTTTTAAGATTGGTGCAAATGATCATCGCGCCACTTGTGTTTTCTACTCTTGTTGTAGGCATCGCAAAATTGGGCGATTTGAAAACAGTAGGCCGCATTGGTGGCAAAGCGCTTCTGTGGTTTGTTTCCGCGTCATTGATGAGCTTGCTGATCGGGCTTATCCTTGTTAACTTTTTCAAACCAGGCTCCGCCATCAATCTTAGCATAGCCGATACTTCAGCAGCAAAAGACCTGATGGTAAATACCCACAGTTTTTCGTTGCTCAATTTTGTTGGGCATGTTTTTCCAAAAAGTATTTTTGAAGCGATGGCAGGCAACGAGATATTGCAAATTGTAGTTTTTAGTGTTTTTTTCGGAATTGCCTGCACTGCCATCGGAGATTACGCCAAACCTGTGATCAAAGCGCTTGAAGCCGTGTCGCACGTGATACTGAAAATGGTAGGTTACGTTATGAATTTCGCTCCTATTGGCGTTTTCGGCGCTATCGCAGCAGTGATTGCAAGTAAAGGTTTGGAAATATTTAATTTTTATGGATTATATCTTTTATATTTTATCCTGGGAATTTTTATTTTATGGGCAGTTTTGATTTTTGTGGGATATCTTATTTTAAAAAACAGAATTCCGGTTTTATTAAAACGAATTGCTCAACCGCTTCTCATCGCCTTCAGTACGACAAGTAGTGAAGCGGTTTTTCCTAAATTAACAGAAGAACTGGAGCGGTTTGGATGCCCGGAAAAAATTGTAGCATTTACTTTGCCGCTGGGTTATAGTTTTAATCTAGACGGAAGCATGATGTACATGACATTCGCGAGTATCGCTATCGCGCAGGCTTATGGAATTCACATGGATTTGGGAACACAATTAACAATGTTGCTTGTGCTAATGCTTACCAGCAAAGGAATAGCAGGCGTGCCACGAGCTTCTCTGGTAGTGGTTCTCGCTACTTGCAGCATGTTTAATATCCCGCCTGAAGGAATTGCATTAATATTGCCGATAGATCACTTTTGCGATATGTTCAGAAGCACGACCAATGTGTTAGGAAACGCCTTAGCAACTTCAGCCGTTAGCAAATGGGAAGGCGAATTATCTGATAGTTTATAAAATTATTCAAATGGATTTGTTATTTTTTTTAGGAATTGACGTAAAGGAATTATTGAATCCGCAATTTTATATTCAACACGGCGGCTTATGGATGATTTTATTTATTGTATTTGCAGAAACCGGTTTGTTCGCTGGCTTTTTTTTACCAGGGGATGCCTTACTTTTTGTGACCGGGATTTACAGTGATCAGATTGTTAGCGCTGCATTATTTCCAAGCCAAAACGAATGGCTCGATTTGGGTGTATTATGGTTTTTGATCACCATCGCAGGTATATTAGGAAATTTTATTGGCTATTGGTTTGGCAAAAAAAGCGGCCCGTTTTTATATGAAAGAAAGGATACATTTTTCTTTAAGAAAAAATATTTATTGCAGGCGCATGATTTTTATGAAAAAAATGGCGGTGGCGCGATAATCATTGCGCGGTTCGTTCCTTTTGTGCGCACGTTTGCACCAATTGTTGCTGGCATTGTAGAGATGGATGTCAAAAAATTTACTTATTATAATGTTCTGGGATGCACGCTTTGGGTCGGCAGCATGTTATTGGGTGGTCATTTTTTGCAAAGATTTATTTTTAAAGAATTTGGATTTGATCTTAAAGAACATCTTGAAGTGATTGTAATCGGAATAGTTGTAATAACTACATTTCCGGTTATATGGAAAGTGTTTTTAAGTAAAAAAAATAAACCGCAAACTATCAAATAGTTCATCTTTTTATGAACCAAAAATCAGTTGGAGTTTTTTCACTTACAGTAATCGTTGCGGCCTTAGGTTATTTTGTAGATATTTACGATCTGCTGCTTTTCAATATTGTGAGAATTCCAAGCCTGCGCTCTCTTGGCCTGAGCGCGACAGATATTGATAAAAAGGGAGAACTGATCATAGGAATTCAAATGGTAGGCCTTTTGGTCGGGGGAATCATCTGGGGAATCGCCGGTGATAAAAAAGGCCGCCTGAGTGTTCTGTTCGGCTCGATCATACTATACTCAATCGCTAATATCGCCAATGGTTTCGTGCAAACAGTTCCGCAATATGCAATATCAAGATTTATAGCAGGAATCGGGTTGGCGGGAGAATTGGGTGCCGGTATCACTTTGGTTTCTGAGCTTTTGAAAAAAGAACAAAGAGGAATAGGAACTTCTCTGGTAGCGGGTATCGGGCTTACCGGCGCGATAGTGGCATATTTTATTTCGCGCGAGTTTGATTGGAGAATTTGTTATTTTATCGGTGGCGGATTGGGAATTTTTTTACTTTTTCTAAGAGTAAGCATTTTTGAATCAGGCATCTACAAATCGCTCGGGAAATCAGTTTCGAAAGGAAATTATTTAATGTTTTTTAATAATTCACATCGTTTTAAAAAATATGCTTTCAGCATTTTACTGGGTCTTCCAACATGGTTCGTAATTGGAATTTTGATTGCTTTTTCAAACAAATTTGCAAAACAATTCGGAATGCAGGAAGATATCAATCCAGGCAAGGCGACCATGTATGCCTATATCGCCATTTCAATAGGAGATTTGCTGGCAGGGCTTCTTAGCCAACTTTTAAAAAGCCGGAAAAAAGCATTGTATATTTTTTACGCGATGACTGCGGTTATGATCGCGTTGTATTTTATGCAGACCCAAAAAAGCACTGCGGCAAATATGTATTGGATTGCTGCCGGACTTGGCTTTGCCACTGGTTTCTGGGCGATTTTTGTGACGATGGGCGCTGAGCAATTTGGCACCAACCTGCGCGCCACGGCAGCTACAACAATTCCGAATATGGTTCGCGGGGCTTTACCACTGATGCTTTTGCTATTCAACTGGTTTCAAAATTATTTCAGCTACATCAGGAGCGGATTATTTACAGGTATTATTGTTATGATAATAAGTGTGACGGCAGCCATCTTTACAGAAGAAACTTTTCATAAAGAATTGAATTATGTGGAAGTTGATCAATCAGCTGATTAGTTTATTAGTTAATCGGTTGATTGGTTGAAAATAATTAGTGTAATTCGTGATAAAAAATTCGTGTTATAAACTTAACCCGTGATCAAAAAATTTCTCATCATACGGTTCTCTTCAATTGGCGATATCGTGCTTACAACACCGGTTATACGTTGTTTAAAAAAAAAATATCCTGATTCAGTTATTCATTATCTCACAAAAAAAATATTTGCAGGGATTATTCAAACAAATCCAAATGTAGATAAAGTGCTTTTATTAAGAGATGATCTTAATGAAACAATTGATGAAATAAAAAATGAAAAATATGATGATATCATTGATCTTCATCATAACCTTCGCACTTTAAGAATCAAAAAATCTATTAAAAAAATTCCTTTTCATTCTTTCAATAAACTCAATATAGAAAAATGGATCTATACTAATTTTAAAATAGATCTTTTACCGCACATGCATATTGTAGATCGCTACATGGCCACGGTAGCAACGCTTGGCGTAATAAATGATAACGAAGGGCTTGATTATTTTATTCCTGAAAATGATTTGGTAAAAAAAGATGATCTTCCATTTTCACATTTGCACGGATACATCGCCATCGCTATTGGTGCGGCACATAACACCAAAAAATTGCCTGTCGAAAAATTAAAAAATTTGACACAGAAAATTCAATACCCGATTATTTTATTGGGAGGAAAAGAAGATTTTATAAATGGTGAAAAGATTGCTGAATCTGATACGGTAAAAATCTACAATGCATGCGGCAAATTTTCTTTGAATGAATCAGCAGATATTGTCCGTAACTCAAAATTAGTGATCAGCCACGATACTGGAATGATGCACATTGCAGCTGCTTTCAAAAAAAATATTTTTTCTGTTTGGGGAAATACGGTTCCCTCTTTCGGCATGGTTCCTTATCAAACGATGTATGAAGTTTTCCAGGTAAATAAATTGTGGTGCCGGCCATGCTCTAAAACCGGATTTGATAAATGCCCTCTTGGCCATTTTAAATGTATGAATAATCAATCTATGGACGCGATAGCGGAAAGAACCCATTCTTTTCTAAAACAATAAATTTAAGAAATACGAAGGGGAAATGGTAAAAAGCTACTTTTTCAGTTTCCACAATTTTTTTTTGAATTGATTTAAAAATCTTTATTCAAAACTCATCAAAATCCTTAGCAAAAGATTTTGCCTGGATTACAACCATTCTGCTGTTTGTTTTGATACATTATTATTTGAACAATGCACTTAAATGAGTTCAAAATCCTGAAAATTCCCACTTCAAAACCCTATCTTTGCCAACTTCTAAAAATTAAGATATGAAATTGAAAGGTCTGGTGTGGTTTTTTACCATTGCGCTTATTCTGATCTCTGTTTACCAACTTTCTTTCACATGGGTAGTTAACAGCCATGAAAAGAACATGCTTCAAAAGGCTCAGAAGACTGTAAGGATGAGCCATCCAGGCGTTTCCGGTGAGCAAAAAGATGTGCTCATAAATGAAAGATATCATCATTTACTGGATAGTACGAGGGACGAAAAAATATATCCATTTATCGGAACCACTTATCAAAAGTCGAAAGAAAATGAACTCAATCTCGGTCTTGATCTCCAGGGTGGAATGAGTGTTACGATGAATGTAAGCCTTGATGGATTGTTAAAATCTTTAAGTAATAATCCCAAAGATCCTGCTTTATTGAAAGCTCTTGCAGCTACCACAGCGGAAAAAATAAAAAGCGATCAGGATTATATTACATTATTCGGCCAGGTATTCAAACAGCAAAATCCCGGAACTAACCTTGCTTCTTTGTTTGCGGGCCCCGGCAAAACCATTAAAGTAACTGATAATGATCAAACAGTTCTTGATAATCTTGAAGCCACTTCAAAGACCGCGATCAATCAAACTTACAAAATTCTTTTAAAGCGTATTGACCAGTTTGGTGTTGCATCGCCATCTATCAATCTTGATGTAAATAAGGGAACAATAAATGTTGAATTAGCGGGTGTTCAGGATCCTGCACGAGTGAGAAATTTACTTCAGGCTTCTGCTTACCTGCAATTCTGGGAAGTTTATAATATTGGCGAAATAGGAAAAAATATTGACGATGCGGATAAAGCGCTTGCTGGTTATCTTAGCGGAGTAACGGCGGACACAGCAAAAAATGCACACGATACCGCAAAAAATGCACTTGATTCTATAAAATTATTAGCTAATGCTCATCCTCTTGCAAATGTGATCCATTTTATCGGGCCGCAGCAGGATCAAAGTGGCAAGCAGCAATACTTTGCTTCAATCGCTAACATAGAATTGAAAGATACGGCATTAGCCAATCAATATCTGAATATGGATATTGTGAAAAATAATTTTCCTGCTAATGTGAAATTTCTTTATGGCCTGCCGGAAAAAAATGAGAAAACAGGAAAACAATATTTTGAGTTGTATGCCATCAAAACGGTTCCCGGCAATGATAAAGCAAAATTAGAAGGTGAAGGTGTAGAAGATTCTAAGGCAGATTATGATGAGCATGGCCGCCCGGCAATTAAAATGACTATGACTCCGACTGGTAGCCGTATCTGGGCGAAACTGACTACCGATAATGTGAACAGGCAGATTGCTATTGTGCTTGATGATATTGTTTACAGCGCACCCAATGTGAACGAACCGATCGAAGGCGGAAATTCAGAAATAAGCGGAAATTTTACAGTTGAGCAGGCACAGGATCTTGCAAGCATTTTGAAGATTGGTAAAATTGATGCTCCTGCGAAAATTGTACAGGAACAAATTGTTGGGCCAACACTTGGCCAGGCCGCGGTTCATGGCGGCGCAATGGCATTTATCATTTCGTTTGTGGTGATTTTTATTTTGATGCTGGTTTATTATAACACTGCCGGTTGGATTGCCAATATTGCACTCGTATTAAACCTTCTTTTTACGATTGGAATTTTAAGCGCTTTAGGGGCTACGCTCACAGCAGCGGGCATCGCAGGCCTTGTACTTACAATCGGTATGGCAGTGGATACCAACGTGATTATTTTTGAAAGAATAAAAGAAGAACTTGCCCGTGGCAAAAGCCACCAGCAGGCAGTTCAAGATGGGTATAAAAGATCTTATGCCCCGGTAATTGATGCACACGTAACGGTATTTCTTACTGCCGCGATATTATTTTATTTTGGCTTGGGACCTGTTTTAGGATTTGCTACTACTCAAATGCTGGGTATTTCTCTTTCACTTTTTTGCGGAATTTTAATTTCCAGGTTGGTTACTGATATCTGGATGACCAGGGAAAGGCATTTTACCTATTTTACCAGTTTTTCTAAAAAAATATTTCAACATGCTTCCTATAAATTTATTGAATATAGGAAAGTCGCTTATGCAATTTCAGTAGTGGTTTTAATTTTTGGTGTTGGATCTTTTTTTAACGGATTCAATAAAGGTGTTGAATTCAAAGGTGGCAGAAGCTATACGATTGCGTTTGATAAGCCGGTAAATACAGAGCAGGTGCGTGATAATTTAAAAGCGGCTTTGGATGGGGATAATGTGGTGCTCAAAACAGTTGGCGATGAAAAACACCTCGATATAACCACCGCCTATTTGAAAGGAGTTGAAAACGCTGATAGCGCTGTAGAATCCAGGTTATACAAAGGGCTTAAACCAGAATTGCCGGCCGATCTTACGGTAGGCCAATTTGTGAAAAATAATATTCAAAGCTCACAGGTTGTGCAGCCGGTTATTTCCAAAGAGCTAGAAAACGGTGCGATAAAAGCTGTGATTTTTGCCATGCTGGCAATCATACTTTATATATTTCTTCGTTTCCGGGATTGGCGTTATTCGCTTGGAACAATTGTTTCATTGCTTCACGACGTTTTCGTTGCGCTTGCGGTATTTTCATTCTTTAAAAATATAGTTCCGTTCCCACTTGAAATTGACCAGCACTTTATCGCTGCGATACTTACAGTAGTTGGTTTCTCGATGAACGATACGGTAATTGTATTTGACAGGATCCGTGAAGACAGCCATAATATGAAAGGCGCTTCAAAAGCCACCATTATTAACCGCGCGATCAATGATACTCTGAGCCGCACGATTATGACATCTGCAACTGTATTTTTAACGCTTCTTGCATTGTTTATTTTTGGTGGCGAAGTTACCCGCGGATTTTCTTTTGCAATGCTGATCGGTGTGATTACCGGAACTTATTCTTCCATTTTTGTGGCTGCGCCAATATTGATGGAGTTTGCAAAAGACAAACCATTGGGTATGGCACGTTTGCAATCTACTGAAGTAAAAAAATCCGAAAAATCTAAATTGGTTGGAACGAAGTAAGGATTTTTAAATAGAAATTTCAAACCAGGTTTCTCAAAGCTATTGGGTCTGTGTTTTATTGATCTGTTTGAATGAGGTTAAAAAATAGGGAAAAAATACTTTTTGGTTTATGTAGGGAAATCCTGTATTCAAATAAATTACTTTTTCCAAATTACTCTTTTCAATACTGCAACTGAATAAAAGCTTTCGCCATTGCATTTCATAATCCCTGCAATTCCACCCAAGGCGCAAACCATTGTGCAAACACTGTTTTTTATTTCAGTTTGCACATCTGGCTGAGGTACAGGAACAAATACGTAAACTAATTTATTTTGAAATTCGTATTCATCCACTTCTTCAATTTTCCAATTGGAATTATTTTTATTTTCATCAATTGTTGATTTTATGCAGGCAGGAATTTGTTCCTGTTTTTTGCAGGAAGCAAGCATAAATAAGATAAATAAAAAATAGGACGTTTTTTTCATATTTCTTTTTCATGGCTGACTTTGAAACTGAGTAAAACGTTGCATTTACAGATTTATAAAACTACTTTTTGGTTTATGTGATTAAAAGTAATATTCAAAAATTAAACTCCAAACGAACTTCCGCATCCACACGTAGTACTCGCATTAGGATTTTTAAAAATAAATCCTCGTGAGTTGAGGCCGCCTTCCCAATCAATTTCCATATTGGTTAAATAGATGCTATGCGCAGGATTGATAATACAGGGAATTTCATCAATTTCATAAATTTCATCTTTATCTGTTTTGAGTTCAAAACCTAACAGATAAGACATTCCGGAACAGCCGCCGCCTTTAACGCCAATGCGTAAATATTTTTCTGAATCAAAATCTGCAGCATTCATTAATTTTTTTATTTCATTTATGGCAGAAGAAGTTAAAGTGACGGGGGTTTTAGTTATTGTTTCCATATTTTAGAACTTTGTATTAATAAGTGAATGAATAGTTGATTGAAATTTGACTTGGATTTTTCAACATTAAAGTCAATTAAAAATCATTAAAATCTATATTTTGACATTTCACAAATTTACAACCTTATAGTAAGGGAATGATTATTTTTGCTTCAAAATTTAGTAATGTCTGTATTTGAAACCATAATTCTTATTCTTCTATTGGTTTTGTTGTTGATAAACGTCTGGCTTTTAACAGAATTTTCTTCGTTGAAAAAATATCTAATAGAAAGAAAAGCCAATGATCCTGATACTTTAAAAATGCGGCTGCAGGCTTATGAAAGGCTTACATTGCTTTCTGAAAGAATATCTTTTCAAAATCTATTATCTCGTATTCATAATCCGGGATTGTCTTGCAGGCAAATGCAGACAACGCTTATTGACTCAATAAAACAAGAATACGACTACAACATAAGCCAGCAAATTTATGTGTCACCTGAGGTGTGGAAAGCGATCAATAATTTAAAAGAACAAAATATTTATGTTGTAAATCAGCTTGCCGCTACTCTTCCTTCGCAAGCAACAGGAATGGATCTGAATAAGCAGATTATTGATTTTCTTATTAATAATCCAAAGGCATCTCTTCATAATATTGTTTTGGAAGCCATTAATTTTGAAGCTAAGAAAATTATGTAACAATATTTTGATCTCAAATAATTATGATAAAAAAAGTTTTTTCGGATTCGGGAATAGAAATAAAAAAAGTATATACATCCAAAGATATTTCTCAAAATAATTTAGAAGAAGAGCCCGGAAAATTTCCATTTACCCGTGGGGTACAGCTGGATATGTATCGTGGCAAGCTTTGGACTATGAGGCAATACGCCGGCTTCAGCACGGCTGAAGAAAGTAACAAACGGTATCATTTCCTGATATCGCAGGGAGTCAACGGGCTAAGTGTTGCTTTTGACCTTCCTACACAAATCGGGTACGATAGCGATCATCCGCTCGCTGAAGGGGAAGTAGGCAAAGTAGGTGTGGCCATTGATACTATTGAAGATATGGAAGCGCTTTTCAAAGGAATTCAATTGAAGGACATTTCAACCTCAATGACCATCAATGCAACCGCTTTTATTTTGCTGGCGTTTTACGTTGCCATCGCAAAAAAACAAGGCGCTGATCTTTCTCAATTACAAGGCACTATTCAAAATGATATTTTAAAGGAATACGCAGCTCGCGGCACTTATATCTATCCGCCACAACCTTCTATGCGGATCATCACTGATATTTTTGAATGGTGCAGCCAGGAGCTTCCAAAATGGAATACGATATCAATTTCCGGTTATCATATCCGCGAAGCGGGAAGTACGGCTGTTCAGGAAATTGCTTTCACCTTAAGCAACGGAAAGGCTTATGTTCAGGCAGCTTTGAAAAAAGGTTTGGATATAAATGTTTTTGGAAAAAGGCTTTCTTTCTTTTTTAATGCTCACAATAATCTTTTTGAAGAAGTGTCAAAATTTCGCGCGGTGCGCAGAATGTGGGCCAGGATGATGAAAGATTTAGGCGCGACCGATGAAAAGGCGATGATGCTCCGATTTCATACACAGACCGGCGGAAGCACACTTACCGCGCAACAGCCTTTAAATAACATCAGCCGGGTAACATTGCAAACACTCGCCGCCGTGTTGGGTGGCACACAAAGTTTACACACTAACGGCTATGATGAAGCGCTAAATCTGCCAACACAGGAAGCCGCGGGCATTGCATTAAGAACCCAGCAAATAGTGGCTTTTGAAAGCGGGGTTGCAGACACAGCAGATCCTTTGGCTGGGAGTTATTTCATTGAAAAACTTACTGATGAAATAGAAGAGGCTGCCTGGAATTTAATTGCAAAAGTGGATGCGCTTGGCGGCAGTGTGAATGCGATAGAGCAAGGATTTATTCAAAATGAAATTGCCGGTAGCGCTTATGCTTATCAAAGAAATATTGAAACCAAAAATAAAATAATAGTAGGTGTAAATGCGTTTATTGGTGGAGAAGAAGAAGCGCCGCCTTCTTTCAGAATAGATGACAGCATTCGTCTGGTTCAAATCGATAAAATGAACACTTTGAAAAGCAAGCGGGATAATAGTAAAGTAGAAAATTGTTTAAAAAATATTATGGAGCATGCAACTAAAAACCGAAATTTGATGCCTGTAGTGATTGACGCGGTTGAAAATTTTTGTACACTGGGGGAAATTTCCGACACACTTAGATCTGTTTTTGGAGAATATAAATAATAACTAAAATTTTATGAAATATTTTTTTCTGATTACTTTGATGTTTGGCACATCAGTTATTTATGCACAAAAGTATGTTTTATTAGATAAGCATATTGCTCAGCCAATAACTTATACAAACACAATAACCCCAACTGATAAGCTAAACGATCTTTTTCCGGTAGAAAAGAAATCACTTGGGCACTTTGTAAAGGCACTCAAAGAAATTGCTGAAAAACTGGCAAAAAATGGGCATCTTGGAGAAGCTAAGCAATATGAAATTGGTTGTACTAAGTTTACGGGATTAACTGTTCCTTTAGCCAGGGGAGATCGCCTTGATTATGTTATTACATCCATTTGTAATAATGTAAAAATTTCCATGCATCTTTCCGATGCAAAGATCACTAATGCGAGCAACGCTTATTTTATCAATACGTGGATAAAATATATTGAAAGCTCAATGAAGTAGTTTTGAAATTAAAGCCCTGTATATATTTGTTTAGTCCTGTTGATTTTTAAATCACGAAGTAAAGGGGATTTAGGGCTGATGTTGATACTATAAAAACGATTATACCCCACGGGCGATACGTTTATCGACATTTGCCAGCAATGCAAATCACGTGAAATAGATAGGGTTAAAGGATTAAGCTGCCCAAGTGAAATATTATAATAACCATTGATTCCCATTTGCCATTTAGACGTTAAATTTATGGTGCCGCCGAAGTTGATGTTTTGAGTAAAACTTGATTTGAACGCAGAATCGAATGTTGCAAAAGTTTTAGAAAACTGAAGTGAATAAGAAAAATTCACTGACCATGGAATATTGAAATTTGCAAATTCGCCTGGATCGTTTCTAATGTAAGCCATTTCGCTGTTGTATTCATCCTGGCTATAACCCGCATTTAGCGGGATGTTGTTTGGCTTAAGCCCACTTTTATCACCGGTTTTTTTATTTCCTCCCTGGAAAGAACTCGATAATGAGATACTTCCATTCGTCAATCTTCCTAAAGAGATTGGATTTTTCCCCCATATTAATTTATTAATTCTCGTGCCCTGGTTATTTACTTCATAAGGATCGAATAAAGCGCTGGCAGTGACATTTATTTTATTGAACAAATTAGTGGAGGCAGTCATAGTGATATCAGAAAAATTAAGAGAATCTGCGAATAAGTTATAGCTTCCAAGAATGCTCAGGTTATCAAGAATAGAAATTTTCTTCAACGAATTTTCACCGGTATCTTTCTTGTTTCGCACTTTCATTGAAATATTATTTTCAAGGCCGAAATTAAAGCCGCCAAAACGGCCGGGAGAATATGGCGAATACAAATTATAACCACTTTCAAAATGAGAAAATTGCTGTTTTCTGTCGGAAGTGTCAACCTGCGTAAAATAATAATTTTTTGAATTGAAATCCGGTTGGTAGCTTATGCCGAAAGTTGGCCTTATCTCATGACGTATCGCCTGAATCTTTGCATCTTTACTCTTTGCGGCGATCATTCCAAAAATTCTTGTTGAGAGGTTTAATCCAAAAGACATTTGTCTTGCAGCATAAAAGCCTTTTTCAATATTGGTAAGCAATGTGTCTTTGGTGTTATCCCAGGAACGGGTTACTTTTTTTTGATACCATGTTTCGTCATAGCTGACAAAAGGCGCTAGCTGAAAAGCGCCTATCTGCGGCAATGATAATGTAATAGGCACGGAATGATGAGCGCCCCATTGAAATGTATCACGTATCTGTTGAAAAATACTTTTATTTTTTACGGTGTCATAAAATGAAAACCTGTTTTGCGCAGTTCCGTTATAAGCAATTCCAATATTCTCATACCATTTAAGATCGCCTACAGATTCCTTTTTTCTGAATGGATAAATAGTACTCACATTGAAGCCAACACTTGGAAGGCTTACATTGATCAGTTTTAAGTTGGTATTCTGATCATGATTTGCCGTGAGTGTTAAGTTGAAAGGCTTGTCTTTCCATGTCTTTGAATAAGCGATGGAAGACGTTAGCTGGTTACTGATATTTAACTGGGGATTATTGGGCACCTGCGAATTATAACTACTGCTGCCAGCGTTCACACTGGCCATAAAAGTTACGCCTGGCCTTGATTTGGTATCAGCAGAATGGCTCCAGGCAATGTGATAACTCCTGTTGTGAATAAAGTCAGGATCGCCTTTGAAATTTATATTGAAATTTTGAACATCAAAGGCAAGATTGCCGCTATAATGATATTTTTTCAGGTATCGCGGATTTATATTCAATGACCATCCTCCATACGAATAAATGCTTGACCTGAAAATCACATCCCAATATTCATTTATTACTTTATAATATCCCAGGCCTTCCAGTCCGATTCCGCGTTGTTCGTTAGAAGTAAAATTTGGCGCTAAAAACCCCGAGTGCCTTCCCTGGTTTAAAGGAAAAATTCCAAATGGTAAATAAATTGGTATAGGGATACCTTCAAACTCAGGATGCATGGGCCCTGTGATGGCAAGCTTATTAGTAATGAATTTTATTTTATTGCTGATAAAAGCGAAATGCGGTGTATCAAGATTGCAAGTGGTAAAACGGCCCCGGAGCGCATAAAAAACATTATTATCTACTTTTTTGATTACCTGACCATATACATACATTTCACCTTGTTGTGTATAAGTGCTTTTGGTAATTCCTTTTCCACTTTTCATATTGAAGCGGATCGAATCACTTTGCGAAGTAAAATCCGCCTGCTTATAAGTTGGTAAAGCAATGACCTTTCCGGCGCTGTCTCTTTTTATAGAAGCAATAATATCTCCTGATGCCTGATCAAATGAAATAACAGGAGCAGTCAAAGCGTTGTCTTTATAATCTGTAGTTGCTTTTTTACCATAAAGAGTTACTATCGTTGGGTGAACATCAAGCACCATAGAATCTTCCGCAGTGTATTCCAGCGGAGCTTCCAGGGCATTTTTGGCTAATTTGTAATGAAGTGTATCCGTATTTTTCCTTGAAGCTGATATATCTTTTTTTGAAAGAGAATCTGTTTTTAGAGAAAGAATAGTATCGGCTGATATTTTATTTTTTTGAGGCAAAGTATCTTTTAAAATATTTTGCTTTTCTGCAACAGAAAAATGATTTTCCTTTGAGGGAATGTTAGTGTCTGAATTATCAGGCAGATAATTTTGAAATTGGGGATAGAAATTATTTTTGCCCTTACTTTCAACCGTCATGAAAAACAGAATAACCATAGCCGTAAGGAGGAAAAAAGTTTTTAGGCTAAATTTGTTTTTTAAGTACATAGCAGTAAGGAGACAACAAAAATAGAGATAATCCAATTAAGGATATGTGAAGATTAAAAACAATTAATAATTGACCCGGTTAAATAAAATTTTTAAATGTCAGAATTGAATAGGCGGTTTAGGTTTTCACCAATTTCAAGAAACCTTTTTCTTTTTATATTTTGTTTTTTGCTCATCGGTACCAGCGCTTTTGCGCAGGTTCCTAAAAAAATTAAAACCATTATTATAGATCCGGGGCATGGTGGCTCCGATCGTGGCGCAGTGGGAGAGTATGAAGGGACTTTGGGTTCTAAAGAAAAGAATATTACTCTCGCTATTTCTATGAAATTGGTAGCTGAATTAGAAAAACAATTGCCAGGTGTAAAAATAATTCCTACCCGCACGACAGATATTTTTATGAATGTCAGAGAAAAAGCGCAATTCGCCAACGAAAATCATGGTGATCTGTTTGTGTGTATTCATGCCGATGCAGTTGTTCTAAAAACAGGTTCGAGAATAATTGGATACCGCGCAGAAACTTATCACACTACAAAATATACCGGAAAAGGAAAGCACAGGAAAAAAATAGTTACAGCACATACGCGCGAAGTTCCTATTAAAGAATATTTTAAAATCCCTACAAGCAGAAAGGGAACCAGCACATTGATATTGGTAGCACGGCAAACCGCTGATAAGGTGAAAGCCATGGAAAATGCGGACATGCAATTTGACCTTGCCGGAAACGACAGTACCGTAAATATCAATTACGACAGTCCTGAATGGAAAGCCAATGCACTGTTATATTCGCAAAGATATTTTAAGAAAAGCTATCAGCTGGCTTCCAATGTGCAGGATGAAATTGCCAAAACAGGTAGAAATGATCTTGGTGTGTGGCAGCGCCAGAAAGGATTGTGGGTTTTGCATGCCACTCAAATGCCTGCTGTATTAATTGAAACAGGGTTCGTCGAAAATTATGAAGATGAACGTTATCTTAACAGTGAAAAAGGACAGCAGGAAATCGCTGAAGCTATTACTCAAGCCATTTTAAATTACAAAAACCAGGTAGAAACTCCTAAAATTATTTCTGATACACCGGCCGTAAGCGAAACAAAATAATATTTTTATTATATTTTTTAATAGTTTGAAATTTGAATCTTTATTATTATCAAAGAATCAATTGCATAGATAGTGACTGCCGGTTAAACTTTTCCTATTTTCGCAGAATTGATTTTGTAAAAAGCAAAATTCTTTCACACTGAAATAAAATGTAAAAATCTATTTTTTAGCTTAAACAAAGTTATCAACCCAAAAAATAAAAATGAAAATTAGTAACGAAACTAAAATAGGCGTGTTGGCCATAGTAGGAATTGCTCTATTGGTCATAGGCTTTAATTTTCTTAAAGGCAAAAACCTCTTCAAAAAAGATAAATTGATTTATGCTGTTTACACGGATGTGCAAGGGCTTACTAAATCAAATCCGGTAGTAATTAATGGTTTGCAAATTGGCAGAATAGAATCGCTTGATGGTGGAAAAGATATGAAAAGAATATTGGTTACTGTTAATCTTTCCAAAGATGTAAATATTCCTTCTAATTCACTTGCGGTTATCAATCCAAATCTGCTGGGCAGCCCTACATTGGAAATACAATTGGGTAGCTCTGCGAAATTCTTACAAAACGGCGATACGCTTCTCACAACGCTGAGCGGCGGCGCGTTTGACGAAGCGTTGAAAGTGATCAACCCTGTTTTGTATGAAGTACGAAATGCAGTGAAGTCATTGGATTCAGTGCTTCATATCGTCACAAATGTTTTCGATCCTAACACGAAAAATAATATAAAAGGACTTGTGGCTAATCTTAATACAACGACTGCTTCATTTGCAATTACCGCAGTTTCTCTACAGCAATTAATGAATGCACAAACCGGGGCTTTGGCGAAATCCCTTGAGAATGTAAATGCATTTACTTCGAACCTGAGTGCGAACAGCGGGAAGATCGACAGCATTCTGGAAAATGCAAGAATCGCTTCTAGAAGATTTGCGGCCATTAATTTGAATAAAACACTGGATACTTTAAATGTTGCTGTTAATAATTTTAAGAACAGCACAGAAAATATTAATAACAAATTAGACAGCAAACAGGGTTCTCTCGGATTGCTTTTGAATGATAAAGCATTGTATAATAATCTGCAGTCAACGGCTAATAAATTAAATATTTTGCTGGATGATATTCGTGTGCATCCTAAACGTTATGTCAACATTTCTGTATTCGGTAAAAAAGATAAAGGAAATTACATCACTGCTCCGTTGATAGACGATACTTTAAAAGTGGTTAAACCATAGAATGCGTGTTTTATTAAAATTTTTATACCTTATCTTTCTTCTGCAGATAAGTTTTATTTCTTTTTCGCAAGTAACACCACCGCCCGTTGCTGACACGGTAAGGGAATTTGAAATTCTTCGCGGGCCAAGCATGCGCGCCAAAAAGCTTGATTCGTTAACTACTTTACAAACCATCGCCGGCGGCGCTATCGTAAAACAAGGATCAACTATTTTTCATGCAGATAGCCTCGTTATTAATCCAACAACTCATATAGTTGAAGCCTTTGGAAACATTGAAATAAACCAGGCCGATACGATACACACTTACTCTCAATACCTCAAATACCTTGGCGTAGAAAAAACCGCGTATCTCAAAAAAAATGTAAAACTTACCAGTAAGTCAGGAACACTTTTCACCCAGGATCTTGATTATAATCTCCAAACAGGAATTGGGAATTTTCACAATGGCGGAAAAGTAATAGAAGGGAAAAATATAATTATAAGCATTGATGGAACATATTATGCAGACACGAAAGATATTTATTTTAAGAAAGATGTAAAGCTGGATGGCCCAAAAAATCATGTGCGTGCGGATTCTCTGATTTACAACATGCAAACAAAGAAATCAACTTTTATTAGTAAAACATATATTCAAAATCCTGAAATAGAAATTAATACCACGCAGGGCAATTACGATCTCAATACAGGCAATGCATTTTTTACCAGCCGCACAACAGTCAGGGACAGTAGCGGTAGAATTTATACCGCCAATAGTATGGCGCTCGATGATAAATCCGGAAACGCCCAACTGGAAGGAGATGCAGTGATCATTGATTCTGCAAATGGTTTTATTGTAACCGGAAACCAAGTTTTTCTCAATAAAAAAAACAATTCATTTCTTGCAACGAGAAAGCCCGTATTAATCATTAAACAAAAAAACGACAGCACATACATTGCCGCAGATACTATCTACAGCGGGTTTACCAAATTTGTAAAAAATGAGAATGTAGTATTAAAAAAAGATAGCGTAATAAATGTAAGCTTACCGGAAAATAAAAAGATAAAGGAAATCACTCTGCATGATTCATTATATCAAAGTTTTGAACTGCAACATCAGCACAACAACTTAGATTCTATAAATTTAATTTCTACTAAAAAAGATTCTTTAACCCCACAATTAAAAAATAAGCCACCGGAAAAAATCCCTGAAAAAATTATTGATTCAGCAAAAACAATTTTATCAAAAAAAGATACAGTGAAGCTAACTGATAAATTAATTTCTCCTATAAATCAAAATGTAGTAAATCCGGTTTTTCCAAAAAATGATAGCCTGCACATTGAACATAAAACGGATTCTTCTTTAAAAGATTCTGCAAATGAAATAAGAAGGGTTAAAATTAATGACAGCATGCCTTCTGTGAAAAAATCGCAAAAAGATTCTATCAGTAAATCTGATTCGGCGGTCAGGTATTTCCTCGCATTTCACCATGTAAAAATATTCAATGATTCGCTGCAAAGCCTTTCTGATAGTATGTTTCTATCAACAAAAGATTCCGTGATAAGATTATATTATGATCCGATAGTATGGAGCGGCCAAACGCAAATAACCGGCGACACCATTTATCTTTTCACAAAAAATAAACAACCCGAAAGATTGTATGCTTTTGAAAACGGAATGATCGTGAATAAAACAAAAGAAGGATTTTATAACCAAATTTCCGGTAAAACAATCAATGGATATTTTATCAATGGCAAGATCAATTATATGCGTGTGCGTGGCTCGCAGGCGGAGAGTATTTATTATATGCAGGATGACGACAGCGCTTACATTGGCATGAACCGCGCCACCGGCGATGTTATTGATATATATTTTAAAAATGAAGAATTAAAAAAAGTACTTTTTGTAAATGATATCAAAGGAAATATGTACCCGATGAAGAAAATTCCCGAAGATAAAAAGCAGTTGAAAAATTTTAAATGGCTCGATGCTAAACGACCTAAAAATAAGCTTGAGCTTTTTGAATAAAGTCATTCATCCTTTTCTATGTTTTCTCCGATTTTGATGTCAGGAAAAAAAGTTACTACCAAGAGAAGAATAGAACTGAATATCAATAAATACAATCCATATTCTTTCAGTGGGCAAATAGTTGAATAACACGATGTGAATAAAACATAAGTTTTTATTAAATAACCAATGTTAACCGCTGCCAGGAATATGAGTGTTCTTTTTGCCCATAATTTATCGAGATAAATTAGAATCGCAGAGCATACGGCAATAAAAACAAAGGCTTTGCCCGGACGGCCATAAATATTTTGCTCAGAAAAAAAGCCTGTAAAGGATTTATGAAGATCAGCATAATAAGCCCAGGGCAGGAAACAGCTTATTATAAGAAGAGCACATGCTACGAGACCTGTTAATTTATAATATTTCATAATTAAGAATAATTTGTATTCAGCATTTTGGATATTTGCAAGTTTAGTTCAATATTTTTATTTGCATGATGTAAAAGATCAGGCAATTTTATTTCCACAGAAAGGCTTAGAGAATTTTTCTTTTTTTTGGCTATTAAAAAACCTGATTGATTAATTGTTATTCTCTAATTAAATTTGTGACTTTGTTTTCCTGAATATCAAACTTCGTTTTAAGAAAATACATTGAATGATAAAAATTGAATTCCCGAAGGAGCCGGTTAAAGTACAACAACGGGGAAGCATAGACGAAATTTTTGATCAGGTAAGAAAAAAATGGTTATTGCTCAGCCCCGAAGAATGGGTGCGCCAAAATATTATTCAATTTTTGTTGATAAATAAAAATTATCCTGCTTCGTTAATTGCTATCGAGAAGGAAATAAAATTAGGTGAATTAAAAAAACGGTGTGATATCGTGGTTTATAGCAGGCAATCAAAACCCTGGATGATCATTGAATGCAAGGAAATGAATGTGAACCTTTCAGAAAAAACGCTTGAACAGATACTTCGGTATCATATCACTTTGCCCGCAAAATATTTGATTATTACAAATGGTAGTTATTGTTTTGGATTTCAAAAAAATAATAAAAGCTTTTCAGAAATAAATCATTTTCCTGGCTTTGAGATTTAGATGAGAAAAGCCAAAAAGTATAAATCCTCATTTTTTTTTTAACATCGATTTTCGACATCAATTTTTAATTTCTTATGGGAAAATTCCTAACTCAGCATAAGAAGTCGCCACTTTGTTGATCGCACAAACATAAGCTGCAGTTCGCATGTCAGGAATAGCAGGCGTTTTTTGCCAGATGTCCACAATTTCACGGGTCGCAGTGATCATTGTTTCTTCAAGCCCGCTTCTAACGAGGTCTACTTCATCAGCTCCATGCATAAGAAATTCTTTTTCTGCAGCATTTACTGTTTTTCCCGTAAGTTCTTCTATCTGGCCAACTATATGATGATTCATATTTTCAGAAAATCTTTTTTCTAAACGCCCATAACGCACATGGCTAAGGTTTTTCAGCCATTCGAAATAACTAACCGTAACGCCGCCCGCATTCAGATACATATCTGGAACTACAAGTATTCCTTTCAGATTAAATATTTCATCAGCTTCAGGAGTCAAAGGGCCATTAGCGGCTTCTCCAATTATCTTTGCTTTTATTCTTGTGGCATTGGTTCCATTAACTACATTTTCTAATGCTGCAGGAATCAGGATATCACAATCCATTTCAAGAGCGTCGCCGGATTTTTCAAAATTCTCTGCGCCCGGAAAATCAAGAATGGAACCGCTTTTCTGCCGATGTAGAAATACTTTTTCCACATCAAGCCCATTGTAATTTTTGATTGCGCCTTCATATTCGGCAAGGCCTACAATTAAAGCACCGGCCTGTTGAAAAAATAATGCTGTATGATAACCAACATTTCCCAATCCCTGCACACAAATACGTTTCCCTTTTACACCGAGTGGTAATTCAAGTTTATCCATTAAAGTAGGCATGTTGCAAATCTCGCTGAGTCCATAAAAAACACCTAACCCGGTTGCTTCTTTTCTTCCGCGCACGCCTCCCTGCGATACAGGTTTTCCTGTAACACAGCCTGCAGCATCAATTTCACCCGGATGCATTGCTACATAAGTGTCAAGGATCCATGCCATTTCCTTCTCACCTGTTCCGTAATCAGGAGCAGGAACATCAGTGCCAGGCCCGATAAAATTTTTCTTTATTAATTCAGCAGTGTAACGGCGGGTTATTTTTTCTAATTCATAAGATGTGTATTCGCGCGGATTTATTTTGATTCCTCCCTTAGCGCCACCAAAAGGAACATTCACAATAGCACATTTATAAGTCATCAATGCGGCCAATGCCATCACTTCATCCTGGTTTACCGCATTGCTGAAACGAATGCCACCTTTGCAGGGAGTTTTATGATGAGAATGTTGAACACGATAAGCTTCAAGAGTAACAATTTCACCGCTTTCCCTTTTAATTGGAAAGCGCATTTGATAAACACTGTTACATTGTTTTATTTGTTGAAGAATCCCCGTATCCCATATGGTAAAGATCGCTGCTTTATCGAAGCTTCTTTCAACGCTTTGAAAGAAGCTATAAGGTACATTTGATGACATAAAATTTATTTAAATAACTTTTAAATTCCGACAAGATAATAATTTGTAGTTGAAAATTGATGTTAATCTACATCAATTTTTCTTTCTTAGAAACCTTGCGGTCTATTCTTATCAGATATAAAAAAAACACGGCAAGGATAACAATACAAACGGCCATTACAACATAAATTTTATCGTGGCTTCTCATCGTGTCATCAATTGATGAAGCTGTGGAGTCCGGTGCCTGCGCCCACAAAAAAGGGCTGATCAGAAACAATATAACAGTAGAGGTTAAACGCTTTAAAAATAGTTTATTCATTAATTAAATTTTTATTGGCAAGCATGCTTAATCTTATTTTCAAATTGCTTATCCATATTCCTAAAAGCAGCCAGCCAAAAACTGCAGGCCAGAAGATCAATCTCATTGTTGCATCCAGGCTGCCTCCACCAAGAGCAGGATTACCGCCACCTTTGGCGCCTTCCATTCCGCCGGGATGCAGCGATTGTACGAGGCGGGGTAATATCATTATCAAGGGTATATAAATAAAGTAAGCAAAAATATTATACACTCCAGATACTCTGGCTTTTTTATCTATATCTGTCATTGATCCGCGCAAAACCAGGTAAGCTAAGTAAATTAAAACCGCAATGGCAGCGGCAATTTGCTTTGGATCATTGCTCCATGCTTCACCCCAAGTATATTTTGCCCAGATCGATCCTGTAACTAATCCAAGTATCCCAAAAATTATCCCTGTTTTTGCAAATTCTGAGGCATAAATATCATACCTAAGATTTTGTGTCCTGAGATAAGCGATTGAATAACCAAGTGAAAGAGAAAGTAATCCCATTTGTCCAAACCACATTGGAACATGGAAGAAAAAATTCCGGATACTTTGATGAAGATTTCCAATGATGGGAACTTTTATCATGAACCCGGCAGTAAAAGTTAGCAACAGAAATAAAATACACAATATCTTCCACCACTTTAGTTTCATTTAATTTTTTTTGGTGCGGCAAAATTATGGCTAATTATTTAATTGACTAATTGTTTAATCAGTTACATAGATTTTAATATTCGCAGAAGAAATAAAAATGTTTCTATTAGTCATAGCAAATAATTATGAGTTGTAGGACTATTAGATTTGGTAGCAAGTTAGAGGCGCCTTACATTTGCAACTCTAAATCGCGAAGTAGAGCAGCGGTAGCTCGTCGGGCTCATAACCCGAAGGTCGGAGGTTCGAACCCTCCCTTCGCAACTAAGCTAGAACCCTTGTTAAACAAGGGTTTTTCTTTTTTTAAAATCGCTATTGTTCTGTAATACAGTTAATAAAAGAGTTAATATTTTACTCCCTAACGCCTTCTCTTGCGGCAATCCAAAAGTTTATCCTACTAATTGAGGAAATAAAGATTGGATCCAGAAAAGTCTCCTGTTGAAATTTTCATAAACCGATATTCAAACAGTTTGTACCTTAACACCATCAATCTATAATTTTTCACAATTAATTTCCAATAATTATGAACACTAAAGCCTATTTATTTTTACTGGTTTTTTTGGCTGCAATTACAGTTACACAAAACAGTTTTGCATTATTAGGAGATAAGGGCACAAATTCGAAAAGAAGAGCAGATTTTGATGCCAACTGGCACTTTCATTTTGGCGATCTGCCCGAAGCAAAGGAAACTGATTACGTTGATAATTCATGGAGGCAGTTGAATCTTCCACATGACTGGAGTATCGAAGGCGCTTTTAGTAAAGATAACCCTGCAGGCGTGGGTGGTGGAGCATTGCCCGGCGGTATCGGCTGGTACCGGAAAACATTTACGCTACCTGAAACGGATAAAAATAAATCAATATTCATTGATTTTGATGGAGTTTATATGAACAGTGACGTATGGATTAACGGGCATTTACTTGGCAACCGTCCTTATGGGTTTAGCTCATTCCGTTATGATATGACGCCTTATTTGAATTATGGAAACAAACCGAATGTGATTGCTGTCCGCGTAGATAATTCAAAACAACCTAACTCGCGCTGGTATTCCGGTTCCGGTATTTATAGAAATGTGTGGCTGGTCACTACCAATAAAATTCATGTGGATCATTGGGGAACGTTTATTTCTACACCACAGGTAAATGATAAAGAAGCAACTGTAAGAGTAGAAACCACCGTTCGTAATGAAACCAATGCTTCCAGGCCGGTGATTTTGAAGACTATACTTTATGATAAAAATGGAAAAGAAGTGATCAGTTCATCTTTAAAAGAATCCATAGCAGGGACGTCTTCCAAAACTTTTTCACAGGAATTGAAAGTCGCTAATCCTGAATTATGGTCAACAAAAAATCCGGTTTTATATAAAACAGTTTCTATTGTAGAGTCCGATGGTAAAACCCTAGACAGTTATGAAACTCCTTTCGGGATCCGTTATTTTCGTTTTGATAGTAAAGATGGTTTCTTTTTGAATGGCGAATCATTGAAAATACAAGGAGTATGTGATCATCACGACTTAGGTTGTCTGGGGGCCGCCATCAATACAAGGGCACTTCAGCGTCAGTTGCAAATTCTTAAAGGCATGGGATGCAACGCTATTCGTACTTCACATAATCCACCGGCACCTGAACTTTTAGAGTTAGCCGATAAAATGGGTATCATGATTATGGATGAAGCATTCGATTGCTGGAAAAAAGGAAAGAATCCTTATGACTATCATTTATATTGGGATGAATGGCATAAAAGAGATTTGTCAGATTTTATTCTCCGTGATCGGAACCACCCATCGGTAATTATCTGGAGCATCGGCAATGAAATTCCTGATCAATGGGACAGCGCCGGAGGGCCTATCGCCCGTGAACTGGCAGGAATTGTAAGGTCACTGGATACAACAAGGCCTATCACTGCTGCGATGAATAATCCTGAAGCAAAAAATAATGCGCTTTCTCATTCCGGGGCCATGGATTTGATTGGCCATAATTACGATAATGAACATTATAATAATTTCTTTAAAAATTTTCCCGGAGGAAAATTTATCGGCACCGAAACGACCTCTGCATTGGAAACACGTGGAGAATATAATATGCCGTCCGACAGCATTTTTATATGGCCTCGTAGAGGTGTTACAATGAATGCCAATTTCACATGTTCCGCTTATGATAATTGCCGTGTTCCCTGGGGATCCACTCATGAAGCGACACTGAAGGCAGTAATGGCTAATGCTTTTGTTTCGGGCATGTTTGTATGGACAGGATTTGATTATCTCGGCGAACCTACACCTTATGAATGGCCGGCCCGCAGTTCTTATTTCGGTATCATTGATTTGGCAGGCTTTCCTAAAGACGCTTATTATTTATATGAAAGTGTTTGGACTAATACTCCTGTCCTTCATATTTTACCTCACTGGAACTGGAAAGTGGGCGATTCTGTAGATGTATGGGCTTATTACAATAATGCCGATAAAGTAGAATTGTTTTTAAATGGTAAATCGCTTGGCACGCGCACTAAAAAAGATGATGATATGCATGTGATGTGGCGTGTTCTATACCAACCCGGAACATTGAAAGCTGTTACTTATAAAAATGGAAATGAGGTTCTAACAAGCAATGTACGAACAGCGGGTACCGTAGCAAAAATCATTCTTGAACCCGATCGCAATCATATTCACGCTGATGGTAAAGACTTGTCTTTTGTAACTGTAAGAATGGTAGATGCAAAAGGAAATCTTGTGCCTGATGCCGATAACCTGGTAAATTTTAAAGTGAATGGCGAAGGTTTCAATGCAGGAGTAGATAATGGCAACGAAACAGATCACGAACCTTTCAAGGCAGACTATCATAAAGCTTTTAACGGGCTTTGCCTGGCAGTCATTCAATCAAAGGGGCAGAAGGGAAAAATCACAGTAACAGCAACATCCGCCGGCCTTCCGGCAGCTTCTACCACCATTGAGGCGGGGGAAAGTAATTAGTTATTGGTTATTAATAAAGAGTGTCTTTCGTAATTTGCACTTCAATTTTGTAGTCGGTGATGTCCTATTCTTGAGTCACGTTATTCTTTGTTTTGTAAATATTCAAAAGCCCCGAAGGGTCGACATCCCTAACATTGGGCGAAGCTCAATGCAATATATACCGGAGACAATAAAATAAAACCATGATGTATAACCCATTTTTGAAAATGAAAAATATAGCACTTGGGATCCTCTTTATTTGCATTGGCCATTTTTCGGCAATAGCACAATCAGAAGCAGTATACGAACATTATCCCATTATCCCATATCCTTCGCATTTGGTTCCTGAAAAAGGAAATTTTATTATCAATCAAAAAACTTCTATCGTTATCCAGAGTGAAAGCTTCCGCCAGGATGCTATTGCTTTGAAACAAATGGTAAAAGAAGTTGGCGGTATCAATCTAGTTGAATCGAAAAAGGAAAATAAGAATTGTATTATTTTTAAAAAAGATAACAGTGTTGAATCAATTGAAGGTTATCATTTATCGATAACTCCATCAGCATTGATACTTTCTGCGAGAACGTCTACAGGATTATTCTGGGGCGTTGAAACTATCAGGCAACTATTGCCTGTCTCCATTACAGCAATAAAAGAATTTAAGATTCCTTCTGTAGAAATCACGGACAAGCCTGCTTATGGCTGGAGAGGAATGCACCTGGATGTTGCCAGGCATTTTTTTTCGGTTGATTATTTGAAAAAATTTATTGACCGCATGGCCATGTATAAACTCAACAGATTACATCTTCACCTCACCGATGACCAGGGCTGGCGCATACAAATAAAAAAATATCCGCAACTTACTGAAAAAGGCGCCTGGCGGGCGTTTGATGGAAATGATTCAGCCTGTATGAAACTCGCGAAAGAAAACCCTGATTTCGAGATTGATCCCTCGCATATCATTCATCGCGATGGAAAAACATTGTACGGTGGATTTTATACGCAGGACGAAATGCGAAATGTAATAAAATATGCCGCATCAAGAAACATTGAAATAATTCCTGAACTCGATATGCCTGGCCACATGATGGCCGCCATTAAAATTTTCCACTGGTTGAGTTGCACAGGACAACAGGGCCAGGGTAAAGTTTTTTCAGTTCCATTGTGTCCATGCAAGGAAACCACCTTTCAGTTTGCAGAGAATGTATACAAAGAAATTTTCGCACTGTTTCCATCCAAATATGTTCATATTGGTGGCGACGAAGTCGATAAATCGACCTGGGAAACTTCTTCTGGATGTAATAACGTAATGCAAAAAGAAGGAATAAAAAATGTAAATGAATTGCAGAGCTATTTTATCAAAAGGATGGAAAAATATTTTCATGAAAATGGAAAAAAAATGATTGCCTGGGATGATGTATTGGAAGGCGGCATTGATTCAAGTGTTATCATTATGTATTGGCGGGGTTGGGTGCCAAAAGCCCCTGTGGAAGCAGCCAATAATGGCAATAAAGTGATTATGACGCCGGGTAGTCCATTGTATTTCGATCAATTTCCTGATAAAAGTTCGCTGTATAATGTGTATCACTTTGATCCAATTCCAAAAGGGCTAAGTGCATCTGCTGCAAAAAATATTATCGGTATCCAGGCTTGTGTATGGACGGAACGTATTCCTTCGGAAAAGCGCGCCGATTTTATGACAATGCCACGCATGACAGCAATGGCAGAAGTAGCCTGGACGGATTCTTCCCGAAATTATTCGTCCTATCTCGAACGTTTGAAAAATCAATATCGTAGTTGGGATAAAATGCATATTCATTATCGCCTTCCTGATTTGACGGGATTTACCGATAATAATGTTTTTATTGACAGCGCTGTTTTGACTGTTCAAAAAACATTGCCAAATCTTATTATACATTATACTATGGATGGCACATTGCCGAATCAGCAATCACCGGTATTGCCTGAAGGTTTTTTGATTGATCATACGGTAAGCATTAAGCTGGCAGCTTTCACGCCCGGGGGAAACAGGGGTGATATTTATTCTGTAAATTATTCAAAGGAAACGTATGTTCCTCCTGTAACTTCAACAGGAACTTTACAAAATGGATTAAAATGTATTTATTATAAAGGAAGCTTTAGTGATACGAAAAATATGACATCCGTTGCACCTTCACAAACATTTAATGTAAATAATATAGCCGTTCCTTCTGAAGTAAATGCGCCAACTTTTGGCCTGCAATATCGCGGATATATTGATGTGCCGGAAAATGGTATTTACAGTTTTTATCTTACTTCAGATGATGGCAGTTTATTAACTATTGATGGCAAAACAGTGGTGGATAATGACGGCCTTCACAGCGCTATTGAACGCAGTGGCGAAGTGGCTTTGGAAAAAGGCTTACATCTTTTTTCGCTTGATTTTATTGAAGGAGGCGGTGGTTATACTTTACGCCTGCTTTATGGATTACACAATTCACCTCCTGTGGAAATTCCTTCATCCCTTTTTAAAACGAGAGAATAAAATAATTCTTTGCACTTATTTATAAAAAACTCCTGATTAAGAATGAAGATTATTACCGCTATTGGGTTAGAATTCTTTTAAAGTCAATATTTGATAAGCCCCGATTGAATTGATTTCTCATTAATTGGCAATAACTATAAAGTGGCTTATCACGCTTGATTCTACAATATCTCGATGTAAAGAATTGAGGTTTATAATGTTTACAATATCTAAAATGTTAAAAGAATAATCTATTTGGAATTTCCCCAAATATTATTCTTTCGATTTATGTCCGGTAATTCATTGTGCGGGTCTAATATTATAGAAGTAATTGGTGAGATAGAATTATATTTAAAAGTCCATTTGCCGCCGCGCTGCCATATTTCTACCGGAAGTTTTAATTCCTGCGATTGGCCATTTTGCTCGGTTATTTTTAATATTACCGGCAGTGCCATTTGTTGTAAATTTTCTAAAGTGATAAGCGCTCCGTTCGCTGCATCGTCTTTCACATATGTTACACCTTTTATCGATTGATCTAATTTCCATGTTTCATAAAACCATTCTTTCCAAAACCAGTTGAGATCATCGCCCGCGGCATCATTCATGGTACGGAAAAAATCATTTGGCTGCGGATGTTTAAACGCCCAATGGTTGATGTATGTTTTAAATGCATAATCAAATCTATCAGGCCCGATGACTGTATTTCGTAAAATATTTAGGGCAGTCGCAGTTTTGAAATAATATTGTCCGTAATCTGAAAAAGCCATTGATTCCGGCGCCGTCATTAAAGGATCTACAGTCTTGGTCATTGTTCTGGCCATGCCTAAAATACCCCTGTTTGTGGTGTCGCCATATTCTCCATGATCGAACCAGTTAGATGCATAACCATTGATGAAAGTATTCATGCCTTCATCCATCCACATATATCGCCTTTCATTACTGCCAACAATCATCGGGAACCAATTGTGCCCAATTTCATGAGTTACATCATGCCATAAATTGTCATTTTTAATTTCGTAACTACAAAAAATAATTCCCGGATACTCCATTCCCAATGCAACGCCAGCCACTACTACCGCTGAGTTCCATGGGTATTCAAAATAATTTTTAGAATAAAATTCTACACTTTGTTTTAGATATTGCACTGATCTTCCATAAGCTTCATAACCTTTACTTTCTATAGGATAAACTGCCATTGAAATCCCTTTCCTGCCGGAAGGAAAATTGATACGTGCCGCATCCCACATAAATGCTTTCGAGGCTGTCCAGGAAACATCTCGTGAATTCTGCATTTTAAAATGCCAGGTTTGATTACCGGCTTGTGAAGCCCTCATAGATGCAGTTCCAACTTCATTCTCATTAATGATATGAACGGTACTGTCACTTTTTCTTGCTTCATTCAATCGTTTAATTTCTATTGCAGTTAATGTCTGCTGGGGATTTTGCAAATCACCGGAGCCTGCCACAATCATGCCGGCAGGCACAGTAACATAATAATCGAAGTTTCCATACTCACAGTAAAATTCGCCCAAACCCATATAGGGCAAGGTATTCCAGCCTTGCACATTATCATACACACACATGCGGGGATACCATTGAGCCAATTGATAAATGACACCGTTTTTGGTATATAATCTTCCCATACGGTCAGCACCATATTGAGGGATTGAGAAAGAGTAATCTACCTGGATGTTTATTTTATCTCCGTTTGGTCTAACGGTAAAGGGTAAACGCAATTGCATTCGAGTATCTGTGATCATGGGTGTAATCTTGAAATTTTTACCTTTATAAACTACTGAAACAGATTTAATATGGTAGCCACCTTTTTTGTAGCCCTTTACATCAAAGCGATCGCCGGTAACCAGCGTTGTTGCAGCTCCCCGTGAATCCGGGCTGAAAAGATTCTGATCCAATTGCAACCACAAATAGCTTAATTGATCAGGGCTGTTATTGATATAGCTAATCATTACATCTCCTTCAAGGGTCGTATCTTTTTCATTGAGAGTTGAGTGAATGATATAATTCACCTGGTTTTGCCAGTATTTAGGCCCCGGCGCTCCGTTAGCACTCCGAAACTCAGTTCCATTGAGTGGCATAAATAAAGGATCAAATACCTGGTTTTTATTATAAATAGAAGAAGAATCCTGGGCTGATATCTTTTGCGAAAAAAGAATTGCTGCGAAAAAATAAATGCATGAAGCAATAAAAGGTTTCATTAGAATTTTTTTGAGAATAAAAGTAAGGCAATTTTTTTCCGAAAATTTTTAATAAAAGAATCAAACAATAATTTTCTATTGAATTCCTTATTTGTTAATGGACTGATAGTTACCCAATTTACTTTTCTCCGGAATAACCTATTTGCGATTGTAGGGCTTCAACTGCATTGGCGAGATAAACAAATGGCGCATTCCAGTTAATTGCAATCTCATTTGAAGCATAGGCAGGCGCACTATCAAGGTAAGCTGTTTCCGGCTCAGTAAATTCATATTTACAAGAATCCTGCATTCCGGGATTAGGGCCGGCAACCACTAAGCCTGGAACTGGTTCAGTGACACCATCGGAAATTGATTGCCGATGATGCGGATGCATTGGAGATTTGCTGCCTATGCCGGTGATGAAGCAGTAGCCTGTTGCATTTTTGCCAAGCAAATAATCCAGGTTTGTTAAGGCATAATCTACATATTTTTTATCACCGGTTAATAAAAAAGCTCTTATTAATAAAATGCCCTGGTTTGCTGCATTTGCATTTCCACCCCAATTAAAATCTTTTGACGATTGTCCCATTACTGTTGTGAAAGCGTTGTCAGCGACCTTTTCAATATATCCATTGGCAATATTGATCACCTTATCTTTCATTCGTTTGATATCAACCACAGTGTATGGAGGAAAGGCATTACCGAAACGAAGAAAAGAATAATAACCCAGCATGGCTACATTGCTCCACGAAGGAAGTAATACACTTTCGTTTAGATGTTTTTCCACCACCTCGAAATATTTTTTTTCTTTTGTGGAAATATAACATTCAGCGGCAGCCCATAGCCATTCATCATCAAAATTTTTGTCTCCATAAGGCCCTGTAGTTATTTCGGGCTTAAAAGCCCGGTTCATTGCTGCCTGATCATACTCCAATGCGGGATTGAGTAATGCCCATTCCCATGCTTTTTTTGCAGCCGCAATACAGCTATCTGAAAGACCAGGTAATTGCTTTTTATATTTGCTCAAAATACGGATTGCCTGGGCTGTTACCGCAGCAAAATCCAACGTTGCTGCAGTTCCTTTTTGCACTACGTACCGCCTCGCCTGCGTAACACCCGGCATCACCATGCCATCAAAAACAGCATTTGTGCATTTATTATAAACACCCCCATCACCTGGATCCTGCATGGTCAACATCCAGCGAAGATTGTAGATCACTTCATTTAAAATATCCGGAACGCCATTATCACTTTCTGGAATATTTGTTTTTAGCTGTTTGAAATAATCCGGAAAATCTTCATAAGCTGATAATAAAGTTCCCATGCTGATTCCAGAGTTTACAATATATTTATTATAATCTCCTGCATCATACCATCCGCCGGGGGTTGAAATAATAGTCCCTGCCGGGCGGGCTTTTGTTGCCGCAGAAGGATGAATGTAAACTACATTGTCAGGATGGCCTGAAGAGCGGTGCCATTTGCCTGCATACTTTTCTTCCAGCGGCATAGAAGCTCTTTGATAATAATATCCCTTAAGCGTGGCTATTCCTGCTTTTTTCAAAACATCATTGTTAATTTCAAAAATGTATGAATTACCAATGCCTGGCACACAAACAACGAAACTTCCCTTATTAGTTAGCCTGGAAAAAATGGCTATTCTTGTTTTTGTAGATGAATATGCAGATTGTTTTTCTTCACTCAAAGTACCTGCAAAAAAGGTATCTCTTAAATTGGTGGATGTAATATAGAATTCTTTAGATAAGGTTTCACCGGTTATCACAGCTGCCTTTGGCGCGTTTGGATAAAAACCCAGCTGGTTTAATTTTATCCGATCACTTACTTGAGAAAAAGAATAAAATGGTGAAATAAAAAACATGCTTAAAAAACAAACAGCTAAAAAAACAGATTTTGTTTGTTTGACTGAATATGGGTTATTAGTTTGGTTTGAAATAAAAAAACCGGTAATTTTTTTTAACATGAATCAGTTATATTAAAACTCTTTCCATATTTTATTTTCGGGATCTCTTTTATAAAATTAACACTTTGCATCCTCTTTATTCATTCAATTTTTTTCTATAATCAATCCTATAAAAAAGCAGATGTTTAGTTTGATTGTTCTCAAAAAATATGGAAAAGCTATAAAATAACTTATAAGCTTAGTGAAATTATTAGTAACATAATTCGTATGAACGTTTATTGATTCTTTGAATAAAAGATGGGACTAACAAATTCTCGATTTTGATTCAACAAATAACATTAACTTTGCACACTTTAAAAATCATGCCGTAACATGATAAGTGGCCAGCTCCGGCGGGCACGTATCTCTGTAGAACTACAGTATATGGCATGTGGCAATTAACTTTTAAATTATAATTGTACATGAAATTAAGTCAATTTAAATTTGACCTTCCCTTAAATCTTATAGCGCAAAATCCTACCAAACGAAGAGAAGATAGCAGGATGATGGTGATCGAAAGAAAAACCGGAAAAATTGAAAACAAACATTTCAAAGATGTTCTTGATTATTTCAATGACAAAGATGTTTTTGTAGTAAATAACACAAAAGTTTTCCCCGCGCGAATGTATGGCAGAAAAGAAAAGACCGGGGCAAAGATTGAAGTTTTCCTTTTGAGAGAATTACATAAGCAAAACCGCTTGTGGGACGTAATTGTAGACCCGGCGCGTAAAATCCGCGTGGGCAACAAATTGTATTTTGGAGAAAATGATGAGTTGGTTGCCGAAGTGATTGACAACACTACAAGCCGTGGAAGAACCATCCGTTTTCTTTGGGAAGGCCCTGAAGAGGAATTTAGAAAGATGTTATATTTCATGGGTGAAACTCCTTTGCCAAAATATATAAAACGCAAGCCTGATGAAGAGGATAAAGAAAGATACCAAACCGTATATGCCAAACATGAAGGCGCTGTAGCCGCTCCCACAGCTGGTTTGCATTTTAGCCCGGAATTGATTAAACGTTTGGAAATACAGGGAATCCGTTTTGCAGAAGTTACCTTACATACCGGCCTTGGTACTTTTCGGCCAATAGAAGTAGAAGACCTGAGCAAGCATAAAATGGATGCAGAATATTACCGCATAGAAGAAGAAGCTTGTAAAATTGTAAACAAGGCTAAAGAAGGTGGCCATAGAATTTGTTCCGTTGGCACTACAACCATGCGCGCAATGGAAACTTCTTTTACCGCGCAAAAATTATTAAAGCCATCTGAAGGCTGGACGAATCATTTTATTCATCCGCCTTATGACTTTAATATTGCCGATTCTTTGATAACTAATTTCCATTTACCCAAAACCAGCCTGTTGATCATGGCGTGCGCATTTGCCGGTTACGATTTGATAATGGATGCTTATAAAAAAGCAATAAAAGATAAATATCGTTTTTTCAGTTACGGTGATGCAATGCTGATAATTTAAGCATGAGTTATATTTCCGACATATCATATTTTATGTTTTATACCAATTAAGAATTATTATTCAAAGTTCTTATAACCCAAAAGATAGAAATTTACATTTCAATTTTTCATTTTTTCAAAGGGTTCTTTTAGGTAAAATTCTTTTGAATAAATTCTAATTTTAAATCGGCCACTAAAAATTAATTAAAGCCTTCTTTCGGAGGCTTTTTTCAGGTCTGTGCTATATGTTTTTATACATACATTCATTAACTTTGCACCCCGTAAACAAAAGATAATATGAGTGGTGCATTAAAAGAAGTAAGAAACAGGATAAAAAGCGTTCAAAGCACACAACAAATTACCAAAGCCATGAAAATGGTAAGCGCCGCTAAATTAAGAAGGGCGCAGGATGCAATAATACAAATGAGGCCATACGCAAAAAAACTGCAGGAAATGTTGAGCAATATTGTGAGCAATGCCGACGGAGATGTAAACATGGCGCTTGCAAAAGAGAGGCCTATAGAAAAAGTTTTATTGATTGTAATCACCAGTGACCGCGGATTGTGTGGCGGTTACAACAGTAACCTGATCAAACTGGCAAAATCGGATATCAAAGAAAAATATTCAACCCAATTCGCCAAAGGAAATGTAGAAATATTGCCGCTTGGAAAAAAAGGATATGAGCATTTTTCTAAAAATAAATTTAAAGTAGTAGATAATTTCTGGCACATTTTTGCTGATCTGGATTTCGATCATGTAGCCGCCACAGCAAAATACGCAATGGATGCTTTCGCCAAAGGTGATATAGATGCGGTCGATCTTGTTTACAGCGAATTCAGAAATGCAGGAACCCAGATCTTTATTGCAGAGCCATTTTTACCAGTAAAGAAAACAGTAAATAAAAAGGGTGAGGCTAAGGCCGATTTTATTTTTGAGCCGGATAAAAATGTTTTGATTGAAGAGCTGATGCCAAAAATATTAAACACTCAACTCTATAAAGCGATGCTTGATGCACATGCCAGTGAGCATGGCGCTCGCATGACAGCTATGGATAAGGCCACCGATAATGCTAATGAGCTTTTGAAATCGTTGAAAATAAGTTACAACCGTGCAAGACAAGCAGCAATCACTACGGAACTTACGGAAATTGTAAGTGGCGCCGCAGCATTGCAGGGATAAAAGATTGGATGCTGAAAGTGTTGTTTGTAAAAGAAGACGACTGAAGACCGGCAACCGAAAGACATTTTAAATAAAAGATATTATTAACAAAGCCCTTCCCCTGGAGGGGTTGGGGAGGTTGGGTTATGGAGTTAAGCATTATCATTCCACATATTGAAGCACTTATTTTTGCCAGTGAAAAACCTTTGGCGGCAAGTGAGCTTACAGAATTGCTCAATAACGCTTTAGCATTTATTGAAGATCGCGCCACGATTGATCAAATAAAAGCCGCTATCACAGCGATCAATGAAAAATACAGTTCTGAATTTTATGCATTTGAAATGGTAGAAAGCGGCGGCGGATGGCAGTTTCTTACAAAAAAAGAATATCATAAAACCATTTCCCAGCTTTATGGCGATAAATTCTTAAAAAAATTATCGGTTGCAGCCATTGAAACCCTTTCTATCATTGCTTATAAACAACCTGTAACAAAGTCTGAAATTGAATTGATACGTGGTGTGAATTGCGATTATGCCGTTCAAAAGCTTTTGGAAAAAGAACTAATTGTTATTTCAGGCAGAAAAGAAGATGCCGCAGGCAAACCGCTTATTTATAACACTTCCAAATCTTTTATGGATTATTTTGGAATCAACTCTGCAGATGATCTTCCCAAAATAAAAGAAATTCTTAACCAGGAATTAATTGAAGCAACAAAAGTGGAGCAAGGTGAGATTTTCAAAAAAACCGAACAGGAAAGTGGAGAAGATGAAATTGCGGAAGAACGAAACCTAGAACAATAAGTGAATGAAGATGTCAAAGACAATGAAAAAATATATTGGTGAAACAGAAGTATTTTGAAGACGAACAGAATTTCTAAATTATTATGTTCAGGAAAGTCATTTTGTAGTTATATAGGATTTAAATGTTCCATCTTTAATTAAAAATAATGTCTGAGGTTTTATCGTATTCCCAACTAATTGCTATCGCCGAAGAATTTGGCACTCCTGTTTATATTTATCATGCGGAAAAAATTGCTGAACAATATAATAAATTAAAAAAAGCATTTGCGCAACAAGATGTAGTTATATTTTATGCATCAAAAGCATTAACGAATATCAATATTCTCCGCTATGTAAAATCTATAGGATCCAATGTAGACTGTAGTTCTATTAATGAGGTCAGGCTTGCTTTGCATGCAGGTTTTGAACCGGCAAAAATTTTATATACATCGAATGGGATTGATTTTAGTGAAATTGAAGAAGCGAAAAATTTAGGCGTTAATATTAATATAGACAGCCTTTCAAACCTGGAAAAGTTTGGCAAAAAATACACGCATTCTTATCCCGTAGGTATCCGTTTGCGCCCCAATATTTTAGCGGGAGGAAATTTGAAAATTTCAACAGGTCACAATAAAAGTAAGTTTGGAATTCCGGTTGATGAGGTTGAGAAAGTGTTAGCTGTTGTAGAGCAATACAATTTATTTATAAGAGGCTTGCATATCCATACGGGCAGTGATATTGAAGACGCAGATGTTTTTGTAAAGGGCATTGAAGTGTTGTTTGACATCATTCCTTTTTTTAAGGAGTTAGATTTTATTGATTTAGGTGGAGGATTCAAGGTTCCTTATAAAAATGGCGATACTGAAACAAACATTGAATTGCTTGCTCAAAAGGTGGATGAATTATTTAAAAACCATCCTAATCCCGGAAATAAACACTTGCAGGTTTGGTTTGAACCTGGTAAATTTTTAGTAAGCGCCGCGGGATATTTTGTTACACAAGTGAATGTTTTAAAAGAAACAGCAGCAACGGTTTTTGCAAGTGTAAATAGTGGTTTTAATCACCTCATCCGCCCAATGTTTTACGACTCTTATCACCGTATCGAAAACCTAAGCAATGAAAAAGCGCCGAAGAGAATTTATACCGTTGTTGGCAACATATGCGAAACGGATACGTTTGCTGTTGACAGAGAAATTAATGAGATCAGGGAAAGCGATTTTCTCGTTTTTTACAATACAGGTGCTTATGGTTTTGAAATGTCATCTAATTTTAATTCGAGGTTAAAACCTGCTGAAGTTTTGGTGAAAGATGGAAAAGCAGTATTGATCAGGAAGCGGGATATTTTTGAAGATCTGTTGAGAAACCAGGTTGTGTAACTTGTGGATCTATGAAAAGTTTTGTATGCAAAATGAGAAGATAATTATCGTTGGTGGCGGCATTAATGGGCTTTGTGCCGCTTACTATCTCCAAAAGAAAAGTTACAACGTTACTATAATAGACAGCGGTGATATCACTGATAATTGTTCTTTCGGCAATATGGGTTTCTTATCGCCCAGCCATTTTATTCCTCTTGCTTCTCCAGGTGTGGTTGCGGAAGGATTAAAACATATGCTGAGCAGAACCAGCCCGTTTTATATAAAACCCAGGCTGAATATGACTTTCATTGAATGGGCAATCAAATTCTATAAAAACAGTACTCAAAAAATTGTTGAGAAAAACGCGCCTCATTTGAGCGCACTGCTCAATCTTAGCCGCAGGCTAATGAATGAAATAAGAGATGATATCGGGGATGTTTTTGAAATGGAAGAAAAAGGTTGCATGATGATGTGCCGTCAACAAAAAACTTTTGAAGAAGAATTGAAACTTGCAGATGCCGCAGAAAGATTTGGGTTGAAAGTAGAAAGGTTGAACAAGTATGAATTGCAAAGTAGAGAGCCAGATGTTGAACTGGATATTTATGGCGCGATTTTATTTAAAGATGACGCGCACATTCATCCGGGAAAATTCATGCTTGCCATGAAAAAATATTTAGAACAAAACGGCGTAAATTTCCAATTCAATACAACCGTTACCGGTTTCAAAAAAAATCAAAAAACTATAGAATCAGTTATCACAGATAAAGGTATTTTTTCGGGTAATGAAATATTATTAAGCCCCGGAAGCTGGTTGCCTCAATTAGCAAAAATGCTTGGTATTAAATTGCTGATAGAAGGCGGAAAAGGTTACAGCTATACTTACGATCATATAGAAAAAAATATTCGTTATCCTGCAATTTTAGTAGATGGGCGTTGCGCTGTAACTCCATGGAAACAACAGCTTCGCATCGGCGGCACGATGGAATTTAGTGGCAATAACAATAAGGTTTTAATAAACAGGATGCAGGGAATTTATGATTCTGTAAAATTATTTTATCCCGGATTAAAAATTAATTTTCCTTCAAAAGATAAAATCTGGACCGGCCTGCGCCCCGTTAGTCCTGATGGTTTGCCTTATATTGGTAAAGTAGATAATTTTGAGAATCTTTTGATAGCCGGTGGCCACGCGATGCTCGGTATTTCAGAAGGAGCTGCTACCGGAAAGATAATCAGTGATATAGTTGATAAAAAAAGTACACCGATTGATATCAGTGCTTTTAAGGTGGGGAGATTTTAGTAAAAATTTAATATCATGAACATAAAACCTATAAAAAATAAAAAAGATTATCAACAGGCACTGAGTAGGCTTGAATTTATTTTTGATTCGAAAAAAGGTTCATCAGATGGTGACGAACTTGAGATATTGGGAATGTTAATTGAAAAGTATGAAGATGAACATTTTCCTATTGGGTTTCCCGATCCTATTGAAACTATAAAATTTAGAACGGAACAAATGGGCTTTAATCAAACGGATTTAGCAAAAGTTATTGGGTTAAAAAGCAGGGCAAGTGAAATCTTGAATAAAAAAAGAAAACTGTCTCTTGAGATGATTCGCCTGTTGCATAAAAGTTTAAAAATTCCAACTGAAGTTTTAATTCAAACGTATTGAGTAAGCAATATTTATATTTTCGTTTATGCATTCTTGTTATACAATAAATTTTATTTAAACCTATCTTTATCTTTTTGTATTTTCTCGCGAAACATTTGATTGAACTTTTCATTGGCTCCTTTTAAAATGATAATGAGACTTCCTTTTTCTCTGGCATATTCATTTGTAACACTATCGCTTAAAATAACGGATGTAAAATCTTTTATAAAGTCATGATGCATTTCCTGCTGATCATCCGTTACTAATATCATATTGTTAACATGCAAACTATCAGGCAGCCAATATAAAAAACTAGCATTATCACTGTAAGCTCCAGGAAGATTGTATTTTTTACCATAAAAATTTACCGCGCCAGCTTGTCCATAATTATCGCAAAATATAAGGGCATGTTTTTTTTCTTCATCATTTAAAGCAGAATAAGCCTTGGCCGTTTTTTCAGTTATTTCTTTCCATCCCAGCATATCTGCAAAGTCTTGTGGCAAAGCATGATTTTGCAGATCTTCCCATTTTAAAACTCCTGCTTTATCAAGATGCGTTGCTTTATAATATGATGCTAATGTTTGTGGCTTTGCAACCGGCAATAATAATGGAATCAGCAGAATGCCCAACACTAACGGAATAATTATAAATACATATTTCCAAGCCCTGGAATACTTTGTAGTAAAGCATTCTAAGTGATAAGCGCCAAAAGCAAACAATACAGGATAAACGCCCATTGAGTAATAGCTCTTACCCTGGAAATAAAGTAATAATGTGATAACAAACAAATAAGCCCATACAAAAATTATATACCTCCTTTTTTGCTTGAAGACTATAAAATATAAGCCAGCAATCCAGATAAATACACATGGTAAATTCATAAGCAATTGGTCTGTTAGGAAGCTCGCAGGACTTACATATTGCAGTTGAGTCCGTTGTAATTCTTTCATGTGCACAAACACAGGAAAATGGCGGTTGTATTGCCACAAAAGATTGGGAATGAAAAGTAGAAATCCAATTAACGCTGCAAAATATAAATGCTTGTTTAAAAATATTTTTCTTTGTTTTGTTAATAATAATCCTCCTATAATGCTTATAACAAAAAAAGCTACAGAATATTTACTGTTCATTCCCAGCCCAACACTAATTCCTAAAATGTATAACCATGAATTTTTTTCTGTTTGAATATAACGGACAAGGCTAAACGCAATCATTGTCCAGAAAAATATTTCTAAAAAATTGGGTTGAAATAAAAAGTGCATGCGCAGGTAAGCACCAAAAACAAAGGGCAAGAAGCCAAGAAACAATGCGAATGTTTTTCCGCCTAAAGAAATAATCATCTTGCCAACAATGATATAAGTAAGCGCTCCAAATAAACAAGGCCAGAATTTTATCCAGAAAATGCTGTCTCCAAATAAATTACTGATCCAGGCAAAAACAGAAAGCAACGGCGGGATTTCCATAAAACCCCACGCCATATGATGCGCTTCCGCTAAATATAAAAATTCATCACGCTGGAGCTCATAAAAATTATTTTGTAAAACGAAAGGAAAAATAAATTTTATAAACGCAAGTAGATATAAAATCTGATAATTCCTTTTCATTATAATTTTTTTTAGAAAGATAATGCCTGTTCATAAATAATAATGATTTTTGCTGAGTGAAAACTTAAAATGTAGATTATAAGGATTTCTGAGTCCTGACTTTTTACATATGGCATCCGGAAAATATTTTAAAAAAAAAATTATGGAAAAAATACAAATCCTTGGCATTGGCCGTGAGCCTGTTATTCTACAAAAGTTATTATTCTTCATCAATGAGAATCCAAAATGGGAAGGCACAGGAACGGTAGACGATGAAAGTGCGATTGAAATTTTTCATCAGCGAAAATTTGATATTATTTTATTGGTCAATGCTATTGAAGAAGAATCTGAAAAAAAGTTTCGTTCTCTTTTTATGTTTAATGATCCGGAAATTATTTTCATTCAACACACCGGCGAGTCTACCGGCTTACTTGCCAGTGAAATTCAACAGGCATTGGATAATAAGAGAAATGATCTGAATGTTACAGATGATGTTTTCAAAAACAGCAAGCCCGAATAATTTTTATTTTTTAAACTGATGAGTACTATCCCACCGGACTTGACAACAAAAATACCAAGCTTTAGAATTCATTCTATTGACATACTTCGTGGTTTGGTGATGGTTATTATGGCGCTCGATCACACGCGCGATTTTTTTCATATTTCTTCCGACCCTACAAATTTGTTGACCACGACTCCGATCTTATTTTTCACCAGGTGGATCACGCATTTTTGCGCGCCCATATTTGTTTTTTTATCCGGCACTTCCGCTTTTTTATCAGGAAGAAAAAAAACAAAAAATGAATTATCTGTCTTCTTATTGAAGCGTGGATTATGGCTGATTATAATAGAAGTGACGATATTTAATTTGTTTCTAACATTTGACCCAACTTACCATTTCATTGCGCTGCAGGTGCTTTGGGTTATTGGATTTTCGATGATCATATTGGCTGCTGTGATCTATTTGCCATTACGGGTAATATTTTTTGTTGGTTGCATTATTGTTTTTGGACATAATTTTTTAGATGTATTTGATTATACACAGCCCAATACCACTCCGTGGTGGTGGGGCTTTCTGCATCAGCAATCATTTTTTCCTTATGGCTCAAACCGTATGCTCGCTGTACTTTATCCTTTGATTCCATGGCCTGGAGTTATGATGTTAGGTTATTGTCTTGGGTCACTTTATGTAAAAGAATATAATGCCCAAAAAAGACAAAAATTTTTTATGGCCACTGGCATTGCTGTTACTTTATTTTTTATTTTACTTCGTTTTACAAATCTTTATGGAGATCCGCAGCCATGGAGTATTCAAAGAAATTTTATTACTACAATTTTATCTTTTTTTAATACAACAAAATATCCCCCTTCTCTTCTTTTTTTATCAATGACACTCGGGCCGGCGTTAATTTTTCTTTCTTTTCTTGAGAAAAAAAAGGGTAAATGGACACAAATCATTTCTGTTTATGGCAGAGTTCCTTTTTTTTATTTTTTGCTGCATTTTTTTGTACTTCATTTTATTCTCATGATAATTTTTTTTATAAATGGCCATTCGATTACCGAAGCCGCTACAGGGTTTTTATTTTTCAGGCCTGCAGACTTTGGTTATCCGTTGTTGATCGTTTACCTGATCTGGATGGCTGTCGTAATTTCTTTATATCCTGTTTGCAAAAAATATGATCGTTTAAAATCTTCGCATAAAAACTGGTGGCTGAGTTATTTATAAATGGAAAGCCTCATAAACCAAAAAGTAGATTTTTGATATAAATATCTTTGAGCTTTGTTGTTTCAACTATTAGGTTTTACTTTCACTTAATTTGAAAAAATAAAAAATTTGGAAAGCTATTTTTTGAATGATTAATTATAATTTATTTATGCGGTTTCAAGTTAATTTACTGAATATTTTTGTTGCGGTCATGTTGATTTGCTGTTGGACAGGATGTAAAAATCACCATAAGGTTATTCAAAAAGAAATCGTAAAAACCCCGGAAGAAATGGATGACGAGGTTGCTGATAATATAAAAGCCAGCCTGCTGTTTGCAAAAGATAACAGTGGCAAAATAAATGACCTGATAAGGTTGTCGCAATATGGCCTGGTAAATTCTTTTTATCAGCAAAATAATTTCAAAAATGTTTGGAGCCATAAAGAGAAGTGGACACCTCAGGCGGATTCAATGTTCGCCTTTATTGGAAATTGTAAATATTATGGGCTTTATCCCGCAGATTATCATTTTCAGGTATTGAATGATTTGAGAAATGGAATAATTAATGATACACTCGCCCTGAAAGATGCTATCACCTGGACAAAAGCAGACCTCACGCTCAGTGATGCTTTTATGAAAATCCTCAAAGACCTGAAAGAGGGAAGATTGATAGCCGATAGTGTTTCTATTAGTGAAAAAAGAAATTATATAGATTCTTTTTTCGTTAAAAACTTAAACGATGTAAATGGTATTAATGTATCAGCCTTTTTTGATGGAGTTGAACCTGTGAATACAAATTATCAAGCTTTAAAAAACCTGCTTAAAAATTTTGTGGATAGCATGGATACTAAAACCTATTTATACATTAATTATCCTTATAAAGATTCATTAACTTTTTTCGCAAATATTCATAAAAGGCTTGGCCAGTCAGGATTTGGAGATTCTTCTATCAAAATGCCGGACTCGGTAATGATGAGTAAAGAGATTAAAAAGTACCAGGCAAAACACCATCTTTTGGCAGATGGAAAAATAGGCCCGAAATTTATTAAGACAATGAATGCAAATGATAATGAAAAGTTCAAAAGAATTGCGATTAACCTTGACCGTTATAAACAGTTGCCGGCATTACCTGAAACTTACATTTGGGTCAATTTGCCAGGATTTTATTTAAAAGTAATAGATAGTGATACAGTAGTTCTTGAATCAAAAGTAATTGTAGGAAAGCCAGACACACGAACGCCTACGCTAATATCCGCCATTACCGATATGGTTACTTATCCTCAATGGACAATGCCTGAAAGCATTATTAAAAAAGACATTTTACCTGAGTTAAAAAAGAATCCGGGTTATCTTGCAATAAAGGGATTTAGTCTTTTGGATTCCAAAGGAAATGAAGTGAATCCATACACTATAAAATGGTCAAAATATACAAAAGGAATTCCCTGGAAAGTAGTGCAGGGAAGCGGAGACGATAATGCGTTAGGAATTTTTAAATTCAATTTCAATAATCCTTATAGTGTTTACCTGCACGACACCAATCAACGCTATCTTTTTAAAAATGCTGAACGTGATTTGAGCCATGGTTGCGTGCGCGTGCAGAATTGGGAAGCGCTTGCCTATTACATTGCGAGAAATGACAGCATGGCTGTGGAGGATGGGCGGCCGCTATCGTACAATACAGATTCCATCAAATCATGGATCGCAATTAAAAGCAGGAAACGTATTATGGTTAAAAAAAGATTGCCTCTTTTTATAGAATATTTTACCTGTGATATCAGGAAAAATAAAATAATTTTTTATGATGATATTTATAATGAAGATAGAGCTTTGACGCAAAAATATTTTGCGGGCAAATAGTTCGATTTAATTAGATTTAAGAACATGAATTAAAACAAATTTCTATCTTTTGGCTTATCACATCAATATCGTATTTCATTAATTAATTTTCTCCTTTGATTGTAAGCGTCTATTTTTGCCCAAGTAAACTAAAACTAAAATGAAAAAAATATTCTCCCTCGGTATTTTTTTAGGGCTTTTCGCTGTTTCATTTGCTCAAACCGGTGATTATAAAAAAGGCCAGACTCTTGGATTTAATTTTTTTTTTAACGATTTTACCGCCGCTTCAGAAATAAGATCAAATGGCCTGGTTAGTGTATTAAAAAACCATGATCTTTTAAGATCGTCAAACATGAATCCTGGATTGGCCATCAACTACATGTCAGGATTAAGCAATCATGTGGATTTTATCGCAACTTTAGGAGGCTCTTTTGTTGATTATCCTAATAAAAATATAGTAGCTTCAGGTGGCAATAATTTTTTATCGGAAATTACCGCTGCAGTAAATCTCAAACTTCTAACTGATCATTATTGGGTTACTCCTTTCATTGATCTGGGTGTGGGTGCAAGCAATTACAAAAAATATTTCGGAGCATTTGTTCCAATCGGATTAGGCCTCCAGGTAAATATCGCGGACGAAGCATATTTACTTATTAATTCGCAATATCGAATCCCTGTTACAGAAAATGCAAGCTATCATTTTTACCATAGCATCGGAATTTCCGGAAATATTTCCACCAAAAAGGTCGCAGCTCCAAAAGCTGTGGAAGTGCCCGTGGTCTATGATCGTGATGGAGACGGAGTGCCTGATAGCATTGACAGATGCCCCGATACACCCGGGCTTGTATCATTGAAAGGTTGCCCCGATCGTGATGGGGATGAGATTGCAGACATAGATGATAAATGCCCTGATGTGCCCGGGCTTGCAAGATACCAGGGATGCCCGATCCCTGACACAGACGGCGACGGTATCAACGATGAAGAAGACAAATGTCCCAACGTAAAAGGTGTGGCGCGCTACCAGGGCTGCCCGATCCCTGACACAGATGGTGATGGTGTAAACGATGAAGAAGATAAATGCCCGACTGAACCTGGCCCTGCGTCTAACTTTGGTTGCCCTGTGATTGATGTGATTGTTGTGGAAAAAGTAAACAAAGCTGCAAAAAATATTTTCTTCGCAACCGGCAGCGCTAAGCTTCTCCCTAAATCTTACAAATCATTAAAGGATGTTGCTCAAATCCTGAAAGAAAAGCCTTCTTATAAAATAGATGTGGATGGCTATACTGATATTACCGGCAAAGCCGATAAGAACCAGGTTCTGTCAGAAAACCGTGCGGGTTCTGTGAAAAAATATTTGATAAGTAATGGAGTCGATGAAACCAGAATTACTTCTAAAGGGCATGGCATCAACGATCCTGTTGCAGATAATAAAACCATCGCAGGCCGCGCTAAGAATAGAAGAGTTGAAATGAAACTGAGGAATTATTAATACAATAAAAATCTCTTCAAAATAAAACCCCGCAATTTTTTGTGGGGTTTTTATTTTCTTCAGCTTGTAATGATCTTAATAAGTGATTTTATAGCTTTTCTACATAATTTTTCAAACCCTTATCAATTATATAAGTCCATCCCTCTGTGAAACTTTCTCTCGCAGAATTGGAATCTTCAGTAACAAATGTCTCAACGCCTTCGTGAGTTAACTTTAGCTGCGTTTTATTTCCCTCTTCAAACAATTCAAAAGTTACTAAAGAATTTCCAGGATAACCATCATAGCACCAACTGTAAGCGATTTTGTTATTTTTTACTACATTGGTTAATATGCATTCGTGCAAATATTATTTCTCATACTCACCTGGTTTTGGGTGAATGCTTAGATACTAAGAAAGGGATTTCTTTATAGATACTAATTTTCGTAGCAGATCTTCCAGCAGATCAAGCTTCAGCATGTTGGCCCCATCGCTTTTCGCAACAGATGGATTGGGATGAGTTTCTATAAATATTCCATCGGCGCCAACAGCAATGGCAGCTTTGGCAATGGTTTCAATCATTTGAGGATTTCCGCCAGTGATGCCGCTGCTTTGATTAGGTTGTTGTAAGCTGTGTGTGCAATCCATGATTACAGGCACTCCATGATCTTTCATGATCGGTATATTTCTATAATCCACCACCAGGTCATTATACCCAAATGTGTTTCCACGATCTGTGAGCATTACCTTTTCATTGCCGGCTTTTTTTATTTTTTCTACCGCAAACTTCATGGACTCCCCATTTACAAACTGCCCTTTTTTTACGTTGACAATTTTTCCTGTTTGAGCGGCAGCAATCAACAGGTCAGTTTGTCTGCAAAGAAATGCGGGGATTTGTAAAATATCAACATATTTCGCAGCCATAGCTGCTTCCTCATGCGCATGAATATCTGAAACAGTAGGCAGAGAAAAATGCTCACCTACCTTTTTTATTATCTGCAATGCGTCTTCATCACCTAAGCCGGTGAACGAAGAAGCGCTTGTGCGATTGGCTTTTCTATAAGATGATTTAAAAATATAAGGAATGCCAAGTCGCTTACAAATTCCGGAAACTTGTCCGGCTACTTCAAAAATCAATTCTTCGCTTTCCACCACACAAGGCCCCGCAATCAAAAAAAAATTTCTTTCATCGTATTGTTGTTTAGCAAAAAGATCATGCAAGAATTTTTCCATAAAGCAAATATAATCAGCTTTGTTATTTTAGGCTTTGCAGACTTCCATCAATCGCAAATGAGCAAGTCTTATAAGCGAAAAAATACTTTTCCAGATTTTACTTTGTATTCGAAATGTGATCATGCAACCCGCAAAATATATTTGTTGTACTTTAGGTGAATATTCTATTAAACTAATTTTGATACACAATAAAATTTAAAATTATGGATAAATTTTGGCTGAAAGAACCGATAGAACACGACTTCCCTGCTGCGGAAGATTTTTTAGAATTACTATTTTCAATTGATGAAAGCAAGATGCATGTTGAAAAATTAAGACAGGCGCATACTATTGTTAAAAAATCAAAAGATATTTTAAGAGCCAGCAGTTTATCACTTTTACCAAAAGATAATGTTCATGTAAAAGAAGACAGAAAGAAAGTAAAAGATGGCGGAAAGTTATCACCTGTGTTGCTGGTGAAAAAGAATGATAAGCTAATTATTGCCGATGGATACCACAGGGTTTGTGCTACTTATTATTTATCTGAAGATTTAGAAATTCCATGCAGATTAGTGTAGTAATTATTCGAAATACTTTGGAAGGATTTCAAAATTTTGTAATCCAAATATAGATTTCACGTTTTATATTATACATTATTTTGTAAAGTGTTCCGGGCTTATTGCATTTTCAACCTTGTAGTTACCTATCCGGGTTCTGCGCAATTTGCTTAAATAACCGCCGCAACCCAATGCTTGTCCGAAATCATTTGCCAAACTGCGTATGTAAGTACCTGTTGTACAAACAACTTTGAATGCAATTTCCGGTAGTTCAATATTGGTTATTTCAAATTCATGAACACTAATTTTTCTGGGTTCAAGAATCACATCAATGCCTTTGCGCGCCAGTAGATACACTGGTTTTCCGTTTTGTTTTATAGCAGAATGAATAGGTGGAGTTTGTAAAATTTCCCCGATAAATTGTTTTGTAGTTTCTCTGATTAGATCATCTGTAATTCTATCTAAACATTTGATATTTTCTGGTTCGCTTTCAAGATCATAAGTTGGAGTAACGGCTCCTAATGTAATGATGCCGGTATATTCTTTTTCCTGCGCCATATATTCATTTATTTTTTTGGTGAATTTTCCGGTACACACAATTAAAAGGCCTGTAGCCAGTGGATCCAGCGTTCCGGCGTGGCCTACTTTTTTTATTTTTAATGTATTGCGGATCTTTCTTACCACATCAAATGAAGTCCAGTCTAATGGTTTATCAATCAATAGAACCCTTCCTTCTTCAAAAGTATTTTGTGTCATAAAAAATTATATTGCCTGCTTCGTTTTTATTTCAAGATATTTATTGATTGCATTCACCGTTAATTTTTTTGGAGAAGATAAAATTGATAAAATTCCATATTTTGAAAGTTCCTTTGCGATCAATCTTTTTTCAAAAGCAAATTTTTCAGCAATTGTTTTAATGTAAATTTCTTCAACATTCTTCGCGTGTGAAGATGTGAGCTTCTCCAGTTCTGTATTTTCAAAAAATACCACCAACAATAAATGATAGCGTGCTATGGAGCGCAAATAATCTATTTGCCTGTTTAATCCCGAGAGAGATTCAAAATTGGTAAATAAAATAATTAGGCTACGGTGTTTTATTTTATTTCTTATTTGCCGGTAAAGCATTTCAAAATCACTCTCCAGGAAATCAGTTTGCTGTTTATATAATGCATTTAAAATATTCTCTGTTTGGATTGGTTTCCGGTCTGCAGGCAGAATAATACCTGGTACATTTGAAAAAGTAATCAGTCCTACTTTGTCTTGTTTTTTCAAACAAATATTACTTAATACAAGACAACTATTTATCGCATGATCTAGAAGGGTCATGCCATCAAAAGGCATTTTCATCAATCTCCCTTTATCAATAATACAATACACTTGCTGTGATCTTTCTTCCATAAAATTGTTGACCATTAAGCCTCCTTTTCTTGCAGAAGCTTTCCAGTTCAATGTGCGTATATCATCTCCTGAAACATATTCCCTGATTTGTTCAAACTCCATGCTCTGGCCAATCTTGCGCATTCTTTTACTTCCATTTTCGCCACTTAGTATAGCATTCGAAAACAATTCGTATTTATGTAATTGCATAAATGCAGGATAAACAGGAATTGTTTGTCTTGTTTCGCTGGTAAATTTTCGGCATAGCAAGCGCAAGGGCGAAGAAATAAACAAATGAGTATTTCCAAAAAGATATTCTCCTCTTTGCAACGGTTTTATATTACAATGAATTTTTTTTTGTTGCCGTGCATTTAGATGCAGGTTTTTTTTCCAGTTTCGAATTTGTAATTGTTCTGGCAATTCATCAATTATTTCAACATGCACAGGAAATGAAAATCCGTTTTTAACGGTGAGCTCAATCCTGTTTTCATCACCATTACTAAATCTTTTGCCACAAAGCCTTTCAGCAAGAGAATTTCTTTTTGTAAAAAATAATAAAGAATAATCCACTAAACACAAAAGGATAAAGACGCAGAAAATTACTACTGCAATATTTTTCAGAAGGGGAAGATAAAAAGCGAGAATAAATAACACGATACATACCGCAATAGCTAGATAGAATCGTTGCCTGATAAAAAGCTCACCAATATATTTTTTAATAAAGTTCAAATGTAAAATATTTAATTTCTATATTTTTGCTTACCACGCGACCAAATAAATCAGCTACTTCATATAAAGCTTAAAAGAAAAATATAGATTTCTATATTTTCGCTTATCTCGGCACTTCAATATTACCCAGGATATTATTGATCAGTTCATCTGCTGAAATACCTTCCATTTCTTTTTCCGGAGCCAAGATAATGCGGTGGCGCATAACCGGGATCGCCATTTCAATAATGTCTTCCGGATTTACAAAATCCCTTCCTTTGATAGCAGCATTTGCTTTTGAAGCTCTTAAAATAGCGAGCGATGCACGTGGAGACGCTCCCAAAAATAAGGAAGGATTATTTCTGGTTGCATTCACAATTTTAGCAATAAACTCTACCAATTTGGGTTCCAGGATAACTCCGTTGATTATATTTCTGTATTCTGTGATCTGTGCAGCAGCGACAAGTTTTTGAACATTGTTGAGTAATATATTCGGAGTAACAGATTGCTGATTCATTAAGATATTTATCTCTTCGTCAATCGAAGGATAAGTGACAATTATTTTGAATAAGAACCTGTCCAGTTGCGCTTCCGGAAGGCGATAAGTGCCTTCCTGCTCGATTGGGTTTTGCGTAGCCAAAACCAGGAAGGGAAAATCCATAAAATGCGTTGTGCCATCAATCGTTATTTGCCTTTCTTCCATTACTTCAAACAAGGCAGATTGTGTTTTTGCAGGTGCCCGGTTTATCTCATCAATCAAAATAATATTACTAAAAATGGGACCTCTTTTAAATTCAAATTCAGCTTCCTTCGGATTGAAGACAGACGTGCCCAAAACATCACTTGGCATAAGGTCCGGAGTAAATTGTATTCTTGAAAAATCAGCATTGATTATTTTAGCCAATAATTTAGCAGACAATGTTTTCGCCACGCCCGGCACGCCTTCTATAAGAATATGCCCATCGCACAATAACCCGATCAGCAGTAGATCTACCATTTTATGCTGCCCGACAATTACCTTGCTTATTTCATTTCTGATAGTAATAACTGCATCGTTCAATGAAGCAATATCAATACGTTGCTCATATAAATTTTCTTTGGCCAAAGTTTCTTCCATCAGTTTTTTATTTAGTAAAATTTTCAATTTTAAAATTCAATTCAAGAAGTTTTTCATCAGAGATATCTTTCTGCTCTTGTATGTTTTTTATCAATGCAAATAATTCATCAGTGTCCTTTTTGGAAACTCCACTTTTCCCGAAAAGAGAATTGATAAACGCTTCACTAACTGAGCGGGAATCAATAAAATATTTATTGCGAATAAATTCGTAAAAATAAGTGATCATTTTATCCGCAATATGCCGGTTATTTTTTTGTTGAAAATAAAGGCGCCCGATTGTTTCTGCAAAAGCTACTGTGGCATTATTATTCGGCTTTATCATATCAATCGCTCTTTGTTTTCTCTTTATATTAAAGAATATATAAATCAACATGGCGCCCAGCGCAAGCCAGAAAGCCCATAACAAAGGTGGATTTTGTTGTATAACATTTAAAGAAGAAAATTCTTTGCTGTCGTTTCTGCTCCGGCGGTTTTTTTTTGTATCGGAAGAATTGTTTTTATAATATTCATCCCAGTAAATATTTTTTGGATTCAATCGCAGGTAAGAAATTACATTTTGAAAGTAATGAAAATTATTTTTAGTTAATAAAAAGTAATTACTGAAAACCCGCGGAGCGACGTGTAGATAAACGCGGCCCCTGCCAAAAAATAGAACTGCATAATCCGGCTGATCCATTTCATTAACTCCAAGAACCCTCGTTGATGTGGTATCATAATCTGTAATTGAATTTAAAAAAGGAAAATAATAATATCCGAATTCCGAAGCATCAAAAGTTTTTCCAAAATACATGCTTACGTGTGTTTCATGCATCTTTCCATTTACTTCATTAATTATTTCCTGATGCCTTTCCATGTTGCAATAAAGCGCATCCAACAATTTTTTGTCAATAAAATCGGCGGCAATAAAAAGATCATTTCCTGCCTTTATATAATCCATAAAAGCGGCTACCTCATCTTCAGTTAGCAAGAGATTACGGGTGATAATAAAATAAAGCGAGTAAACGCCATCACTGGAATAATTTTTTATGTTGTACCAGGTTTCATCAAAAGGTACGGTTGCAATTTCTATGGTACGTCTATAAAATATATTCTCAAAACCATTATAAGCCACAAAAGATCCGAAAGGTAACTTATCAGTTTTACGATAATTTTCTTTTAATGAAGGCAATGGACTTTTGTTAGAATTACAACTTACAGAAGCGATCAGAAAAATAGCCCGCAAACAATATGACAACAATGTTCTCATGCTGGCCTATACTTTTTTATTAAATAAAATAAATTCATTTTTTAATTTTTGATAATGAGAATAATCAATTGAAAATTTTCCGTACCACACATATTCATAATTTCGTGTGAGCAATGCAAATTCTCGGGAATGACTATTTGATTCCATTTCATGCAAATATTGTTTGTTGGTTTTTTCAGGTGCAAAGTTTATAAATCCTTTATCAAAAAGGATTTTGAGCGTTTGTAAATACAAAAATCTTGTAGAAAGATTGAAATTATTTTGAGATTCTGCTTCACGCATCAACTTCTCATATTCTGAAAATTCTGATAAATGTGTTACTGCATCTTTATCTATAATTTCTATATTTTGGCTTTTCAGGCTATCAAAGATGCCATTTTGGAAAAATAATTTATAAAAAATAAATCCGATAAAAGAGATCGCCAGTGCCCAAAAAAAAATCTTTAACGGTAAGCTGTTAAGAAATTTATTAATGCCGGAATTATCAATATTTTTTTTGAAGCCTTTTACTTTTCCGTTACTTTGATCTATGCTTAAAGTATCAGATTTCAGATCAGATCTTTTCTTCAAAAGACTGTCAAGATATTTCATGTAAGCGAACTCACGATACTGCTTCCATTTTTCAACAGATTTATTTTTATCTTCAAATAAAGTTTTCCTGAGAACTGTATCAGCATATTCTTCTTTGTTTTCAATTGCATCTCTGTCATAATTTTTTTGCGCAAAAGAATTGTGATCAGTGCAAGTAAGAATTAGCATGAAATAAAAAAAGATATGGAGTTTACTTTTCATAGGCGATCCCGTTCTTTACAATTTTTCCACTCTTTAATGCAAAACCCGTTTTGTGCAAATACAAAGGATATAAAACAAAATACCATAGAATCAAAAAAAATGACCCGGACAAAATAATAATGCTGAAAGGCACCGGAAGCCCTATATCTGTTGAGTTTTTTTCAAAAGTATTACTCATCAAATGTGTTACATAACTTTCAAAGAATGCGGCAATAATAAAGAACGGAATTAAAGCGATACATATTTTCATGGCATCTTTTGCTGATCTTAAAAATGATTGCCGTCGTGTGTAAGTGCCCGGGAAAAGCCATCCAAAACCTAGAATAAATCCTGCGCAACTTGCAATCACAATAGATGAGATTTCTAAAGTGCCATGAATCCAGATCACCATTACAGATTGCCAGCCGAGCCCTTGTGAGAAAAATATGTATTGAAAACATCCGAGCATCACGCCATTAGTCCACATTAATAATAAAGTTCCGATGCCAAACAAAATTCCGAAAACAACAGTTTTAAATGCGACACTAATATTATTATAAGCAATGCGGACGAACATTGAAAAAGGATTATCATCTTTATAAACGCCAAAGGGATCGCCTTTCTGGATGCGGGCTATAGTTTCATCATAATATCCCGGCTGAACGTTATGATTAAAAAAATCCGGCGCATAATCAGAATCTGTTGTTGAGGAAATAACACCTATCGCGACAAATGAAATAAATAACAAAAATGTAAAGAGAAACACTTTATGATAGCGCCTGAATAATAAAGGCAACTCATATTTCCAGAACAGGATTATCCGGGAAAAATTTTGTTTTTTGTTTTGATATATATTTTGATAAATCGATGCGGCAATACCATTGATCCAACGGGTAACTTTACTCTTTGGATAAAATGTTTTTGCATAAGAAAGATCGTCCAGTAAGGTAATAAACCTGTCTGCAATTTCATCAGGATCTTTTGTTTCTTCATGCTGATATTGATTCCATTTATCAACATTTTTTTTTATAAATCTTGCTTCGCGCATAAATCAAAATTAGGATACAATTGCTCCAAAACGGATTCTATGAAACAATTTAATCAGTAAAAAATAAACAAAGCCGATTTATTTTAAAATTATAAATTGCCTGATGCCGCTGATACAAATAGCTACTCCTTTTAGCATTGATCTGGAGTTTGAGATCTCTGAATTCCATAAAAGATTGTTTGCTTATTTAATTGATTTTACGCTGCTGCTTATTTTTTTTATTAGCATGAAATATTTTTATTATGGCCGTTTTGGAAGAGTAAGTACGAATATTCTTGAAAGAAATATGGGCCTTGATATTCTTACTATTTCGATTCCTATGTTATTATATTCATTGATTACAGAAATTGTGATGCATGGCCAAACTGTAGGAAAAAAATTAATCAATATCAGGGTGATTGGGCTTGATGGCGGCGAGCCGACTTTGAGTCAATACATAATAAGATGGATGTTTAAAGCTTTTGAGTGGCCATTTTTTTTTGGCTATACAGTATTTACGGGTGAAAGTCTTTTTGGGTATGTTCTCATCACCGGCTTTCTTGGAATAGGTGTTGTAATATTTATTGCGGTAACAAAGAAAAACCAGCGGCTTGGAGATATAGCGGCAAATACTGTTGTAGTAAATACTCAATCTCCATTTTCGGTTGATGATACTGTTTTCAGGGAAATAAGGGTTGAAAATTATGTGGTAAAATATCCTGAAGTTTTGAAGCTTTCTGACCGTGATGTCAATACTATCAAAAATGTAATTAATGTATTTTACAAAAATAATAACACTGAAATATGCGCACGTTTATCATTAAAGATTCAGGAAGTTTTGAATATTAATACTGATATGTATCCTATCGATTTTTTAGAAAAATTACTGGCGGATTATAATTATCTGGCAATAAGATAAAAAACTACATTCTGGCTTATTTCAGATGATTAATTGATTTGTTTTTATAATTTAATACCGCGGGGCATTGGTAAATAGTTTCAACTAATTAATAGGCCCTTGCAAACAGAACTCTCTCGCTGCTTGCTTTCCCGGTTAAAATACATTTTCCTTCTTCTTTTAAATTGTCTAGCGGAATGCAACGAATGGTCGCTTTGGAAAGCTCTTTTATTTTCTCTTCCGTTTCGGCAGTGCCGTCCCAATGCGCTGAAATAAAACCAGTTTTTTCATCAAGTAACTTTATAAACTCTTCCCACGTATCGGCTTTGGTAACATGTGCATCGCGATAGTTTTTCGCTTTTTCATAAATATTTTTTTGTATATCATTAAGAAGCAAAAAAACGGTATTGGCAAGCCCATCCATTGATACCAATTCTTTTGCTTTAGTATCTCTGCGCACTACTTCCACTACATTTTTTTCCATATCTCTTGCGCCAATCGCTATTCTTACGGGCACCCCTTTCATTTCATATTCTGCAAACTTCCAGCCGGGGCGGCGGCTGTCGTCATTATCATATTTCACTGAAATTCCAATTGCTTTGAAATCTTCCATAAAAGATTTCACTTTTTCGTCAACCAATTTCTTTTCGTCACCTTTATAAACAGGGATAATTACAACTTGAATGGGCGCCAGTTTTGGCGGGAGCACCAAGCCATCATCATCGCTGTGAGCCATCACCAACGCGCCAATCAGCCTTGTACTTACGCCCCAGCTTGTAGCCCAAACATAATGGAGCTTATTTTCTTTATCACTAAATTTTACATCAAATGCCTTGGCGAAATTTTGCCCCAGGAAATGCGAAGTGCCTGCCTGTAAAGCCTTTCCATCCTGCATTAGCGCTTCAATGCAATATGTGTCTTCCGCACCGGCAAAACGCTCATTGATACTTTTTACGCCTTTTATTACAGGCATCGCCATCCATTCTTCCGCGAATTCTGCATATACATTGAGCATTTGCAAAGTTTCGTCTATAGCTTCCTGCGAAGTTGCATGGGCAGTGTGGCCTTCTTGCCAGAGGAATTCTGTGGTACGCAAAAAAAGCCGGGTGCGCATTTCCCACCTGACTACATTAGCCCATTGGTTAACGAGCAGAGGGAGATCACGATAAGATTGGATCCATGTTTTATAAGTATTCCAGATAATCGTTTCGGATGTGGGGCGCACAATCAATTCTTCTTCAAGCTTCGCATCCGGATCTACAATAATCCCATTTCCGGCAGGATCGTTCATAAGCCTGTAATGCGTTACAACTGCGCATTCTTTTGCAAATCCTTCTACGTGTGCAGCCTCTTTACTTAGAAAACTTTTTGGAATAAAAAGTGGAAAATAGGCATTCTGATGGCCGGTTTCTTTGAACCGCTTATCCAGTTGATCGCGCATATTTTCCCAAAGAGCAAAACCATAAGGCTTAATAACCATGCATCCGCGTACAGCGCTATAATCTGCTAATCCTGATTTTATAATAAGATCATTATACCATTGAGAATAATCTTTTTCCCTGCTTGTGATTTCTTTGCTCATTGTTAATTCGGTTTCTTATGATTTCCTTTTAGAAAATACCGTTTTATAATTTTTTTTGCCAAAATATATGTTCGTGGTCTTATGCTTTTTTTAACAATCATCTATCAAAATCATCGTATTATAATAACGATTTAATGATTAAATTTACATTGGACACGGCGCAAAAGTAAAACTTCATTTATTAAATTTTAAAACTCAAAGCCATGAAAACAAAACATTTATTTTTTATTGGCCTGGTAGCTGCTTTCAGCAGTTGCAGCACAGCTTACCGCACAGGGCAAACCACTGATGATGTTTATTATTCACCTGCGCCTGCTGCCCGGGAAAATTATGTATCAAGCACTGATCAGCGTGATGGAAATGTTTATTCGGACCAGGATGAAGAACAGGATATAAGGCGTGGTATTCAGGATCCTGTTTACCGCAACCCCATAACTTTGAGTCTTGGACTCGGATATAGTCCATATGCGTATAACCCTTATTCTTATAACTCATACGGGTACAATCCTTATGCTTACAATTATAGCCCTTATTCTTTTAATTCTTATGGGTATAAAGGTATTTATGATCCTTATGGCTATGATCCATATGGCTATAATTCTTATGTATATAATCCTTATTCGATTTCGCCTTATGTAAATTATTATGGAAACTATAATGGGGGTTATTATCCTCCCGTTTCTTTTTATCCCGGTATAGGAAATATAAACACTAACACTGGCCCAAGAAGAGTTAATCTCGGTGCTTACAGTAACGTTGGCAATAACAGCATTGGTAGAACTTCCAGTCGGGGATCTGTCCCTGTAAGGTCTTTCACCCAAGGACAGGGAATAGTTCAACCAAGGCAAGGTACTGGCGTTGGAAATGTGATCAGAAGAGTATTTTCTCCATCCAATGAAAGATATTATACTCCTCCTCAAAATAATAGATCATACACTAATGAAAATTCGAGAAGCAATGTAAATGTTGCGCCTGCGAGAACATTTGAAAGTGCTCCGGCCAGTAACAATTCTTCAGGAAGTAGTAACAGTGCGCCTGCAAGGACTTTCAGAAGATAACATTTAGTGTCATTTATTATTTTCCTTTTAAAAAAAATCAATTTTAGATAAATTGGTTTGTTTGTACATGAACTTTCAAAATAGATATATGAACCCAAAATATTTAGTGATAATTTTTTTATTCATTACTACTTTCTCCTATGCGCAAGAACCTGCTGACGCACTTCGTTATTCATATTTAACGCAGAGTGGGGGAACGGCACGCAACCAGGCTATAGGTGGCGCAGGAGCTTCGCTTGGCGGTGAGTTTTCTTCTCTTTTCATAAATCCTGCCGGATTAGGTTTTTATAAAACAGGAGATTTTGTTTTTACTCCGGGCTATGTATTTAAAACCGATAAATCAAATTATTTAAATTCAAACGATAAGGCAACACGTAATAATTTTAATCTTGGCGCTACTGGCCTTTTATTTTCTTCCCCCACTTCAGGTAAGGGCATAAAAAGTTTTACTATCGGAATTGGTATAAGCAGATCAGCAGATTTCAATAACCATATTTATTATAAAGGAGTAAATCATAACACTTCTTATTCAGAAAAATATTTGGAAGAATTGGTTAATGGGAATGTTACAGATCCAAACAACGCGGCTAAAAATTATCCTTATGGAAGCAGCCTTGCATTAAATACTTACCTGATCAATCCGACCTATAACGCAGATAGCTCAGCAGTTACTGGATACAGCAGTTTGGCAAGTCCCGCTTTTGGCCTAAACCAGGAAAACACTATCAACACCACAGGAGGAATTACTGATTTAGCAGTAGGAGCCGGCCTAAACTTAAAAGATAAATGGTTTTTTGGAGGAACTCTTTCTTTTCCTTTTTTAAATTATAATCGGGATGCATCCTATAAAGAGAGTGATGCCTCAGGAAATACAAATAATAATTTCAATTATTTTGAAGCGAATGAATCTTTACAAACCAAAGGTGTTGGTGTCAATGGTAAGTTTGGCGTTATTTACAAACCCATAGAATATGTGCGGCTTGGACTGGCGATTCATACGCCCACTTTTTATCAGCTTACCGATAATTATACCTCAACAGTAATAACTGATTTGGAAGGGTATGGCGGTGCGGGAATAAAAAAACAAAGCTCTACAGACCTCACCAATGGCCAGCCGCTTCAATCAAAATATAATCTAAACACTCCCTGGAGGATAATGGCAAGCGGCTCTTATGTTTTTCGTGAGGTCGAAAACGTGCAACAACAGCGCGCGTTCATTACTGCTGATGTGGAATATGTAAATTATAAAGGCATGTCTTTTCATGCAGCAGATAATAGTTCGGATTCTAAAGATTATTATTCTTCATTGAATACCACCATTGCCAACCTTTACAAAAATGCGATCAACGTTCGCCTGGGCGGTGAAATAAAATTTAATACAGTGATGTTCAGATTGGGTGGCGCTTATTATGGCAATCCATACAAAAATGAATCTTCGGATATTGTGAAACTAAGCGGAGGCGTGGGTTACAGGGCTCATGGCATGTTCATTGACCTGACTTATGTATACTCGTTGGATAAAGATGTTCATTATCCTTATTTACTAACTGATAAACCAAATTCAGCAGCCTACTTAAAAAATAATGCTGGAAATATAGTCGCAACTATTGGATTTAAGATATAAGGAAAGAGTATCAATTATTAAATTTCTGAAACCAGGTAATTTGTCTTTTTGCAAAATGCCTGGTATTTTTTTTAATCTCTTCGATTGATTTATCTAAAGAAATTTTTCCCTCCAGAAAATTAAATAATTCTTTATAACCCACGGTTTGTAAGGCATTCAGATGCCGGAATTGAAATAAATTTTTGGCTTCCTCTAATAAACCATCATTCATCATTTTATCTATGCGATGGTTTATGTTGTGGTAGAGATTTTCTCTTGGTAGTTCAAGTAAAATATTCTCTATTTCAAAATCGCGTTTTATTTTTTTTCGCGATTGAAACTCTAAGATTGATTTTCCGGTAGAAAGTTTTACTTCCAGCGCCCGCAGAATTCGCTGGGGATTTTGCATTTCCCCTTTATTAAAAAAAAGATCATCCTGTTTTTTTACCTCATCATGAAGCCATTGAAAACCCTGCATTTTATATTGTTCATTTATTTCTTTCCGGATATTCTCTTTGATATTTGGAATTTCATCAAGCCCTTCGCTAAATGCTTTTATATAAAGACCAGTGCCGCCAACCATGATAGCAGTATCGTTGTCCTTAAAAATTTCATGTACAGCCTTTAAGGTATATTCCTCAAAAATTTTTGCATTTACATTTTCGTGAATTGAATGCGTGCCGATGAAATAATGTTTCACTTTATTGAGCTGTTCAACTGAAGGTTTTGCCACACCGATGTTTAGCTCTTTGAAACATTGGCGGCTATCTGCTGAAATAATTTTTGTATTATGGCTGAGTGCCAATGAAATTCCATAAGCGGTTTTACCAACGGCTGTAGGTCCGGATATAATAATGCAGGTTTTTTTATTCATAAATTTGAAAGAGTTTGTAAAGAACTCAACAAATTTTTTTAGATTTCTTCGGCGCTATTTTCTTCTGCTTCCTCACCGCCTTCATTCTCTTCCGCTTCTACCTCTTCTCCTTTTTCACTAAAACCATCAGCAAGGATTGCGGTATTAAGATCATATTTTTCTTCTATCTCAGCAAGCTTTTCATTTACCAGCCCTTTGGTTCCATATTGGCTCGGGCCGATGCCTTCACTGCGAATGCAGGAAGGATAATCCATTTTGTAGTTTTCCTCTTTATTTACGTTGATTAGTTCAACCCTGAATGTCCAGTTTTTGTGAAAATCATAAACATAAACAAATTTCTGATTAGGATCGCGAATCTCAGAGCCAATTGTACATTCGCTCATTAATAGTGGCTCTGCTTTATAAGCTTTGTCATATTTCTCCAGGGAAATTTCTCTTCCGCGTTGCCAGTGGTCATTGCTTCTATAAAATGTGGCGCGATGTTTATTATCAAACTCAAAACACTTTAGTATAATGTTATGAAACTCAAAAAAGCTTTGCGTGTGCTTCATCACCAGATCACGATAAACGCTGTCATCATCGTCCCAATAAATTCTGAATTTCAAAATTGCCATACCACAAATTTACGGCTTAGTTGTGAATTAAAAGATTTGATACAAACTGATTTTTTCAAAAAATAATAGTGTTAAACTACATTTTCAGTTATACCGCCTTTATTGCATTCAAAATCCAATCGTGCAATAAGGATTTATTTAAACTTAATGAATGGTAATAGGTTAACTTTTTCTCACTCCCAAATCGTTTGCAATCTTAACCATATAGTTGAATGCGGGATCAAATTGATTCGGTATAGCTCCATCTAGAATCGCTTCACGAACAGCATTTTTTATTTCGCCTACAATTCGGGAAGGAGATAGTCCAAATTCATTCATAATGATCTCACCGGTTATTGGTGGCTGCCAATTTCGAAGATGATCAGATTCTTCCACCTCTTTCAAACGCCTTTCAACCATTTCAAAATTGGATAAAAAGCGTTGTACCTTCTGTTTATTTTTTGAAGTAATATCTGCTTTGCAAAGAGTCATCAGGTCTTCGATATCATCGCCCGCATCGAAAAGTAATCTTCGTATAGCCGAGTCCGTTATATTCTCTTTTGTGAGGCTGATTGGCCTCAAATGCAGCTCTACTAATTTTTTTACATACTTCATTTTTTCATTCAATGGCAATTTTAGTTGAGCAAATATTTTGGGAACCATTCTTGCACCTTTCATTTCATGCCCATGAAACGTCCAGCCATGGCCTTCTTCGAATTTTTTTGTAAGAGGTTTTGCAATGTCATGTAAGATTGCCGCCCATCGCAGCCATAAATCATTCGTGTTTGAAACAATATTATCCAATACCTGCAGCGTATGATAAAAATTATCTTTATGGCCCTTGCCATCAATGTACTCTGCGCCAACAAGGGAAACCATCTGAGGAAAAATTATTTTTAATAACCCGGATTTATACAAAAGGTCAAAACCAACTGATGGTTTAGCGGCCATTATTATTTTATTAATTTCATCGATGATTCTTTCTCCGCTTACAATCTTAATCCTTTGAGCGTTGTGTTTTATCGCTTCAAACGTTTCGGGTAAAATGCTAAAATTTAATTGTGTTGCAAAACGAATCGCGCGCATCATCCGCAAAGGGTCGTCTATAAAAGTTTGGTCGGGCGGCAAAGGAGTTTTAAGAAGTTTATTTTTAATATCCTCAAGCCCGTTTAGCGGATCAATCAATTTTCCAAAGTCATTTTTATTAAGGCTGATCGCCATTGTGTTGATCGTGAAATCCCTGCGCATCCTATCATCATCTATTGTTCCTGGAAGCACATGTGGCTTGCGGCTGCTATCATTATAACTTTCTTTTCGAGCACCAACGAATTCTATTTCAACCTCATCCCGTAGGCTATCTCCAATTGTGGAGTTGGGATTGGTATATATTTTTATTTGTGCAGTACCGAAGTTTTTAAAAGAATTTACGTGGGGATTAGGAGAAAATTTTTCAGTAGTTTTTTTTGCAAGTTCAATTCCGTTGCCAATGCAAACAATATCTACATCTTTACAAGACCGGTTCAATATCTTATCTCTTACAAAGCCACCAATAATATAAGCCGGCATTTTCAATTCAGACGCTGCATCTGCAATCTTTTTAAAGATAAAAAGCTCTTCGTCAGTACAATTAATATCCATTCAGCAAATGTAAATGGATTGTTTTATTGTTGAATCGCCAGTTGGTTTATTAGTTTATAGCTCATTAGTTTATTGGTTAATTGGTTAATTGGTTGGTGCGGCTTTTTAAATTTTATCAACGGTTTACAATTCCTTAATTTTTATATTTTTAAACCAGGATTCACTTCCATGATTTTGAAAAGTGATATGGCCTCTTTTAGATTTGCCATAAGTAGGGACATCTTTCCATTTTCCAGACATTTTTCTTTTATTCCAATCATCATTGTGAAGATCGTATTCAACAACTTTTTTCCCATTAAGCCAATGCTCAACGTGTCCCTGATTAACAACAATACGTGCATGGTTCCATTGGCCAACAGGATTGGGTGCCGCAGCAGGCGCAGGATTCATTGCATAATTAGCGGCTGTGTATTGCCAGTCTTCTAACTTTTCCGGAAAATTTTTATCATCAATGATCTGGTATTCCGGGCCGCTTAAATAAGAATAAGGATTATCTTCTGTCACCATGTATAATATTCCACTGTTACCTTTGGGAGATATCTTCCAATCGACTGATAGATCGAAATTCTCATATTCGTTTTTTGTTATCAGATCGGCTGTGATGGCTCCATAATTTGCCGAGCTTCCTTTACAATGCAAAGTGCCATTGCTAACTTCCCAGGATTGCGCGGATTTATTCTGATAAGTGCGCCATCCATCCATCGTTTTTCCATCAAATAATAATTGATAGCCTTGTTCCTTTTCTTTTTTTGAAAGATGGTTATCAGAAATCTTTTTAGAAGAGGAGCAGGAAATTAACAGCACTGTTGTTATCAACAAACACAGCATTAAGTTTTTTTTCATAACTATTATTTTAGATGAGTTTTTAAATTTCAATTTCTCTTTTGATTTTTTGAAAAAATGTTTTATTCAAAATGAATTATTAAAATGATGAAAAACTATTTTTTGAGTTATATAGAGCGTCAAACAAAACCGATGAAGAATGAGATTCTATCCAAATAAATCAGAGCTCAGATAACGGTCGCCGCGGTCACAAGCAATAAATACAATCATACCTTTTTTCAATTCTTTGCTCAACTGCAATGCAGCATAGGCTGCTCCACCACTGCTTGCGCCCGCAAAAATTCCTTCTTCTTTTGCCAGCAGCCGTGTAGTTTCTTCTGCATCTTTTTGAGAAATATCTATTAGACGATCTACTTTTTTTGAGTCAAAAATTTTGGGCACGTATTCCTTTGGCCATCTCCGTATACCTGGTATAGACGATTCTTCTGTAGGCTGGCAGCCGATGATCTGGATGGCAGAATTTTTTTCTTTGAAAAAAACTGAGCAACCCATTATAGTTCCGGTCGTTCCCATTGCACTCACAAAATGTGTAATGTTTTGCTCTGTATCACGCCATATTTCAGGACCGGTAGTTTTGTAATGCGCCATATAATTATCCGGATTAGCAAACTGGTTCAGCATATAACTTTTACCGCTCGCTGCTTTTTCATCAGCATAATCGCGGCATGCTTCTATACTTTCCAGCAAGGTAACTTTTGCGCCATATGCTTCCATGGTTAATACACGCTCACGTGTAGAATTGGCGGGCATTGCCAATTCTATATTCATGTTGAAAAGATTCGCAATCAATGCCAAAGCGATGCCTGTGTTGCCGCTTGTAGCTTCTATTAATCTTGTATCCCTGTTAATGTCACCACGATCCAGGGCGCTTTGCAGCATATTTAGCGCAGGCCGGTCTTTTACACTACCTCCCGGGTTATTGCCTTCCAGCTTTGCAAAGATTTTTACATGCGAATTTCTATTGAGTTTCTGCAATTCCACCAGAGGCGTATTTCCTATTGTATCTAAAATGGTTGCCATCGCCTAAATATTATTAACGTATTTACTTTCAACTACCGTTATTTCAGGATTATGATAAACCAGCGAGCCTGGAGGAACAGATTTGGTGAGCCATACATTTCCCCCAATCACGGAGCCTTCGCCTATAACCGTATCACCTCCCAAAATAGTTGCGCCGGAATAGATCACTACATCATCTTCAATCGTAGGATGACGCTTCTGCTGAGCCATGTTTTTGTTTATACTTAATGCCCCCAATGTTACTCCCTGATACATTTTTACATGTTCTCCGATAATGGCTGTTTCACCAATCACGATCCCTGTACCGTGATCGATCATAAAATATTCGCCAATTTGTGCGCCAGGATGAATATCTATACCTGTTTTGCTATGCGCATATTCGGTAAGGATGCGTGGTAAAAGGGGTACATAGGATTGATGAAGGGCGTGAGCGATGCGGTAAAAAGAAAGTGCATAAAACCCAGGATAAGCCCGGATTACTTCAAATTCAGTTCTTGCCGCAGGATCGCCCTGGTGAATAGCATGAATATCTGTATTGATTATCCGGTACAGTTCAGGTAATTGCTGAAAAAAAAGCTGGCTTACTGCTTCATGATTGCAATCACTACAGGATTGTGTCGCATCCAGCATACGAACCAATTCTTTTTCCAGCATCTCAAATTGCTGTTCGATGGCTTCTAAAGTAGGGTAGGTGCAATGGGAGAGTTCCGGATAAAGAACACAAATAAGCCTAGATGCCCAAGCAGATATCACTTCGTTGGATGGTACTAATTCTTTTTGTTGCTGTTTTTTAAATATATTTTCTAAAAAACTTTCTTTCATATTTTGGTTTACGTATTCATAACTCTCATGTTAGTTAGGCTTTGTCGCTTCTCGAATTGATCTTCATTGCATAATGGATCATGAACCGGTCTACAAATATACCATCCATTATTTTATGTAAATTGAAAATATCGGCGCCTAATTTTTTAAGATAGTATTTTGATTTGTTATCAAATGCTGAGTATATTCAAATTTTTTTAATAAATAAAATAAATGTTAATGGTGGGAATTAAATCTTTTTCTTTTAAACTACAATGAAGATTTTATATCTTAGCATCCTATTGCTTATTTTGCTTCACCTCAAATTAAAAATAAATGAAAAATTTATTGCGGTTTATTGCTATTGTTTTAACTGTAGCCTCTCTCTCATCTTGCCAAAAAGAGCTTATTAATCCAGGAAATACTCCGGTCAAGATTGATGTTGATGCTCAAAAATTTATTGATAGCACGGGTATAACTGATTCCACACTAAAGCTCGCAATTGATAGTTATGTAAAACAATTAAAAGACTCCTCCTTGTGGACGAAGTTCAAGGCTATTTATCCAATGTTAGGGGGCACGTCAGCTTCAGCTAAATGGAATTTGAAAGACCCCAGAAATACTGATGATGCATATAGGCTAACTTTTAATGGTTCTCCTGTTTTTGCCTCCACCGGCGTATTATTTCAAACATCTGCCGATTATGCAGATTCACATTTAACTGATGGCGCACTTACTTATAATGATAACTCGATTTCATACTATTCAAGAACGCAAAATAATGTAGCGGGATATGACATGGGGTGTAATGATGCTTCAAGTCCCTATAATGAATTTGCAATTTATGACACCACAGACGCTTCAAATTGGTTTGGATATTATGCTTTTGGAGCAAAACCGGCAATTACAAAAGGATTGTTCATGCTATCATCCACCTCGGTTGATGTGAAACGTTTTGAAAATGGAATAGTTACCAATGCAAAGGGAAGCGCACCTGTGAGTGGAGCTACAAATATGTCAATTCTGATTGGAACTGTTGCAAACGCTAGCTTCGGAGGACAAAGAGAATGTGCCCTGGCGACAATTGGAAGTGGATTAACAGATGCCCAGACTTTGACATTTTACAATATAGTTCAAAAATTCATATCAGCGCTTGGCAGGTAAATGTTGATTCCGTCATTATATAATAAGTCGGGATAAAAGCAATTGCCTTGAAGTTACGTCAACAGTTTTAACGCAGATGCGGATGTCCTGCAAATATGCTGTGACAAACTGATCACGGATATGATGAATCATAATAAAATCCAGTTAATTAAGATTGATTCTTCTGATATTGAAGAATTGCAAGAGTTAAGCAAACAAACTTTTTTTGACGCTTTTTCCTTAGGAAATTCAGATGAAAATATCCAGGCTTATTTGAAAACAGGTTTTGCTTATGAAAAATTAGCACAAGAAATCGATAACGTAAATTCTGAATTCTATTTTGCTAAAACAGGAGGCAAACTAATCGGATATTTGAAAATAAATTCAGGAGATGCGCAAACTGAATTTAGGGATAATAAAGGCCTGGAGATAGAACGGATTTATGTATTGCACGATTATCAAGGAAAAAAAGCTGGGCAAATACTTCAGGATAAAGCGATTGAAATTGCAAATCATAAGCATGCTGATTATATCTGGCTTGGTGTATGGGAAAAAAATCCACGCGCAATAAATTTTTATAAAAAAAATAGATTTGTTCAATTTGATAAACATTTTTTCAAGGTTGGCAATGATGAACAAACAGATATATTGATGAAGCTCGTTTTGAGAAATTGAATACTCAAGACTCTTTCTTATAAGAATTCCTTATATACAAATAAAAGTTACTACGGCGTATTTTCTTGTCCCTGAAGTTTGAAAATATTTTAGAATAATTCAACAGAATCAATCTGTTCCAACGCTTTTAAAACTTTGCTTACCGGCAATGCCATTACATTATAATAATCACCTTTTATTGATTTCACGCCAATGATCCCAATCCATTCCTGTATGGCATATGCCCCTGCTTTATCATACGGTTTATAATTATTTATATAATATTTAATCTGGTCTGATGAAAGAACATGAAATTCTACTTCTGTCTCCTCTGCAAAAGAAATTATTTCAGTTCCTGACAAAATACAAACTCCAGTAATTACTTTATGAATCGCTCCTGATAACTTTGTGAGAATCTTTATTGCATGTTCATAATTATTCGGTTTTCCTATAATTTGGCTTTCCAGGACAACGATTGTATCTGCGGCAATAATCGTTTGTGCATTGCCGTTAACTATATCTTTTTCAATAATTTTTTTTACTTCCAGCGCTTTGTTACGGGCAATATGTATGGCAATTTCACGGGGTGATAAATTATCCGGATAACTCTCATTCGTTTCAATAGCCATTACTTCGAAGGAGATTCCGGCCGATTCAAGCAATTGCTTTCTGCGGGGAGAGCCGGAAGCCAAAATAATTTTTTTCATTTCTTTGATAAAAATTAAAAGAAAATCATTGATAATATACCTGCAAGCATAATCATTTTTACCGCGGTGCTTAATTTATGAAATTTTTCGGGTGTATTAGCTTTATACAAATTTATCAATACCCAGAGCAAAGGGATCAAAATTGTGATAAAAAAATACAAAGCAGAATACCACCAGCCTAATTGAACCACGTAAACCTGCAGAGCAGCTACCATTCCCATAAGTACGATGATCCATACACCCGCAAAAACTTTTGATACAGGTAATCCCCAAACGATGGGCATGGTCGTGCAGTTGTATTTAAGGTCTCCTTCTATATCTTCCAAATCTTTTATTACTTCACGGATCAATGAAATAATAAATGCAAAGCCTGAATAAATAAATGAAACTTTGAGTAGCCTTTGCCACGCGACATCTTCCGGTGAGATTTTAAAACGGTACTCCGATAAAGTAAGTACCAATATTACCCAGGCGGATAATAATGAGATAAGAACATTACCAATGAGTAATTTTTTTTTGAAAGTTGTGGAGTAAAACCAAAGCACTGCTATGGCGACCAGGTTGAAAAAAGGAATATAGAAATTACGAAGTCTGAAGCCAACATAAGCACTTAAGCCAAAGCCTGTGAAGGAAAGTAAAGCATGCAGCAGGATCGCCATCCTTCTCTTAATAAAAATATCAATAATTACTCTGGAAGCTTTATTTACCTGGTCAATGTTAACATCAAAATAATCATTGATAATATACCCAGCAGCGGCAATACAAACTGATGCAAGCATTAACAAAAAAAATAAAAATGGTGAAAGTTTTATGCTTTCATGAGAAGGTAAAGTTTCTTTATAAACAAATGACAAAATAAAGTATCTGAATAGCATTTGTGTTAGCACAATAAAAAGAAGATTGGGCCACCTGATCAATCGGAAAAATGCTGCAGTTGCCTTCATGTAAAATCTTTAAGATAAACGATTTAAGTGGAAGGGATCATAGTGAATAAAGGCCATTTATTATTGAGTTTCAATACTTTTTCTATGACATCCCTCACGCAGCCACACCCGCCACGTGCTGGAGAAATGTAGGAAGCGATTTCTTTAATTTCAAAAGTGGCATCAGCAGGGCAAGCGGAAATGCCAACTATTCTCATGCAGGATAGATCAGGAATATCATCACCCATGTATAATATCTCGCTAAGTGCAAGCTCTTTTTTGAAAGCTAATTCTTTTAAAAGTTTCTCCTTATCCTGCACATCCATGAACACGTTTGTAATCCCTAATTTATTCAGCCGTTCAGATACCTGGGATGAATTACTTCCTGAAATAATAATGATATTAAACCCTGATTTTGCCGCCAGTTGCAAAGCGTAGCCATCTCGTATATTCATTTGCCTCAGCCAGTTATTTTCGTGATCTACAAGCAGGTTGCCATCTGTAAGCACTCCATCCATATCGAATACAAAAGTTTTTATCAGCTTTAACCGCGAAAGAATGTGCATTGAAAAATGAAGTTTATTGAAAAAAATTCTTTTCTTTTGGCAAAACTAACTTATAGCAGCTATACCTTTCTATTTTAGAATTTGTATAAACGAAAAAACCTACCGTTTGTCATGAATTTTTATGATACTTTCCGAAAGCTTTAGATAAATATATTTCAGATCAGGATAAGCAGTAAGGGCTTGCAAATGTTTATTCAATGTAAAAATATCATCACGCATTGCCGGCCCTGTTTGATTTAAATATGGTGAATTATTATTTACCCTTTTATTTACTTCATTGATAACCGGAAGTAAAGTCCTGAAATCAAGCCTTTCTTTTTGGCACAAAGTTTCTGCGAGGGTATACATGTGATTTGTGAAATTACTTACAAAGACCGCTGCCACGTGATAATTCATTCTTTCTGCATCTTTTGCTTCCATCACATTATTGGATAAGGTTTTGGCAAATCCTAAAATCCTGTGCAGCGTTTCCTGATTATTACCATCCACCAAAAACGGAATTTCCGGGATACGATCGCTTGATTTTGAAAGTGTTTGCAAAGGATATAGAACTCCATAAGAATTGGAGCAATTTTTCAATGCCTCAATAGAAATAGCCCCCGCAGTATGTACAACCAGTTTATTTTTGAGGCCGGGAATATTTTCAATATGGTCGAGCGCCGCATCGTGAAGTGCGACTATATATATATCCGCATTCTCAAAAGCAGGAACATACAATGAAGAAGAACTTGCGGTATAGGAAGAAGCCAGTAATCTTGCATGATCTGCATCGCGACTGGCCACTTGCACGATATGATGCCCCGCTTTTACTATTACCTCACATAAAACAGTAGCTGCATTTCCAGAACCAACCATTACAACTCTCATTCAGTTTCGTTTTAAATCTTAGAATATGAAGGCTGAATTTTCATTCGCGCCATTTATAATATAGATTAACTTTTAAATTTATTTAAATAGAATAAATGGCAAATCTGGCTTTGGATTATCCGGGCAACCGGCGGTTGTTTCTTCAGAGGTATAGCGAAGATAAACAAGCGTTGTTATAAAACAAATTTTGGTGTAAAAATTTGATTTTTAATTTTTAAGCTAATATTGCAGCGAATAAAAAAGTCTTTTATTTATATAGATTCGTAAGTTTAGATTGTAAAATCAGGATAATTATGGCAAAAAATTTATTGATAGTTGAATCTCCCGCAAAAGCGAAAACTATAGAAAAAATCCTTGGAAGCGATTTCGAGGTAAAGAGTTGCTATGGCCATATCCGCGATCTTGAAAAAGATGATATGGGAATTGATATCAAAAACAATTTTGCCCCACGATATAAAGTTCCCGACGACAAAGCTAAAGTCGTAAGAGATTTGAAACAATGGGCGAAGAAAGCGGAAACTGTATGGCTCGCATCGGATGAGGACCGCGAAGGAGAAAGCATCAGCTGGCATCTCGCCGAAGTATTAGGCCTTGATGTAAGCACTACCAAAAGAATTGTGTTTCATGAAATAACAAAACCGGCAATCACTGCGGCGGTTGAAAATCCCAGATTGATTGACATGAACTTGGTAAATTCACAACAGGCAAGAAGGGTTTTAGACAGGTTGGTAGGTTTTGAACTTTCGCCTGTATTATGGAGAAAGATTGGCATGAAAGGTGGCCTGAGCGCAGGAAGAGTGCAAAGCGTTGCAGTAAAATTGATCGCTGAAAAAGAAAGGGAAATCAACCAGTTCAATGTTACCAGCAGTTTTAAAATAGAAGCGTTGTTAGCTGCCACCGATCCTTCCGGAAAACGTATTTCTTTTAAAGCTGAAGATGGCGGCACAAAGACTATTGAGGAAGCAGAAAATTTTCTGGAACGATGTAAAAATGCAAATTATTTTGTAAAGGATATTCTTGTAAAACCCGGAAAACGCACATCTGCTGCGCCTTTCACCACTTCAACCTTACAACAGGAAGCAAGCCGCAAATTAGGCTATGGCGTTAGCAGAACCATGCTGCTTGCGCAAAAATTGTATGAAAGCGGCAAGATTACTTACATGCGTACGGATAGTTTGAATTTGAGCAAAACAGCAAAAGATCAGATAGAAGCTGAGATCAGGAAAAACTATGGGGATAAATATTTGCAGCTTCGCAATTATAAAAATAAAAATGAAGGCGCGCAGGAGGCGCATGAAGCTATTCGCCCGACAGAGATGAGTGAAAAAGGAATTTCTGATCCGGAAACCTCGAGGCTTTACGATCTTATCTGGAAGCGAACCATCGCCAGCCAGATGAGCGATGCGATTCTTGAAAAAACAACTGCGAAAATAAAAATAAGTACAACTGATAATGAACTTACCGCTTCCGGCGAAGTATTGAAATTTGATGGATTTTTAAAAATTTATAATGAAGGAAATGATGACGATGAAAATGAAAATGCAAACTCCGGAGTTGAAAGCCGCCTTCCGCCATTAATAGTGAATCAGCAATTGGAATTTGAAGAAATGAATGCGACAGAAAGGTTTACACGCCACGCTGCGAGATACACAGAAGCCTCCCTGGTGAAAAAATTAGAAGAATTAGGCATAGGGAGACCCAGCACTTACGCACCAACTATCAGCACTATCGTGAAAAGGGATTATGTAGAAAAAAGAGATAAAGAAGGCGTAAAGCGCGACATCAGAATTGTAAAGCTTACCAAAAATAATTTAATAGAAAAGAAAACAATCCAGGAAATAACCGGTGCTGAAAAAGCAAAATTATTTCCAACAGATCTTGGCCTGGTGGTCACTGATTTTTTGAATCAGCATTTTGATAAAGTGATGGATTATTCTTTCACCGCAAATATTGAAGAAGAGTTTGATAAAATAGCCGAGGGAAAAGAAAAATGGAGCACAATGGTTGGTGATTTCTACAAGCCTTTTCATGAATCTGTAGAAAATACTCTGGAAAATGCGGAACGTGCAAAAGGCGAGCGTCAATTAGGCATTGATCCCGCAAGCGGGAAACCCGTTTTTGCAAGAATGGGAAGATATGGGCCAATGGTTCAGATAGGCGCACAAAGTGACGAAGAGAAACCGCGCTTTGCAAAATTGAAAACCAGCCAAAGCATAGAAACTATTTCGATTGATGAAGCGATGGATCTTTTCAAATTGCCACTTACAATAGGCGAGTATAAAGGCCAGGAAATATCGGTTAACATTGGAAGATTTGGCCCCTATATAAAAATGGGAGAACAGTTTATTTCAATCCCAAAAGGTGAAGAACCTACTGGTGTTGATTTGCAAAGAGCAATAGAAATCATAACGGCCAGGCAAGTAGAAGATGCGCCCATAGGATATTACAACGAAAAACCGGTTACCAAGGGCAAAGGCCGTTTTGGCCCTTTCATAAAATGGAATGACTTATTTATTAATGTTCCGAGAGCTTATAATTTTGATCATCTTACCCAAAAAGATTGCAATGAACTGATTGAAAAAAAGATTGAAAAAGAAGCCAACCGTTTTATAAAACAATGGCATGAAGAAAAGATTGCGATTGAAAACGGCCGCTGGGGCGCGTTCATCCGTCATGGTAAAAAAATGCTGAAGATTACCAGCAAACCCGGAGGCGGAAAATACACGCCTGAAGAATTAGCTGTGACAGAATTGGAAGATATTAAAAAAATGATCTTACAACAGGATCCGAAAGCATTTGACAAAAAAGGGGCGGCAAAGAAAACTGCATCTAAAAAAGCCGCGCCGAAGAAAGCAGCAGCGGGGAAAGCGAAAAAGTAGAAATAAGGGATTTTACTCAAAAAAAATTCTTGTATTTTATTAAAACTGGATCAACAAAAGTAGCTAATTCCTTAAGCAAATTTCTCTTGTAATACTTATTATTCTTGGGTCTTTATTTCTGCTCACTATTTTGCAACCTGGTATTTATTTCAAAGCAAAGCCACATTCCAAAATTGATTCATCGTTACACAGAAATATATTGTCATGAGTGAAATTTATTTAAATCCCAAGCAATACCTTAAACGATTGTAAATATTTTTCTGAGCCAATATAAGTCAAATTATAGATTCCGTCATTTTTTTCAGCAGTTATATTATACGTTTTTGCAGATCAGTGATCAGTAAAAATTAAAAATTTACTTTAGGGATTGAAGCAATCAATTTTTTGGTATATTCTTTTTTGGAATGATAATAAATTTCATCTGCAGTTCCGGTTTCGTCAATTTTCCCCTGATTCATCACCATGATCCGGTCGCTTATATAATGCACTACTCCGAGATCGTGCGAAATAAAAATACACGTAAAACCAAATTCTTTTTTTAGATCATTCAATAAATTTAAAACCTGGGCCTGAACGCTTACGTCAAGCGCAGAGACGCTTTCATCACAAATAATAAAATCAGGATTTAGCCCCAGCGCTCTTGCAATGCATATCCGCTGCCGCTGGCCACCACTGAATTCATGCGGATAGCGGTTGAAATATTCCTGTTTAAGATCTACTTTTTGCAAGAGATCCATGGTCTTTTCTTTTCGCTGTTTTTCTGACGGTAATATTTTATGGATCTTCATTGGCTCATTGATTGCCTGCCCGATTGTTAACCGCGGATTTAAGGAGCCGTATGGATCCTGAAAAATGATTTGTATATCCTTTCTCATTTTTCTCAATTGTTCATCCGGAATGTCTGCAATATTTTTTCCATTAAATAATATATTTCCTGATGTTGGGGAAATTAATCTTATCAAAGCCCTTCCTAGAGTGGTTTTGCCACAACCGCTTTCGCCAACAAGGCCTAAAGTTTCGCCTTTATTCACTGTAAAACTAACATCGTCCACAGCCTTGAATTCTTTTAATATTTTTCCAAAAAAATTTTTCTTTATAGGGAAATACACTTTCAGATTTTCTACTTGTAACAGAAGCGGTGTTTCACTGTTGATTACTGATTGCTGATTACTGCTTGCTGATTGCCGCTGGCTGATAAGGGGCACTTCTTCTAAAAAATCACTGATCACGGGAAGCCTTTTCCCTTTTGAACTTGCAACAGCGCGACAACTCAACAACGCCCTAGTGTAAGGATGGAGGGGATTTAAAAAAATATCTTTTATAGCACCACATTCTACCACGTTTCCCTGATACATCACGATAACTTTATCAGCGATTTCAGCAACAAGCCCAAGATCATGCGTAATATAAAGGACACTCATTTTTTGATTTACCTGCAATTCTTTAATGAGTTGCAAAATAGTTTTCTGAACTGTTACATCAAGCGCTGTGGTTGGTTCATCCGCAATCAGCAAAGATGGCTGGCAACTCATAGCCATCGCAATCATTACTCTTTGTTTTTGGCCACCACTAATTTGATGAGGATAACGGCTAAGCATAGACGCAGGATCGGGCAATTTAACCTGACGGAATAATTCAATTGTTTTTTGTTTTGCGTGCGTTGCCGAAATATGCTGGTGTATACGAATTGCTTCTATTACCTGGCTGCCACAGGTTTGTACAGGATTGAGTGAGCTCATGGGTTCCTGAAAGATCATTGAAATTTTATTTCCTCTTATTTTTCTCAAATCTTTTTCTTTGAGCTTAAGAAGATCTGATTGTGTAATTCCATCTTCTGAAAAAAGAATTTCACCAGAAATATATTTCGCCGGCGGAGATGGAAGTAATCTCAGTAAAGACAATGAAGTTACCGTTTTGCCTGAACCCGATTCGCCAACAATAGCTATTGTTTCGCCACGATTTATGTCAAAAGAAATATTTTTTACCGCATTTGTAATTCCGGTTTCTGTCACAAAATCAACACTAAAATTTTTTATTTGAAGAAGTGGAAGATTCAAAATTGTTAAATGGTTTGGATGTTAAATTGATGAAATGTTTATTGCTATATTGTTGACCAGATAGTGGGAGTTGTTTTAGCAGATCCATTCCAGAGTTGCAAAAAACTACTTTTAGAGTTGTTTGATTATCCAGCCCGGAATCTAAACTTTTCTAAATCTTTTTACCTGTTGCCTCACTTGTCATCAAAACTTCAAATGCCTCACGGTTAAACCATCATTGATCAATTGTTTGAGTGAATCAATTCCTATCTTCAAATGCATTTCTACAAATTGCGCGGTTACGCTGGCATCGCTCTCAATGGTTTTTACTCCTTCAGGAACCATTGGAGAATCGCTCACCAGCAATAAGGCTCCGGTAGGAATTTTATTATAAAAACCAACAATAAAAATGGTAGCTGTTTCCATATCAATCGCATAAGCTCTTATTTTGCCCAGGTAAGCTTTGAAAATTTCATCATGCTCCCATACTCTTCGATTGGTTGTATAAACTGTGCCGGTCCAATAGTCAAAAGCATGATCCCGGATAGTGGTAGAAATTGCTTTCTGAAGCGCGAAAGCGGGTAATGCCGGCACCTCAGGCGGAAAATAGTCGTTAGAAGTACCTTCTCCTCTTATAGCGGCGATTGGCAAAATAAGATCTC
>JALYVO010000025.1 GCA_030853195.1 Bacteroidota bacterium | reverse complement strand
TTCCATTACAGCACCTACCTTATTAGGTCTTGTTAATTGGTAAGCATTGCTTGTATAATTCAAAACTTTTTCTTTCTTACCGAAAGGTTTTGCGTATTTGTAAATGGGTTGTTCCTGTTCTTGTTGCTCTTCAATTCCTTCAGTCATTTAAGGTATTTAATAAATTAATGAATTTAGATTTATGTTTATACTCTAAACTAATATCTACTTGTGCGAATCCATTTTTAATTAAATGGGCATTTAAAAAAGTTTTATTCTCAAGATAGAGATAACACAACAAATTATTTTTATCATCGTACTTCAGAGTATCATATCTAAGGAATACACGTTTGCCCTTTGTTTTGATTTGTAAAAACTCTGTTGCTTTGCCGTTGATTTTTTCGTCAGCTTTGATGCCAAGTAATTTAATAATTAAGTCATTACTTAACCGCAACAATTCAGGGCTAATCACTTCTTTTACTGTATAATACTCTTCTCTTTTACCCGAACTTTCTTTGTCTATCTTTGAACCGAATTGTAATTTTTTAATATCTATTTTCTTGTCAAGTTTGTGAGGGTCATTAAAAATATAAGGCAATGAAAGTATTTTTTGCTCATAATTTATTTCTTGCTGCTTTCTTTTTACAAATTGATATATAGTACCATCAATATCTTGTTGCGATGCGCCTATTTTTTCTTTAAGGATTGGAATAAACTCTGGATTTATTTCAAAGGATGCAGAATTCCGGCCTAAATTTTTAGCTGCAAGAGAAGTTGTTCCACTTCCGCCGAAGGGGTCTAAAACATTTTCGCCATGAAAGGAGAACATTTTTATTAAGCGGCGAGGCAACTCTTCGGGAAACATAGCAATATGATTGGTTTGCCTTGCCCCTGAGAAATTCCAATGACCTGCAAAAAATGTATTCCATTCTTGGCCTGTCATTTTAGATAATTCTTTTTGTTCTCTGGTTGGCTTTGGTGCATTGCCTAATTTTTTAAAAATCAGGATAAATTCATAATCAAGTTTAAGAATACCGTTTCGTGGATAAGGGTATGAACCCATTTGTATGCCCCCGCCCGTAGTATTTGAGGTGGTTACTTTCTGCCATATAATAGCACCCATATAATCAAAACCAATATTTTCGCAAAACTTAATTATTTCTTCCCGAATAGGAATAACCTTGTATCTGCCATAATAAACTGAACGCGCAAATTGATCCCCAATGTTAATGCATAATCTACAGCCATCATGTAAAACTCTGTAACATTCTTTCCAAACAAGATTCATATTATTAATATAGCTTTCATAACTATCATTAAAACCGATTTGATTATCTGACCCATAATCTTTAAGCTGCCAATATGGTGGTGAAGTAATAGCAAGGTGCATTGAATTGTCTTTCAATTCAAGCATTCGCCGGCTATCGCCATTAATGATTTTATGATATGTACTCAACGTCTTTTTAAATTAAATACAACTCTGTAATTCTGAATCAGAATTTCTTAAGAGAGTGGAGATTGAAAAATTTTATCGTTCATTAGCTTCTACTCTATTAAATTTATATCCTGAAAAATCAATTTTAACCGCGTCGAAAGTTTTTTCTCTGACTGAAGCTGATCTTTTTATTTGTTCATCTCAAACGCAATCACTTCAATCCTTTTTCCGATAAAATTATCAGGAATAGTTAATTCTATTTTATTGTTTTCAGGAACAACAATTTCTCTTATTGATTCCATAATTGTTAAATTTTATTATCAAAAATAACTCAAATTCGTCTGAGGCGTAAGCGCCAACACACTTTGATAAATAAGCCTGATGGTATTTTCAACGTCACTTCTGTTTATCATTTCTACTGTTGTATGCATGTAACGCAACGGAATTGAAATCAATGCCGAAGGGCAACCATCATTTGCATAAGCGAATGAGTCAGTATCTGTGCCAGTGCTTCGGCTTACGGCTCTTAGCTGCAAGGGGATTTTATTTTTCGTGGCAACATCTTCTATTACAGCCAACAATTTATTATGAACGGCGGGGCCGTAAACCAGCGCCGGGCCTTTACCACAGGCACAGTCTCCTTCAATCATTTTATTGATCATGGGTGTGGTGGAATCATGCGTAACATCAGTGATGATCGCAATATTTGGCTTAATTCTTCTCGCTATCATCTCCGCTCCGCGCAAACCAATTTCTTCCTGAACAGCATTCACAACATATAAAGAATAAGGAATTGTCTTTTTATTTTCTTTTAATAATCTTGCAACTTCGGCAATCATAAATCCGCCGATGCGGTTATCAAATGCGCGGCCGATTAAATTGCCATACGATATTTCATCAAACCCTTCTGTGTATGTTACCACCGCGCCAATGTGAATCCCCAGGTCTTCCACTTCTTTCAAATTCCTTGCCCCGCAATCGAGAAAAAGATTTTCCACTTTTGGCTGTTGTTCTTTATTGTCGCCACTTCCCTGTCTTGTATGAATTGCCGGCCAGCCGAAAACCGCTTTCACCGCGCCCTTTTTCCCGTGAATTATAACTCTCTGTGATGGCGCTATCTGGTGATCGACACCGCCATTTCTTTTCAAATAAATTAATCCCTCGGCAGTAATATAATTTACAAACCAACTGATCTCATCTGCGTGTGCTTCTATGACAACTTTAAAATCTTTACCAGGATTTATAACTCCCACAGCAGTTCCATAAGGATCGGTAAATGTGCTATCCACATAATCTTTTATATAATTAAGCCACACTTTTTGTCCGGCAGATTCGGCGCCAACAGGCGATGGCGTGTTCATGTAATTCCTTAAAAATGCGAAAGACTTTTCATTGATACTAAAAGAGGATTGTTTATTTTTTGCCATAGACAATAATTAAAATAATTTTTTTGAAAAGAGCAAATTTAAAGTTTTAAAACGAAAAGGTAAACGAGAATGGCCTGTAACAACATCATTCCGTCAATGCCGGCAAGATATATAAAATCTGAATTGGTTTTTTTTGTGAACTCTACAATTACTAAAGTAAGAGCCGCAGAAATCATCATGGAAATAAAAGCTCCCCGCTGGGGCAAATAAAGATATTGCGCAATGCATAATATCACAAACAAAATAAGTGAAAAATAAGCAAGTAAGTAAGATCTTTTTTTACCTAAAATAACTGCAAGTGTCTTGATTTCTTCTTTATCATCAATTTCAATATCACGCACATCAAACAGCAAACAAAGCACGAACAGGAAGACAAATCGCTTAACAAATACAAACAAAAAAAGATTTGTTTCAAAAGGCATGCTGTTGACCGGAAACCACGCTGTCACTAATGTCCAGAGAAAAGTAATTGTCAATATCTTAAATAAGCCAAAATCTTTAATTCTTCTTTTTTTTCCGAAGGGAAGGAAAGGGAATGAATACAACAATGAAATTCCACCAAGAAAAATCAATATAATAAAATGCTTCAAATGAAAACTAAAAAGACTAAACAATATCAACACGCTTCCTGCGATCAAAAGAACTACATGTATATTTTTATTTCTTTGCGACCAGGCAAGGCGCTCAGAGTCTTTTACAGCAACGGTTTTCACCAAATAGTGGAGATTATATTGAGCAAGAGTAGCTCCAAAAACAAAACAATAAAAACTAAAATCATTCAAAGGAAGGCCTAATAAAATATTCGTTTCCATGCAAAAAGCTACGGCGCATGATGCAATAAAAATGCTGCTGAATAAAATAAATTCTGAAAGCTTTTTGATCCACACTATTTAATAAAAAAATTACTTATTATAAATAACTACCGGAGGAGAAGATGCGGTGTCGCTTGCATGGTTCGCCACATCTTTTAAAACAAAACGAAAAACGGCGGTATCATTTTTTGGAGGGCAATGCGGTGGTGTGATAGGGCTACTTCCAGTATTGTAGCCGTAAGTAACAGTGATTTCGCCTTTATTTTGGTTTGACGCCGGAAATGCAGGGATCGGATATGGCTGATTAATAGAGTCAACCGTATTATCGCAATTCAACGCCAGTTCCTGCACGAAAAGGCTTCCGGTTAAATTTCCTTTGTAAGTAAAAGATAAGGTGAAAACAATGGTTTCGCCGGGATGAAGATTTGTAGTATTTACCTTTTCAAACTTCAATGTTGGCGTAGTTCCAAACTTATTTTTATTGCACCCATTTAATATTGAAAATAAGAATATTGAAAATAAAATAGTGTAACGCATCTTTGTGTTTTAATGCTCAAATTTAATTATTAAAACCTGAATAAAACTTTAGAAATATCAAATTGGGAAAATAAAATCTTCAAATCCAATTACGAAAATTTTGATCTGTTGGCTTTGGAAATATTCCGTTTGCAATATCAAAATAATGATGTTTATAAAAAATATGCGGACTCGCTTAATATAAATCCTGAAAATATTAACACTATTGAAACAATTCCATTTTTGCCCATCAGCTTCTTTAAAACCCATGAAGTAACTACCACCCTGTTCAAGCCTGAAATTATTTTTGAAAGTAGTGGTACCAGCGGAGATAATACCAGCAGGCATTTGGTGAAGAAATTATCTATTTATAAAAAAAGTTTCAGCAAAGCATTTGAGTTATTTTATGGAAACCCCGAAGATTGGTGCATTTTAGGATTATTACCCGGTTATCTTGAAAGAAGAAATTCTTCTTTAGTGCTGATGGTAAATGAGCTTATAAATACCAGCAGGAATTCTGTTAGTGGATTTTATTTGCATGACCATAAGAAACTTTATCAGGCTTTATTGCACAATGAAATAATAAAACAGCCTACTTTACTTATTGGAGTAACTTTTTCTTTACTTGATTTCGCGGAGAAATATTCAATGGAACTTAAGCACACCATTGTGATGGAAACCGGCGGCATGAAGGGAAAGCGGGAAGAAATGACACGTGAAGAAGTGCATTTTTTTTTACAAAATAAATTAGGCATCAGCTCTGTTCATTCAGAATATGGAATGACGGAATTGCTTTCCCAGGCGTATTCTAAAGAAAAGGGATCTTTCCAGTATATGCCATGGATGAAGGTTTTGGCTAGAGAATATAATGACCCGTTTGAAATTACATCAATGCGAGGGGTTAAAAAATCCGCAAACGGTTTATTAAATATTATTGATCTTGCAAATCTTTATTCGTGTTGTTTTATCGCCACTGATGATGTAGGCAAAATTTATGCAAATAATACTTTTGAGATTTTAGGAAGAAGAGATAACAGCGATCTCAGAGGTTGTAGTTTGATGACATCCGGCTAATACATTGTTAACCGACAAAGCGCTACAATAAAATTCAATTTCTCATTCTCAATAACAGGCACATAATTTGTAATTATTCTGTATATTTATAAAAAAATTAAACAAATGAAAAAGATTCTATTATTAATCATGTTCACTTTTAGCCTTGGCATGCTTACCCAGGCACAGGACAGCAAAGACAAAGTAAAACCAACATCAACTGTTCCTCAAGCGGTACACAATACTTTTAGCAAGCACAAACATCATAATGGCTACAAAGTAAAGCATGAACACAATGGTGTAACTCATAAACACAAAGTGAACACTACAAAAAATGAAGTAAAAGATAAAACAGAAAAGTAAATCTTTGAGATTATTTAATTTCTAAGGCTGTCTCTTAAAGGCAGCCTTTTTGTATGGGGAGATAATCACTTCGCAGAGATTTCATTCTTGAATAGATAAGCCATTTTATAGAAATTACTTATTTTGATTTTATGTGTGAGAAGGGCAATCGCAAAGTTTTATCGAGCTTCCACAATTTCTTCTGATAAAGATTCTTTTCTCCTTTTTTTTCTGCGGCTCCATAATTGGCCTTTATGATAAACCGGCACTTCAGTGCCAAGCAGTTTCCCCCATGGTTTTAGTCCCTGAACCCTGTCAAAGATTATTTTGAGCACAGCAATAAAAGGTATTGACAAAAACATGCCGGATACGCCCCATACCGCTCCGCCGAGCAGGACAATTATAATTGAAACAAGCGCGTTGATCTTTACCTGCGATGATACGATTCGCGGCACTAGTATATAATTATCTATAAATTGAATAATGATATAAGCAATAATAATCCCTACTTGAACAGAGTATCCATCTTTAGTAGCACTGGCGATCAAAATGGGAAGCGCAATAGCAATGATACCGCCGATATAGGGTAACACATTCAAAAGCGCGCCCAATACGCCTAATAAAATCGCATACTGAAGGCCAAGAATTAATAATGCAGCCGAATTTAAGGTAGCCACAATAATCGCTTCTAAAAGCAATCCCACCATATAACTCTGGATGGCGCTTTTTGTTTCTTTTAAAACATTACTCACCTGATTGGAATTTTCTTCTGCAAAAACCTCATACAAAAAATTCAGGATCAATTTTTTGTAAAATAACATCAGGAAAATATAAATTGGTAAAAGAACCACCACGCTTACTGCGCCTAACAAACTGCCAAGTGTTTCCCCTATCAATGGCTTCAAGCTGTTACCAGCATCTGATAATAGCTGGCGCTGCTTGGCAAGGGATACTGAATAATTTCTATCGAGCCAGAGTTGAAGATCGTTGAACATTGAAGAAAACTTTTGCTCAAGGAGTGGCATATTTGTTGAAAACTTTGCAACCTGTGAGGATATAAAATACATTACTCCAGATACAAATAAAATAGTTACAATTAATGCAATGCTTATAGCAACGATCCTGTTAATTTTTTTGCGGGTCAGGATATTTACAAAAGGATTTAAAAGTATAGATATGATCAGTGCGAACGCAATAGGCACCATGATATCTCTAAGTATATAAAGAATATAAACGCAAATTATGATCCCAATAAGTGTGATAGTTGATCTGAAAAAGAATGGATATTTTTTTTCCATAAATGAAACAAGTTTTTAAAGAATACTAATTTTGAAGCAAAAATTTATTTTATTAAATATTTGATTCGTTGAAAATAGTTTTCATTTCTTAAAATAACCAACTTTTATAGATTTTTTTCAGGAATATTATGGTATGAAAAAAGAAACCATCACTGGTTCCTTTCATGCATTAAGATTATAAGATTATTTTATCAGGTTAATCTTTTTCAACTCTTCCGCCACAAATGAACCTCTTGGAATAATAACGATCCTGAAGGCTACTTATTGTAACTCCCTGGCTTTGCGACGCATGTACGAAATAATTATTTTCCAGGTAAAGCCCTACGTGTGATACGCCACCGTGAGTGTTGAAAAATACAAGGTCTCCTTCTTTCAAATTTTCTTTTTTAATATGCTCCGTGGCATCGTACTGTTGACGCGCTGTGCGTGGCATTGCAAAACCATAAACCGCCAGTAATAAGCCACCGGTAAGCGCGCTACAATCAATTCCTCTTTTTGTGGTGCCGCCTAAATGATAATGAGTGCCAAACCAATCTTCAATGAATCCAAACAAAGAAAGATTCTTTAAAGATTCGACATCAACATTCAAAATCATCGCATATTTGAATTGTATGGCAGAAAACTTTTCAATCATCGATAGATTTTTCTCATCAACAGTTTCCAAAGTTTTAGCTACAATGGGCGATGATTCAATTTTTACACTCTTAGTGCCACCGCTTTCGGTAGCTCTCAAAATACCATCCGGAGTAAAAGAAATACCATTTATAAACTGTGGGGAAAAAGCCTGGGCGTTACCATCGGTGCCGATTTTATTTATACTTGTTTGTGCATTTGCCATCTGAAGCGTACCTGCACAAAATATAGAAAAACACAAAACTGTAAGTTTTTTCATTCTAATGGTGGATTGTTATTCTTTATTAAACTAAGAATAATATTTATGAAAAAATATGTTTTATAAGATTTATTAGCTTCATATAAAACCTCTTAATTATGATTTTGCTTTTTGAAGCCGGACGAAGATAAGTTCCATGATTTTTAAAATCAAAAAAAATATTTTAACAAAATCCGACAGTTTTGCTGCCTGATAACTCATAATGTAGTTTATTCAAGTATGAATGATTGCAATTCTGCACCTGCCGGAAGTGTTGCGCCTAAAGTTTCATTTGTTGTAAACAAATATTTTAAAACAACACTTGCTAAAATTGCACCTGCGATTTGTGCAGTAACATAAGGTAATAATTGTTTTGACTGAAATCTTTTTGCTAAGGCGAAAGCAATAGTAACAGCACGATTAAGATGAGCGCCTGAAATGTTCCCTAAAGCATAAATCATTGCTATAATAATAAATCAAAATGTTATTGCAATGCCTTCATGAGAAACTTCTCAGTTAGTTTGCTGATTGATAATAATTGCACCTGTACCGCAAAACACTAATGCAAACGTGCCTAATAGTTCTGCAGAACACTTTCTTATTATTTGTGTGTTATTGAATTTAATTGCAGCAATCTGTTTCGCAACCGCAAGATTTAAGTTTTTCTGCATAAACTGTAATGCTGAATATTCCTGTATTACCAGTTTTAAAACTGATTAGTTCTTCTTCGTTTAAGTAGTTTTTTAAAATATCATCAGGAATGATTATTGCTTTTTCTTTTTGAATAGTAATGTCTGAAAAACCGTTTGTGTTGATGAGTTCTAAGTAAACTTTCTTTTGAATTGCCCCGGCTACACAACCTGCATACATTTCTGCATCTTTACGTAAAGCATCAGGAAGATTGCCAACCAGTACTACATCTGAAATACTAAAATGTCCTCCGGGTTTCAGCACACGAAATATTTCTTTGAAAACGCCATCTTTGTCAGGCACAAGATTCAATACACAATTACTTACAATCACATCTGCAATGTTTGCAGACACAGGAATGTTTTCAATATCACCTTGCCTGAATTCTACATTATAATAGCCTAATTTTTCTGCATTGGCTCTTGCTTTGGTAATCATAGCTGGCGTAAAATCAATTCCAATTATTTTGCCATCTTCTCCTGTTTCTGATCGTGCAATAAAGCAATCGTTGCCTGCGCCGCTGCCCAAATCAATTACCGTATCACCTTTTTTGATTTTGGCAAATTGTGTTGGTAAGCCACAACCTAAGCCTAAATCAGCATCCGGATTATATCCTTGCAAAGAACTGTAATCGTCGGACATAATGTTATAAACTTCTGTTGAGCAACTACCCGAACCACAGCAGGAGCTTTGATTGGTTTCTATGCTTTGTGAGGCAATTTCAGAATACTTCTGTCTTACCAGTTCTTTTAATTGTTCTTCATTTTTCATTTTCATTTTTATTTTATTTATTAACATGAAATATTTTTGTTTTCTAATTTACGGGACATGGCAGCAAAATAGTTTTGTAGTTTCTCAATTGCTTTTTCATTTATACAATAACAAATAGAATTGCCTTCAATATTTCCCTTTATTAGCCCCGAGTTTTTAAGTTCCTTCAGGTGTTGCGAAATGGTCGGTTGTGCGAGTGGAAGCTCATTTACAATATCGCCACAAATACAAGTGTCCACTTTGATAAGGTATTCAATAATTGCAATTCTCGCCGGATGCCCCAGCGCTTTTGTAAGTGTTGCAACAGAATTTTGCTTGTCAGTAAAATGTTCGGTCTTTGTTGCGCCCATTATTATATTTAAATATTTTAATATTGCAATATTACGATAATCATTTAAACTAAACAAACTTTTTCACAAAAAAATTTGGAGTGATTATAATTTAGGTAGTACAATTTAATATTGTGAAATCGATTTTTTTCACCTGCAAAATATTTTTTACTTATTTCAAACTTGCATACACCAACGTTTCAATTATTCCGGCAAGCTCACCATGGCTGTTAGGAGTTTGTTGGGTCATTATCAAAACGATAAGATTGTCTTTTGGATCTGCCCAATAAGTGGTACCGAAATAACCGCCCCATGCAAAAGTGTTTTTGTTGCGGGCATTCATGTTAGCATTCTTTTCAGAGGTAATGTCAAAGCCCAGGCTAAAATTATCTATACCGTTGAATAAAAAGTCAAGTTGCGGGCTGGTCATAATTTCCACTGTGCGGCGCGATAAAATCTCATGCCCGTTATACACTCCGCCATTAAGTAGCATTTGAAGAAACACTGCATAATCAAAAGCTGTGGAAGAAAGCCCTGCGCCACCGCTGAAGTAAGTTTTTTTAGTTAAAGGATAATCCGGAGATATACCTCTGAAATCTTTTTCCCACTTTATAATGTGATGCAGGGAATCTTCGGTGTACACCGAGGCCAGGCGTTTTGCTTTTGATGCCGGCACATTGAAATAAGTATCCTTCATGCCCAGTGGTTCAAAAATATTTTGAGTGAGAAATTCCTGTAGATTTTTACCGCTGATGACTTCAATAAGGCACCCAAGCAGATCTGTATTTAACCCATATTGCCATCTTTCTCCAGGCTGAAATAAAAGAGGCAATTTTCCCAATTGGGTCATGCGGTCAAGAAGATTGGCTTTGATATCTCCCAATCCGCTGGGAATTTTTGCTTTGGAATAAATAGCTTTCATTTTATCACTTCCTATTTCTGCATAATCAATACCTGATGTCTGCGTAAGCAGATCCCGAAAAGTAATTTCGCGTTTAGCCGGCACGGTGGTAAAAGTTGTGTCGGAAGCATTGTATTTATCAAGAACGACAGGTTTTTTGAATGAAGGAATAAAAGAAGATATGGGTTCATCTAACCGCAGCTTTCCCTGTTCGTATAAAATTAAAATACCTGTTGTAGTAAGCGCTTTAGTCTGGCTGGCGATGCGGAAAATGGCATTGTTTTCCATTGCCTTTTTTGTTTCGTAGTCTGAATAGCCATAGCCTTTATATTGTATCAGTTGGTTATCTTTCACCACAATGGTTACAACGCCTGTGACCCATTTCTTTTTTATATAATCATTTACAAGAGTATCTATTTTTTTCAGGCGCCCGTAATTCACATGGGGATTAGGTTTTGGGCCGGTAGCAATAACCTGTGCCTGTAAAATGACAGGAATGAATAACAGAATTGCAATGCACAATGCAACGATATTTTTCTTCATGAATTTCTTATTTGTTAACAAGATAATACAATGAATGAACCTAAATCCAAATGATTCATAAGCTAATACATCTTTTGTATGGCAGAAAGTGAAAACTAAAAAAGTAGAAATTGCAGATTTCTCTTTTTTATATTATTGTAACATCAATGCATAAACGAAAATAATTTTCATGAATTAATTCATTCCATAACAAATACTAAAAACCTATATTTTGATTTGTTTAGAATTTATTTTAATGCTTTCACGCGAGATCTGAAGAAATCAGACCAATCTTTTTAGAATGGATGACCGCTTCTGCACTGTGTTTGAAATAACAGCAACTAACCCCGTTCTTTTCTATTTCCTCTAGTGCCAGTTGCACTTTTTCATTATTAGATTTATCTATCCGGCGAATATAAACGGCGATTATCTTTTGAGGGAAATGTGAAACAATTGATGAATAAATAAAAGGGTCCTGTTGCGAATCATCTCCTAACAAAATAAATTGTAAATGCGGGTAAGCTTCCACAATCCTGACAATGCGCATAAATTTTGTCGAAAGATTATTTTGTCCGGATTTCCAGAATTCTTTTATTTTTTTCATCTGGCTTAAAAGAAATACGCCTTTAGGCAATTTATTGGCAAGCGAAAATTCAACAATAAAATCATAAAGATTCCATTCACTTCCGGATACATAAAAAAACGGATTTGTGTTGCTTCCCACCTGTCCGCTACAGGCAAGAAGCTGGTAATGATTTACCACGCCTTCAAACGGCTTGCGGGTGTGGGCATTTTTTGTAAATAAAACATATAACCTTCTACGGAGGCGTGATGAATGAGACACAAGGAAGGTGTCGTCAATATCAGAAATAAACGCGAGCTGCGATGGAAAAGGAATATAAATTTGTCCGCATCCATGAATGTCCCTCATCTGGTATTTATCTTCTTCAAGCTTTACGGTAACGCTCTGCCATCCTTCAACAGGCGCGCCACTTTGAAAGATTTCAAACCTGAAAAAACCGTCCTTTTCAGTTTTGGTATGACAAGTAATTCCCCGCCATTCCATAGAAACTTTCGCGCTTGAAAAAGGGACAACCATAAACAACCTGAGAATAGAGAATAAATTGGTGACCCAATTATGTCGATAGGTCTTTCGTGGCATCGGGCTCAATTTTAAAACATGGCCTAATACAATAAATTTTTCATGATTTCCAAAACCATTGTAAACTTTTATCACAGGATGATTATTAAGCCTGAATAAAAAGAATATTTTGTGTTTTATCTTTTTAACAAGGGAAATTTTCTTTTCTTTATGCGTCAGATTTTTATTGGTCATAACAAGATTACAAAGATATAATGGAGCCAACTTCCAAATTAAATATATTATTTATTCTCAATTCCGCATCGGGAGGAAAGAAAAAAAGAAATTGGGAACCGGTAATACGCGACTATTTTAAACCACTTTCACATAACATTGAATTTTATGTTTTAACCGGAAAAGATGATCCATCCTCTATTCAATATTGGCTCAAAAAGCTATCACCGCTAAGAGTGGTAGCTGTCGGTGGCGATGGAACCATATCGTTTGTGGCGCAGCAGCTATCGGGAACAAATATACCCATGGGAATTTTGCGTGGAGGATCTGCGAATGGTATGGCTACGGAATTAAAAATACCTGAAGATCCCTCGCTTGCGCTGGATGTTATCATGGCCGGTAAAACAAAAATCTGCGACCTGATAAAAATAAATGACGATTTCTGTATTCACCTTAGCGACCTGGGATTGAACGCAAGGATCGTAAAATATTTTGATAAAACCTCTTTCCGCGGAATGTGGGGATATGGGAGAGTGTTTTTCAAAATACTTTGGGAAGGAAAATTAATGCAAGCGCATATTGTTGCGGATAACCTGGACATAACTATTCCAGCCTACATGGTAGTGATCGCTAATGCCAGCAAATATGGCACCGGCGCGGTCATCAATCCCGAAGGGCAGATACATGATGGCCTGTTTGAATTGGTAATCGTTCGTAAAATTTCATTTATAGAAATGTCAAAAATGTTTTTCAGCAACAAGCCTTTTGATCCGAAGAAAGTTGAAATCTTTAAAACAACAAAAGCGTCTATAACTACCAAAAGAAGAATTCATTTCCAGGTAGATGGCGAGTATAAAGGCAAAGTAAAAGAAGTAGTTGCAGAAATCATTCCTTCTGCGGTGAAGTTATTAGTGCAAGAGGTCGCACAATGAAATGTATTTCTAACATGCAATTTTCAGAAAAGAAATATTTGATTATAATCGTTAAGAGAAGACCACGGACGATGAAAAAGGCTTTAAAACATTCAGGAGTGTTTTGCTACACTCCTGATAATGATTTTAGATAAATACAGAAGATTGGCAATTCAACAATATTCAGTTGTTTGCCATTGAAAGCATTTTTTTAATCTATATAACAATTATAATTTCACAAGCCGTTTGCTTATGATGTAGTATTACCCTGTGATTTGTTCATATATTTTTGTAATAAGCCAGGAAGCGCTCCGGCTATAGCACCTGTAATAGATGGAGACAGGCCAAACTTACTTGCAAGGCTGCTAACCAAACCACCTGTGATAGCATTTGTGACAGTTCCGCCAGAGACAACACTGCCTTCTAATTTTGATAGCATTCCACCCAATCCGCCACTGTCTCCGGCTGATTGATTTGTTAAGCCATTTGCTACATGAGTGGCGATTTCATTATGCACTGCATCTTCCTGGCCAGCAGGAATCGCTGCTGATATCTGGGGATTGTTACCAAGGTGTTCTTTTACAAGGTTAAGGATTTCATCAAACATATTATGCTGTTTTAATTTTTAAATGAAAAATAAAAGTAGGTATTTAATTTTATATTTAGCCTCTCTTCAATACGTTTCCTTAACTAAGATTAGCTCACTAAAATTATTTTAAAGAAACCTAAGCATTACTGCTTTTCCAACACAATGGTTGCTAACACTGATTCCATCTGACGATAGGTTTCGCCTGAATCCTGAAAAGTAGAATCTTTTGAACCATTTTGAATAATTGTTAGCAGCTTGCCATTTATTGTATACCTGCCTCCGCCGGGACCACCTTGAGTTGTACCGGTGCCACTCATAGCGATGACCGAACCTTGCGGGAAATAAATGGAATCTGTACCAACCAGACGGTATGCCGCCGAAGAGCTGCTTGAAGGTAATGTAAAACTAAAGGGATAGCTGGATGAATCAACAAATACATTATCCTGGTAGGTAGTGTTGTAAGCCAGCGTATTTATTGAATAACTCATACCAGTTGATGTAGCATTTGAACTGCCAAATACGATTACGCCAGTATTGTTTGTAGATGTATAATCAGAAGTGGTAACAGATTTTTCGCCACCTGTACCTGTAAGGGTGGCGTTGGTTTTTCCAGTAAGGTATTTCAACTTGTAAGTCCCTTGTATCCCGGAGCTGCCATTGTTATCATTATTTTTTTTGCAGGCGGACAGGATGAATAAAACAGTTACGACACTTAAGATGAGATTTTTTTTCATTTGTGTGTTTTTAGAAAACTAAATGCGGGAATGGTTATTTGCCATGCAATAGTTTTGGTTATAAAAAAATTTGTTTTGCTTTCAAAGATATATATAAGGAATGAAAATGCAAACCAGGCCTGAATTGCAATTTTTCAACCATAAAAGAACACTGTAGTAAATTGCTGAATTAAAGCGTTCCAAATCGAAAATGCCAGATCATTCAAATAGGTATGTTATTTATTTTTTTTCAACGTCCATTTGAGGCCTGTATCCCGCACCAAATGCAATCACAATTGACTTCGGAGTCAATACACTTACCTTTCCAAGCTTTGGTAACGCTTTTGATTTTTCATAACCAAAAGGTGACCAGCCATGAATGTACTTTTTATCTATAAGATAAGGTTGGTTACGAAATAAAATAAATGTTCCGTCCGGAAGATTCTCGGGATTATCCTGGTAAGTTAATTTCTCGTTTTTTGTGTTTATTCTTTCCTCATGAAGGATACGATCAATTTCCCTGATAGAGGTCCTTGTATCAAAGCCATACTCATGGTTCCCTTTGAGCCAGCAGTTTTTGAACCGTTTATAATCTTCCCTGCGGCACTCAAAACATGGACGGTGGCCGGCAGCGAAAGCAGTGGCCTCGTCCAGGAAAAAAAGCTCTGTATATCGGTTCGGTGACATAACTTTTCTTTTCCTGGAGTTAAATTCCAGCAGGCACGTTATCCATGCTTTCAGCTTAAAACTACGCACCAGGTTTTGCTGCTCATTGTGTAATTGACCACGATTTCCCATCCACAAGCCTCTCGCGCTGGTTTTGATAATATTTCCTTTCGGATCAACTCTGTTCTGCAGCATCAGTTTGTTGTTTTTAAAAAATTTATATTCACCAGGAAACTTTTTTAGCATGTCTACTGCTAAAGAAAGCTCAAATTATATACTTTAGCAAACGATTTTAAACAATTGTAACCATGACAACAAAAGAAGTAGCCGATCAATTGGTAAAAATGTGCCGCGATGACAAAGTAGAAGAAGCCAAGGTCGAACTGTTTACTGAAGACACTCTTAGCATAGAGCCTGTAGAAGGCTTTTTACCTAAAGAAACCAAAGGCTTAAAAGCCATACAAAAGAAAGCTGAATTATTCATCGCTATGGTCGACCAATTCTATGGCAACAAGATCACCGATCCTATCGTTGCAGGTGATTATTTTTCTGTTGGATGGACTACAGATTTACAAATGAAAGGGCAGCAACGGCAAACTAACAGTGAAATTTGCTTATACAAAGTAAAAGATGGGAAGATAATTTCGGAACAATTCTTTTATTAAAACCAGCATAATCTGAAATCTCACCGTATCTCTATTTTCTCTATCTAACAGGCAAGGATAAACGCAATTGAAGGATGAATGATTTCCGAACATCTTCATGTTTCAGCAATCCCGTTTCTCAATCCGGATATTATTTTAATTTATTTTTTCAAACTCATATTGATCTTTTATATGCTCATTAAAATAAATTCCTTTTGATGAAGAATTGACCATAGCATGATATATTTTTCCGGATACGTTTTTGTATTCATAAATCATCCCTGAAACAAAAACTATTTTTAAAACGGATCTTTCAGCATTGTAGCTGAATGAGGCGATAACTGTTGATGGCATTGCAATAGAATATAGAAATGCCTAATGCAAAAGCTAAGCCGAAGATGTGCAAAGATAGTGCTTCATTTAATTCGTTTGTTGGTTAGAAACTGCACTTATTGTACTCTCATCAAAGGCGTTTTATTTTTGTAAAACAACAGAAAAAAAGATCACTACTTTGAGAGTTGAACGATTCTGTGATAAGTCATTTTATAGTTTTCCTGTTTTTTTAAGCAGCTCTTCAAGTTCAATAATAAATGGTAACTGTCCCGGAACAATTTTTTCTTTTGCAATATTAATTTCAAACCATTCGCCTTTATCAATTTCAGGAAAAGAAGTCTTCTTTCCGGATTTTGGCGGCCATTCCATTTCGAATGTATTGCTTCTCAATTGCGAAGTATTAAAATCACCTTCGGCTGCCCATGCAAAAACCACTTTTCCGCTTTTCTGGCGTACTGGATTTAGTTCAATAAATGCAAAGGGCCGCAGGCTGGCGGTATCCGGATCTATTCCCGTTTCTTCCTCCATTTCTCTTTTAGCTGCGTGTAACGGATCTTCGCTTTCGTCAAATTCCCCTTTGGGTATTGACCATGCTCCTAAATTTTTTTTTATCCAATAAGGCCCACCCGGATGTACTAAAAAAACTTCCACTGCAAAATTTTGGAAACGATACCATAATATTCCAGCACTTTTTTTCGGCATGATGGTTAAATTGAAATGATTTGAAGAAATAAAATGTGGAAAGTTTTAAATTGTCTGACGTTTCCAATGGCTTTGAAGTATCATAGAAAAATCTAAAAATCTTAAAACCTATAAAATCATTTATCAGAAAAGGTTTAATGATATAACAGATAAGCATAAACGCAAATTAATTTCTCTTACGCGCAAAGCTAAAAAGTAGAATTCCTGCATTTTATTCCGGTGATTATTCCGCGATCCACTTTACCTTTTCTTTCACAGGCTGCCGTTTAGATAAAGGATTAGTAAGATTATCAGGATAACCTATATAAAAAAATCCAACCAATTTATCAGCAGGCAATAGATCAAAATAAGGTTTTGCTTCATCGAGATAAGTAATTCCACCGGTTGATAAATAGCCACCCAAACCATAGGCAGCAACAGAAAGGTATATATTTTCAATAGCACACGCGGTGGCTATCAATTCTTCATGTTCCGGAATATTAATGACTGTTGCTCTTTTCATGCCGATCGCTATCACGTGGGACGACATCAGAGGATATTCCATTAAATTTTTTAATTTTTTCTCTTTTGATTTTTCATCAGAATATTTTAAATAAATTTCTGATTGCAATTTTGAAAAGCGTTGTAACCCTTCGCCGCTAAAAACCACGAACCGCCATGGTTCAGTAAGCTTGTGTGTGGGCGCGCGATTGGCATTATCTAATATCTGCCAGATAATTTCATCAGGAATATGTTTTCCTTTTTCAAATTGATAAGGATAAACACTGCGTCTGTTTTGAATAATTGCATTGAATTGCGCTTCATCATATTTATTTTCCATTCTGCTTTTTTTAGATAGTAACAAATGTACAAACGACAATCGGCTAATTAACCTATTAGCGTTTAGAAATCATAAATTTGCCAATTCATTTTTTTAATTGATAATAAATGTTTGAGCTTCTCTTGCAAAGTATTAAAGAACGTGTTCCAATTACAGAAGAGGAATTCAATTTTTGCAAAACACTTTTTATCCCAAAAAAATTGCGCAGGAAACAATATTTATTGCAGGAAGGCGATATTTCTAAATTCACCGCGTTTGTGGAAAAGGGAATGTTACGGACTTTTACAATTGATGAAAAAGGCAATGAGCCTATTCTTCAGTTTTCAATGGAAGGCTGGTGGGTGGCTGATCTTTATAGCTTCCTTACCAATGAGCCATCGCTTTTCAATATAGAAGCTTTGGAAGACTGCGAATTACTTTTGATCACAAAACCATCCTGGGATATTTTGCTGGAAAAGATTCCGGCTTTTGAGCGTTACTTCAGGATACTTATTCAAAATAATTTAATCGCTTTACAAAGAAGATTAATGGGAAATATGAGCGAAACCGCAGAAGAAAAATATACCAAGCTAATCCATAATTTTCCCAATTGTGTGCAAAGAGTGCCGCAACACATGATCGCTTCATTCCTCGGTATTACACCCGAAACATTGAGCCGCATCCGCAGCCAGATGGCCGCCAGGAATAGAAATAATAAATAATCAATTGCAGAATCCAACGATTATTTTTCGTGCATTTCACCATTCAACATTACCGATTCACTTGACATAGATCAATGAAATTAATTATCATAGCTCATTGGTTCATGCTAATGGAGCGTGATATCTTTGTCTAACAAAATTGAAGAGATGGGATTCAGGAAAACAATTGCAATTGTAGGATGTACAGAAGAAACGGGAGTTGAGATAGCAATAAAATTTTCGTCTATAGATTACCGTTTGCTTTTGATTTCAAATGATATTCCTAAACTTATTCAACTATCAAATAGGCTTTTAGAAATGAACCCTAAGGCGGAAATTGACAAAATTGAATGTGTAAAAGATGGCTGCTGGGAGGCAGATATAATTGTTCTCGCGGTTTCTTCAAATGAAGAAAAAAAGATAGCTGAAATGATGAAAGAAGTGGCTACGCAAAAAATTGTAGTTAGTATTTTAAGCCAGGAAAGTGAAAATGTAGATTTAAGGTATTTGTTGCCTCATTCAAGACTGGTAAGTGTTTGCAATATTTTGAAACCAAAAGAAATTTCAATTACCGGAAATGATGAAGATGCCAATAATGAGATTTCAACAATATTCTTCAAGGCTGGCTTTCTTAGTTTTGATAACGAACAAATAGAATCAAAATATCATAATTGAAACAAGCATTTAATAAAGAATCAATTTTTAAATAAAAAAAAACAAAAAACATGTCACTAACAAAATGGGCTATTGACCCGATGCACAGCGAGGTAACTTTTAAAATTAAACATTTAATGATTTCCACCGTAACAGGTCATTTCAAAAAATTCAACCTTGAAGGAGAAACAGAAACGGATGATTTTAATACCGCTAAAAAAATTGAATTTACTGCAGAGATTGATTCAATTGACACCAATAACGAGCAACGTGATGCGCATTTGAAATCGCCAGATTTTTTTAGTAGTGAAGAGTTTCCGCAAATCAAATTCTCCAGTACCAGCTATAAAGCAAAAGGAGACGACGCCGAAATAAATGGCAACATAACTATCAAAGGAATAACCAAACCGATCACTCTTGATGTGGAATTCGGCGGAATTGTCGTAGATCCTTATGGGCAAACAAAAGCTGGTTTTACAGTAATGGGTAAATTAAGCCGTAAAGAATTTGGATTAATTTATAATCCATTAACAGAAGCGGGCGGCGTATTATTAGGCGATGAAATAAAAATCAATGCAGAAATACAATTAGTAAAACAGGCGAAACAGGAAGTGGAAGAAAATCAATCAGCAAAGCAAGCTTAAAAAAAATATAGATATGAATCTACCTGCGCAAACATACTGTGCGGGCAGATTTATTTATAAAAAAATAAAAAGTTTATAAGATACAACAGGAGCATTAATTATGTCAGGCCTTCGAGCATTCAATATTTTTACCAATGATTTAATGGAACATGAACATTTGATGCCGGTTTTATTCATCGGTCATGGTTCGCCAATGAATGGAATTGAGGATAATGAGTTCAGCAAACGGTGGACGCAAATGGCGAAAGAAATTCCTACACCTTCAGCAGTGTTGGTGGTTTCAGCGCATTGGTTCAGTAAAGGCACAAGCATAACTGCAATGGATTTTCCTGAAACTATTCATGACTTTGGTGGTTTTCCGCAGCCATTATTTGATGTTCAATATCCTGCTCCCGGCAATCCTGTATTGGCAAAAGAAACTGCTTCTCTTCTTCATTCAGCACACGTAGAATTGGATCATGACTGGGGTTTGGATCATGGAACATGGACGGTTGTAAGGCACATGTATTCAGATGCAAAAATTCCGGTATTGCAATTAAGCATTGATTTTACCAAGGGCCCACAATATCATTACGATCTCGCTAAAGAGTTGTATGCATTAAGAAAAAAAGGTGTGCTGATAATTGGAAGCGGCAACATGGTGCACAACATCAGATTGGCTGCCTGGGATAAAATTAATGAACCGGAATACGGTTACGATTGGGCATTAAAAATGAACGATACTTTCAAACAATTGATCACTGATGGAGATTATAAACCACTGATCAATTATGAAAGCATTGGTGCAGAAAGCAGGCTTGCTATTCCCACGCCAGAACATTATTTGCCGCTTTTATATACACTGGGTTTACGCGGAAATAAGGATAACATTTCTTTCTTTAATGATAAAGCAATAGCTGGCTCTCTTACAATGACTTCTGTGAAGATTGGATAATCAGAAAAATTGATAAAATAAAATAAGAAATCCAACCGTAAAAATTTAAGGCCTCCGCAATGAAAAATAATACTTTTACAGTATGCACGGCATGTATCTGAAACGTATATTCAGTAAAACTATTTTTCTATGGATTTATTAACCATCATTACCGTACTAATTTTTATAAGTGCCGCGTTTTCTTATTTTAATCAACGGTTCATTAAGCTGCCCGGTACAATCGGCGTGATGTCCATATCAATTGTAGTTTCATTAATTATCCTCATCATAGGCAAAATAAGCAACCGAAGCACCGGTTTGATCATTACTCTTGCTCATAGCATTGATTTTTCCAAACTATTACTGGATGTAATGCTAGGCTTTTTACTTTTTGCTACGGCTCTTCATTTTGATTCTAAAAAGCTCAAGGAATTACGACGTCCCGTTATTGTATTAAGCACTATTGGAGTAATCGTTTCGGCAAGCGTTTTTGGAATATTATTATATGGCATAACATTGCTTTTGCATATCAATCTCCCGCTCATTTATTGTTTTATATTTGGAGCGCTTATATCTCCTACTGATCCTATCGCAGTTGCATCTATCCTTAAAAAATCCAGGATTTCGCCAACTTTTGACACCATTATATCCGGCGAATCTTTGTTCAACGATGCTGTAGGGCTCATTCTATTTGTTGTTTTTCTGGATGTAGCAAATCAATCTGACGCAGGTTTCTCTTTAGGAATTACGCTGAAACTATTTGCCCGCGAAGTAGTCGGTGGCACCGCTCTTGGATTGATAACGGGATATGTGGGCTACCGGCTTATTAAATCGATCACCGATTTTCAAACTATTTTTTTAATTACGATATCTCTGGTATTTTTCATTTCTCTTATCGCGAATTACATTCATGCATCTGTACCTTTATCAGTAGTCGCTGCCGGGTTGGTTATAGGTAATCAAAACTTTGGAAAGGAGCATCCTGCACAACAGTATTTGAGCCAGGTATGGCAGCTATTCGATGCAGTTTTAAATACAATTTTGTTTGTGATGATTGGCCTGCAACTTGTTTTATTGCCCTTTTTAAATAATTACTGGATGATTGGTTTGCTTTCGATTGTAGTTATACTAATTGCAAGAATAGTGAGCGTTTCTCTTCCTGCATTTGTTATGGTGCGCAAGCTTAGCTTCGGCAATCTCTTTATTCTTACCTGGGCTGGCCTGCGTGGCGGCATATCAATAGCTATGGCATTGTCTCCTCCTCCATCTCATTATCGTGAGATCATACTTTCGTGCTGTTATTTTATCGTGATATTTTCTGTGATAGTTCAAGGGCTTACATTAAATAAGCTGGTGGAAAAAATTGAAAATAATAAAGCTGTTTAACTTGCAAAAAGTCATTCGAAACAAAAATTAAACCGTACATGAAGATACTTGTAAATTGTACTTTATAGATTACCTTGAATTTTCAAATCACTGATATTTTAATGTCTATAAAAAAATATAAGTTATGGCCAAAATAAATACAAAATTTTCGTTCAACATTCTTCAAAAACTTGTCATTATTTTTTTGATTACCTGCGTTTCTAAAAACATTTTTGCGCAGCAGCCGATTCGTGTTGTTGTTGCAGGTTTAAATCATGACCATGTTCATGGAATATTAAACCAGTATAATAAAGGCAAAGTAGATATCGTTGGCATAGCTGAACCAGATAAGCAATTGCAGCGAAAATTCGGCAAACTATATCACCTGCCGGATTCATTGTTTTTCAATGATCTTAAAAAACTTTTGTTATTGAAAAAACCAGTTGCAGTATTGGGCTATAATGCTGTAGGAAAGCACCTTGAAATTGTTGAAATATGCGCTCCATTAGGAATTTCTGTAATGGTAGAAAAGCCTTTGGCGGCAACCCTGGCACAGGCAAAGCAGATTGAATCATTAGCTGATAAATTTCATATTAAGGTATTAACCAATTTTGAAACCACATGGTATCCTTCTTACCAGGATGTTTACAATACAATTATGAAAGACAGTATCGGGCAAATCAAAAAAATGGTGGTGCATGATGGCCACCAGGGGCCAAAGGAAATCGGTTGCAGCCCTGAATTTTTAAGCTGGCTGACAGACCCCGCATTAAATGGCGCCGGTGCATTAAATGATTTTGGCTGCTATGGTGCCGATTTGATGACGTGGCTGATGCAAGGCCATAAACCAATTGCAGTGACAGCCATTACCAGGCATTACAAGCCAGGAATTTATCCTAAAGTTGATGATGATGCTACCATTATATTAGAATATCCAAACGCAACTGGCCAGATTGAAGCTTCATGGAACTGGCCTTTTTCAATAAAAGATCTGGAAGTATTTGGACAATCAGGATATTTGCATGCACTTGATAACGATAATATTTTCAGCAGAAAAAGAGAAAATATCAAAAGCGCAAAAGTAGCGGAACCTCTGGCCGCACCAGAGAATGACCCAATCACTTACTTGACAGCAGTACTTCGGAATGAAATTGCCGGAACAGACGACCGGTCATCATTGAAATATAATATGATTGTAATGGAAATACTGGATGCTGCAAAAAGATCAGCTGCAACCGGTAAAAGAATTGTTTTATAAAATTTTGTTATGGAGTTAGATTCTACTTTATCCATAAGATTGTAAAAAAATAAATAGTTCACATTATTTCCCGTCCAATAAACATGAGTGTTTTGATTTACGGAATTATTACATGAACTTCCCGCATTCCATATTCCCGGTCAAACATTTCCCTGATTTTTATTCCGTCAAGTTTGCCTTTCATTTTATTCCATATTTCTATATTTTAATTATGCAGACAAGAATAAATTGCATTTACGAAAAAATCAATAAACTATTTTTTGGCTTATATAGATCACCGTGAATTATCCAGATCAGGATTAACAGGATGATTTGTTTAGAAGGATTATAATCCTTTAATCAGAAAATCATAATTCAGACAAAAAGAAAACAAGAATAAAATACACTCCTTGATTAATTTGCATCTTTATTAATCAATATTTATTTTTCACAATGCTTTCTCATAAAAAGATAAATCCTTTTTCAAAATTAAATAATGATACCGGTTTTGCGGGAAACACCAACGACACCGGTGGCCGCTTTCTCAATAAAGACGGTAGCTATAATCTTGTAAAAGAAGGAATGCCTTTTCGCAAAAGGTTTAGCCTGTTTCATGATATGCTTAACCTGCCTTTGTGGAAATTTATCGCGGTGATCCTTATTTTTTACCTGGCAATTAATATTTTATTTACCCTTATTTATTTTTTTATCGGATCCGCACAACTGGATGGATTGATAACGGGAAGCAATTGGAAAATATTCCGTGAAATGTTTTATTTCAGTACCCAAACTTTTACAACCGTTGGCTATGGCCATGTAAACCCACTGGGCGATGCAGCCAACAATGTAGCGGCATTAGAAGCCCTGACAGGATTTCTTTCTCTGGCAATAGCTACCGGCCTTATTTATGGCCGTTTCTCAAAACCGAGAAGCTATCTTGTTTTCAGCGAGCAGGCGCTTATAAGCCCTTATAAAAATGAGATGGGACTTATGTTCCGTTTTGCAGCTTTTAAAGATAAACACGCGCTTACTGATCTTGAAATAAAAGTAAACACCGCGCTACTTGTTATAGAAGAGGATGCGCCGGTTTACAAATATTTTACTCTTGATCTGGAAAGAACGAGAGTTGAAAGTATGCCAATGAGCTGGACAGTGGTGCATCCTATAAATGAGAAAAGCCCGTTTTATGGCTTTACAGAAGAGGATATGAAAAACGCTGATGTGGAATTATATGTATCGCTTCGTGGCTTTGATGATGTATTTTCCAATTATGTCCAGCAACGTACTTCCTATACCTTCAATGAGATTTTGTTCAACCGTAAATTTATCCCGATGTACAGAGAAAGTGATGATGGCAAAACCACGATACTGGAACTCGATAAATTAAATGTTCATAAAGAGATTTAAATTCTGTGTCTCTTAATATTGTTGTATAAATTATTTTTGGAAAAACAGTTGCATTGAACAATTTTAAAAGTGCAAATTCTTTCCCGCCTGCTCTTCTGAGTAGCAACAGAAACGGTGATTACTACATTTCAAGCTTTCAGAATTAGCTTCTTATATAACGTGAATGAAAGCCTTGCTGAAACTATACCGATTACCGCACCTGCAACAATATCGGAAAACCAATGCTTCCTTTTATAAAGCCGCAACGAAGCAGCTATAGAAGCAAGAGCATATCCTGACAGGCTAAGAGGAAGTGATTTTTTTTTGAGTTTAAGGCGTAATAATTCAGCGCCGCAAAACGATGTTGTAGTATGGCTGGAAGGAAAAGAATTATATTTAAAAAGAGAATTAGGCCTTCTGCGATCTACAAGCTTTTTAGTAAATTGAACAGAAGAATTTGAAATGACATCCGCAAGTGATATTATTAGAAGATTATGTATAAGTTTATTTTTAGCTTTTGTTGAAGAATTGCCTGTTATGAATACAAACATATTAGGCAACCATTTAAAAAATAAATCTATCTCTGCAGGAATGGAAACATTCTCTTCAATGAATTTTTTTTCAACCTCTTTATCCAAGATTAAAATCTCTTCTAAAATTTGATTCATACTTTTTTTTTAAAATTATTCACTAATAATTATGCCATTTTTGCCTTTCTTTAAATGAAAGCCAGCATGGTAAGAAGCACCAATTTCTTTCAAGAATCAGCGCCGTTTGAATTTGGCATAAATTACTCAGCCTCAAACCAAATCTTCTTTTCATCATTCCAATCGCCATTATAATTAATAGTAATCTCCTCTCCTTTTTCTATTTCCCGTATCGTTTTTATCTCAATCTTTTCTTCGTCAAAATCCATAAAATATTCGCAATTGCTTCTGTAGCTGTGATTGTACATCGGCACCAAACCCAATGCCATGCAGCATTTCTCTTTATCACTTCCCCATTCAAAAATATAATCATGAAGCAATGTTTTATCAAGAATTTTTCTATCCTCATTACTCATCACGATTACGGGCGACTCTTCAATGATCGTATTGGCGGCAATTTTCTCTTTAGTGAATACTCCTTTTCCTTTATTAAAAACTGGTTTTAAAAATAAATAATGTTTAATCATTTTTTTTAGCTGCTTATTAAATGTAAAATAAATTAATTTGCGACATAATCTGTAAAAGGCATTTCAAATGACAGAAGAAGAAATTTCAGTACAAACCCAATATGAGGAAGTTGTGAAAAGCGGCGACAATGAGGCTGTTAGCGAATTTCTGAATGAACAGAACATCAGCGATGTCGCAGAGCTCATCTATGAAAATGAAGATGAAGAAATAAATATTTTTTTGCATCTTTCGATGAACAGGTCTTTGGCGCTTTTCAAAATTTTAGAGCATCCCACACAGAAAAGAATCATTAAAAATTTGCCCCCTTCAAAAAGTGCTGAGCTTTTAAATGAAATGCAGCCGGACGACAGAACTTCATTCTTTGAAGATCTTCCTAATGAAGTGGTAAGAGAGTTAGTAAAAACCCTTCAGCCTGAAGAAAGAAAAATAACATTGTCTCTTTTAGGATATCCGGAAAACAGCGTGGGGCGCCTGATGACGCCGGACTACATTTATGTGTATGAATATAATACGGTGACTGAAGTGCTTAATGTGATAAGAAGTGTAGGAAAAAATACAGAAACCATCGATGTGATTTATGTGATAAACAAACGTGGGGAATTATTGGATGATCTCAGGATAAGAGAGTTCATCCTGGCTTCGCCGGAAACAAAAGTGAGCGATCTTATGGATGGCAGGTTTATTGAGTTGAATGTAAACAATGACCAGGAAACGGCGAATGAAGTTTTCAAAATGAATAATCGTGTAGCCTTGCCTGTTGTGGATGATTTTAATGTGCTGCTCGGCATTGTTACTATTGATGATGTGCTCTGGGTCACCAATGAAGAATTCAGTGAGGATATACAAAAAATAGGTGGCGCTGAAGCGCTGGACCAGCCTTATTTGGAAACCCCTTTTTTCGGTTTGGTTAAGAAAAGAGTTGGCTGGCTTACGATACTTTTTTTTGGAGAAATGCTTACAGCAACCGCTATGGCTTTTTACAACGGTGAAATGGAAAAAGTGATTATTCTTACCAATTTTATTCCCCTCATTATCAGCACCGGTGGAAATAGCGGAACGCAGGCGTCAACGTTGGTTATACAGGCAATGGCGATGGGCGAGGTAAAGATTGCAGACTGGTGGCGTGTTATGCGCCGCGAAATACTTTCCGGGTTAATGCTTGGAAGCATGCTGGGATTGATTGGTTTTCTCAGGATCACTGTCTGGAGCTTCCTCATGCACCACGGCATTATGAAAGATATTTATGGCATTTATTGGATGCAAATAGGCTTCACCGTTTTTTTATCATTGATAGGCGTGGTACTTTGGGGCTCTCTGATAGGAAGCATGCTGCCACTGCTTTTAAAAAGATTGGGCGCCGATCCCGCCTCATCTTCTGCTCCGTTTGTAGCAACCATGGTGGACGTTACAGGATTAATTATATTCTTCAATGTTGCGCTTCTTACTTTGAAAGGTACTTTGCTTTAATTGGTTCATTAACTGATTTTAAATAGCGAAACAAATCAAAAAGTAGTTTTCAGATTTTCTTTTTTCTTGCTGGTGTTTCAATGAGATCGACGCAGTCAGTGTTATATACAATTTGTTTTGGTGAACGAATTGACCTCATATGTCTCGCGATTCTATTTCTTTATTCTTGTATGCGGTTAGTAAAATCTGTTTCACAAAAACAAAAACAAATTATTCTTTTACCAACATGATTTGCTCATTCAGCGCAAACAATTATTAATAAAAATCTTTTCGGAGTATTTTTACACAGAGAATTCTCAAATCAAAACAAACAAGCAAAAAATAGTTTTTACTTAATTTATTTTTTTTGAGAATTGCTTAGTTAAATCCTTTTCGAAAAAAACGTGAAATGAAATCGCAATCGCCTGATAAAACTAAATTAGTAAATCCCAGTATTTTCAAGCTCCTGAAACCTTATTCAGGAATGATAATCGCTTTATTATTTTTCGCTTTGCTCAGCAACGGGCTCAATCTTATTATTCCAAAATTAATTCAGGCAGGCATAGACGATTACAGCAAAGGCACCTGGAATATGCGAAAAATAATTACCTGGTTTTCGATTGCCACAGTGTTGATCTTCATTTTTACTTATATTCAAAGTATCATACAAACTTTTGCTTCTGAAAAAGTTGCCCGTGACTTGCGCAGCAGGCTTTCAGCAAAAATTTCTCAACAGGATTATGCTTATATCCAGGATATTACTCCCGGGAAATTACTTACCAATCTCACTTCCGATGTAGATGCCATAAAGATGTTCGTAGCGCAGGCAATTGTTTCCATTGTTTCTTCAATCGTTCTAATTATTGGCGCCGGAATTTTATTAGTGAATATCAACTGGAGATTGGGTTGTGTGGTTTTATTGATCATACCTATTATCGCAGTCACTTTCTTTATTATTTTCCGGAAAGTAAAAACTTTATTTAAAAAAACACAGGAAGTTATTGACTGGCTCAACAAAGTAATTAACGAAAGTATTATAGGAGCCGCGCTGATACGTGTTTTGAATGCGCAATTCACCGAATACAATAAATTTATAGATGCCAATACAGAAGCCAAAAATTTAGGCTTATCTATTTTGCGTTTGTTCGCTACTCTTATTCCTATTATCGTTTTAACTTCCAATTTAGGAAGGCTCGCTGTATTAGCTCTGGGCGGCCATTTCGTAATCGAAGGCTCTATGACTTTAGGGGAATTCGCTGCATTTAACAGTTATATCGCGATCCTGATTTTCCCGATAATAATGATCGGCTTTATGAGTAATGTAATTGCCCGCGCATCCGCGTCTTACCAGCGCATTCATAATACTTTGGAAGCTCCTGATTTTATTGATAAAGGAACTATAACAACTCCTTTAAAAGGAAATATAGAAATTAAAAATGTAAGTGTTTTTTATGGGGAAAAACCGGCACTTAAAAGCATTTCATTTTCAGTAAATGCCGGAACAAGAACTGCTGTATTAGGGCCGACCGCAGCGGGCAAAACGCAATTACTGTATTTACTAACGACATTAATAAAACCAAAAGAAGGGAACATTTTTTATGATGATATAAATATCACCGATTACAACCAGGACGCGCTTTTGAGGCAAATAGGATTAGTTTTCCAGGACAGTATTATTTTCAATATGACACTTCGTGAAAACATTGCTTTCAATTCAGAAGTAACAGAATCGGATCTTCAAAAGGCAATTGACACCGCGGAATTAAACGATTTTATTAATTCACTTCCACAAGGTTTGGAAACGATCATTTCCGAGCGTGGCTCAAGTCTTTCAGGCGGCCAAAAACAAAGGATCATGTTAGCAAGAGCATTGGCCATCAATCCAAAAATTTTATTGTTAGATGATTTTACAGCAAGAGTGGATACGCTTACTGAACAAAACATAAGTATGAACGTAACACAAAATTATCCAGATCTGACTTTGTTGTCGGTTACCCAAAAAATCAATGCTGTAAAGGATTACGATCAAATTATATTAATGATGGAGGGCGAACTTGTAGCAAAAGGAAAGCATGAATATTTATTAAAAAATTGCCCTGAGTATATTCAAATTTATAATTCACAAAAAAGCACAACCGCACTTACGGAAGCATAAAAGATCAAAAAACTACAATTCAGCTTTTCTATATAAGAATAAAAAAATGGATTACAACCTTACCATCAAACATAAAACTTCGACTACAACGGCATTTAAAAAGATGCTTCAGTTCATGAAGGATGAGAAACGTAATTTGATAGCGGCGTTTTTCATAATGCTATTTAATTCTGCTATTACAATGTACACACCGTACCTCATTGGATACACAATTGACCATTATATTCAAACAAAACAATATCATGGATTAATTGTGATGTCAGGAATATTATTGGGTATTTATATTATCTGGGCCGGAACAGAATATTTACAGACTAAAATAATGGGGAGCATCGGCCAACGGATGCTCTACAGCTTGCGCAATGCGGTTTTCAACAAAATACAAAGTTTGCCAATTGCTTTTTTCAATCAAAATAAAGCAGGCGATCTTATCTCAAGGATCAACAATGATACGGATAAAGTAAACCAGTTTTTTTCTCAATCATTAATGCAATTCGTTGATAGTATTTTTATGATGCTTGCTGCTGCTGTATTTCTTTTGGTAATCAATGTTGAATTGGGAAGCGCCGTTTTGTTACCCGCATTATTTATTTTGATCTTTGTAAAAATAGTTTCACCATTAGTAAAAAAGAAAAATGCGGCGAGCATGCAAAGCACCGGCGGCCTGAGCGCCGAAATACAGGAAAGCCTTTCCAATTTTAAAACCATCATTGCTTTTAACCGTCGTGATTATTTCAGAAAAAAATTTAGCGTAGCCAATGAAAACAATTACAAAGCCTCTGTAGGAGCAGGTTTGGTGAATAATATTTTCATGCCGGTGTTTACTTTTTTTTCTAACATTGCCCAGTTGATTGTTCTTGCTTTCGGCATATATCTTATTTCTATCGGAAATTTTACCATTGGATTATTGATCAGTTTTATCGCTTACACACAAACATTTTATCAACCTTTGCGGCAGCTCGCAACGCTTTGGGCGAGCTTTCAAACAGCCATGGCAGCCTGGGACAGAATCTCTGTTATTTTAGGATTTGAATCGGACCTTGTACAAAAAATTGAAACTTCAACGAATCATATTTCAAATGCTTCTCTCTTATCATTTCAGAATGTATCTTTTCAATATCCTGAAGGAAAAAAAGTATTGCATGATATTAATTTCAAATTAGAAAAAGGAAAAACTTATGCCCTCGTGGGTCCGACAGGTGGTGGCAAAACAACCACAGCATCATTAATCGCAAGACTATATGATCCGACAGAAGGAAAAATATTTTTAGACGGAAAAGATTTACGCAGTTATGCTCCTTCTAAATTGAGTGAAAAGATTGGTTTCATTTTGCAGGAACCTTTTTTATTCAATGGCACCGTGCGAGACAATATTTTATATGGAAATGAAACTTATAAGAAACATAATAATCAGCAATTAGAAGAAATAATAAAAGAAGCAGATTTAGACAACCTGGTAGGCCGGTTTGAAAAGGGACTGGATACTCAAATCGTGTCCGGTGGCGACTCTATGAGCCTCGGAGAAAAACAGTTAATGGCATTTATAAGAGCTGTTTTGCGAAAGCCGGATCTTTTGATTCTGGATGAAGCGACCGCGAATATTGACACAGTAACAGAAAAATTATTAGAAGAAATTTTATTGAAATTACCCGAGTCCACCACAAAAGTTATCATAGCCCACAGGTTGAATACCATCGAAAATGCGGATGAGATTTTCTTTGTCAATTCCGGAGAGGTGACAGCTGCCGGGAGTTTTGACAATGCATTACGTTTGTTATTAGAAGAAAAAAGAGAAAGCTAGATTTTGGCTTATCATAGGCTTTTTTTATTCTACAAAAAATTTTGAAAAATCACCCTAACTAAATATGTCTTTGAAATATAAGGAAACTATATTTCTGCTTTTCACAATTCTTATTGATAATTTATGTAGGCATTTTTATTTTCAATACTTGTTGTTATTCGCTATTCAACTTTTCTCACCGAATATTCCTCTTTTTCATACTGCAAACATTTTCATTAATTTGCGTTCTTAAAATAAAAAAGAATTTATGTGTGGAATTGTAGGATACATCGGCCCCAGAGAAGCTTACCCAATCATCATTACAGGCCTGAAAAGACAGGAGTACCGCGGCTACGACAGTACAGGCGTTGCATTGATCAATGAAACCGGCTTACATGTTTATAAGAAAAAAGGTAAAGTTGCTGAATTGGAACAGGCATTAATTGGCAAACCTGTTAATGCGCACATCGGCATCGGGCACACACGTTGGGCAACGCATGGTGAACCTAGCGATATAAATGCGCATCCTCACCAAAGCAACAATGGCAAACTTGCTATGATTCACAATGGTATCATTGAAAATTATGCACAACTAAAAACAGAGCTCATTAAAAAAGGATACACATTTAAAAGTGAAACTGATACTGAAGTGCTGCTGAATTTTATTGAAGATATTCAAAAAAATATAAATTGCCCTCTTGAAGAAGCCATACGTATTGCATTGAAAAGAGTTTCCGGCGCGTATGTTATTTTGTTGCTTGATCAGGATAATCCTGATACTATTATTGCCGCGAGAAAAGGAAGCCCACTTGTGATCGGAATAGGTAAAGATGAGCATTTTCTTGGCTCCGATGCAACACCCATGCTGGAATATACTAAAGAAGTGGTGTATGTAAATGATTATGAAATTGCGATTATAAAAGCCGGTGAGCTCATCCTTAAAAATCTTGGCAATGAGAGACAGATGCCTTATATCACCAAACTGGATATGGAACTGGCAGCAATTGAAAAGGGCGGCTATGAGCATTTCATGCTGAAAGAAATATATGAGCAACCAGCTACCATTTACGATTGTTTACGGGGAAGGTTAGACGCAGAAAAGGGAACCATCACCATGAAAGGAATCCAGGATAATATTGAAGCTCTGATCTCTGCCCCGCGATATATTATTATTGCCTGCGGCACAAGCTGGCATGCGGGCCTGGTAGCAGAATATATCATTGAAGAGCTTTGTCGTATTCCAGTTGAAGTTGAATATGCATCTGAATTTAGATATAGAAATCCAATCGTTAATAAAGGCGATGTAATCATTGCTATTTCGCAAAGTGGCGAGACCGCTGACACCCTTGTAGCTATTGAAAAAGCAAAAGAGCAAGGCGCTTTTATTTTTGGGATTGTCAATGTAGTTGGTTCTTCTATTTCCCGTGCATCACACGCCGGCGCTTACACACACGCCGGCCCTGAAATTGGCGTGGCATCAACAAAAGCTTTTACAGCGCAACTGGCAGTATTAATGATGATCGCTTTAAAAATCGCTAAAGAAAAAGGCACGATTGAAGAATCACGATATACCGAACTTTTGGTGGAATTGGAAAATATTCCTGAAAAAGTCGACGCGATTTTAAAGAATGGAGACTTATTAAAGCCAATTGCCGAAAAATATAAAAATGCTAATAATGCCCTTTACCTGGGAAGAGGTTATAATTTTCCGATTGCCCTTGAGGGAGCTTTAAAACTTAAAGAAATCTCTTACATACATGCGGAAGGGTACCCGGCAGCAGAAATGAAACATGGACCGATAGCGCTCGTTGATAAAAATCTTCCGGTGATTTTTGTAGCTACCAAAGATGAATACCACGCAAAAATTGTAAGCAACATCCAGGAGATAAAAGCGCGCAAGGGAAAAGTGATCGCCGTGATTACTGAAGGTGACGAAATTATTCCGTCAATGGCTGATGACGTATTTGCGGTGCCGCCGGCAAATGAAGTGATAGCGCCAATTTTGAGTGTTATTCCGATGCAACTACTTTCTTATTATATTGGAGTATCAAAGGGTTGCGATGTAGATAAGCCAAGGAATCTGGCGAAATCGGTAACGGTAGAGTAATTATTAAATATAGGAGAATATAGAGTACCTTAATAAAAGCCGGAAAATGAATTCCGGCTTTTAGCTTAATTTAATCAAAGCGTTGAGTCTCCGCAGAGGGACCATAACTTGATGGTAATGGGATGTTGAGCAAGCGATAGGAAACACCCAGTTGCGCGCGGTGGTGGGTAATTTGATTGAGTGCGTGACGAATAGCTCCGTATTTAGACCATTCCGCCAATACCTGTCCGTTATTGGAAAAACTCCAGTTTGGTTCCAGGTCTGCTCCCTCAGCTTTTTCCAAAGCCTTTTTTCCCGATTCATAATCCTTGTCAAGCGTTGCCAGAAGATCTTTCCTGCCACTAATTACTGTGGGCTTGTAATCTCCCTTCCCAAAATCAATTGTATCAGTCGTAAGGATTACAGCAGGCCAGGCAAATATTTCTGCAATATGCGCAGCAAGTTGTTTCATTTTCATACTTTTCGCATGAATTGAATAATCTTCCTGGTCTTCAGGATACAACTCAAAAAACCTTTTTGTGGTTTTGTATTCGTGTTCCAGTTCTGATTTAAGTTGGTCAAGAGTGTTCATAAAATTAATTTTTAGTGATGAAGCAAAGCTACAAAGAAGATAACCTTTAAATGAGTTGGCAGATTAATTTATTCTTAACTAGTTTTCTCCAGGTTATTTTTTTTAGTTTCAACCACTTATGTCAATCAAAGTTTCACCGATATGTGTAGGTTGATATTGCTTTTTTTTCAAGATAAAAATAGAAATCTTTCAAAATACAACAATTCAATAATGGCAAACTTCTGTCAGCTTAAAAAGCATTCTTTATCAATTTTGAAAAGCCTTGACTTTTGCCAAAATAATTTATCTTACAGCCTTTTTAAATTGCTACACAGCAACCGTTCGTCATGAATATCATTACAAAGCATCCGATCAATAATTTAGGCTATAATTTTATTGACCCGGATTATATTCCAAAAGGGGAAGATGAATATTATCTTAGGAATAAGCAAAATGATAATGGAATTGATTATCGCAGGCTTTCCGGTTCTGAAATAGAAATTTTAATCCGAAACGGAAACACTTCTGATGATTGGGGAAAAATTTTTGTCTCACAGGCATTCGATCCCGCTTTAGTAAAAAATTCGAAATTTCATGGACTGGTTCGTATCGGAAAATTAGAACCTTACTATCTGGAATTTCACAATCTACGGTTGCCAGTTGGCATCTATAACAGCAACGTTATCAGTTGTGATTTTGGACATAATGTGTGCATCAGCAATGCAAATTATTTAAGTCATTACATACTTGGAAACGAAGTAATGATCGCAAATGTGAATGAATTGGCAACCACTGACTATTCTAAATTTGGAAATGGAATTATAAAAGAAGGCGAAAAAGAAGATAATAGAGTGTGGATGGAAGTGCGCAATGAAAACGGCGGCAGGCATGTGATTCCCTTCAACAGGATGCTCGCCGGAGACGCTTACTTATGGAGCAATCATCCTGAAGATGAATTACTGATGCAAAAATTCAAAGAGCTCACCGAAAAAGAATTTGATAAAAAGCGTGGCTACTATGGAACCATCGGAGACCGCTGCGTTATAAAAGAATGTGATATTATTAAAGACGTGATCGTCGGTACAGATGCTTATTTGAAAGGATCAAATAAATTAAAAAATCTAACGATTAACAGTGATGCAGAAAGAACCACTCAGATTGGTGAAGGCTGCGAAATGGTGAATGGAATTATTGGATTTGGATGCAGGATCTTTTATGGCGTAAAAGCTGTGCGCTTTGTGATGGCTGCGCATTCGCAGCTCAAATATGGGGCGAGGCTTATCAATTCATATCTTGGTAACAACTCAACTATCTCTTGCTGCGAAGTGCTAAATTCATTGATCTTTCCTAACCATGAACAGCATCATAATAATTCATTTTTGTGCGCTTCACTGGTGATGGGGCAAAGCAACATTGCCGCAGGCGCTACAATTGGTAGCAATCATAACAGCCGCGGCGCAGACGGTGAGATCATCGCCGGCCGTGGCTTTTGGCCTGGCTTGTGCGTGAGTCTGAAGCACAATTCTATATTCTCTTCATTTGCTATTTTATCGAAGGGTGATTTCCCGTTTGAAATGAATATATCCCTTCCATTTTGTCTTGTAAGTAACGATACTGCGAATGATAAACTCGTGTTGATGCCTGGATATTGGTTCATGTATAATATGTACGCCCTTGCGCGAAATTCATGGAAATTTGTAAACCGCGATATGAGAACTGAGAAAATCCAAAAGATAGAATTTGACTATTTAGCACCGGATACGATCAATGAAATGTTTACTGCTATTGAAGTTTTATCGAAATTAAAAATAGATGAAAATGGAACTGCGGCTATAACAGGAATTGAAAACAGCCATAGAAAAACAGAAGTGGTTAAAGTAAATAAAGTCATCGATCTGTTCAGGGAACTAATTCAATTTTATGGAACAGTTCAATTAATCAAACACATCAAAAACAATAAATTTTCTTCTTTTGAAGAATTTAAAAAAAGCATTCCCTCAAAGATCAGCAGGGCAGGATGGAAAAATATTGGTGGCCAGTTAATTCAGGCAACAGAGGTAGAAAAACTGAAGCACAAAATAAAAACCAACAAAGTAAATTCATGGAATGAAGTGCATGATTTTTACCGGCAAGCGGGTAACGACTATGAAAAAGATAAACTGGTACACGCTTATACTTCTTTGTTTGAAATTGAAAATATTACTTCCAGGCAATTTACACCTGAATGTTTCAAAACATTATTACAAAGATCTGTTGACACGAAAACATGGATGGCAAAAGGGATTTATGATTCACGCGCAAAAGATTACAAAAATCCTTTTAGAAAAATGATCTATGAAACCAATGAAGAAATGAATGCAATAGTTGGTAAACTTGAGGACAACCAATTCATCCAGGATCAATTTGCAGAATTGGAATCTTATAAAAAGACGGTTAAAAGTTTGATGAAGAAATTTGGAGAGAAAATTTAAAAATCTTATAAAAAAGATTCAACAGCCAGCGTATAACCTTTCAATCCAAAACCAAAAATAGTCCCCGAGCATTTTGCAGAAATATGAGAATATTTTCTAAATTCTTCACGCGCCTCGATGTTAGAAACATGAACTTCTACAACAGGAATATTTATAGCTGCTACGGCATCGCCAATTGCGATTGAAGTGTGTGTGTAAGCCCCGGCGTTTAAAATAATGCCGTTCATATTGTGAGCCGCTTTTTGAATTTCATTGATAAGCTCGCCTTCGATATTACTTTGATAATAATCAAAATCTACATTTTCATATTTTTTACGAAGCTTATTGAAATAATGTTCAAAACTTTCGGAGCCATAAACATCGGTTTCTCTTGAGCCGATAAGATTTAGATTAGGGCCATTGATGATTGCTAGTTTCATGAAACAAAATTAAAATCAAATTAGGAATTAAAATAAAAATAAAATCAAAGAAAGATAAAAATCTACTTTTTGAATTATAACGATAATAATAAAATTGACATCAACCTATCAACTGATTACTTAACCGATCATTTCAAAAAATTCATCAAATAAATACCGGCTATCGTGTGGGCCGGGCGTAGACTCCGGATGATACTGCACAGAAAAAGCGGGACGGTCTTTCAACCGGATTCCTTCAATAGAATTATCATTGAGATTTACATGAGTTACCTCAATATTCTCAGCATTTCTCACCTCATCAGCATCTACACCAAAGCCATGATTTTGCGTCGTGATTTCACATCGCCCTGAAATTATATTTTTCACCGGATGGTTCAATCCTCTGTGTCCGTGATGCATTTTGAAGGTGGGAATATCATTTGCCAACGCCAATAATTGTTGCCCCAGGCAAATTCCAAATAAAGGTTTTTTTTCCTTCAGAATCTCTTTCACTGTAGTAATAGCATAATCCATCGGCCCGGGATCGCCAGGCCCGTTACTAATGAAATACCCGTTGGGATTGAATTTTTCCAATTCTGTAAACCTGGTCTTAGCATTAAAAACTTTTACAAAAGCGCCTCTTTCAACAAAACAATTTAGAATATTCTTTTTAATTCCAAAGTCTAAAATAGCGATACGCACTTTACTATTTTCATTTCCCGCAGTATAAGTGTTTTCCGTTGAAACCTTTGAAGCCAGTTCAAGTCCATCCATTGAAGGGACTGCGGACAAAATTTTTTTAAGTTCGCCGATATTATTATTATCAGATGAAATAATGCAGTTCATGGCGCCTGCTTCGCGAATATGAATCACCAAAGCGCGGCTGTCAATACCATCAATGGCTACAATATTTTGCTTTTCAAAATACTCCTGCAATGAATGATCAGCAACAAAGCGTGAATATTGCTCTTCTAAATTCCTGCCAATAATACCTTTTACTTTTATAGAATCACTTTCCACATCGGCTTCGCTGATTCCATAATTTCCTATATGAACATTGTTCATTATTACTATCTGGCCATAATAACTTGGGTCAGTAAAAACTTCCTGGTAGCCTGTCATTCCTGTGTTAAAACAAATTTCACCGGTAGTGGTCCCCGTTTTTCCAAAAGCTTTTCCATGGAAAACATTTCCATCTTCTAAAATTAAAATTGCTGGGCGAAAGGATTTTGCTTCGGTAATATTCATTGATGTGCAGAATAAATTATTGATGTGCAAAGTAAAGTAAAGAAAAGTAAATACGTCTTAAAAAAATCAATGAGATGATTGCGATTCAAAAAAAAAAATTTACAGGTAAGCCAATCAGAAATAACTTGAAATGTTGAATTAACTGAAAATGAAATCGCGTATCCAAGATAAGTTTCAAACCATCAAATGATTATTAATAAGAGCAGCATCTATTACCTTAAGTATGGACCAAAAAAAATGCCCCCGGTTTGTAGGAGAGCATTCAAATTATTTGATTCATAACCGTTAGAAGATTATTCCGCAGGTTTATTATTATTTTCTACATTTTGGGTTTCGACGTCATCAATTTTTTCATCTACCTGCGTGGTTTGCACAGGCACGATCGGTTCAACAGTGGCTTCCTGGTGAATTGGAGAATTTCTTTTTCTTCCGGCTCTGCGCGTTTTCTTAGCAGCAGCTTCAGCTTCCCCGATTCCTTTACCATAAATTTCATTGTAATCAACCAGTTCAATCATTGCTATTTCAGCATTATCCCCTACTCTTGTTCCAAGTTTGATAACTCTGGTGTATCCGCCGGGGCGCGACGCAATTTTAAGGCTGATCACATCAAATAATTCCCGAACTGCTTCCTTATCCTGGAGATGGCTGAAAACGATACGGCGCTGGTGTGTTGTATTTTCTTTTGATTTGGTAATCAGAGGTTCAACATAAGGCCGCAAAGCTTTTGCTTTAGCTAAAGTGGTAACTATTTTTTTATGTTGAAATAATTGGCAGGCCAGGTTACTCAATAAAGCTTTTCTGTGGCTGGCGGTTCTGCTAAGGTTATTTCCTTTGTCTCCGTGACGCATGACTTTTTGTTTTAAACCTTGTACCGTGTCAGGAATTACAAGGTTGATTTATTAATGTGCTATATAACTGTGAATGTAGCTAATTATATTTATTCTTCGTCTAATCTGATTTTGCTCAAATCCATTCCGAAACCAAGGCCTCTTTCGTTTAACACCTGTTCGATTTCGCTCAAAGATTTCTGACCAAAGTTTCTGAATTTCATTAGGTCTTCCTGTTCGTATTGAACAAGTTCGCTCAATGAATTAATCTTTGCAGCTTTCAAACAATTGAAGGCTCTTACAGAAAGATCCAAATCTTCCAAAGGAGTTTTCAAAACTTTGCGAAGCTGTAAAGTTTGTTCATCCACAAGATCTTCTTTCTTTTCTTCTTTATTATCAAAAGTGATGTTTTCATCAGTGATGATCATCAGGTGCTGAATCAAAATCCTTGAAGCTTGTTTAACGGCTTCTTCGGGATGAATTGTGCCATCTGTAGTAACATCCATCACTAATTTTTCAAAGTCAGTCCTCTGTTCAACTCTTGTATTTTCAATGCTGTATTTCACATTTTTAATAGGAGTGTAAATAGCATCAACAGGAATATATCCAAAATGATTATTTCTTTCTTTGCTTTCTTCAGCAGGAACATAGCCGCGCCCTTTACCAATGGTAATTTCAATATCAAGCTTGGCGGAATTGTCCATAGTGCAGATTAGTAATTCCGGGTTCATCACTTCAAACGAAGGAGAAGCTTCTCCAATCATTCCGGCAGTAAAATCTGATTTATTTTTTAACGACAAACTGATCTTTTCGGTGCCTGAATCCTGGTCTGTTTTCTTTTTGAAACGAACCTGTTTCAGATTAAGAATGATCTCAGTTACATCTTCTGTAATACCTTTTATAGTTGCAAATTCGTGGTCGGCACCGGCAATACTGATTCCGACGATTGCATAACCTTCCAATGAATTCAGTAATACCCTGCGAAGTGCATTACCAATTGTTACACCATAACCCGGCTCTAATGGACGGAATTCGAATTGTGCTTCAAAATCTGTGCTCTTTTGAAGAACGATCTTGTCTGGCTTTACAAAATTTAAAATGGCCATTTTTTATTTTGTTTATTTGATTTAAAATTTTTTATATTCCTTTCCTTTTCTCTCAGAAGAAAGATTGATTACTTACTATATAACTCTACGATAAGTGATTCCTTAATATTTTCTGGAACACTTTCTCTTTCGGGATAAGCAATAAAAGTCCCGGTCATAGTGCTTTCGCTCCAGTCAATCCAATTGAATTTTGGATTCTTAGGGCGGAGGTTAGCTGTCAGATTCGTATTGTGAGCAGTCTTTTCTTTCAACCCGATAACATCTCCTGGTTTTAAAGAATAAGAAGGAATGTTCAAAACTTCTCCGTTTACGGTAATGTGTTTGTGCGAAACCAGCTGGCGTGCGGCCTGCCGGCTTGGCGCAATGCCCATACGGAAAACCGTATTGTCCAAACGGGCTTCCAGCAACTTTATTAATTGTTCGCCGGTAACGCCTTTGCGGCGTGCAGCTTCATTAAATGTGTTGCGGAATTGTTTTTCCAATAAGCCGTAAGTGTATTTGGCTTTTTGTTTTTCGCGAAGCTGAAGAGCATATTCACCAAGGCTTTTGCGCTTGCGTGCTGCTCCGTGCATCCCCGGAGGGTTGCTGTTTTTTGTTAACCATTTTCCATTACCTGTAATGGGCTCTCCAAATATCCTGGAGATCTTGGTTTTTGGTCCTGTGTAACGAGCCATAATTGTTATTTGATTTTTTAGTGCCGGTGCATCATCGTTAAAAATCAAAAATGAATAATACACCCGTGTTATGAAATATGTAAAATGTGGGATGTTTGATGTTATCTACATCGTACATCAGACACCGTACATCAAACATTGTTAAACTCTTCTTTTTTTCGGAGGCCTGCAACCATTGTGCGGCAAAGGAGTAATATCTTTTATCATCACTACTTCTATACCTGATTGGGAAAGTGACCTGATAGCGCCTTCGCGGCCTGAACCTGGTCCTTTTACAAAAACATCAACACGCTTCAAACCTGCGTCAAGCGCAACTTTTGCAGCATCTGCCGCAGCCATTTGAGCAGCATAAGGAGTATTCTTTTTTGAACCTCGGAAACCCATTTTACCGGCAGATGACCATGCGATAACCTGCCCTTGTTTGTTGGTTAAGCTGATAATAATGTTGTTGAAACTTGCTACGATATGAGCATCACCATAGTTGTCCACCTTTACAATCCTTTTCTTTGAAGATGCTTTCGCACCGGCCGCTTTTGCGTTTGTTGCTTTTGCCATAATAAATTCTGATAGGTAATCTTTAAAAATGATTTCGAAACTTCGAAACTGAATTAGCCCTCCTCCCGGCTTAAAAGAATCTGGTCCTAATTCAAAAAAATAAGCCTTATATAAAACCAAAAGCTATGAGCTTCATTTTTGAGCTGATGACTCATAGCTCATAGCTATTTATTTTTTAGGTGCCTTTTTCTTTCCGGCAACTGTTTTCCGTTTTCCTTTACGCGTACGGCTATTGGTACGTGTACGCTGCCCGCGCAATGGCAAACCTTTACGGTGTCTTAATCCACGATAGCAGGCAATATCAAGCAGCCGCTTAATGTTGGTTTGCACTTCGCTTCGCAAAGCGCCTTCTGTTTTAAATTCATTGCTGATTACATTACGAATGGCTGTTTGCTCTTCATCATTCCATTGATTCACTTTTTTGTTATAATCAACATTTGCCTTGTCTAAAATATAACGTGCGGTGGATTGCCCGATACCATATATATATGTAAGGCCAATTTCTCCCCTTTTGTTTTTTGGTAAATCTATACCGGCAATACGCGCCATAGGAACTTTTAATTTTTAATTTTAATTTTAATTTTTTTTATCCCTGTCTTTGCTTGAAGCGGGGATTCTTTTTGTTGATCACATAAAGTCTTCCCTTTCTCCTCACGATCTTGCAATCAACACTTCTTTTTTTTATAGCTGCCCTTACTTTCATGATTTCACTTTTTATTTTAGCCTGTGAAAGACTTGTTATTTATATCTGAAAATGATGCGACCTCTTGACAAATCGTAAGGACTCATCTCTACTCCCACTTTATCGCCCGGTAAAATTCTGATATAATGCATTCGCATTTTACCTGAAATTGTAGCCAAAATCTCGTGTCCGTTTTCAAGCTTAACCCTGAACATCGCGTTGGATAAGGCTTCCAGGATTGTACCGTCTTGTTTGATTAATGCTTGTTTGGCCATATTTATTTTGGGAGCGCAAAGATAAGTGTAAATAATTAATTTTTGAAAAAAATGCAGTGAAATTCTATCTATCCCCTTTTATATAAGAAAAAGCTAAATTTATTTTAATTTTAAAATTTCTAAAAAAACATAGACATTCTAAAATAAAGAAAAACTACTTTTATGCTTGTATAATGAAGTACTACATTGAAATTCCATTTCTGATAAGTGATTCTTTCTGTCGCCAATTTTATATATTACAAGGTTAAAAAATCATCCTATGAGAACTCATCTTCTTTTCATTTTTATTTCAATATTGTTCTTTACTTCCTGTTCTAAAAAGGATACTTCTAATAATCCTCCGCCAACACAAGTTTCTTATTTAAATTCGAACTTCGGAAGCACATGGAATTACAATACAAATGATTCATCGGGCGCTGCTCCAAAAAGTGCTGACTACACAGTAACCTCCTCGTCTAAAGATACTTCTATCAATAGCAGAAGCTATCATGTTTATACATACTCTTATGGCGGCAGCCAGTATCTGAATATTTCAGGGCATGATTATTATCAATTTGATTCATTACCTGGTGGCCTGCAGGCGGGAGTTTTCGAGAGATTGTATTTGAAAGATGATATGGCGGTTGGTGGAAGCTGGAGTCAAAACCTGAACATTACAGTAAATGTGTCAGGACTTCCTCTCCAGGTACCGCTTACGATTACCAATACAATCACAGAAAAAGGAATATCCAGAACCGTGAATAATATAAATTACAGTAATGTAATTCATGTAACCACATCCATTTCTTCATCTTTAATTCCGGGAACTGCCCTCACTTCCAGTATCGATAGTTATTATGCGCAGAAATATGGGTTAATAGAAAATACCTCAAAAATTAATTTGAATTATTTGGGCATATCTCAAAATGTAAATACCCAAACCAAACTGGTAAGTTCCAACTTGAAATAAATCAGATCACTTTATCAGTAAGATGAACTTTGGTCATTTCTAAATAATGATTTTGTAACTCATGGACTGCAATATGGCGTTGAATAGTACGCTTTTCATTCCTGTACCATATTTCAAAATTAGAGAAATTATCCTGTTCGGGTGTTTGTATACGGAATGCGCCTTTTGAATACTTTACAGAACCATCGTCATTTGGCTGTTTTGAAAATTTTAATTTGAACAACTGCGCCTCATCAAGCGGGATGGGATAAAGGTCTGCACTTTTAAAATAAAACTCCTGAACTCCATTGTTTACAGCAATTTCTTTTTCATCTTTATTAAAGTCGGTTACTTCTCCCTGGTATGCCTGCCCGTCGGTTTCCGCAAGTACATAATCTCCTTGTTTTAAATCGTTGAATTTTATCATACTGAAATATTTTTTGCTCAATTTAAAGAATATTTATAAAAAAAATAATTTTGATTAGAAAAGTGTTTAATAAGAATACATGCAGATTTTTTCTTAGAAAAAAATGAACAAGTATAGGCCGGACGCATGGAATCAGATATTTGATAATAAAAATGAAAGGAGAAACTTATATTTTCACAAAAACTGCTAAACTACTTTTTGGCTTATCACATTCTGAAACCGAAAGATCATCAGATCAGATTCAATTGAGAAAATCCTGAGAAATTAGACATGTTTTTTGAAACAATTTAATTCTCATCAGCCAACTATTCTGCCCAGCTCATCACATAATTTTCATCCTCAATTTCCAAAGCTTGTGTAGTTAATTGAAGCGGATGAAAAGTATCCACCATCACGGCGAGTTCCTTTGTATCCTTCATTCCAATACTTTTATCAACAGCGCCCGGATGCGGGCCATGAGGAATTCCGCCAGGATGCAAAGTGATCATTCCTCGGGTAACATGCTTGCGGCTCATAAAATCGCCATCAACATAATATAGTAATTCATCGCTATCAATATTGCTGTGATTGTATGGCGCAGGAATTGACTGTGGATGATAATCATACATCCGCGGCACAAACGAACAGACTACAAAATTATGCCCTTCAAACGTAAGATGCACCGGCGGCGGCTGGTGCACCCGCCCGGTAATAGGCTCAAAATCGTGGATGGAAAATGCAAAAGGATAACAACATCCATCCCACCCGATTACATCAAACGGATGATGCAAATAATGAATTCCGTACATCATTCCTTTCTTTTTTACCATCAATAAAAAATCACCTTTTTCATTAATAGTCTGGAGATTTTCGGGTACACGAATATCGCGTTCACAATAAGGTGAATTTTCAAGAAGCTGTCCGTAATTACTTAAATATTTTTTAGGATAACGGACAGGGCTAAACGCTTCTACAATAAAGAGCCGGTTGTCTTCTTTTTCAAAATCAATCTGGTAAATAGTGCCGCGCGGAATCACGAGATAATCACCATAACCAAAAGTGATTTCACCATATTGTGTTTTTAATTTACCAGTTCCTTCGTGGATAAAAAGAATCTCATCCGCATCTGCGTTTTTATAAAAATGATTATGCATGCTTTCTTTTGGCGCGGCAAGAGAAATGTGGCAATCGTTATTAATCAAAATCGGCTTTCGGCTTTCTAAATAATCTTTTTCCGGTTTAATACTAAAGCCCTGAAAGCTGCGATGCTTCAACATTTTTTCTTCCGCAACTTTTGGGATTACGCTAAATGGCTCATCCGTCTTTATGATCTGTGTTGGCGGATGAGTATGATAAAGCAATGAAGAATCAGAAGAAAATCCTTCGGTTGAAAATAGTTGTTCTGAATATAAATTTCCATCCGGCTTGCGAAATTGTGTATGGCGCTTGTGTGGAATTGAGCCTGATTTATGATAGTGGGGCATTTGGTAGAATTTTGAATTAAGAATTACGAATTAGGAATAAGAATTAAGAAGCAATCTATGATAGTTCCAAACTTGTCATAAGAAAAATATATTTCCAGTTGCGTTATCAATAAAGTAAGTAAAGTTTCTGTGAAACAGCATTTGGTAAAGTTAGATAATCTGAATCAGGAAAAATTTGAGATATTTCTTAAAAGTTGTCAAATCTCTTCATTGCCGGATTGTAAATTTGCAATAAAAAATATTGACACGAATCGGCCTGATTTCAGACACGCATAGTTTTTTGGACGAATCAGTTTTTGAACATTTTAAAAGCTGTGATGAAATATGGCACGCGGGAGATTTTGGAACAATAACTATTGCGGAAAGATTGAAATCGTTCAAGCCCTTTCGCGGAGTTTATGGAAATATAGATGGCAACGACATTAGAAGTATTTATCCGGAGCAAAATGTTTTCATGTGTGAAGATGTAAAAGTGATGATGAGGCATATTGGCGGTTATCCTCCGCGTTATAATCCCGAAACGAGAAAAGAAATTTTAATTAACCGGCCACAACTTTTTATCAGCGGGCATTCTCATATTTTAAAGATCATGTATGATAATAAATTAAATTGCCTCCACATGAACCCGGGAGCCGCCGGAAAACATGGATGGCACAAAGTAAGAACACTTATACGTTTTTCAATTGATGGAAACGATATTAAGAATTGCGAGGTTATAGAACTGTGAGAAAATAACAACCGTCGCGAACAGTTGTTGGTTGAAAATGGAACTGTAAATTTGCAAAATGATGTCATCCCGGATCTACAGTTTTATAATATGTTTATTTATTTTTTTTATTTCATGTAATACTAATGAAAAGGAATCAAACCCTGCTTTGCCTGCATCTAACCCGATAGAGTCCTTGAAAAAAGCGATAAAAGAATATCCTGATTCTATGATGCTTGTAGAAAATTTAATAGAGGCATACAGGAATGATAGTCACTATGATTCTGCGCTCGCGCTTACAGATCAGCAAATAAAAAAAGACAGCGGGAATGCTTATTTGTGGAATATAAAAGCAACCTTATATTTTGAAAATGAAGATACCGTCAACGCAATAGAATCATTGAAGCATGCCATTGAAATTTATCCGTTTCCGGAATATTTGATTGCCCTGGGAACTGTTTATGCTGAAACAAAAAGCAGGAATGCATTGATGATCGCCGACGAGCTTTTAAAAAGCAATAAAACAAAATCAGGGAAAGATGCGTGGTTCATCAAGGGTTTATATTTCAATTATATAAATGAGCCAAAAAAAGCGATTCCTTATTTAGATAGCTGTCTCCACGCGGATTACACATATATGTATGCATACCGTGAAAAGGCGATTGCATTATTTAACCAGGAACAATACAATGATGCCTTGAAAGTTTTAAAAAGAGCGGTAACTGTCCAGAATAATTATGATGAAGGATATTTCTGGATGGGAAAATGTTATGAAAAATTAAATCAAAAAGATGAAGCTATTCAAAGCTATCAAACTGCATTAATGTATGATAAAGATTATACGGAAGCAAGAGATGCATTAAATAAAATACAAAAGAATTGAAATGAAAAATGGCAGGATCAATTATCCTTTAAAATTATAAATAAGAAACTGAAATTTCTATATTTCAGCTTTTCACACTGCACTTGATAAATTGAAAAAATAAAAAACTACAATTCTACTTTTTGGCTTTTCACGCTATACGACGAACTTTATACATCATACATTTGTATTAATTCTACTCAAATCAAACATAATGCCTTTAATAGCTCCTTCTTTTTTATCTGCCGACTTTCTACATCTTGAAGATGAATGCAAAATGCTAAATGAAAGCAAAGCCGATTGGTTTCATCTTGACGTAATGGATGGCCGTTTTGTGCCTAACATCAGTTTCGGAATGTCAATCATAAAACAAATAAGAAAGGCAAGTAAAAAGTTTTTTGATGTTCATTTGATGATCCTTGAACCAGAAAAATATGCGGAAGAATTTAAAGATGCCGGTGCAGATGGATTAACGGTGCACATTGAAGCTTGCCCGCATCTTCACAGAAATATCCAGCAGATAAAATCACTGGAAATGAATGCTGGCGTGGCTATCAATCCACATACACCAATCTCATTTTTGTTTGATATAATTACAGATATTGATTTGGTCTGCCTGATGAGTGTCAATCCTGGCTTTGGCGGACAATCATTTATTGCTCATTCCATTCAAAAAATAAAAGATCTAAAAAACTTAATTAATAACACCGGTTCTTCTGCAAAGATTGAAGTAGATGGTGGTGTATCGCTGCATAATGCTGCTGAAATTATTGATGCAGGTGCGGATGTTTTGGTAGCGGGAAGCGCAGTTTTTGGTTCAGAAAATCCTAAAGAAACGATTGCGAAATTGAGAGGTTTGTAAAAATTGTTTTACTGTTTTATTTTTTAATTAAATTAATATTTCAAAAAAATAATTCAATTCAGCAATACCGAGAATGTACAATGTAGCAATTCGCCTAATCACAAACTATCACGGATCTGATGCAACACTGGCACCATCTGCTTCAACCAATTTGTTTGCGTACTATCCCAATTATATTTTTTTGAAAGCGTATTCTCCAGAATTTGCCTCGCTTTGAAAGCCTGGTCCTGCGAATAAAAACAATTGATCCATTTCTTATTAAGCTTATTCTCATTTTGAATGGTAATGCCGCCAGCATACCAGTTAAGGCAGTTTGGCAAATCTGTAAAATCGATTTCTTTCGCACCGCCATTTATAAATCCGGTAAAATAATAAGCGTAAAATTGTACATTATCTTTAAGGCGTTTCCTTAATGCTTCATCTGTCTCGATGTTTTTTGGCTTTTTAGTCCATTGATAATTTTGTTTTGAAAATGGATCTTTAGTGGCATCAGGCCAATAAGTTGCAGATCCTTTGAAAGTCAGTTGAGAGGTGAGTTTATTTTCGGTTCGTTTCAGCCAAAGACCACTATTATCCAATCTTCCAATTTTATAAATTGCTTTCCGGCCATTGTCAAAATCCACATTTATTGTATTTCCTTTCAACTCAAATTTTCCATAAGTCATCCCACCTTTAGGGTTTTCGAGCATTGCCGAATCTGTCATAAAAGTGATACCAGATTGAAGCTGAATGCCATTTTCATCCTTAAACGAAATATCTTTTGACGTAGGATGATCCGCATCAGTCAATTGCCAATATTGGCAAAGCAAATGGAATGTATCTTTTGGCGCTATTGGCGGCACATCAGTAATTTTTTCACTACTGTTATGAACGGGTGATTTGCAACTGCAGGCAAAGAGGACAAATAAGAAAAAGGCCAACAAAAAAAAGTTTCGCATCTTTCAAAAATAATGAAATGTCAATATTAAATGTAATTTCATAAAAAATTATCCTCATCCTATGAGATTCGCGGCTTTTATTATCTTTCTGTTAGCATCATTTTCAACGGCTGCTCAAAAAAAAATTGCTTATGTATCAGGGAAAGTTATTGATGAAAATGAAGATCCCATAAGCCAGGTAACGGTTACTATTTTAGGCAAACAAAATGGGATTATTACCTCAGATTCGGGAACTTATCGCATTAAAGTCCCCGCAGAAAAAACATTCGCACTCATATTTTCGCATTCAGGATTTCGCGATGAACAAAAAAACTTTTACCTGAACGAAGGTGAACAAGATGAACTAACGGTCAGGCTTACACGAAAAAGTAAAACCCTGGAAACCGTTGTCATCAATGATGAAAAAGAAAGAAAAGAAACGGGATTAATAAAAATAAATCCCAGGAGTTCAGCAGCGCTGCCCGGCGCAACAGGAGGCGTGGAAGGACTAATTAAGACTTTGGTAGGAAGCAACAATGAGCTCACATCTCAATATTCAGTACGCGGTGGCAATTATGATGAAAATCTTATTTATATAAATGATTTTGAAATTTACCGTCCTTATTTAGTACACAATGGACAGCAGGAAGGATTGAGTTTTATCAATCCGGAAATGGTAAAAAACGTGAATTTCTACACTGGCGGTTTCCAGGCTAAGTATGGAGATAAGATGAGCAGTGTTCTGGATATTCAATATAAAAAACCTGTTTCATTCGGGGGATCTGTTTATGTAAGCCTTTTGGAGCAAGGATTACACCTGGAAGGAACTTCAAAAAATCAAAAACTTTCATGGCTATTTGGAGCAAGAACCAAAACAAATAAAAATTTATTAGCGAGCCAGGAAACTAAAGGAAATTATGTACCATCTGCGGCTGATTTACAGGCTTATCTGAGTTATAAAATTTCTGATAAGCTGCGGTTAGAAGTTCTTGGAATTATTTCAGGCTCGAAGTTTACATTAATTCCTGAATCCGCACAAAAATCAACAGCAGTTTTTTCTCCGCTCTTTACCGCCGATATCGGGCTCGATATATTTTTCAATGGCCAGGAAAAAGATAATTATAACAGTAACCTTATTGGAATAAGCCTGTTTCAAAGTATCAACAAAAGACTAAAGCTTAAATGGATGACGAGCATCTATAGCGATAATGAAAATGAAGATTTTGATATTACCGGTACCTACCTTTTTGGTGAAAGAAGCTTTGATAAAACCAAACCAAATTTTGGGCAAATAACAAATCCTCTCGGCGCCGGCGTGTTTCAAAATTATGCACGCAACCAGCTTAACATCCAGGTTTACAACATAAGCCACAAAGGAAGCTATGAACTGGGAAAACATTTTATTCAATGGGGCGCCGGTGTAGATCATACAATCATTGCTGATAAATTGAATGAATGGGAATACCAGGACAGTGCAGGTTATTCTTTGCCTTTCAACCCCAATCAACTTAATTTAAGCAGTGTTTTAAAATCACACTCGAATCTTACTATTGATAAATACAACGGTTATGCGCAGGATAATTTTCGTCTAAGCAAGACTGTTACAATGCAAGCCGGCGTAAGATTTAATTACAACTCTCTCAACAGAGAATTTCTGGTAAGCCCACGCGCACAAGTCAGTTATAAGCCTGACTGGAAACGCGATATTATTTTTAAAGCCGCCGCCGGAATCTACGATCAGCCACCATTCTATCGCGAGATGAGAAGATATGACGGCACCGTCAACACAGGTTTAAAAAGCCAAAAAAGCATTCAGTACGTCGCAGGATTTGATTATAATTTATCTCATGGCGACAAACCTATGCGCATCACAACTGAAGCTTACTACAAGTCAATGACTGATATAGATCCTTATGATATTGATAATGTACGCATCCGCTATTTTGGTGAAAACGATGCGAAGGCTTTTGCAACCGGAGTTGAAACAAGAATATTTACGGAACTGGTAAAAGATGCCGAAAGCTGGTTCAGCATTGGAATTAGCAGGACAGAAGAAAATATCAACAATGATTTTTATTACACTTATAAAAATGCGGAAGGAGAAGTTATCACAGCGAAAACTACAGACCAAATAGTTGCAGACAGTGTTCGTACCAATGTGGGATGGATAAGAAGACCAAGCGATCGACTGCTGACGATGGGATTATTTTTACAGGACTATTTAAGCACCAATAAAAATTTTAAAGTGCATCTGAACATGATCTATGGAAGCAATATGACTTACAATATTCCAAACAGTGTAAAGTATCGCAATGGCCTGATCATTGATCCTTACATCAGAGTTGACATAGGTTTCAGCGCATTGTTGCTTAGTGAGAAGTCTTCAAGAAGAAGCCATTCACCATTCAATAATTTAGAAAATATCTGGGCAAGCCTTGAAGTGTTTAACATCATTAACCGGGCTAATGTAATTTCTTATCAATTGATAAAAGATTTTGCCAATAATACCTTTGCTATTCCAAACCGGTTAACTCCCCGGTTGATAAATTTCAAATTGTTGGCGAGATTTTAAGAAGATAATACTGCCTCTTAACATGTCTGATAAAAAAAAATCATTAATCACTGTTTTCTTAAACGCATCACAGTTCCGCCGCCAGCAGCGAGTTTGATTGATAAATGCTCCTCTTGCGTAACCATTCTTTTTTGCATTATCAAATGATTGGGATTTTCATTGGTGTCCTTAGCATCACTATAAATTTCAGCTTCATACTTTCCTTCACCTAAAAAATTGAAAGAAATATCCATTTGCCTTGCTTCATGATTGTTGATTGCGCCAACATACCAGTCATTATTTTTTTTCCTGGCAATCAAAATAAAATTATCCACTTTTGCATCAATCACTTTTGTTTCATCCCATGTGGTTGGTATTTCTTTGATAAATTCAAAGCCAGCCTCTCCTTCATAAGCAGCGGGATAATCACATACCATTTGCAAATAATTTTCCAGCACTACATACATGGCCAGCATGTGGCATCTTGTGCCCAATACAAGCGGCCTCGTATATTGCGCTCTATATTTGTCCTGCGGCACTGCTCTAAAGCCTCCGAGATGATAATCTGTTGAGCCAGCCAGTCCTCTTGTGAAAGGCATATTAATATCATGATCGGGGCTTATGCCATTCGCATCCCATTTATCCACTTCATAATTTCTCGTGCCTTCTCTTGTAAATTCATTCGGGTAAGTTCTGCTTAATCCTGTTGGTTTATAGGCTCCATGAAATTGAATATGCAAATGATGGGCGGCTGCTTTTTGCAAAATTTCAGTTTGCATATTTACCATTTCCTGGTCATCGCGGTCCATAAAATCAACCATCATTCCTTTCAATCCCCATTTTTCAAATATCGCGAAAGCTGTGTCCAGCTTTGGATACAGCGCATAGAAATGCACCCATACTCTTACATCCACGCCTTTTGTTTTTGCATAATCGCATATTTCTTTCATATCCAAACCGGGCACAGGTTTAGTAACATCCGAATGCGGGCCAGGCTGAAAACCAACTCCATCATCTGTATACCATTGATGCAAACCGTACTCAACAACAGAATGATATTCGATATGGTTTCTCGCGCAAAAATCAATGTAATATTGATTCGTAACGAAATTATTACCTGGCGCATTCAAAGTATCAGGAACTACATTTCCGTTCCACCAGGGAAAAGTGGTTTTGCCTGGTTTTATCCAGCTTACATCTTTTATTTTACAAGGCTCATTTAATGTGGTGATGATATTACTTTCGATCAAAGAACCAATTCTGTCACTGATGAGCATTACGCGCCAGGGGCTATTATGCGGCAAAGTGGCTTTTACTTTTATATCAGTTTGATTGGGCAATGGCGATAATCTACTTCGTAAAACGCCATCATGTTTTGACAAATACATTCCTGCATAATCAAGGAGCGCCGCTTCGGTTATACCAATAAAAATTTTGCCTGGAAGTTCAAACAATGCGGGCATGTCCATTAATGTATCTTCTTTTACTTTACTCAATGGTAAAATGCTGTAAGTGCCTTCATGTGAAGTTGTGTAGTTGGGCAACAACAAAGCATGCACCACAGGATCTCCTGTTAATTTGAATGTTGTATTCTCGTCAAGCAAAACAAAGTTGGCTTGGTTTTGTTCCTTTTGAAGTTCATAACGAAACGCAAGCCCATCATTGAAAGCTTTTACAACAAGATTTATTTTTCTAAAGGGCGAAACGGTTTCTTCAACAGGGATCGTTACTTCTTTGTATTGAGTATGCACATGTTTTGTTTTGCCAACAATTAAGTCATAATCCTCTGTTGTGTCGTGGTATACAGTTTTATCTATTTTGAGATTATTTTGAAAATTATCCTTGTCAAATTTCAGGCTCAAAGAAGAATTGTCAATAATGGTTTTGCCTTTGAATGCCACACTATAGTTCATACTTTTATTCACTATATTGAATGAAAAATGAATATTGCCATCAGGAGAGCTAAGGCTAATAATTTTCTGGCCGCTAACAGGCGAAGTAAGTATAAGGTAAACAAAGAACAGCAAGGTTGGTAGCAGTTTCATAATAGATTGTTGTGATTATGAAGTTAATACATCAACCTGAAATGAAAACTGCCGTTTCTTTTTGACTTTGTACCTTGAAAGTGAAAAAGTAGATTTTAAGATTTTTTTTCCTATGTTATTGAGCAAGCCATTTATAATAAACAAAATTTAATCATAGTTTTATTTTTACAAACTTTCTTACCAATTCAAATAACTCCTTCTACACATCCCTATCCATCAAATAATGCGCAAGATCTGCGAGCGGTTTTTTTCTTATAGAAACAACCGCAATTTCTTCAAGATGCTCCATTGCGATTGAAAGGTATTTTTGTTTTAATTCCTTTGCCCATTGATCTACATTGCAGCTTTTATAAATATTGAGAACAGCCTCAATTTTATTTTCATCATTTATTTGCCATAAAGTTTTTAATTCTTCCTGTTGCTGTGCTGATGCCACTTTCATGGCTTGCAACAATAAAAATGTTTTTTTATTAGCGATAATATCGCCACCATTTTTCTTTCCAAATTTTTCGGGATTTCCAAAAGCGTCCAGGTAATCATCCTGCACCTGGAAAGCGATACCGAGATTTTTTCCGAATTCATATAAATGCTGTTGGTTGCCTAATCCGGCGCCGCCAAGTATGGCGCCTAATTGCAGGCTGGCTGCAAGCGTTACTGATGTTTTAAGAGATATCATTTTTACATAATCATCAAAATCTACATTTTGGCTTTTCTCAAAATCCATATCGAGTTGCTGGCCTTCGCAAACTTCTTTCGCAGTTTTATTAAAAAGGGAAAGAACTCTGTGTAACAAGTCTAAATGTATTTTATTCAGATTTTCATAAGCGGCTACCAGCATTACATCGCCGGCAAGCAATGCAGTTGGTTCACCAAATTTTGTGTGAACGGTTTGCATTCCGCGGCGCAGTGGCGCCCTGTCCATAATGTCATCATGAATCAAAGTAAAATTGTGAAATAACTCGATGGCTGTTGCTACATGAAAGGCATCTTCTTTTATTTCACCAAACATTTCATTTGCCATCAGGCACATCACAGGACGAATGCGTTTACCCTTCAACGTTAGTAAGTATTGCGAAGCGTCATATAATTTTTCTGGCTGCGCCGGAAAATGACGGGTATTAAATTTTTCTTCAAAAAGCCGGGATAGTTGTGGGTATGAATTCATTAACTATTTTTCTTATGATTTTTTATCGAAAAATTATTTCCTCCTCTTCTTCCCTTTAACCGCTTTCTCTTTCAGGCTTTCAATATTAGGAATCCATTCAAAATCCAATTGTCGTTTTTCTAGATTGGCGGCCACTAATTTTATCTGCACTTTATCGCCCATCCTGAATTTTTTACCGGTGCGAATCCCTACCAGCGCATAATCGGCGTCATCATGGCGAAAGTCATCATAATCAGAAAGGTCTTTTACAGAAACCAGGCCTTCGCATTTTTCATTTACTGTTTCTACCCAGAAACCAAAAGAAGAAACTCCGCTTATCACACCTTTCATATCCTCGCCTAATTTATCCATCATGAATTCAACCTGTTTGTATTTATTTCCGGCACGCTCCGCTTCCATTGCCGCGCGCTCGCGTTGGCTGCAATGAATACATTTGGCTTCCATTTTTTTATCAGGATGCACATTATTTTCCAAAATATCATGCAGTATTCTATGCACCATTATATCGGGATAACGGCGGATGGGAGAAGTAAAATGACAATAATTTTCAAAGCCTAATCCATAGTGGCCAATATTTTCACTTGTATAAATTGCCTTCGCCATCGTGCGGATCCCTAATTGCTCAAGCACGTGCTGCTCTGGTTTTCCATGCACATCGAGCATCAATTGGTTAAATGATTTTGCAATTTCGTCTTCATCCTTCATATCGAATTTATAACCGAATTTTTTTGCGAAAGCAACAAAAGGTTTCAGCTTTTCTTCATCGGGCGTATCATGGATGCGATAAGGAAACGGAATAGGTTTTTTGTCAACTTTTATTTTTGCAACATGCGCCGCAACAGTCCGGTTAGCAAGCAACATAAATTCTTCAATTAACTGGTGCGATTCTTTGCTTTCTTTTACAATAACTTTTAAAGGTTTTCCTTTTTCATCCAACTGAAATTTCACTTCTGTTGATGAAAAATTTATTGCGCCGTTTTTGAATCTTTCTTTCCTGAAATTTTTTGCTAAAGAATTCAATAAAGAAATCTCTTCACTGTACTGCCCGCTTCCCGATTCAATTATTTGCTGCACTTCATCATAAGTAAAACGATGGTCGCTGTGAATAAAAGTTTTTCCAATCCAGTATTCTTTTACTTTTCCCTTATTATTAATCTTAAAAATTACTGAGAATGTATATTTATCCTCATTTGGCCGAAGGGAACAAAGCTCATTAGAAATCTTTTCAGGCAACATCGGGTTCACGCGATCAGGCAGATAAACGCTTGTAGCTCTTGCGTATCCTTCATCGTCTAAAGCTGTTCCTGTGATTACGAAATGGCTTACATCAGCAATGTGAACGCCAATTTCGAAATCATTATCACTCAGTTTTTTTATAGAAAGTGCGTCATCAAAATCTTTAGCATCATTGGGATCAATTGTAAACGTAAGCACATCGCGATAATCCTTTCTTTTTGCCAATTCTTTCTCATCGATTGCTTCATCCAAACTATTCGCTTCATCCAAAACCTCTTTGGGAAATTCCAAGGAAAATCCATTTTGAATAATGATCTCTTTCATCGCCATGTCGCCTGCGTCCTTCGCCTGCAACACAGATACCACTTCTCCTTCAGGCTTTTTAGCACCGTTTTCCCAATTCAAAAATTTTACAACTACTCTTTCATTATTTTCCGCGCCGTTCAGATTTTTTTTACTTACATAAAAATCCGGCATTGGTTTTTGGCTATCCGGTTTAAAGAATGCAAAATTTTCATAAATTTCTATATTGCCGATAAATTCCGTTTGTTTTCTTTCTACAACACTTTCGATAATTCCTTCCGCGCGTTTGCCATTCGCTTCTTTTATTTTCACCATCACTTTATCGCCATGCAATGCTTTATTAAAATCCTGTGGCCGCACCAACACATCTTTGTCTCTGCCTTCCGCTATTACATAACCCATTCCTGAACGCGTAATATCCAATGTGCCTTTTACCGATGGCGTTGTTTTTTTCTTTCCTGTTTTTTTACTCATACATTAAATTCAATCATAAATTCAAATACCTGAAAACGCAATGTACAAATTATTTAGAGTTTGCAGAATTAAGGTGGTCGGGTGTTTGGATGGTTCAAAGGTTTTTGCTTTTATATTAATTTTCTACTTTTTCACTTATGGGGATTTAATTTTCAAATAAAAGGCTTCAATCGGTTCTTTTTACTTAGATAAATATAAATATTCAATTACCTTGAGCAATTTTTATATATTCTGCTTTCAGAAATATATATTTGAAGTGTTTGATTATAACAAATAAGTATAAAAATTCTGCAATAGCTTAATGCGCCTGCCCACACTTAACGAGAGTCCTGCCTTAAGGTATTTTACTTTTTTTTACTTGTATATTATGCAGGGTATTCCTGCAGGATTTGCTCTGACTGCTATTGCTAATTATTTGCTTGGCAAACACGTGCAACCAGAACGGGTGGGCACTTTCATTGCCTTCGTAGGCTTGCCGTGGACTGGTCAATTTATCTGGGGGCCTCTTATAGACAGATTTCAATTTTCAGTTATGGGCCACCGAAAGCATTGGGTGGTTTCTTCTCAATGGTTAGCAATTTTAGCATCACTGGGTTTGCTTTCTATAAATGATCCTCAATATCAACTATCGACATTGAGCTTATTATTTTTTATCCATAGTATTTTTTCTTCAATACAAGTAGCGAGTGTAGATGCTATGGCTATTTCCATAGCGCCCATTCATGAAAGGGGCAAGGTAAATGGATTTATGAGAGGAGGTTTTTTGTTAGGTATTGCTTTTGGTTCGGCTGTGCTCTCTGTTGTGCTTCATGAGCACGGCTTCCGGAGTGCAGCTTTGATTCAAACGCTTACTTTATGTGGATTTTCAATCATATTTTTCTTTACTAAATTAGATCGTGGGGATGTACTGTTGCCTTTCCTGGGGCAAAATAAAAAGAAACAAAGATTAGAAGCAGAAAATCCGGCATTCAAACAAGTGTTCAAAAAAATTTATGCCGGCATTACCAATAAGCGCAGCTTACAATATTTTGCAGTTGTTGCTTCGGTGTATTTTTGCTCAAGCGTATTTATTCGCTCTTATACTTATCATCTTATTTACGTACTTAAATGGCAGGACAAATCCGTTTCACTTTTACAAGGAGGCTGGGGCAGCATCGTAACTTTTGTCGCAATTATTGTAGCCGGTATAAATTCAGATAAAATGGGTGCAAAAAAAATGCAGATTAAAGTAATGTGGGCTGTATGCCTTTTCCTTATTCTACTAAATCTTTCCTCGGGTATATGGCATTATAATCTTTTTTCCGGAGCAGCGCTATTACTTTGGAACCTCGCTGATCCTCTGCTAAGCGTAACTATTTTTCCTATATTAATGGGCTTATGTTTAAAGAAAATAGAGGGCTCACAATTCACTACCTACCTCGCGCTTATTAATTTATGTGATGTTGTAGGTTCGTATGTAACCGGCTGGAGCCTGGGCAGTTTTTCTGCACCAACCCTTGGCCTCGCTTGTGGAATTTTTTTGTTAGCTATCTTACTATATTTAAAAAGCAAAAATTATAATATCATACCTGATCCATCTTCTTTAGTAACTTAAATTTTTCATTGCAGACTTTATTAATTCCATTATATTTTCGTCGTTAATTTGATGCTTAAACAAATATTTTTCCAACCACTTTAAATAATATAATCTTACTTTTTTATAGAGATTTTCATCATTTCCTTCTTGTGTTAAAGATGCCGGGCTTTTGCGATAAAAATTATTTGCAATATCAGAAATATAAACCTTTTCATTAAGATAGATTTTGCTTAAAAATGCCTGGTCTTCATATAGCTGATAAATTCCTGTGAAAGATTCTTCAAAACCTCCTGAACGATTGAATGCCTCTTTTTTGATCATTATACCAGTAGGGCAAGGAGGCTGTCCTTTTCCCAGGGGATAAAGGCTTTTCATCAAGTCACCGGGATAGTATAAACCCGCGTGAACACCGATGTTTACAATTTCATCTAACTGATCAGAATTACTCCAACTATACCAAAAGCGGGAAGCTTCACATATCATTTCTGCTTCAGGATGCTGCTTGAATAATTGCAGTTGATCGATCAGTTTTTCTGGCAGCCAGTAATCATCAGCATCAAGAAAAGCAATATAAGATCCCTTTGATAGATTGATGCCAGCATTACGTGAAATAGTCACTCCTTTATTGACATGCCCCGGATGATCTAAGTATATAATTTGGCCCTGGAATTTTTTACTGTATTCTTTTGCAATATCGCTCGCCTCCTTTTCTGAACCATCGTCTATAAGAATTGCTTCCCAATGAAAATATGACTGGTGAATTACACTTTCTATTGCTTCAGACAACCACGCACCACGATTAAAAAAAGGAATAATCACAGAAACTTTTGCGTCATCAATAAAATCCTGCTGCATTATAGGAATATAATTATTTACTTAAAATTATAATTTGCCGCCTTATAATTCATACCAGAAATGTAGATCAATTTTTGAAAAATCTTTGGGTATTTCCATCTTCAGTTCCAGCTTTATAATAAGTACGGAAGAATTCATCACCAGAGAGTGTTCCGCTACCTTTTATAGCAAAAAGAATTAATAAAATTAAAACTATAATTGAAAGAATCAATTCGAAACTACTTTGTCCGGCGCCTTTAATATTTACAAAAAATACTGCAACAAAAAGAATGGGAATTTGAATAATGCATGATATTCTGGTAAAAAGCCCTGACAGGATAAATAAACCACACAAAAGGCCGAGATATGAAATTATAAAGGAAAGCACGGAAGAATTATTGGAGAAAAGGGCAAGGCCTGTATGCTGCATAAGCAATTCTAAACGGGAAGTATCCCTGATGTAAACAATTCCTTTCCAAAACAGGATGAGGCCCAATGCAACTCTTAAAATAGTAAACCATGGAGGCTGAACAGTGGTTTTTTCGGTAACGTTACTTTCTATCATAGGAGATACATTTTAAGATCGTTTTACTTAATTAATGCAATAGAGCAAACCTCGTACAAGGTATAAATAATAAATAACATATTCCTACTTTTTGGGTTATCCAGAGAAACAAATTCATCATTTTCCATCAGGCTTTGGAGAGGCCGGAGGCCTTGGGCCTTCTTCGTGATGTGGTGGCTTTGTATCCGGATGCGCATCGCCGCGATGGCATGTATAACAAGTTACATAACTCAGCATGTTTTTCACAGAATCGCCATCAATTTTTATTCCTTCTTTCATTAGATCGGGGCCTTTTTCTTTGCTCATTTCATCTTCGATATCTTTAAAATATTTTGTATTGATATCAATCGACATCAACATCATTTTGCGGGCAATTAATTTTTCAGGCTTGGCATCACTGGCAAAATCCATTTTCCTTATTGCTTCATTTCTTACATGACAATAATTACATTTTACACCGAGCGAAGCGGTAAAATGATGCATCACAGTATCTAGATCATCATCAGAAATATCTTTTGGTAAGATCTTTAAATTCTTAAAAGGTGGCTGGTGCGTAGTTGTGAATGCCTGAAACATAAGCACAGCGGCAATACAAGCAATGATTACAAGAAAACTTTTTTTCATGATAGCTGGTTTGAATACCGAAATTATTGAAAAATAAATTGTATGATTATTTTTTTTAGAAAAAAGATACTTATCAGGTTTAATTTTTATAAGCAACCACATGCATTTTCTTTTCTTTGCATGATGATTTTAACTTTTCAACTTAATGTGAATAAGTAAATTAGTAAAACGAACTTTTCATTTTTTATATTTGGTAACCATTTACTATCTTTTAATCACGTAAAACCTATCTGTATTGACAGAAACTATCATTAATCTCGAAACTGTAAACCCTATTGAGTTCTTTGGAGTAAACAACGGAAAACTTGATATTCTTAAAAAAAAATTCCCCCGCTTAAAAATTCTCAGCCGCGGCACACAAATAAAACTCAGCGGCGCACCCGAACAAATTGAAGACGCAAAAGATAAAATAAATCTCGCGGTTCAATACATTGAGCGAAACGGCCACATGAGTGAAAATTATCTTGAGCAAATCCTTGGCGGCGATGATGAAAAAGTGATTGATCATTTTATTGAAAAAAATCCCGGCGATGTTTTGGTATTCGGCCCGCATGGAAAAAGTGTGAGAGCACGAACTGCCAATCAGAAAAAAATGGTAAATTCTATTGAACAAAACGATATCGTTTTCGCTATTGGCCCTGCCGGAACCGGTAAAACCTATACTGCTGTTGCACTTGCGGTGAGAGCATTAAAAAACAAACAGGTAAAAAAGATCATTCTTACGAGGCCTGCGGTAGAAGCAGGAGAAAATCTTGGTTTTCTTCCAGGTGACCTCAAGGAAAAAATCGATCCTTATTTAAGGCCGCTTTATGATGCACTTGATGATATGATCCCTGCGGATAAACTTGGCTATTATATGACTACGCGCATCATTGAAATCGCCCCCCTCGCATATATGCGGGGACGCACGCTTGACAATGCTTTTATTATTCTTGATGAAGCGCAAAACTCCACAGACCTTCAATTGAAAATGTTTTTGACAAGGATCGGCGCTAATGCTAAAGCAATCATTACCGGCGATGTCACACAAATTGATCTGCCTCCAAAAGTAAGGAGCGGACTGGAAAAATCTGTGCGAATTTTAGGAAATATTGAAGGCATTGGCCATGTGGTTTTGGATGAAGAAGATGTCGTAAGGCATAAATTGGTAAAAGCAATTATCAAAGCTTATGATAAAGAGAAAATAAAAGAAATGCAGGATATCAAATGAACAGGCTTTCAAAATTATTTTTTATAAAAAGGTGGCCTTTGTGCTGCCTTTTATTTTGCGTTTTGTCGTGTCATACAGAAAAAGAAAAAGAAACATTTTCGATTCAAAAAGATTCTTTAGCTGAAGAAAAAAAAGCCACAAATTCATTTGAACAAATTCATCATGTAAAAAAATTAGTGAAGTCCGGAGATTTGATTTTACGTACCGGTAAAGACTTTACAAGTGAATTAATGCGGCGACTTTCTCTACATGATAAAACCTATTCGCACTGTGGAATTGCCAGTTGGGAAAAGGATACATTATTTGTTTATCACGCTCTGGGCGGCGAGTGGAATCCCAATCAAAAGTTACGGCGCGATCCTTTTGAATTATTTTGTAATCCTTATGAAAACAGGGGTTTTGGTATTTTCAGATACAGCATAAATGTTTTTCAGGAAAAAGAAATAATCAACCTGGCACATCAATATTATCAACAGGGCGTGATGTTTGACATGAAATTTGATCTCGCAACAGATGACAGAATGTACTGCTCCGAATTTTTATATAAGGTGATTAAAAATGCAACAAAAGATTCATTAAAGCTCAATACAACTACATTGAATAATATTCAATTTGTTGCTGTGGATAATTTGTTTTTCAATAGAAATTGCCATGAAATAAAAAGAGTTGTTTTTCAGTAGATAAAAAATCTTTACAAATAAAAATTACATTTGCTTCACAAATAAAATAAAAAAATGAAGAAAACTACTTTATTGCTTATCAGTGCATTTCTGTTGATATTTTCAGGGTGCCAATCAGGGGGCGGAGATCCTAAAGCAGTACTCAATCATTTTTTTGATGCTCTTGTAAAAAAAAATATTGATGAGGCAAAAAAATATGTAACCAAAGACAGCGAAGGAATGATGGGAATGGTTCAAATGGGGATGAATAGTGTGCCAGACAGCAATGGCGCAATGATGTATAAAAAAGAAAATATGGAAATGGGCGATGCGGTAATTACCGGAGACAAGGCCACAATTCCTGTAAAAGATAAAAAATCTGGCGAAGTAACCGACTTCGTTTTAAAGAAAGAAAGCGGAGATTGGAAAGTAGCTTTTGATAAATCAACTCTCATGGACATGGCACAGAAAAAAATGAAAGAACATAATATAAACGGAATTAAAGGAATGGATAGCGCGCATCCTGAAAACATGAATATGGACACGTTGCAAAACCATTTGAATAATATGTCGCTAGAAGAAAAGGAACACGTTCAAAAAGCGATGGACAGCGCCACAAAAATGATAGAACAGATGCAGAAAAATGGGAAATAAATTTTATAAATTTTTTTTTAAAACATCTCTCTTGGGATGTTTTTTTATTTAAAGCAGAAAGATATTTACCTTCATTTTCAAAATGAAAAAATGAAAAGAAAAATTGTGGCAGCCGTAAGTTTGGCTTTCGTCCTGGCGGCATGTAATCATTCCGCAGAAATAAACAAAGCTGATCCTTTAGAATCAGGAAGAGGATTTATAGAAGCGTCTTTGAAAGGTGATTATGTTGAGGCAAAAAAATATATTCTTGAAGACAGTACCAATCTTGAATATTTCAATGGCCTTAAAGATTTCAATGGCAAAATGAGCAGCGAAGAAAGGCACAATTACCGGGATGCCAACATCATTATAGATTCCACACACAATGTTTCAGATTCAGTAGTCATAATAACATATTCTAACACTTATAAAAATGTGCCTTCAAAATTAAAAATGCTAAAACATAATAATGAATGGCTTGTAGATTTTAAATTTACTTTTAATGATAATCTGTAATATAATCTAAAAATGAAATTAGTTCTAATGATCGGAGCGGGAGGTTTTATTGGTTCAGCATCACGCTATCTTTTATCGTTGTTTATTCAAAATAAATTTCTCTCGATCTTTCCATTGGGAACTTTTACTGTCAACATTATTGGTTGTTTTTTTATAGGAATTATTTATGCTTTAAGCGCCAGAGGGCATGTCGGCATCGAGTGGCGGCTTTTTTTAGCGACAGGCATTTTAGGCGGATTCACCACATTTTCTTCTTTTTCAAATGAAACAGTAAGCATGCTGCATGATGCACGATACGGTTATGCAGCTTTGTATGTAAGCGCCAGCGTGATTCTTGGGCTTTTAGCAACATTTTGCGGTATTTTTTTAATTAAGCTTTTTTAGAAATAATTGAAATTGAAAACTGAAAAATTGCAACAATTCAAAACCATTAAACCTTTCTAAACCTACACATTTTAATCACTAATATCAACTCATATTATGTACGTACTACATCCCTGGCATGGCGCCCATTTTGGAGAAAAGTCTCCGCAAATTGTAAATGCTTTGATCGAAATTCCACAAGGATCAAAATCAAAATATGAAATAGATAAAAAAACCGGTCTGTTGAAATTAGACCGCATCATTTATTCTTCATTTCATTATCCGGTGAATTACGGTTTTATTCCGCAAACACTGGGCAAAGACGGTGATCCACTTGATATATTAGTGATGTGTTCCGAAGCCATTCAACCTTTATGTCTTGTGGAAGCTTACGTGATCGGCAATATGCAGATGATTGATACCGGCTTGATTGATGATAAAATAATTGCGGTAGCAGTAAAAGATCCAAGCGTTAATTATATTACCAGTCTCAATGAGGTGCCACAGCATTTTTTTAATGTGCTCAAAAATTATTTTGAACAATACAAAGTTCTGGAAAGTAAAAAAGTAGAAATCAACGATTTTCAGGAAAAAGAAATAGCGTTTGAAATCATTAAAGAGTCTATTGAATTTTATAAAGAGACTTACCCAAAGTAAGTGCTCACCGTTTTCAAAGCTTTAAATTCTTTTGTTTTAGCAGAAAGCGTTTTCCAAAATTTTCATACGCATAAGAAATAGTGTAAATTATTATTCACCTTCGGGGTTAAGGATTTCTAAAAATATCTTTTTATAATTCTCAGTTTATGCGTTCTTTCTTTTGTTTCAAGATTTAAAATTCCCTGTGTATCAATTTTATCAATCCTCACTTTCCCTGATGAGTGAATGATCTCGTGGTCGTTTAGTAGAATACCAACATGAATAATGGCGCCTTCTTCATTGTCAAAAAATGCAAGGTCGCCGCAACGGGCTTCCTGCAGGAAATTAACAGCATCACCATTTTCAGCCTGTTGGGAGGCATCCCGCGGCAGAGGCCTATTCAAAAATTTATAAGTCATTTGCGCATAACCGCTGCAATCAATTCCAAATACGGATTTTCCTCCCCACAAATAAGAAGTGTTCAAAAACTTAAAAGCAATTTGTTTAATTATTTTCTGAGAGATAATTATTTCTTCTGGGTTCCAAACTTTCCCTTTAAAATAAACGGAATTTTTTCTCCAGAACGCTTTGCCGTTTTTGAAAGCGCTCAATGAGCTTCCCATCGGAACATACATCATGTGGCCATTATAATCCACTTCATTAATCCAGTCTGATGTCAGGTCTTTATCTACTTTTAAAAAATGCTCTTCATCAATTTCAGCGAGGTGGCTTTGTTGCACCCAACCTTCATAACCATCATATTTCAAAGAAATCTTCACCCAGTTACCAGCCGCAG
>JALYVO010000051.1 GCA_030853195.1 Bacteroidota bacterium | reverse complement strand
TTACCATCAATTAAGGCGGCTATTTGTTTTGCTGTAAACTCCATTTTTGTTTGAATATCTTTTATTGAATTAGTTTAATCTTTTATTGTAAGATTCAAATTGATAAAACAAATGTAAAATTTTTTTATGGTGCCAAATAAACTTTGATTGATAAGCGCATTATCTACTTCAGATATATCTTTTACAGATCCATCTTTAAACAAGATATGAATGTGTTCATCTTTATTACTGTAAGTTTTGTTTTGCATTTCTCCCGAGAATACAAGATACCCGGCTTCTTCTTTATTGATAGCAAGATATTTCATGGCCAATTCTTTTTTCTCTTTAATGAGTTCTTCAGGGATTTCATCTCCTGAATATTTTACTTTTAAAAGATTTCTGTTGATAAGATCGCGGCAAAGAACAGAAAGAATTTTATCAGGATAATTCATCCACGATTTTATAGCACTTAATACATCATAATCATCAAGAGCGCAAAAATCATGCAGGTGATTTTCAAATCCATCTTCTAAATATTTTTCATTCAAAAAAACATTCAAAGCTTTTGAATGAGATTGAGCGTTGATTACACGTGCTCTTTCAATTACTTTTATCAACATTTGCTCCGCGCATAAAACAGTTTTATGAAGATAAACCTGCCAATACATGAACCTTCTGGAAACTAAAAATTTTTCAATTGAATAAATGCCTTTTTCTTCAATCATCAAATCGCCGTTGTGCACTGTGAGCATTTTTATGATCCGGTCATAACCAATCACACCTTCACTCACGCCGGTAAAAAAACTATCTCTGATCAAATAGTCCATCCTGTCTACATCCAGTTGGCCGCTTATCAATTGATGCAGGAATTTTTTATGATAAACATTGTTAAAGATATCCAATGCCGTTTGCAATTTTCCTTGAAATTCTTCATCCATTTTTTTGAATAATAACAATGAAATCTCTTCATGGCTTATATTCTTGATTAAAATATTTTCCAGGGCGTGAGAATAGGGTGCATGGCCAATATCGTGCAAAAGAATGGCAATTTTTACTCCCTGTTCTTCCTGTTCGGTAATGGCTATTCCTTTGCTTTTCAATTCATGAATGGCATTACAAATTAAGTGATAAGCCCCTAATGAATGATGCAGCCTGGTGTGTACCGCTCCTGGATAAACCATTTGCGCCAATGCCATTTGATGAATCCTGCGAAGCCGCTGGTAAAAAGGATGAGAAATTATCTGATAAATGAGATCATCATCAATCGTAATAAAACCATAAACCGGATCATTGATTATTTTTCTAAATGACATTCGTTGAAATTGTTAAAATGATTTCGCTTGTTTGCAAAGGTAATTTTTGGAAAGGGATTAAATTATATTTGTAAGCGACACTTCCCAATTGAACAAAAATTTAAATTCCACTTTAAAGATTGCATAAAAAAAGATAAATGAATACAGCAAAAATTTTATGGGTAGATGATGAAATGGAAAGCTTGAAATCCCAGATAATATTCCTGGAGCATAAAGGTTATGATGTAAAATCACTAAGCAATGGCCATGATGCAATTGATTATGTAAAAGAAAATATTGTGGATGTAGTTCTTCTCGATGAAAGCATGCCTGGAATTACCGGGCTCGAAACTTTACAGAAGATTAAGGAAATAAATTCCCAGATTCCTATTGTCCTTATTACTAAAAATGAGACCGAGAATTTGATGGATGAAGCAATTGGTTCTCAGATAAGCGATTATCTAATAAAACCCGTGAACCCAAACCAGGTATGGCTTTCACTAAAAAAATTGATTGATAATAAAAGATTGGTTGCTGAAAAAACAACTTCCTCTTACCAGCAGCAATTCAGGGATTTATTCATGGCGCTAAATGATAATCCTGATTATAATCAATGGATGGAAATTTATAAAAAATTAGTGTATTGGGAACTTGAAATGAAAAAAAGCGATAGCCCCGAAATGCGTGAAATTTTTCAATCACAAAAAAATGAGGCTAACAATGATTTCTTTAAATTTATTTCTAAAAATTATTCCAATTGGGTCACCAATCCATCCGCCCCAGCGCCGATCATGAGCCATACGCTGATGAAATTTAAAATGTTTCCGCATGTTGAAAAAGGCACGCCTACTTTTTTTGTTTTAATAGATAATCTAAGGTTTGATCAATGGAAAACTATTCAGCCTCTGTTTGCCGAAAATTTTCGTATTCACGAAGAAGAAACTTTTTATTCTATTTTGCCAACAGCCACGCAATATAGCCGCAATGCGATATTCGCGGGATTATTGCCGGTAGATATTGAAAAACAATTTCCTGTAGAATGGAAAAATGATGATGAAGAAGGGGGTAAAAATTTATTTGAAGAAGCATTTTTCAAAGCCCAGTTAAAAAGACTTCGTAAAGACGATCTGAAATATTCTTACACAAAAATTACAAATCACCAGGATGCTCAAAAGCTGGTGGATAATATGCATAATTTTTTGGGTAACGATATTAATATCATTGTTTACAATTTTGTGGATATGCTGAGCCATGCACGCACAGAAATGGAAGTGCTTAAAGAACTTGCAGCAGATGAAGTAAGCTATAGAAGCCTTACTGCATCGTGGTTTGAGCATTCTCCTTTGCACCAGGCATTAAAGAAAATCGCCGACAAAAAAATAAATCTGATTGTGGCCACTGATCACGGAAGTGTAAGAGTAAATACACCTCATAAAGTGGTAGGTGATAAACAGACTACTGCGAACCTTCGTTACAAACATGGCCGCAATTTAAATTACGATCCTAAGGAAGTGCTTGCCTTTCGTGATCCGCGCCAGGCTGGCCTGCCAGTGCCAAATGTAAACTCTTCATTTATTTTCGCAAGGCAAGATGGTTATTTATGCTATCCCAATAATTATAATCATTTTGCCAATTATTATAAAAATACTTTTCAACATGGAGGTGTTAGCTTAGAAGAAATTATTATTCCTGTGATAAGAATGTCGAGTAAATAAATGAGCCACTCAATTTTTTATTAAAATTTACCGCTAAAATAGACACTGATAATTGAAAAAGTAGTTTTTCAATTTTTTTCAAAACTGATTTTTAATATTCAACATCCTCGCTACATATTTTCCTAAAATATCGTATTCAATATTTACAACATCATCTTCCATCAGATTTTTGAAATTAGTATGAGAAAATGTATATGGTATTATTGCAACAGTGAAATTATTTTTGGTTACATTAAAAGCAGTCAGGCTGACTCCGTTGATACAAATGGAGCCCTTCTCTATAATCAACGTTGCAAAAGAATCATCATATTGAAAAGTAAATTCAACACTTCCATCTTTATCTTTTCTTTGAGTGCAAACCGCCGTTCCGTCAACATGGCCCTGAACTATATGTCCATCGAGGCGGCCGTTTAGTTTCATCGAACGCTCAAGATTAATAATATCACCGGGATTCCACAAACCAGCATTTGTCTTTTCTAATGTTTCGTTTATAGCAGTTACACGATACATATCCTTTTTTATATCTTCTACCGTTAGACAAATTCCATTATGGCTAACGCTTTCATCAATTTTTAGATGAGAAGAAATATCACTTTTAATAAAAAAAACCCGGTTAGAATTTTCAATAGATAACTCATTTATTTTTCCCAAGCCTTCAATAATACCCGTAAACATTCTCTTAAATTTTATTTTTTTAAAATTAGCTCCTTTTTTGAGTAATTAGATTTAAAAAATCCTTTATCTTCGCACTCCTTAAAAATAAAAAGGAAAATTTTATGTTGATTATTGATTCAAAAGACTGCGAGAATATTGACAAGGCGCTTAAGAAGTACAAGAAAAAGTTTGAAAAAAGCCGTACTTTATTGCAGCTCCGTGAGCGCCAGTCTTTCACTAAACCTTCAATCAGAAGGCGTGGAGAAGTTCTTAAAGCTGTTTACAAGCAACAGATTGCCAGCGGTAAGATTGAAATTTAACTTGCTTTTATTATAATAATATTTTATTCCGGATAGCTCGGGTTCGTTAACTTTACAGCTACCGGTTTTTTTATGCCCCTGCCCGAAACATATCCGATACAGGAATTCTTAAATTATATCACTTATCAAAAGAGGTATTCAAAAAATACCATCATATCTTATCAAAATGATTTGACCGGCTTTTTTGATTTTATTTTTCTGCAATACCAAACTATTTCTTTGAAAGAAATTTCATCTCCATTGGTTCGTTCGTGGCTTGCTTCATTAAAGGAAAATAAAGCAAGTTCCAAAACAGTAAATCGGAAAATATCTACTCTTAAATCTTTTTTTAAATATCATCTTAAAAAGGGTGACATTGAAGTGAGCCCGATGACTTCAACTTCTTCATTAAAAGTAAGCCGCAGGCTTCCTTCATTTATTGAGGAGAAAGATATTAATATGCTATTAAACGATGTAGATTTTCCTGCAACGTGGGAAGGAAAAACAGATTTATTAACCCTTGAAATTTTGTATCAGACTGGAATAAGGCTTAGTGAACTGATCAATATAAAAGAAAATCACATTGATAAAAGCTCCAATACAATCAAAGTTTTAGGAAAGGGAAATAAAGAGAGGTTGATTCCCGTGAGCAATCAGTTATTGCAATTTATTGAGGCTTATATTTCGGAGAAAAGAAGACAATTTCCTGATTCATCTCACATTTATCTCTTGATAAATAAAAAGGGAAAAATGCTTTATCCAAAATATGTTTATAATATGGTAAAGCTGAATTTGGGAAAAGTGTCAACCAATGAAAAGAAAAGCCCTCATATTCTCCGTCATAGTTTCGCTACGCATTTGATGAATAATGGCGCTCAAATCAATGCCATAAAGGAATTGCTTGGGCATAGCAGTCTTGCAGCTACTCAGGTTTATACGCACAATACAATAGAAAAATTGAAAGAAGCTCATAAGCTGGCGCATCCTAAATCTTAACAAAAATAAATAAGAAGGCCTATAAAATTTATTTTTGAAAATTGCGTTCTAAAATGTAATTTCATTCATGCGGATTATGTATCCTTTTTAAATTTTTTTGCTTATTAAATGTTATAAAATATTACCTCATAATTTTTATTTTTCACTTAAATTCAAGACTACAATGAACGTAAACATTCAAACAACTCATTTTGTAGCTGATACAAAATTGGTTTCTTATGTTGAAAAAAAACTTTCGAAGCTCACCCAGTTTCATGAGCGAATAACCAAAGTTGATGTTTTTTTAAAATTGGATAACGTGGTGCATAATATTAAAGATAAAATAGCCGAGATAAAAGTACATGTTCCGAGGCATGATTTTTTTGTAAAGCACTGTTCAAAATCCTTTGAAGAAAGTTTTGATACCGCACTTGAATCTGTAATCACTCAAATGAAAAAACAAAAAGAAAAAATGGTGGCTTAATTTATTAATCATTTTTCAATGAATATTCCCCCGTTCAATGCGGGGGATTTTTTTTAAGATTATTATAATGTTTTTTTAGAAGAGAAAATCACATTTAACCTAATACAATTTTTAGTTCAAAATTTTTCCATTAAACATTTTCCATTACCTTTGCCTTCCCAAAAAATAACCTTTCGGGATATATCAGAATAAAAATGTATTGTCAGGCTGTATTTGAATAAATGCCAGTGTAGCTCAGTTGGCCAGAGCAGCTGATTTGTAATCAGCTGGTCGGGGGTTCGAATCCCTCCACTGGCTCATACGATAAGATTGAAAATCAGGGCAGATGGCCGAGTGGTTAAAGGCGACAGACTGTAAATCTGTTCTCTCACGAGTACGTAGGTTCGAACCCTACTCTGCCCACGGTATTAGATAAATTAAAAGTAGTTTTTTGAAATAATTTTTTTTCGACTTCTTTCAAGCTGTTGTAGCTCAGGGGTAGAGCACTTCCTTGGTAAGGAAGAGGTCGTGAGTTCAATTCTCATCAACAGCTCTCAAAATCAGAGTTGTAGAATAAAAATAATAAGCGGAAGTAGCTCAATTGGTAGAGCGATAGCCTTCCAAGCTATAGGTCGCGAGTTCGAGACTCGTCTTCCGCTCAGGTTGTTGATCATTTTTTTTAAATAAAATGATTCAAAATTTTTAAAACATAAATTAAAAACAAATAAAATGGCAAAAGAGAATTTTAAAAGGGATAAACCCCACGTTAACGTTGGTACTATCGGGCACGTGGATCATGGTAAAACCACCCTGACAGCCGCTATAACCGATATTTTGTCTAAAAAAGGTTTGGCGGAAAAAAGAAATTATGATGATATTGACGGAGCTCCTGAAGAAAAAGAGAGGGGTATTACAATTAATACTGCACACGTAGAATATGCAACTGTTAACCGTCACTATGCTCACGTTGATTGTCCTGGTCATGCGGATTATGTAAAAAACATGATCACAGGTGCGGCACAAATGGATGGAGCGATATTGGTCGTTGCGGCCACTGACGGCCCAATGCCTCAAACAAGAGAGCATATTCTTTTAGCACGCCAGGTAGGTGTGCCGCGTATGGTTGTGTTCATGAATAAAGTGGATTTGGTAGATGATCCGGAATTGATTGAACTGGTTGAAATGGAAATTCGTGAGCTATTAACAAAAAATGGTTTCGATGGAGATAATACACCAATTATTAAAGGCTCTGCAACCGGCGCTTTAGCAGGTGATGCAAAATGGGTTAAGGCAATTGATGATCTAATGGATGCGGTAGATACTTACATTCCTTTACCTCCGCGCCCCGTTGATCAGCCATTCCTTATGTCTGTAGAAGATGTATTCTCTATTACTGGTCGTGGCACTGTTGCTACAGGACGTATAGAAAGAGGCCGTATCAAAGTGGGCGAAGCAATAGAAATAGTAGGTTTAATGGAAAAGCCATTAACTTCTACTGTTACAGGTGTTGAAATGTTTAAAAAATTACTTGACCAGGGAGAAGCCGGAGACAATGCTGGTTTGTTGCTTCGGGGAATTGAAAAAACTCAAATCCGCCGTGGTATGGTTCTTTGCAAACCAGGTTCTATTACGCCACATACAGATTTCAAAGGTGAAGTTTATGTATTGAGCAAAGAAGAAGGCGGCCGTCATACTCCATTTTTCCAAAAATATCGTCCACAGTTCTATTTCAGAACTACCGATGTTACGGGAGAAGTTGAATTACCGGCAGGAACAGAAATGGTAATGCCAGGCGATAATACTTCACTCACTGTTAAGTTGATTCAGCCAATCGCTATGGAAAAAGGTTTGAAATTTGCGATTCGTGAAGGTGGCCGTACAGTAGGAGCAGGCCAGGTTACAGAAATTTTAAAATAATGGCCCACCTAAATCCTCCCGGGGGGAGGACTTTGTGGAAGCTTTTAATACCTTTGCAAAGTACTTAGGCGACATGCTTAAGTACTTTGCTTTTTAAAAAGTTCTTTAAAAATTAAGTTCTATGACCTTCCTCGGTGAAGGTTTGGATAGTCTTTTACGGGCATAGTTCAATGGTAGAATAGAGGTCTCCAAAACCTTTGATCAGGGTTCGAATCCTTGTGCCCGTGCTTAATTAAGTTAATTAGTTGAGAGTTTAATAGGTTTTCGTTGAATAGTTTTAAACGTAAGAAACGTAAAGAAATATGAATAAAATTGCATTTTATATCCGGGATTCTTATAAAGAAATGATGAATAAAGTAACGTGGCCTACATGGGAGCAGTTACAACAATCCACTATGATCGTATTAGCTGCAACGGTCATTATTACAGCAATAGTTGCCTTAATGGATTTCGTATCTAATGGGGTTTTAAAATTTATATATTCCTTATTTAAATAATCATGTCAGAAACAAAAAGTATAGAAGAAGAAGTTCATTCGGATTCCAACATCTCAGGAGTGCCGTCATCTTCTGTTCCCGAGAAGGACACTAAGTGGTATGTATTGAGAGTGGTAAGCGGCAAAGAACGTAAAGTAAAAGAATATCTTGACAAAGATATTGTGAGGCATGGATGGGATAAATATGTGCTCCAGGTTTTTTTGCCGGTCGAAAAAGTTTATAAAGTAGCAAATGGAAAAAAAGTGATGCGCGAACGCAACTTTTATCCTGGCTACATAATGATAGAAGTTTTGGAGGGAAAACTTTCTGATGAAATGATACAGCATTTGAGTAATATTTCCAATGTGATGCATTTTTTAACTGATGGAAAGGGATCTAAAGGAATTATTATCAGCCTCAGAAAAGCGGAAGTGAATAAAATGCTCGGCAAGGTAGATGAAATGGCAGACGCAGGCGGAATGAAAATGAGCGAGCCGTTTATTGTGGGTGAAACCATTAAAATTATTGACGGGCCTTTCAACGATTTCAATGGCGTAATTGAAGAAGTTACTGACGAAAAGAAAAAATTAAAAGTTCAGGTTAAAATCTTTGGCCGCGCTACTCCTGTCGAACTAAGTTACATGCAGGTAGAAAAGATTTCTTAAAAATATACTTTAAATAATTTCAAAAACCCGCTTTAGAAATTGAGCGGGTTTTTAATATCCTGATCCGAAATCAATTTTGGATAAGCCAAAAAATAGAATTCCAGATTTTTTCTCTTTAATTTTTTTCTCCATCAATTATTTAAGATTAATTCTTTAATTTTCTTCAATCGAAAAATTCATGTATTTGGTGACTAACAAAAATCAAAATGGAGGATATCAATTCAATAGAACGCAACGAAGTATTTGACCTGGCTTTTCGCTTTGTAACCGAAACAAGCGAGAATATTTTTCTTACCGGAAAAGCCGGCACGGGGAAAACTACCTTCCTCAAATATCTGAAAGAAAATTGTACTAAAAATATTGTGGTGGCAGCGCCGACAGGCGTTGCAGCTATCAATGCTGGCGGTGTCACATTGCATAGTTTATTTCAATTGCCTTTTCATCCTTTTTTACCAACTGCCAATCACAGAAATGAACTTCTTGCAAAATTAAAATTCAATAAACAACGCCAGGATTTGTTGCGCAAAATGGAACTATTAGTAATTGATGAAATTTCTATGGTCCGGTGCGATACAATGGATGCCATTGATACGATTTTAAAATCGGTACGCAGAAAACATGATGTCGCTTTTGGTGGCGTACAACTGTTGTGTATAGGAGATTTGCATCAATTGCCGCCGGTCGCAAAAAGAGAAGAAATGAATATCTTACAGGAATATTATTCTTCAGAATTTTTCTTTGACAGCTCAGTTATAAAAGGGCAAATGCCCATGATGATAGAGTTGAATAAAATCTACCGGCAAAAAGAAGATTCATTTGTTGCACTCCTGAATAAAGTGCGCAATAATCAAATGAATGCAGATGATTTCATGGATTTGCACCAAAGATATAATCCTGATTTTCGCCCTTCGATTGAAGAAAAATTCATAACACTTACTTCTCATAATAACCAGGCAGACCAGATTAATTACCGGGAATTACAAAAATTATCAACAGCGTCATTTACCTACAATGCAGAAATTGAAGGAGAATTTCCTGAAAACATGTATCCTGCGGAAGGAACTTTAGTTTTAAAAAAAGACGCACAGGTAATGTTTTTGAAAAATGATGTGGTGGAAAAAAAATATTTCAATGGAAAAATAGGAATTATCAAATCCTTAAAAGAAGATGAAATTGTAGTGGATTGTGATGGCATTGACATATACGTAAATAAAGAAACGTGGGAGAATTCGCGTTATACTTTAAATAGAGGGGACGGAAAATTAGAACAGGAAACTTTGGGAGCATTCACGCAATTTCCGTTAAGGCTTGCCTGGGCGATCACTATTCATAAAAGCCAGGGGCTCACGTTTGAAAAAGTAATGATTGATGCGGGCGCGGCCTTCAGTAGCGGGCAGGTTTATGTAGCATTGAGCCGTTGCACCAGCCTGGCTGGAATTGTATTGCTATCAAAAATTCCGTCAGCAGCTATTTATAGTAATGATAATGTTATCAAAGGGCAACAGGCATTAATGCATAAAGGTTCTTTGGCGGAAAGATTTGCCGGCGCAAGGCAGATTTTTACACAACAATTATTGGAAGATATTTTTTCATTTAATGAGATAAGCCATTTTGTAGATATTCTTGATTTAAATATCATTGAGCAGCGCGAAAAATTAAATAAGGCATCCGTAGATTGGATCAATAATCTTAAAAATAATTTTTCTAAAGATAAAAAAGATGGTATAAATTTTATAAGACAGATTGGCGAATTAATGAAACAGGAATCCGTTATTGAAAATAATGCTGCCTTACAAAAGAGAATTAATGCAGCCGCGAATCATTTTGAATCAAAATTTATCACCTATCAGCAATCTGTTCAAAATCATCCATTAATAACCGAACACCGCGAAACCGCTAATGTTATCAATGAATATTTAACTCAATTATTATTGGCTTTTCATGTTGAAAATTATTTTCTGCAATATTGCAAACAGCCTTTTTCTGTCACTAGTTTTCTGCAACATAAGTTGAAATTTGCACAGCCCCGGTTCAAAGTTTCCTGCTATGCGAGCGGAAAGAAACAGTCTTTTAATGATGTGCCCAACACAGAATTATTTGATACAATGAAGCGCTGGCGCGACGTGGTTTGCGAAGAAAGCGGGTTACCAATTTATATGGTGGCTAATCAAAATACTTTGAAAGAAATTGCTACGTATTTGCCATTGACCAAAAAAAATCTATTGCAGATAAGTGGTTTTGGAAAAGCAAAAGTTGATAAATATGGAGATGATATTTTAGGGGCCGTTGAAGATTATTGCAGCAGGAATAATATAGCAAGCAATATGGCGGCTAAAGAAGAAAATCCTAAAAGAGAGAGAAAGGAAAAATCGGTTGAAGAAAAAACTCCAACAAACATTATCTCTCTTAATTTATTTAAAGAAGGAAAATCATTAGCCGAAATTGCTAAAGATAGAAATTTTGCAATCACCACTATTGAGGGACATTTGGCCTCGTTTGTAGCAAATGGAGAATTGGATATTAATAAATTGGTTTCAAAAGAAAAACAATTATTGATTAAAGAAGCAGCAAAAATTCATGGTCGTGAAAGTTTTAAAACATTAAAGGAAAATTTACCTGAAGATGTTAGCTATGGAGAAATAAGAATGGTGTTGGCTTCGGAGAAGTAAAATCATTTTTTTCAAATCATTTTTATTAATTGATAAAACTACTTTTTAAGTTATCAGAATTTAAAAATCAAGATATTCCTGAACAAATAAACCTTATCAGAAAATATGGAATTGGCCTACCTGGAAGGTTTCAGTGTTAGTGCCATCTGATGTGCTGGTATAGATTTCGCCTACATTTTTTGCAAACCATCTTTCTTCAGTTTGGATGGCAACCGGAACCCCGGTTATGAATAATTCATATTTTACTTTAATAACATCCGGGAAATCAAAACTACCAATGGTTACAGGCACAGCCTTGCTTAATAAAGTCATTTTTGCATACCCTGAAAATGCCATTCCCCCGATTGTCGCATTGATCGTGGCCGATTGCCAGGTAGTATTTGCTGGTACATTATCTTTTAAGAAAATAAATTCTTGTTTTACAGGATTATCAAAATGAAATGTTTGTGAAAAATCCATATATTGATAATAATCGCCACCTGGTTTACGATAATAAGAAGAGTCACCTGCCGGCGAAGAAGCAGACTGCGACTGTGTTATAGTATTGTACGTATTTCCGTTGACCGAAAGGGAATAGCCGATCACTGTTCTATAAATAGAATCTGCCGGAGTTCCGCCATCTAAACCATATGTCCAGTTTGAATTTACTGTAAGCGGAAAATAATCTCCTGTAGGCGCCATTCCGGGCAAAAAAGTAATTTTAAATGCGCATTGGCTATTGCCATAGTGCAATGTATAAACCTGGTCGCCGGAAAGCAGTGGTGTTCCGCTTGCGTTCAACAATATATTCTGCACTCCGGTATTAGAAAACATTCCTGTATTAGAAAAAGCAACACCATTAGCCAAATTAGTAGTGATAGTATAAGAGCCGGCCACTGCTACTACAACCTGTACCTGGACGGTGTTTGCCGCAGTCATAGCAATCCCCTGAATGTAAGGGCCGTTTAAAATTACTGGTTTGCAATTTCCTAAGCTATCGCCTAAAACGCCTGAAGAAGTTGGAGTAGCGCCGGCATTCCCGAAAGTTGCTTTGAACTTTCCTGCAGTAATCTGCTTCAAATTATTAGATGAATCTTTTGCTGTTCCGGAAAAGGTTCCAACAATGAGACCATTACTAAATGAAGTTATATTTACAATAAACTCACCTATCAATTGACTTGCCTGGTAAATTGTTTTTGCAGTAGTTGTATAGGCAAAATTGGATTGAAATAAAGACGCTTTATAAGTACCTAACCTAAAAGAATCTGAATATAAAACCAGGTGGAAATTTTGGTTCCCCTGAATAGATGTGCCATCAAGATGAAGTTCTTTTGTAGCGCCTCCTGAAATAATATAAGCGCTATCCATGTTACCAGAATAGGAAGCTGAGCCATTTACAAATTCCCAATTGCCAACAGGAAGTTTCAGGCCACCATTTTCAACGCTATATTCCTTTGAGCAGGCATTAAAAAGCATAGCGGTAACGAAGAGCGCAAAAACAATTTTAAACAGTTTCATGGTACGAATTTTAGATTGAAGTCTTATTATGTTAAGAAACCTGCATTTCATCATTTACTATTGTCCCTGTTTCAATGCTATGCATGGTAGTTTTCTCTGGATTAATTTTAAAGAAACGCTTTTGAAAGAGAAGTATTGTTATGATACCTGTTGAGATCGAGGCGTCGGCAAGATTGAATATAGGCCTGAAAAATTCAAAATCTTCGCCGCCCCAAACCGGAATCCATGTAGGAAAAGTCGTATTTCGGACGATGGGAAAATAGAGCATGTCAACTACATTGCCATGCAAAAAACCGGCATAGCCATGCGAAGGAAATATTTTAGCAATATTGTAAGCTTCCATACTGCTATTTTCAAAAATTAATCCGTAAAACATACTGTCAATAAGATTTCCGAGAGCACCGGCAAAAATTAATCCAACGCAAATAATAAAGCCTGGATGATATTTTTTGTCAATTATTTTTTTAATGTAAAAGACACCAAAAATCACTGCGGCTAAACGAAATAAGGTTAATAGCATTTTACCCCATTCGCCGCCAAACTTCCAACCATAAGCCATTCCTTCATTTTCAATAAAATACAACCGGAACCAATTTCCAACTACGGGATGAGATTCCCCAACATGGAAGTGAGTTTTAACATAAATTTTTAGGACTTGATCTGCTATAACGATAAGACAAATAACTAAAAAAACATTTCTTCCTTTCACTTAGAATAAATTTGATGCGAAGATAATTAAATGTGCGAATTAGCTAAATGTCAATATCCTGATTGACTGATGTGAAAATTAGAAAATGCACACAAAATTGAAAATGAACCGGTAATTATGTTTGAATTAATGAATAATCAGCAGGCTAATTATTCCTCATAATAAATTCTCTTTACTCTTTGTGATATTCCGGTCATTATCTCATAGGGAATCGTTTGCGCCCACTCAGCCAGCGTTTGCAACGAAAGTAATTCTCCAAAAATAATTACCTCATCGCCTTCATTTACATCTTTTATTCCGGTTATATCAAGGATCGTCATATCCATACACACATTCCCTACAACAGGAGCAAGATTATTTTTTATCAGCATTTTTCCGTTTCCGTTTCCTAATCTTCTTGAATAGCCATCAGCATAACCAATTCCCACAATGGCTATAACACTGTCTTTTTCGAGCTTCGCGCTTCTTCCATAGCCAACTGTTTCGCCGGCTTTTATTTTTTTTATTTGAGAAATAGTTGCTGATAAGGTTGAAACATTTTTTAAATGTTTTTGCATTTTTTTGTTGCTGTCAATTCCATACAATCCGATTCCGAGGCGCACCATATCCATTTGCAAATCGGGGTGGCGGCTGATCCCCGAAGTGTTGTCAATGTGTTTGATAAATGTATAATTCAAAGCGCGCTCAAGTTTTTCGCAACAACTCTGGAAAAGATTGAATTGTTGTTTTGTAAAATCGTCTTCTTTTTCATCTTCGCTTGCAGCAAGATGTGAAAAAACACTTTGTATTTTTATCAAATTATTTGAAGAAATGAGGTGGCATAATTGATCAATATCATCTTCCATAAACCCGAGCCGGTGCATGCCCGTATCAATTTTTATATGCACGGGATAATTTTCAATTTCAGTTTTTTTTAAATAATCTATAAAATCGTTTATCAGGGTAAAAGAAAATATTTCGGGTTCGAGTTGATGCTTAATGATTGAATCAAAACCTGAACTGTCAATATTCATTACCATAACAGGCAGGCTGATGCCGGCTTCCCGCAATTCTACACCTTCATCGGCATAAGCAACCGCGAGATAATCCACCTTATTATATTCCAGCACAGAGGCGATTTCATGGCTGCCGCTTCCATAACTAAAAGCTTTTACCATCGCCATAATTTTAGTAGAAGGAAGAAGTTTTTCTTTATATTTTTTCAAATTATAAACTAAGGAGTTGAGGTTGATAGTAAGTACAGTTTGATGCACTTTTTGTTCCAACAAATGGCTTATTTTTTCAAATTCAAATTGGCGTGCACCTTTTATTAAAACCGTTTGATCTCTAAAGTTTGCGACTGAAAAATTTTTAAGAAAATCAGCAGTGCTTTTAAAAAAAAATTTATTTTTTAAAAATGAAAAATCATTTTGCCGGGAAAAAATATCACCGCCGATTCCAAAAAGATTATCGATTTTATTTTGTTGAAGAAGCTTTGCTACTTCCGGGTAAAGTTCATGCGGCCTGCGGCCTGATTGAAGTATATCGGAAAGAATAACAGAATGAACAGAATGTTGTTTTTGCTGCTTTGCAAAATCAAGCGCAATGGCCAGTGAGTGGAGATCATTACTGTAGCTGTCGTTGATGATCGTGCTATGGCCCGCGCCCTGCCTTAGCTCGAGCCGCATCGCCACCGGATAAAGATCATTGAACCTGTTAGTAGTTTTTTTATCTGCTTTATTTAAAATAATTAATACGCACCAGCAATTAATAGCATTTTCTACTGAGGCGTCATCCGTAAAAGGAATGGTAATAACTACTTTTTGGCTTTTATAAAAAGCTGTAATAATTGAAGTTGAACTATTTTTATTAATTGATTTGATTTGTAAAAAAGTATTTTTTTCTTTTCCCCAGGAAAATAATTTCAACCGGTTATTTTTCTTTTGTAGAATATTTATTTCATCATAAACTTCTTTATCATCTGCACAAAAAATTAAATCACCCGCATGTTGAAACAAGATTAATTTTTCCTTGATTTTTTGTTTCCTGTTTTTGAAACCCTCATCGTGCGCATTGCCGATATTGGTTAGAATTCCAATGTCAGGCTGAATTATTTTTTCCAGCTTTTTCATTTCTGCATTGAGTGAAATTCCGGCTTCAAAAATACCAAGGTTATTTACAGCATTGATATTCAAAACACTGAGTGGGACGCCAATCTGGGAATTAAAGCTTTTCGGACTCCTCACAATTGAAAATTCTTTATCGAGCAATTGATTCAACCATTCTTTTACAATAGTTTTTCCATTGCTGCCTGTGATTCCAATTACGGTAAAGTTTTTTTTGAATTCACCGCGATGATTAATCGCTAACTTTTGTAATGCTTCTATAGTGTTTGAAACTATAATCACATTTGCCAAAGGGATTTTGACTATGTTGCTATTTTTATCATCCGTCACAAAATTTCTTACACCTTTTTTATAAAGGCTTTCTATAAACAGATTTGCATTTTGATGCTGATTTTTTATTGCAAAGAAAATGGTGGAATCCGGAAAAACTACTTTTCGGCTATCCAGAGAAAGATATTCAGGCTCCGCATTCCGTGAATTTTTATTTAGTATTTTTCCTTTGGTGATTTTTGCTATTTGCTCAACAGTATAGTGAAAACTTATAGTCAATTATCTCTTATTTGATTTTTTAATTCCTGATTACTTTTATAAACCGAAAACAAAACAGAACCACCCAGGCAAACAACTATGGCAAGCAATGAAACCGCAATGTGAAAATGAATTCCAAAATAAGAGATCAACATTTTGATGCCGATAAATATTAGTACTATCGCAATTCCTTCTTTAAGATATTTGAATTTTTCTACGGCACTTCTCAATAAAAAAAACAAAGACCGCAAACCCAATACAGCAAAAATATTAGAAGTATAAATTACCATTTTATGCTGTGTGATTGCAAAAACAGCAGGTATGGAATCTAAGGCGAAAACGAGATCTGTGGCGGCGAGCATGATCATTACTACAAAAAGCATCGTGTAATATTTTTTGCCATTAATCATGATGGTAAACTTTCCACTGTTGTTCTGGTGTGTTAATGGAAGAATTCGCTTTAATAATCTATACACCATATTATCCCGGAGGTCAAATTCTTTTTCAGTGTCAACAAAAAACATTTTAAAGCCGGTGTAAACAAGAAAAGCTCCGAAAATATATAGTATCCAGTAAAACCGGTCAATGAGCGCTATGCCAACTGTTATAAAAATGATCCGTAAAACAATGGCAAGCAAAATACCAAGCAGGAGCACACGATTAGCATGAATTGCAGGAATATTGAAATAAGAAAAGATGAGGATAAAAACAAAAATATTATCAATGCTCAAACCCCATTCCATAAGGTAGGCGCTGATATACTCCAATGCCAACGTTTGGCCATTCTCAAACCAGACAAAAATAAAAAATCCAATGCCAAAGCTTACCCAAAATAAGGTTTGAAAGAAAGCCTGCCTTATAGAAATGATTTGAGATCTTTTACTTAACAAACCAAGATCAAAAATGATAGCGATTAATAATCCAATCCCGAAAACCGCATAACTCCACTCTGTTGTCGACATTTATTTTTATTAATATAATCAAAGATAAGGTATCAGAAATCCCCCCTCATCTCTTGTATAGAAGGAACCGGGGTGAGATAATATCTCCTCCGCCTCCACCATTGATACAAAATTCCAAATATGATAATAACCAAAACCGGAAACGCGATATTTATAATTTGCCAAAAGCTTTTTTGTTCCAGCGTTTTTTTGGGATCAAGAAGCCGCAGCTGGTAATCTTTGGATTTTGCCTCGCTTAAGCCTGCATTGTTGATGAGATATTCTATACAATTTTCTACAAACTGTTTATTGGCAAATTGATATTCGTACTGGCTTCCGACCGTGTAAGAATTTACGCCCATCGGTAAAGGCTGATCTTTTAAAATCCCATTTAAAACAATATCACCGTCAGAGATGACGATTATTTTATTATCATTAATATTCTGATTAAGAAAAGGACTTCCATATTGTGCAAGTAAATCCATATTGGCCTGGCTGATCCTGTTTTTAAATAATGAAGTAAATCTGCCTTCTAACAAAACCCCGGCAGGAATATTCGATTTATTAAAAGTCGCATCCAATGGGGCATTTCTATTCTCATCGCCACTTATCAAAGCGGGAGCTCCGATAGTTCTTGAATTAGAAGAAGAACTCAGTAAAATAGTTTTCATTATTCCCGGGGCGCTAACTGTATCTAATGAATTGACAAACCTGCCGGCGACAAGGCCCACATTTTTATTAATAACATTGTTTTGTTTTGATTCAAACAATGGAAAATAGTTCCAGTGCAAAAATTCGAACTGATCTTTGCCATTCACATTGAAAGGAAGAAAATCGCATTGCAGATCCATGATTAAATCCGGATTGATTCGCACTCCGTATCGGAAAAATAAATCTTCAAGGTGCAAATTCCGGTCATAGGCAACCACCTGGTTTTTCATCTGCAGGCTATCCATCTCTGCCTGCAAACGGTCTATAAAGCAAAGCAATTTTCCTCCATGCATTACATATTGATCAATCTTTAATTTTTCAGCATCACTAAAAGATAGCGATGGTTTTACCATGATCAACAACTTGAACGTGTCTGGAATCACAGGTTCTGTTTGCAGATTCATGGTGAACAGGCTGTAATTTTTTCTCAATACATTTTCAACAAGATCATAAACATTCGGGCCTATTGGCTCGCCATTTCCAACAGCATATGCAATCATTGGTTTTTTATTCTCAATGATTTTATCAATCGCGTCAGCAAATTTAAATTCAAGCAAAGCTTCGGCGCTGTTCAGTTCTGGTGGCGTAATGATAGTTTTGGTTCCGGAGTATAAATTTACCGGCTGCATTTTGTTTTTATAATAAACAATTGCGGTGGGATAAATATATTGGGATTGTTCGCCGGCCTTTAGTTGCACTTTTAAATTGATTGGTATAAGGCCCAAAGAAGAAAGAGTATCGGCATAAGTTCTCTCTGTTTCCGGCATTTTTTCATCGGGAGAAATTATTTTATAACGCACTCTGCCATTCGAATATTCATTAAATTCCTGCAATAGCTCCTGAGCCGATGTTGATAGTTTTTTAAATCCTGAAGGAATATCACCTTTCAAAAAGATATTAACCTGAACTTCATCATCCAGGCTTTTTAATATTTTTTTTACAGGAAAAGAAATAGTAAATCGTTTTTCATCCGTAAGATCGATCCTGTGGTGAAAGATGGCGGCTATAAAATTAATTGCCACGATCATCATAATAATAATAAGCCACCACCAGTTTTTATTTAGAGAAGATCTCATTTCGGATGGTTCTTATTTTTTGTTTAAATTTTTCTGCGTAGCAAAAAGGAAAAGAAAAATGATGCTTAAAAAATAGATAACATCACGCGTGTCAACTACGCCACGGCTAATGCTTTGATAGTGAAAATCAATTCCCAGCATGTCTATGTAATAATCTGCATTGCCAGATAAAGCAGGTAGTTTACTGATAGCGTTGAAACCAAAATATAAAATGATGCATACGAAAGCGCTTATTAAAAAAGCGATCACAGCATTTGACGTTAAGCTGGAGCACCATATGCTTATTGAAGCGAAAACTATAGCTAAAAGAAACAATCCAATATAAGAACCTGTAATTCCTCCGGTATCGATTCCGCCCTGGGCTGATAGGGAATGAATTGTGAAAACGTACAAAAGAGTTGGTAATAATGCGATCAGGATAACTATGACAATGGCAAAATATTTCCCTAAAACAATTTGCCATTTGGAAAGTGGGCGTGTTTTTAAAGTTTCAAAAGTGCCGGTTTTGAATTCATCTGCGAAGCTGCGCATGGCTAATGCAGGAACTAAAAAGATAAAAATCCAAGGAGCCAGTTCAAAAAAATTAATCAGAGTCGCATATCCAAAGTCGAAAATATTGCTGTCTTTCAGAATAAAAAGATACAGCGCGTTTATGAGAAGGAATAAGATGATCGTTATATACCCGGTAAGACCACTAAAAAATTGGTGAAATTCTTTTCGGGCAATGGATATCATTATTGGGATTGTCGTTTAGAGATTAAAGTTTATGCAATTTAAGTAAATGTAAATATTAAGTCGTTTATGTACATAGTCGAATTTCATAAAATATTATCAAATACAACCCGAATAAATCAGGTTTTATAAAAAGATCGAATTTTATCAAACCATAATAATCATTTTTGAAATCATGTGATGCAGCGTTTTGATATTGTGTGGTGTCTTTTACTGTTATATTAGTGCGAAGATTGCCAAAGTTTACCCTGAACCTATTTTATTTTAATTTCTTTTTATTATTTGAAAAGCAATCTTTCAGTTACATTTTTTTATAACGAAGTTTACCTAAACAAACTGTGAATCCCCTGAATAAGGGGTTTTTTTATTTTTATAGAGACGTACATAATTTTGTTAGAAATTCATTAAAATTTCGAAAAAGTTCAATATAATTTAATAAGTACGCCGTTTAGATACTGCTATCAACTATATGGGGCTTACAGCTAAAAAAGCATTTGTTTCAGTTGATATTGTAAATCATGGCAATCAAATTAAATGGATACATTTTGCCAACACTTTAAAATTAAGATTATTAATCCGTCAATCCGAAGTGCCTGGGTTCGATCCTTCTACAGAAATTACCAAAATAGTAAACAATGGCGGAGTTTTGGGAGCCGGGGAAAGTGTAAGCGTGAATCCAGGTTATTCAAATGATGTGAATAAACAAAATCCGTTTTATGCCAATTTCGGCTGGGATCCTACCGGCGTCGTAAGTACTCCATCTGACAACGCAAATGCATATATTGTAAATATTCTTAAAAGTAATAACGATCCAAGAATAAGTCAGTTTTTTTATCCTGTTGGCTTTACAGGTGCAAATTATGTAGGCGCTGTATTTGGCGCAGCTCTTTCAACTGTCCCTACGGGTACAAATTTGTCATATTTTGGTCCAGGATTGGTTGGTACTATTAATACAAGTAATCAGGGTGATGGAAGCGGTGCAAAACAGGATCAATTTATATATCCCTCATATGAAAGCCTGTTTTTGAACGCCGAAGCTGTTGCACGCGGATGGATTCCGGGTGACCCAAATGCGGCTTACATGGCTGCTGTTACAGAATCTTTTATATGGTTAGGTGTACCGAACGCAAATTCAGCCGCAATTACCTACATGAGCAATAATCCTACCGCTAATTGGGCAAATTCCGGAACTACAGTTTTATCCAAAGCAAGATTTATAGCCTTCCAAAAGTATATTGCCAATACAGTTATCGATCCGTTGGAATCTTATTCTATATAAGAAGATTAAACTTTTTAACAGACAAGGGCTATATATCCGTGGCACCGGGCAAAATTTCTGATAAACTTCCTTTAAGATTACTGTATCCCCAGAGCGAGCACACCTCTAATGCAGGAAATGTACCAAAGCAGGTAAGCAGCGATGCATTTAGCATGAAAATATTTTGGGAACCTTAAACACCTTGATTGAATAACTTATAAAAACTTTTTAACAATAAAAGTAAAATTGAAAATATGAAATTACAGTCTAAAAAATTATTTATAATGTCAGTGATGCTTCTGATAATTATTGCATCAGGTTGCTTGAAGGATAAAGCTTATGATAATGGTGATATACAATCAGGGCATGGTTCAACTGTGAAAGTTATTGCAATAGGGACTAATGTAAGCAGTCAAGCCAATTTTGTTAGCCTTGCCTTCAATACTTCAAGTACAGATACTACAATTAATTTAATTCCTGTCACACTTGGTTCAACCCAACCTGCCCAACAGGATATTCACGTGACCTTAGTACAAGACACTTCTTTGATTACGAATTATAACGATTCAAATGGCACTAATTATACAGTCCCTACTATGTTTACACTCACCAACCCTGGAGGAGTGGTCATTATACCTAAGGGATCTTATGTGGGATATCTGCAAATAAAATTTGTTCCAAATGATTTTATAAATGGAGCACCTTATGCAGTTGGATACACTATAAAAAGTGTAGCAGAAAGCGGGTATACGATCAGTGGTAATCTCCAACATGGAATTGCAGCAATCGGAATTAAGAATAAATATGATGGTAACTATGGATTAGTTATTAAAACAATTGGGTGGGAAAACTACGGAGTATCCGATAATTTGCCGGGAACATGGCCTGTCAATGCAAATGGAACGAGTATAGGCATGGTAACTTCTGGAGCAAATAGTGTCAAATTGCTTGATTATGTAGCATTTGGTACGTTTATACAAATCGCCTTCACTACAGGTAATGCCGGAAAAACCGGCTTTGGCAATACAGCACCTAAATTTACATTCGATCCTACATCAAATATGTTAACTGATGTGTCTAACGATGTCGTACCCGATGCCCGAAACAGGGCATTTCATCTTAATCCCGCTATTACAGATAGCCGTTATGACCCTACAAGTCAGACTATTTATGCTGCTTATATAATGACACAAAATGGAAGACCGGATCAGCAGATATATGACACACTAAGTTACTTAGGTGTCAGGCCATAATTCATGAATATTTGATTTTCATTTTATAGTTTAATCGCCTCATTTGAGGCGATTTTCTTTGTCAATCAAATATCAAATAGTTTAATTTGATCATACATTAAAAAGGTTTATCCCGAAAGCTGCAGCCTTTCTGATATAAAATAATAAATTACACTGCAAAGCTTTCCCCGCATGCGCAACTTCTGCTGGCATTGGGATTATTAAAATGAAAGCCTTTGCCATTTAATCCATCGCTGAAATCAAGCGTGGTATTTACGAGGTATAAAAAGCTTTTAAGATCAGTAACCACTTTTACCCCATTATCATCAAATTCCTGGTCCATAGGTTTTTTTTCATTATCAAAATCCATTTTATAGCTAAGGCCCGAACAGCCACCGCTTTCCACACTTACTCTCAAAAAATAATTATCCCGGGAAAAGTTTTTTTCTTCCATCAAACTAATTACTCTGTTTTTTGCTTTATCGCTTACGTAGATCATAATGCCTCCTAACCTCCAAGGAGTGATTTTTTAAAATTTTATAAAAAGAATATTCATTAACTAATAAGATTTCAGATACAAAATTACTATTTAAAATAGTATTATATAACTGATATATCCAATTTTCACATTCTCACATCAGCTAATTAGCCAATTGATTTTCCCGCAATTTCAAAACGGTTTCTTTTACCTGCCCAAGCGTATAATTAATCTCTTCTTCTGTTGTAAATCGCCCTAAACCAAAACGTATTGAAGAATGCGCCAAATCATCTGCCAGGCCTAAGGCTTTTAAAACATGAGATGGTTCAATAGAAGCCGAAGTGCACGCCGAACCTGAGCTAACCGCAATATTTTTATTAAATCCCAACATCAACGCTTCACTCTCCACAAATTTAAAGCTTACATTACTAACGTTAGGTAAACGCTTTTGCGTGTTTCCATTTAAAAATGTTTCATCAAGCCGGAGTAATCCTGCTTCTAACTTATCGCGCAGATTTTTTATCTGCTCACTTTCTTTTTTCATTTCTATCCGGCAAATTTCGCATGCTTTGCCAAAGCCTACAATGCCGGGAACGTTTAATGTTCCGCTCCGCATTCCATTTTCATGTCCGCCTCCGTCTATTTGTGCTGTAAGTTTAACTCTTGGATTTTTTCGGCGTACATACAACGCGCCAACGCCTTTTGGCCCATACATTTTATGTGCAGAAAAAGCCATTAAATCTATGCCATCGCTTATCACGTTTACCGGAATTTTTCCAACGGCTTGGGTTGCATCTGTGAAAAATAATACGCCATTTTTTTTTGCAATAGTGCTGATTTCTTTTATGGGTTGAATTACGCCGATCTCATTGTTTGCATACATCACACAAACCATAATTGTTTTGGCCTGTATGGCATTTTCCAATTCTTTCAAATCAATTAATCCATCTTCTTTTACATCAAGATAAGTGACTACGCCGCCAAGCTTTTCAATATGCCTGCATGTATCCAAAACTGCTTTATGTTCCGTTTTTATAGTAATAATATGATTGCCTTTTGTGGCATACATTTCAAAAACTCCTTTCAATGCGAGATTGTCGGCTTCTGTGGCGCCGGAAGTAAAAATGATTTCTTTAGGTTCTGCACCTATCAATTGCGCCACCTGTTCCCGGGCGTAATTAACAGCTTCTTCTGCTGCCCAGCCGAAAGAGTGGCTGCGACTTGCTGCATTACCAAAATGATCTAAAAAATAAGGGATCATTTGTTCCAAAACTCTTGGATCCATTGGAGTTGTAGCATTATTATCAAGATAGACGGGTAATTTAAGCATTGTCAATTTTTCTGCTTTATCTATACAAATTTAATCTAAAAAGCAAGTAACCTTGGTTTATACTTTGGGATTCAGAGTGCAAGAATTTGAATTTTTTTTCGCTTATCTTAAAATCATTTATTCAAAAAAGAATAATTTTTGTTTTAGAAAAGCACAAAAAACTATTTTTTCGCTTATCACATGCTTATTTTTGAAAGAAATTGATTTTATGAAAAAGGTTGAACATATTGGAATTGCGGTAAAGAAATTATCTGTTTCAATTCCTCTTTTTGAAAAGTTATTGAATACGCCATGTTATAAAACAGAGCCGGTAGAAAGCGAACAGGTGAATACCGCTTTTTTTGAAAAAGGAGAAAGTAAAATTGAATTGATAGAAGCTTATGCGCCGGGAAGTGTAATCAATAAATTCATTGAAACAAAAGGCGAAGGGCTGCATCATATTGCTTTTGAAGTAGATAATATTGACGCAGAAATTGTTCGTTTAAAAAATGAAGGCTTTAATTTTATTGATGAAAAACCCAAACCAGGCGCTGATAATAAAATGGTTTGTTTTCTTCATCCAAAAGAAACGAATGGAGTATTGATCGAATTGGTAATGGATCACAAATAATAAAACAATACATCAACCCAAATACGGATTCATTTTCATCTCATCTCCAATTGTAGTCGCAGGACCATGACCAGGATACACTTTTACATCTTCGGGTAAAATGAACAATTTTTCGTTGATATTTCTTACTAAATCTTCCTGGCTTCCGTAAGGTAAATCTGTTCTGCCAATGCTGTTTTGAAATAACACATCACCACCAATAAGAAAATGTTGTTTTTTACAGTAAAAACAAATGCTTCCAGGCGAATGCCCGGGGGCGTGAATTACTTCTAATTCATCTTCGCTTAAAAAAACTTTATCACATTCTTTAAGATAAATTATTTCGCCCTGGTAATTATCAAAAGGAAGATTAAACATTAAACCCGAAGCAGGTGCCAATTCCAAAATGGATTTTTCTAAAAGATGTGTTTTTAAAGTAAGCTTGAATTCTTCTGCAATAAATTTATTTCCGAAAATATGATCAAGATGGCAATGCGTATTCAGCAAAATCTTTGGCTGTAATTTGTTAAGGTTTATAAAAGATTTTAGTGTTTCCTTTTCATCATCAAAGTAACAACCGGGATCAATAATGATGCATTCGCTGTGTTGATTGTAGAGCAGGTAAGTGTTTTCCTGAACCGGGTTAAATGTAAAATCTTTAATTTGAAACATAGCGTATATAAGAGTTCTTTAAATTCATTTCATTGATTAAAACGAAACAATTAATTTTAGGGTAATTATAACCTACAGTACATGCAAGATCACAAGAATCG
>JALYVO010000024.1 GCA_030853195.1 Bacteroidota bacterium | reverse complement strand
GATTTTGATAGCATAAATCTGCAGAATTTTGAATACAAAGTTCACTTTTTCTGCATTTTTTATCAACCATTTTTATCCCCAAACTCTTACCAGTTGTGAATTACAGAAGTTCTTAAGGGACGACTATGTAAACTATATTCCTAGGAGATGGCCTTACTCTTCCACTGAAATCCTTACCAATCCCCAACCTGAGCAAAGTGTTACTACGGCAGACCGCGTTTGGTGGGATACTCCATAAAATCTTGAAAATTATATAAAGGCCTGTCATTAAAACTGAGAGGCCTTATTTCTATAAAAAATCTCCCTGGTAAATAAAACGCAGGGAGAAATAATGTAAAACTTTCAGTATGATTTTAATCTTTCTTAATCAATTTTCCAAAGTAATGAACAGTTCTTACTAATTGAGATACATAACTCATTTCATTATCGTACCATGCAACAGTTTTTACCAATTGATGATCGCCAACTGTTAATACTTTTGTTTGGGTAGAATCGAATAATGAGCCATAATGCATCCCTATAATATCTGTGCTCACAATATCGTCTTCATTATAACCATAACTCTCATTGCTAGCGGCTTTCATAGCAGCGTTCACTTCTTCTACCGTAACTTTTTTGTTCAAAACAGTTGTAAGATCCGTTAAAGAACCCGTGATCACCGGAACTCTTTGTGCCACGCCATCAAGCTTACCTTGTATTTCCGGTAACACTAATCCAATTGCTTTTGCAGCGCCGGTGCTGTTAGGAACAATGTTGGCTGCAGCGGCTCTTGCCCTGCGCAAATCACCTTTCGGATGTGGGGCGTCTAATGTATTCTGATCGTTCGTATAAGCATGAATAGTAGTCATAAACCCCGAAACAATTCCAAAAGACTCATTCAATACTTTCGCCATTGGCGCCAGGCAGTTTGTAGTACAAGAAGCGCATGAAATAATTGTCTCGCTTCCGTCAAGAATATTATGGTTTACATTAAATACGATTGTTTTTACACCGCCGGTTGCTGGCGCGGAAATCACTACTCTTTTTGCTCCGGCAGTAATGTGCGCCTGCACTTTATCTTTATCTGTAAAAAAGCCGGTGCTTTCTATTACTACATCTACATCATCAGATCCCCATGGAATTTGCGCAGGATCTTTTTGCGCGTATATCTTTATTTCTTCTCCATTTACTATTATAGAATTATCGGTATGTTTCACCTCTGTGTCAAATCTTCCCTGCGAGCTATCATATTTTAATAAATAAGCTAATTGTTTAGGGCTTGTCAAATCATTGATGGCTACAACTTCCATTCCTTCCATATTATATATCTGCCTGAAAACCAAACGGCCAATTCTGCCAAAGCCATTAATAGCAACTTTTACTGTGCTCATAATATTTATTTTAATTTTTAGATTGCAAATTTAAGCTATGTAAAATAAAAACTTTCTTATAAAGTGAAATCCGGGATAAATTATTTTGCAACCATAGGAACCTTTCAGGAATTTCTTCCACTTACAAATTTATTCCCTTTTACAAAAAAACGGTAAGGTAATAAACCATCAGCGCCCGCGCTTTCTACGCCAATTCTTTTACTAATACCAATTTTCTCTTCCGGAATTTTATGTTGGTTATCTAATAAATAAATTTCTTCATCCAGCAAATGCAACCCGGAATGATGTTTGAAAACTCCTAACGCTTTTCCAACATTTCCAGGGCCGCGGGTGAGTGTTTTGTCCAATTCATTTTTGCCTGTTCTCTGAAGCATCATATCAATCCCGTCGAGTGGCTCTATCGCTCTTATTAAAACCGCATCAGGAATTTCTTTTTCGTTTGTAACAATATTCATCATCTGGTGCATACCATAACAAATGTACACGTAAGCCGTGCCAGGCATAGAATACATGTGTTCATTACGGGCGGTGCGCCTGTTTCCAAATGAATGAGATGCTTTATCTGTGATACCGGCGTAAGCTTCAGTTTCTACAATTCTTCCCGAAGTAACCACTCCGTTGAAATGCGTAACAATTATTTTTCCCAACAATTCTCTGGCGATTTTTACAACGTCTTTCCGGTTGTAAAATGATAGTGGAATTTTCTTCATAATTTATCCTAAACTCAAGTATTAAGTGCGATAATATTTTTATTTCAAAACAAAGATATCAACCCGTTATTATAAAGTTTTATCAGGTAATATTTATCTAAAAAGAGATCTTTAAGAATATTCCAAAAGTTAAGAGAATTTTTAAGAATGCTTTTAAAATTTTTCTTGCTAATTTCAATCAATTCACTCTTTGAATTATAATATGAACCGATGAAAAAAATTTTTCACATTTTTATCCTTCTACTTTCCGTTCAAAGTATCTGCGGACAAAAAATAGCAATTGTTGCCGATGGTATTAAATCCTCTTTCCGGGGACTGAGCGTGGTAAATAACGATATTGTTTGGGTATCCGGCAGCAATGGAACTGTTGGCAAAAGCACAAATGGAGGTAAGACCTGGGATTGGATCATTGTAAAAGATTTTGAGAAAACCGATTTCAGGGATATAGAAGCATTTGATAAAAAGACCGCTGTGATCATGGGAATCGCCGGGCCGGCATACATTCTAAGAACATCTGATGGCGGGGAAAGCTGGAATGTAGTTTTTAAAGATACTGCAAAAGGGATGTTCTTAGATGCCATGGAATTTTGGAATGATCAAAGTGGAATTGTAATTGGCGATCCGGTGAATGGCAAATTTTTTATCGGCAGAACATTTGACGGAGGAAAATCGTGGCGTACTATTCCGGAACAGAATAAACCAATCGCAGACAGTGGTGAAGCATGTTTTGCAAGCAGTGGCACAAACATCAGGAAATTAAATAAAGCCCAGGCAGTGTTTATCACAGGCGGATCAACTTCACATATTTTTATCAGAGATAAAAAAATAAAAATTCCCATTCTCCAGGGAAAAGAATCTACGGGAGCAAATTCTATTGCAGTAAAAAACGATAAAATCATGATAGTTGTCGGAGGAGATTTCACGACAAAAGATTCGGCCAATAAAAATTGTGTGATTACTAAAGATGGCGGTAATACATGGCTTGCTCCGAAAATTCCCCCTGCCGGCTATAGAAGTTGTGTAGAATATTTAAAGAAAAATAAATGGATCACTTGCGGATTAAATGGTGTAGATATTTCGAATGACGAAGGGATAACCTGGAAAGCAATCAGCAAAGAAAGCTTTCATGTTTGCCGAAAAGCCAAGAAAGGAAATGTGGTATTTTTCGCTGGCAATAATGGAAAAATAGGAAAGTTGGTTGAATAAATAATTTGTTTGAACATTGAAATTAAATTCGTGTAGGCATGCATGTTATTCTCCCAGATTTTTCAAACATTTTTTTATATTTATACCTTTTCCCAAAACTCCCTTAAAAATATCGCCCATCTTTTTTACCCGTTCCAAAGTATTGTTTATAGTAAACTGTTTTGGCGATAAACCTGCTTTAACTTCTTCCCATAATAATGGTGTGGAAACCGTTGCGCCAGGCTTTGGCCTTAGGCTGTATACTGATGCAATCGTTTGCCCGCGCCGGTTTTGAAGATAATCCATATAAATATGTTTGTTGCCGCGCTTTTGCAGATTCCTTTCGAGCGTAGTGAAATCCTTTAATTCATCGCTTACCATCATGCAAACTATATATGCAAAATCTTTCACCTGCTCAAAAGTGTATTTTTTTTCTGTAGGCACATAAACATGTATACCTGTTGCACCTGATGTTTTACAAAAAGATTGCGCTCCGGCTTTATCTAAAATCTTTTTTACTGTAAGTGCAACTTCTATAACCTGGTCGAAAGTATTTTTTTCTGAAGGGTCTATATCTATCATCAGGTAATCAGGCTTTTCAAGCGATTTCACGGTGGAATGCCATGGATTTATTTCTATGCAACCTAAATTATTTAAGTAAACAAGCGTTGGCAAATTATCACAAACGATGTAATTGATTTCTTTGTTATTAGATTCTGAATGAACTTTTTGATTTTTTATAAATGAAGGCACATTATCGGCCGCGTCTTTTTGAAAAAAACTTTGTGCTTTTATGCCATTTGGATGCCGCAAAAGCGATTCAGGCCTGCCTTTCAGGTAAGGTAAAATATGATCAGCCATGGAAATATAATATTCTACTACATCACCTTTTGTAATGCCATCTTCTGGAAAATAGATTTTATCAATGTTTGTGACCTTTACTTTTGTTTTTCCAAACGAATAAATTTTATCGGCTTCGCCTGATTTTGCTTCACTTTTTGAAGATGCCGGTTTTGAATTGATCTTCTGTTTTTTTACGGAAATTTCTTTGACATTTTGTTGCGAAGAATCATCTGGCTTATTTTTAATATTTTCCATATTTATTTCTTTTACTGTTTTATCATCTCTGAGATGCAGAAAAACCGGGTGACGAAATTTTTTATCCGAAGTAACTTCTGAATATTTTATTTCGCAAATAAGTTCTGGCTTGACCCAGGTTACAGGCATATTGGTTTTTACTTTCTCATCAAATGGAGATTTTTCCTGTACAAGAGGTTGAAGAAGATCATACATTTCTTTCAACGAGTGTTGATCAAACCCGGTTCCGGTGTGGCCTATATATGTGAGTTTATCTCCGTCGTTAGCGGCAAGAATTAAAGCGCCGAAATATTTTCTCGCGCCTGAAGGTTCTGTATATCCGGTGATAATTGCTTCACTGGTTTTATGGTGCTTAATTTTCAACCAATCAGGAGTACGTTTTCCTGTGAAATATTTTGAATCAATTTTTTTGGCCATAATTCCTTCCAGGTCTTTCTCTTTAGAAACCTGGAAAAAAGATTTACCTGTCCCAAAAATGTGATCAGAGAATTTAATCACTTCATTTTCAGGAATTATTTTTTTTAGTAATTCTTTCCTTTCTATTAAAGGAAGTTCTGTTATGTCGTGGCCATTGAGCCGGAGCAAATCGAAAATATAATATTGTATTGGACGATTGTGGTTTTCTGAATAATGCTGAAGAAATTGAAAATCCGGTTTTCCTTCATCGTTTAACACTACAATTTCTCCATCCAAAACCGCATCAGCTTTTATCTGTTTCAACTGCTCCGCCACGATAGGATAAGTGTTTAAAAAATTCAATCCATTGCGGGAATACAATAATATAGTTTTTTTATTTTTTTCTGCAATGGCGCGGTATCCATCCCACTTGATTTCATAAAGCCAATTTTTATCGTCGAAAGCTATGTCACTTTGCTTAGCCAGCATTGGCTTTATGAAATGGCTTAATTTTTTCCCATTTTCCGGAGAGATCATATTTTGTATATCAGCAGCAGCGCTATTTTCTTTAGGCTCTGAGATAATTTCTATCGTGCTATTTACTGAGGCCTGGCTGTACTTTTTTTTTTCAGAGGTTTCTTATTTTCCTCCAGCCATTTATTGATGGGCGAATTTTTTGGAGTGTCTTCTTCACTATTGTATTCTGTATTCACTGCATAATCATCATTGTGTTTGATGAGCAGCCAACTGTTATCTTCATTCCCTTTTAATTTTACTAATGCAAATTCACCTTTAAGTTTTTTACCAAACAATTGAAATTTTAAATTTCCTGCTTTAAGCCCCGCATGCAAATTCTTTTCAGCAACTTCCTGTGATGAATTTTCAATGTCAGTATAGGTTCCATTATCCCAAACTTCTACAATGCCTGCTCCATAATTTCCTTCAGGAATAATGCCCGCGAAATCTTTATAATCATATGGATGATCTTCAACCATCATAGCAAGCCGCTTGTCTTTTGGATATAACGAAGGTCCCTTTGGAACAGCCCAGCTTTTAAGCACGCCATCCAGTTCAAGCCTGAAATCATAATGCAGCCGGGATGCCTTATGCCGCTGCACTACGAAAATTAAATTCGATTCTGACTTTTTTACTTTGCCAGAAGGCTCAGATGTTTCTTTAAAATTTCTTTTTTTATTATAAAGAGCGAGCGGCATATTATGCAGATTTTTTACGTTTTACATCAAGGCTTGCTTTCAATTGATCCATCAGATCTTGTGTTTTGCTGTGTACCACTTTCATTTCGGGAACTTTAATTTTTTTGCCTCCTGCTTTGGCTTCTATTAATTTTAAAAGCTCATCGTTATACGTGTCTTTATATCTGGAAATATCAAACTTGCCTGTGAGTTGATCAATGAGAGAAATGGCCATTTTCAATTCAGCAGGTTTTACTTCAGTATTTTTTGGAAGGGCTAATTCATTAGGATCTCTTATTTCTTCTTCAAAGCGGATCTTGTTTAGAACAATTACATTCTTATCAGGCCTCAATATTGCAAGCGCTTCTTTATTGCGCATAACAAATGTAGAAACGCCTACTTTTTTTGTTTTTTGCAAAGCCTCTAACAACAACTGGTAGGGCCTTGTGCCGGATTTATCTGGTTCCAGGTAATAGGGCGTTTCATAATAAAGGCTGCTGATTTCTTCTTCTTTTACAAAATCTGAGATCTCAATTGTTTTTGTTTTTTTGGCGCCGGCGGCTTCAAAATCTTTATCATCAAGCACCACATATTCATCCTGGTATTTATAACCTTTGACAATATTACCCCATGGAACTTCTTTTCCTGAATTTTCATTAACACGCATATATTTTATATGTGCATGATCTTTTTTATCAAGCATATCCAAGCTTAGATTACTTGATTCTGTGGCGCTGTATATTTTTACAGGAATATTTACTAATCCAAAACCTATTGCGCCTGTCCAAATTGGCCTCATGGTATAATTTTTTATGAATATAAAAATATATAAAAATCTGTGCCTTAATTTAATTAGCGTAAATTATAAAAGACCGATGAATATTGGCAAAAAAATAATTTAGGTGAGGAATAAATTCTACATGAATTTTTTTTGGTTATCTCTTTATCAATTTCTTTTTTAAAAAAAAGCATAAAACTATAATTTCAGTTATAAGACAAATGAATCTATTTATTGAAAAAAATAAAATAAAAAAGGGCCAGCCCCTAATGCTGACCCTTAACTTACACATGAATCTACCTTACAGTTTTATAATTCTTTGAGTTGTTATTTGGGAGTTACTAATTATTTGAAGGAAATAAATTCCATCAGGGCAATTGTTGATATTTATTGTATTGGCGCCTGCTTTATTACTTCCGGATTTCAAAACGCGGCCGCTTAAATCAGCCATTTGGTAATGATAATTTTCTGTTGCATTCACTTTAATTTCTGATTGTACCAAAGCGCTTATCGTAAATCGCTTACCGCAATTTGGTTCAGCTTTTAATGAAATTATATTTGAATAAACTATCTCACCATTAACGGAAATAATTTTAATCCGGTAAAAAATATTTTCATTTACAAGTGGCACATAATTAAAATGCTTTGCCTCCGAAGAAAATATTGACAAAGTTGAAAAATCAATTCCATTAGATGAGCTTTCGAGCGCCAATGTTTTTATAGTCTCATTAGAAATTACATTCCAATTTAGAATATCCTTGTCTTTATCAGTTTGCCCGGAAAGTAAAACTTGCGTAACCGATTCAATGATTAACGGTGAAAATAATCCTGAAATAGTGTAGGAGCCAAGGCTTCCATAGTTAGTAGTATTGGCATTACCTGCTCCCTGGAGCACCAAATAATAATCACCGGCTGGCAAAGTAGTATCAATGCTTACATCTAATTTATCTTCGGGATTGTACACTTGTAAAACTTGCATTGATGAATTAAGAAGCGTTACCTGCACATCTAGATCTGCGCCTTCATTATTTTGTCCTACAGAAAATGGCTTTGCCCTAAGTTGAATTTTTCCTTTTTCCGGAAGATTGATTTTAAATGCATCTTTATCAGTGTTGGTAGTAATTATTCCATCTGCATAAAATTGAGAATCAATTATATTAAGCACAGTTGGGTTTACATTTGGGTCATCGCTATGATCATCGTCACGATAAGAAAATCCATTTTTTGATGTGATGATAGACAAATTATCCTGGTCTGCTGTGCAGCCATTTGGCGTGGGGCCATTGTTCCATCCGGAAAGATTTCTTCCATAGCTATTGCCCATAACCGGCGCCCAGGAGGCTTCTCCGGTTCCCGCACCATCATTATAGACTGTCAATAAATTGCATGAGCTATTATATTTTGCCTGGTGTGAAAGTCCAACGGTGTGGCCACTTTCATGAGAACAACACTCTGCAATATTTTTCGGTTTAAAAGAAAGCCTGTTGGGGAAAACAAATCCGGGCGTATCATCTCCCCATGTAAATGATCCCGTGTAAGAAACTCCGCCAACTCCCAAATACCAACCGCTGGTGAGCGTAACAATTATCCTGATCCTTTGGGTTAAAGGCGCAGCTAAAAATACAGTTGAATCTGTGGTAATATTTATATTAAAGGGTCTGTAATCTTCAGCGACGCGATTGAATACCTCGGTAATTTGTTCATCATTCAATCCTGAAGGCACACAGTAAAAAGGAACTCCTCCATTCCAGGAAGAAGCCTGCACATAGTGCCCGTCAAAATCCAGAAATATAGTAGCTTTTGCTTTTGGAAAACTGCTCAATGAAGGGAGGCTATTTGCTTTGAAAGACACTAAGATGAATGCCAATAAAAGAATTGAATAAATGTTTTTCATTGTGCGGATAAGTTTGCCTTTGAAGCTCATGGAATCAAAAGATCATAAAAGATCAATAATCCTGAATGAGAACTTCTGTTTTTATTTTGTTCATAGAATAAGTCCCATTACTTTCTTTTCTCAATTCATATCCGTCGGCATACTTTTCATTGATGATGCGGCCAACATAAGAAATGGATTGGTCATCATTGATTCTTTTTGAAATAGAGAATAAAGTATTGTCCGGCGACGATGATTTTATCACCACGCTGTATAAATTATCATAGCGTTTTACAGATGAGGTAATGATTCCGCTAAATGAAAAATTGGAAAAAATCAATTGCACTTTTGTTCCTTCCGGGGCAATAAATGCTTTATCTAATTCTGATACAGCAACAGGAAGCCTTTCTGAAAGTTTACTGAATTGATCTTTGCGGGTTGAAGTTGGATTTTGCGCTTTGGCTATGGAGACAACCGTTATGGCGACGCAGGATAACAACAACACTTTATAAATGTGTTTCATAGACAGGATGCAGGTTTTATGAATACCGAACTTCGATAAAACGGCAATCTGTGAGGATTATTTTACTTTTTTTTAAAAAGAGCGCAACTAAACTAAAGTCGGGAAGAAGTACTCTTTAATAATAGTACTAATACGATATTAAATTTAATGAAGTGCTGATGGAAATCATCTTAAAACTCTGATTTCTATGTTTTGGCTTATCAGGCGTATGATTGATCAATATTGACCCGTAGCTAATAAAACCAGCGTGCAGGCTTCCTGCACATGGATTCCATTTTTATTTGCCAGCGCAGATAATTCTTTATTTTCCGCACCCGGATTGAATATAAGGCGTTTTGGTTTCAGCGAAAAAATATAATTATAATAAGGCTTTTGATTATTGGCATTTAAATAAAGAGTAACAGTATCTAAATTCTCTACGGCTATTTCCCCGGAATTAATTTCTACATCTTTTACCTTACCGGTACGTTTTCCAATCGCAATAACATCATGGCCTTTTTCACGAAGTTTATTTATCGCGAGATAACTATAACGTTCATGGTTAGACGAAGCTCCTAAAACCAAAGTTTTCTTATTGCTCATATGTTTATTTTTAAAAACCTGGTACTAATTGCAGAAGTTGGTATCATACATTCTTCTCTTTTCCCGAACCATTTATACCTGTTTTTTGAGATCCAATTATAAATACTATCTCTTATAAATCCAGGGACAATCATAAAGCCATACATCAATGGCCACAAACCAGAAAGATGTTTACATACTTTTAGCGCAGCTGTGGAACGGGTAAATATTTTATCATTTTCAATCAAAACAAAAGAATTCAAATCAATACGTGGCGATTCGAATTTATTTAAGAGATGGCATGAAATATCACTTTGTAATGCAGCAAATTTAAAGATCCCTTTCTTGTCTCTTTTGATCACAAAATTGACCGCGCTATTGCAAAAATTACAAAATCCGTCGAATAAAATTACTGGCTGATCCGGCATATTGCAAATTTACTAAAACTCCTTTCCATGCGTTGCTTTTATCATTCTATGAATAACAAACGGAAAATGTTTTATTATCCTGATAAATAAATTGGTTAGTTTTTCTTTGCCAAAAAATTTCTGGATCATTCTGCCATTTCTTACACGGCTTGCAAATTGAAACCGCCACTGGCGCTTGTATTGGCTTTCCATTTCTTTGCGGGTTATCTTTTTGTCGAGAAAAAGAAAAATATTTTTATAAGCAATTTTTGCAGAATGAAATGCCATGCTCATGCCATTTCCGCAAAGCGGCGTTATCATTCCCGCCGCATCGCCAAGCATTAAAACATGATTTTCTATTTGAGTTTTTTTATCAAAGCTTATTTGTGAAATGGTAAGCGGTGCAGAGAATAAAAATTCAGACTCAGAAAATATTTTTTTGAGAAATGGATTTTTATACAGCACATTTTTCTCCGTTTCTTTAATCGAATTTTTATTGTCTTTTAGATTTTTAGCTGTGGTTAAATAACATAAACAATATTTATCATCTTCTACTTTTGAAATGCCGCAATAGCCGTCATTAAAATTATGCAACGCTATAGTATCAGTGGGAAAAGAAGCTTTAATGTGATATTTCACACCAATATAATTATTGAGTTTGCCGGGTTTTTGTTTCACAAAATTTCGATTCCATTTTATATCAAGATTGCTCCTTTTACCAAAGCTGCCTGCAACTATTTTAGTATTGATTTCTTCCCCATTATATTTTAGTTTAAATATTTCATCATAAAAAATAACATCGTTTACTTTTGTTTCTTCATGAATAATTACACCGCTTTCAATAGCAATTATTTTCAATTCATTATCAAGAAAATATCGGCTGATGCCAAAACCACCCAGATCTAATTCTGTTTTTAAAAGTTTTCCCTCTGGTGATGAAACGATCAATTTATTTATAATCGGCAAATCAAGTTGTGAAAGTTTTAATCCCAGTCCTTCAATAAATTTCCAGCTTTCCATGCTTATATATTCTCCACAAACCTTATGAAAAGGATATTTTTCTTTTTCAAATAAGATGACATTATAACCGGATTTAGAAAGTGAAATGGAAAGTGAAAGTCCTGCGAGGCCACCACCAATGATGGCTACATCAAAATATCTATCCGGAGTTTCCATTTTCTAATTTTACGATTTTACGATTTTCAAATTAGTAATTAAATACCTGAATGCCCATTTCCACTTTATGGAATAATTGGATATTCCAGCAGTTTGAAAAATATTTATCCATTCTTTTCTTTTAAATCCTCTCAATACGGAAAGTGGCGCGTCGTTTTTTACGAGATAAGATTTTGAGAATATTTTCGTAGCAATCTTAATAAAATAATAAGCTACGGGATGGCGATGCAAATCATTGATAAAAAATCCAATTATTGAATTATTTTTCATCCAATTCAACATTTCTCTCAATTCAATATCTGCAAAATGATGGCAGAAAAGAGAGGAAAAAATAATATCTGGTTTATCATTTCCAAAATCAACTTTACAGTAATCAGAAACATGAAAAACTACTTTTTCATTTATCACGTTTTGCCTGGCATAAGTAATGCAATCTTTATTAATGTCAATGCCAATGAACGTAGCTTCTATATAATTTTTTTTACAAAATTTATGAATCGCATTTAGGTTATCTCCGCCGCCACAGCCTATTTCACAGACTGAAATGGTTTTCCTGTTTTCCAATAAAGTTTTAAATCCCTTGATAGTAATTGCATGCCCCCCCAAATGAGAATTGATGAATTGGAGCTCTTTCATATTTACTGCTATATCCTCAAACGGAATATCGTCGCTATCAAGAAGTTCTTTTTTTAAAGAACGTTTTTTATAATCAATCATCAGATAAAATGAATGTCTCCATAGTAAGCCCGGGGCCAAAAGCAGCGCCAAAAATATTTGTTTTTTCTACTTTATTGCTTTCCAGTGAATCCATGATTTCTTTCAGCACAAATAAAATTGTTGGCGATGACATGTTTCCATAATCTTTAAGCACCTGATAAGAATATTGTAAATCATCAGTAGAAATAGAAGTGCATTTTTCGATTGCAGATAATATCCTTTTGCCGCCCGGATGAATGCACCAATGAGAAATTTCTTTTTCGTTTATGCATGCATGTTGTAAAGCATTATGCAAAAGCTGATTGAAATCCTGTTCAACTAATTCAGGTACATATCCGGAAAGTGTCATCAAAAACCCTGATGAAGAAAGCTGCCAGCTCATGTGTTCTTTTCCGCCAAACCCAACTTCACTGTAAAAGCTTTTCATTTTCAAGCCATTCAATTTATCATCATCGTGAGCTACCAGGATTGCGGCTGATCCATCACCAAATAAAAGCCCTGAAGCAATATTATCTGTAGTAGTTTCTTTTTGAAAATGCAGCGTGCAGAGCTCGGTGCACACAACAAGTACTTTGGCTTTTGTATCATTTTTGCAAAAAGCATCAGCAAGTTTCATCGCGTGAATGGCCGCGTAGCAGCCCATAAAATTAACAGAAGTCCTGAAAATATTTAAGGGCAAATCCATTGCTTCCATAACTTGCAGATCGAGCCCTGGCGCGCTCATCCCTGTGCAGCTTACTGTTATCAAATGCGTAATTTCATTTTTGCTTATCTTTTGATCAATGCATTTTTCTACAGCAGATACGGAAAGAGAAGCAGAAGTTTTATTATACCATTTCATTCTAAGCTCAAGATCAGGGAAGGGTTCCAGGTTTTCAGATGCTGGATAGAATTGCCATTCGTTAGCGCCCTGGCTATAATCAGGCAACACAGAATATCGCGTTTCAATTGCACTTTGATGATAAAGGAATTTAAGTTTTCTTTTTTCTACCTCATTCATAGCATATACATTTTGCATGAAGCTTAAAATGCTTTTCTGCTCATGTTTATATTGAGGCAACGCTGTTGATATTGAAACAATTTTACTCAAACTTATTTAAAATTAATAGTGTGATAAATCCAAGATTTGAGCAAACAGAGGCTAATACATTCATTCGCATTGTATTTGTAAAATTTGCTTCACTCTCATTGTTGATAACTTTCTTAAACCATGTAAAGAAATATACGATTACAGGCAACATGAAGATTTGTAAAATCAGAAAATTCATTACATGTGATCTTATATAAAAAAAATATCCTAAAGCAGTAAAAGCAAAAGCATATACAATGCCAGTAAAAATAAAAGTTCCTTTGTAACCCAATAAATAACTGATCGTGATTACGCCATCTTTATAATCTTCTGCATGTTGATAAATTTGTGTGAGCGGATAAAATCCTCCGATCAATAAACTTGACGCAACCATTGCCAAAACAGGAACATTTAATATATGATTGGCGCTGCTTCCATAATAAACCAAAAAAAAAGTAACCGCGCCCTGAAAAATAATTACTGTTAAATAACCAATGAAAGGATATTTTTTCAAACGGATCTTCCGGTAACTATAAGCCCTTGAAGCGAGGATATAAAAAAAAATCCCAATGGCGAAAATTGGTGAAATAAAAAAGCCAAAGCTAATAGCAAGGGCATCAAATATTACTGTTACAATTAATAATTGCCTGGTTGGCTCCATTGGGTTTTTTAAACCACCGATTGGAGATGTATCCCTGTCCATATAACTATTGTAACCGTTGCTGGCTGGATAAACCAGCAAATGCAAAATTATAAAGATTGCAATTGCTTTTATCACGTTCACTTGAGTAACCTGGCTTAGTGCAAACCAATAAACAGGCATTAAAAAAAAAGAGAAATGAAACCTGAGAAGCTGAAAAGTAGATTTTAGAGATTTATTCACGAATAAATGTACTCAAAAAAAGAAGCACACTCTTATAATAGGGTAATATCAAATCCTTTAGTTGTTATTGTATTTTTTAGAAATTAACAGTAATTGGTAGTATCCGATAAGCATTCACTTTCCGGCCTCTATCATTCGCCGGCACCCAATCATTCAATAGCGAAATCACACGAATCAATAAAAGTAGCTTTTGTTTTCATTGGCCCTGCAAAATTATAATCTAAGCTTTCAAAAGCGGTGTCTCCATAATTTTTTTCTACAATTAGATATTTTGCTTTGTTCTGATTATATGTAACGCCTTTGTCATCGGTCATTACAGCGCCAATTATTTTTTGCGCGTAACAAGCGTATGTTAAAAACAGAGTAAAAAATATTACACAGATTTTCATGTGCATTTCGATTGCTATCATGATTGAAACAGTAAGAACAAAAAAAACTCACACCAACATTGTTACCGGATTCTCTAAAAAGCCTTTTACTGTTTGAAGAAAAGACGCGCCCACAGCTCCATCCACACTTCTATGGTCGCAGCTTAATGTAACTTTCATTATATTGGTTACTCCAAATCCATCTCCTTTTTTCACTACCATTTCTTTGATGCGGCCAACAGCGAGTATGGCGCTATCTGGCGGATTAATGATAGCCGTAAACTCTTCTATATCCATCATCCCAAGGTTAGAAATGGTGAAAGTATTTCCCGAAAAATCTTCTGGTTGCAATTTTTTAGTTCTGGCCTTCTCATAAAGTGTTTTTGCTTCTGATGCTATTTGAGATAAAGATTTTTGATCGGCAAAACGAATTACGGGAACGATCAAACCCTCTGGCATGGCAACCGCGGAGCCAATATGAATATGTTTATTTTGACGAATAAAATCACCCATCCAACTGCTGTTTACCGCAGGATGCTGGCGCAGCGCCATGGCGCAGGCTTTTATCACCAGATCATTGAAAGAAATTTTTACCGGGTTGATTTCGTTTATGGATGGCCGTGAACTGATGGCATTATCCATATTTATTTCCATTGTCAAATAGAAATGCGGCGCCTGGAATTTGCTTTCTCCCAACCTGCGCGCAATGGTTTTTCGCATCTGTGTGTTAGGAATATCTTCATAGCTTTCCTGGCCAATTTGTGTAAACGCTGCAATAGGCTTGGTTTCCGTAGCTTTTATAGATTGCTTAATTTCTTCTTTTGGCGCTGCGGCAGGAACATAAGCGTCCACATCTTTTTTTATAATTCTCCCACCATCACCGCTTCCTGAAACCTGCGAAATATCAATTCCTTTATCAGCAGCTAATTTTTTAGCCAGAGGCGAAGCTTTAACCCTGCCACCTTCCGCAGTGGAAGAAGATTTACTATCTGGCTGGCTTACATTATTTTGAGTTGCAGATTGTTGAGAGCTTTTTTGCTCTTGATTTTTTTCTGAAGGCTTTTCTTCAATTTTATTTTCCGTCTTCGTAGGATTTTTTGCTGAGTTTTTTTCGGCATCTATAAATGCGCTTATATCAGTTCCTTCCTTACCGACAATAGCGATAATGTCATTTATCTTTGCGGCTTTACCAGCTTCCACGCCAATATACAAAAGCGTTCCTTCTTCATAACCCACGACGTCCATAGTTGCTTTGTCGGTTTCCACTTCTGCCAGGGAGTCGTCTGCCTTTACTTTGTCTCCAACTTTTTTATTCCATTGAATTATTTTTCCTTCTGTCATCGTATCGCTCATCAACGGCATGCGGATAACCTTCGCATCTTTGGATAATTCTACATTTTGGGTTATATCGGCAGGTTTATTATCAGATTGTTTTTCCTGGTTTTCGGCAATCGCTTTTTCCTCGTTTTCATTCTTTTTAGGAATTTCTTCAGCATTTTTTTCTACCTTTTCTTCTTTCTTATTTTCTTTAGGGCCTTTTTGATTTTCTTGTTCCAAAATAGGTTTGTAATCCTCGCCATCTGCTCCCACGATAGCTAAGATACCTTCCAAGGGCACAGATTTTCCTTTTTCAACACCTATATATAACAGCGTGCCTTCGTTATAACTTTCGAGTTCCATGGTGGCTTTATCCGTTTCCACATCAGCCAAAAGGTCGCCGGGCTTGATTTTATCGCCTACTTTTTTATGCCAATCTACAATCACGCCTTCCGTCATGGTATCGCTCATTCTTGGCATTCTAATCGCTTCCGCCATAATATAAATTCAATTTTGTATGAGAATTAAGGCGTGAAATTAATGAAAATTGGGAAATGATTAGATAATTGAGAGTTGTAATTTGTATTTGACAAATAAGAAAGTAAAATTTCTATATTTTGGCTTATCACAACATCGTGCATTTTACACGATACATTCCAATACCATTTTCCTTTTTCTTTTTTACATTTGTCGCCCATGTCAATTATAGTTTCTCATCTCACTAAAATTTATGGAAAACAAAAAGCCATAGATGATATTTCATTCAAGGCAAATGATAAGGAGATCGTTGGCTTTTTAGGTCCGAATGGTGCGGGAAAATCTACAACATTAAAAATTATAACCGGATATCTGAAAGCCAATTCCGGCAATGCGGCCGTAAATGGAATTGATGTAAATACTGATTCACTGGAAGCAAAAAAACAAATTGGTTATTTGCCTGAAGGAAACCCGCTTTATTACGAAATGTATGTGAGAGAATATCTTTCATTTATCGCGGGCATTCATAAAATGAAATCCGTAAAAAAAAGAATTGAAGAAGTGATTGATCTCACCGGTTTACGATTGGAAAGTAATAAAAAAACAGGCCAGTTGAGCAAAGGTTATAAACAAAGAGTAGGGCTGGCTGCAGCGCTCATACATGATCCAAAGGTGCTGATTTTGGATGAACCAACAAGCGGCCTCGATCCTAATCAAATAGTGGAAATACGTGAACTGATAAAAGATTTAGGGAAAAATAAAACCGTTCTTTTTTCATCACACATTTTGCAGGAAGTAGAAAGCATTTGTGACCGGGTGATCATCATCAACAAAGGAAATATTGTGGCAGATGATACGTTGAGCAATCTGCAATCAACGAATAAAACTTTTCATATTGTTGTGGTGCAATTCGGAAAAAGGATTGACATTAATTTACTTCAAGCTTTAGATGGAGCGCAAAAGGTGGAAGAAATATCCAATCAATATCATATCCAAACTCTAGATCCAGAAAAAGTAAAAAAAGCTTTGTTGGAATTTAGTTTAGAAAATAATTTGGATATTATTTCTCTGCAAAACAAGAGCAAAAGTTTGGAAGAGGTTTTCAGAAATTTGACAAATTGAGAACTAAATGTTTATCATTAAGTTTGCGCAAAAAAAATTAATAGGCCCTGCTGAAAATCAATAAAATCTACAAAATGAATTATAAGACAACATTAAGTTCGAAGCTACAAAATGGTATCCTGAGAAATCTTTAAATATTTATTCCTAAAAATAATAAATTAAATTTGTTGTAAAAACCAAATGCCTGCATTAAAAAATAGTGAAAAAATTCTTCAGTTGGTTGATGAGGTGCCGAAAGAACAATTGGGTAAAGTGGTTTCATTAATGGAAAAATTAAAAAAACCTGCAAAGAAGAAAATTCCGGCAAAATACAAAGCCATTTATGAAGCTATGGGATCATTTAAAAATAGTATTTCAAGTAGTGAAGAGTTTATGAAAAGGAAAGAAGAAGAAAAATTATTAGATAATTAAGAATTTATAAAAACCAGTAAAACTATAAAATGAGTTATATCGCAAACATCACTGCACGCCAAATTTTAGACAGCCGTGGCAATCCTACTATAGAAGTGGATATTCTTACAGAAAATGAATTTCTCGGAAGAGCCGCAGTGCCCTCGGGAGCCAGCACCGGCGTACATGAAGCTATGGAGCTTCGGGATAATGATAAAAAAATCTATGACGGAAAAGGTGTGCTTAAAGCTGTCAACAATGTAAATACTGAAATTTCAGATCAGTTGGTCGGCTGGGATGTAGCAGACCAAACAGGGATTGATGCTAAAATGATCGCTTTAGACGGTACTGAAAATAAAAGCAAACTAGGCGCAAACGCAATGCTTGCCATGAGCCTGGCAGTTGCCAAAGCCGCAGCGCTTGAAGCAAACCTTCCATTGTACCGATATATCGGAGGAACGAATGCAAAAATTCTTCCCATTCCGATGATGAATATTTTAAATGGCGGCGCGCACGCAGATAATAAAATAGATTTCCAGGAATTTATGGTAATGCCCGTCGGCGCCAATTCTTTCAGCGAGGCGCTTCAATGGGGAGTAGAAATCTTTCATACATTGAAATCAGTATTGAAAAAGAAAGGATATAGCACCAATGTGGGTGACGAAGGCGGTTTTGCACCTAACATTCAAAGCAATGAAGAAGCAATAGAAACGGTTCTTACCGCTATTGATAAAGCAGGTTTTAAGGCAGGCAAAGAAGTGTCTATAGCGATGGATCCTGCTGTTAGTGAAATGTTTGATGCAGATAAAAAATTATATCATTTTCATAAATCAGATGGAAAAAAATTAAGTGTGGAAAGCATGGTTGATTTTTGGGAAACCTGGGTTAATCAATATCCAATCATTTCCATTGAAGATGGAATGGCAGAAGACGATTGGGGGGGCTGGAAATTGATGACTGAAAGGCTTGGCGCAAAAATTCAACTGGTAGGAGACGATCTTTTTGTAACCAATGTGAAAAGATTACAAAAAGGAATTGATGAAAAAATCGCAAATGCACTATTAGTAAAAGTAAATCAGATAGGCACGCTAACGGAAACTATCAACGCCGTTTCAATGGCGCAGAATAATGGCTACAATACTATCATGAGCCACCGCAGCGGTGAAACAGAGGATACTACCATTGCAGATCTTGCTGTAGCTTTAAATTGCGGGCAAATAAAAACCGGGTCCGGTAGCCGCACAGATCGTATCGCGAAATACAATCAATTGATCCGGATTGAAGAAATTTTGGGAGAAAGTGCGGTTTTTCCAAATGGAAAAATTAAATTTGGGAGAAAATAAAAATCTTTAGGTTAGTTAAATAACTAAGATGATCAAGAGTTGCACCTCTAAACAAAATGGTTAATCTTAATGTTGAAAAAATTCGGGTACATATTTACGAGCAAATATCTAATTTCAGGCATAATTTTTGTCGTGTGGATGCTATTCTTTGACCGAAATGATATTCCCCTTCAACTAAAGAGGATACGCGAACTGAACAAACTGGAGCAAAGCGAAAAATCCATGGTTCTTCAAATAGCCAATACCAAACAGGAATTGAAACTTTTGCAAACCAAACCTGAAACTTTAGAAAAATATGCAAGGGAAAAGTATCTGATGAAAAGGGATAATGAAGACCTCTTTTTGATCACTGTAGATTCATCTTCAATCAGATAGATCATATCAATAACCCCAAAACAATATTTTAGATTAACATGCGTTTTACTTTTGGATAGAATTGGATAATAATTTATTAAAGCTACATTTTATGACTAAGATTACACCCGAGGAATTGGTTAAATTCCTGTATAAAGAAACTTCAGAACAAAGAGCCGCAGCTATAAATGGAGCGATGGAGGACAATTGGAACTTACGCGAATCTTATGAAGAATTGCTAAGCGCAAAAAAAGATCTTGATGAAGCAAAGTTTTCTCCAAGGAATGAAACTGTCGACAAAATTTTGGAGTATGCTGCAAAGAAACAGGAGCAAATTCATTCGCATTAATCCGTTTGATTATAAAAATATTTTATCCTGTCGTCAAAAGGCAGGATTTTTTATGAACAAGAAAGAAAGATATCAGTTTGTTATCAACTATTTTGTTCTGAATAACCCTGATGCTAAAACTGAATTAATTTATGATAATCCGTACCAGTTGCTTGTGGCAGTTATACTTTCCGCTCAATGTACGGATAAACGTGTAAATCAAACTACGCCAGTATTTTTTGAACATTATCCCGATTTGAAATCCTTGAGTGAAGCGAATTCAGATGACCTTTTCTCCCTGATAAAAAGTATTTCTTATCCCAATAATAAAACAAATCATTTGATTGGAATGGCGAAAATGATAATGGCTGACTTTGGTGGGACAATGCCAATGAATGTTGAGGAATTGATGAGATTACCAGGGGTTGGCAGGAAAACGGCTAATGTAATCACTTCGGTAATAGACGGACAACCCAACATGGCCGTAGATACGCATGTTTTCAGAGTTGCAGCTAGAATTGGATTAACTAACAATGCGAAAAACCCTTATGAAACAGAAAAGCAGCTTGTTCAAAATTTATCACCTGATCTGATCCATATTGCTCATCATTGGCTAATATTACATGGGCGATATATTTGTGTAGCCAGAAATCCGAAATGCGAAATATGTGGTTTGAAGCCGGTTTGTAAATATTATAATTCGGTAGTAAAGCCAAATATTAAAGAATAGTGTTTATTTTTATGAATTAATCGTTTTAGCATATTCAAATAACTGCACTTATGAAAATTAAATTATTCCTCTTTTTCTTTTTATTGATTGCCTCAATCCAATTGAAGGCCCAATATTATTTCTACGACGGCAACTATTATAATAATGACATCGTTTACGAAATCGGCGGTTCTGCTGGTATGATGAACGCCATGACTGATATTGGAGGGAGAAGGGGTAAAGGAAAAAACGGAGTTAAAGATTTTAATTTCAGGAACACTCAATTTTGCGGAGGTATTTTTTTTGATGCCATGTTTAGAAATGAGATAGGATTAAGAATTGAAGGTGTTTTCGGATCAGTAAAATCCTATGACAGCATTTTAAAATCGGTTGCACCCACTACCAACCAACGGTATGAGCGCAATCTTAGCTTTAGAAGTTCTATTTCTGAAGTGTCATTGGTTGCAGAGATTCATCCATTTGAAATTTTTGGCAATTATGATGATGATCATTTTCCTCCGGAAGTGTCTCCGTATTTATTAGTCGGCATTGGATATTTTCATTTCAATCCCCAGGCTATGCTGAACGGAAACTATGTGGATTTGCAACCCCTGCATACTGAAGGCGAAGGCTTCCCGGAATATCCAAATGTGAAAAATTATAAGCTCACTCAATTTAATTTTCCCGTAGGTGTAGGAGCCCGGTACGATCTCTCTCCTTTAGTAAATATTCGTGCAGAAATCGTTTACAGATTTTTACAAACAGATTACCTCGATGACGTAAGCGGGAGATATATTGATCCGGCTGTTTTTGCCAAACATTTATCTGGCACTCAACTCACAGAGGCTATACTTTTGAATGACCGCCATAAGCCAGGTGCAGTAACCGCACATCCTAATGGAATACGAGGCGATCCAAAAAACAATGATGCTTATATTACTTTTAATATAAAGCTTGGATTAACTCTTGGCAGGGACAGAAGGAAATAATGGCCTCATTGCCGTCCAGAGGAGGATTCTATAAGGGCCTCCCTGCCCTCCAGAGGAGGATTCTAAGCAAGCTATTGGTATTGAAAACTCTCTTTTATTGATTTGAAACATTGTAATCAAGATCTGTTGAAATCTAAACCAGTGAATTGTATTAAAGTATCTTCCTGATCTCTTCTATGAGTTCATGTTTTGTAAATGGAATACCCATTATTTTATGATATCCTTTTGCATCAACTAAATATTTGTCGCGGACAATTTTTATCAACTGGCCATTATTAAGTTCTGGAATTAAAACATGTTCAAAATTCTTGATCAGATCACCAAGGTTTTTCGGAAACGGGCGGATATAACGGAGATGTATATGCGAAATTGATTGCCCTTCCGCGAGAAGTTCGACTACCGCGCTTTTTATTGCACCATAAGTGCTTCCCCAACCAAGTATCAATACTTTCCCTTTTTCCGGGCCATTGTCAATTTGTTGCTCTGGAATATGATCTGATATTTTGTCAATTTTTTCCTGGCGGATTTTTACCATCAGCTGGTGATTTTCTGGATCATAGCTTACATTACCGGTGATATTTTGTTTTTCAAGCCCTCCTACTCTGTGCTCAAGGCCGGCAAAACCCGGCACAGCCCACGCACGGACTAATTTTTCATCTCTTAAATAAGGTTGAAAAATTTCTTCATGATCTCCGAGTTCCTTTTTAAAATTTACTTCTATTTCAGGAAGGTCTTTACTTTCCGGATATTTCCAGGGTTCTGCTCCATTAGCAATATATCCGTCACTAAGGAAAATCACCGGTGTCATGTGTTGCACCGCAATGCGAACAGCCTCATATATTGCGCCGAAACAATCACTCGGCGTGGATGCTGAAACAATTGGCATTGGGGATTCTCCATTTCTTCCGTAATACGCCTGTAGCAAATCACTTTGTTCGGTTTTAGTGGGCAAACCAGTTGACGGGCCGCCTCTTTGTATATCACAAATTATCAATGGAATTTCCAGCATTACCGCTAAACCCATGGCTTCAGATTTCAATGCCATCCCCGGGCCACTTGTTGCGGTTACACCAAGGCTTCCTCCGTAAGAAGCTCCAATGGCTGAACTGATCGCCGCAATTTCATCTTCGGCCTGGAATGTTTTTACACCAAAAGCTTTGTGCCGGCTGAGTTCATGCAAAATATCGCTCGCTGGTGTTATCGGATAAGAGCCTAAAAATAATTGTAAACCACTTTTTTGCGAAGCAGCGATCAAGCCATAAGCCACAGCCTGGTTTCCCATAATGCTACGATAATTACCGGAAGGCATTTTTGCTTTTTCAACAGAGTAGCGTGTAGTAAAAGTTTCGGTAGTCTCACCGTAGTAATAGCCCGCCTGGAGCACCTTGATATTACTCGACAGGATTTCTGGTTTTTTAGAAAATTTCTCCTGCAAAAAACGCATGGTGTTATCCATGCTTCGGTTATACATCCAATATAAAAAGCCCAGTACAAACATATTTTTTGCGCGGTCTTTTTCTTTGGTGCCCATTGCAAAATCTTTCAATGCCTCACGCGTAATTTTTGTAACATCCATTTTGATAACCTCGTAACCTTCAAGACTTCCGTTTTCCAAAGGATTTACCCCGTCAGGATAATTGGCAAGACGCAAATTCTTGGCATCAAAGCCATCTACGTTTACTATTATTTTTCCATTCTTTTTTAATGCTTTTAAATTTGTTTTCAAGGCGGCAGCATTCATGGCTACGAGCACATCGCAGATATCACCGGGAGTAAAAATCCTATCGCTGGAAAATCTTAATTGAAAACCGCTCACTCCGGGAAGTGTTCCTAATGGCGCTCTTATTTCCGCAGGAAAATCGGGAAATGTGGCAAGGTCAATTCCCATTAAGGCCGTGTTGTTGGTGAACTGTGTTCCTGTAAGCTGCATCCCGTCTCCACTGTCTCCGGCAAATTTTATTACTACCTCTTTTAATATTTCTTCTTTGATTTCCATCTTTGAAATTGAATATGCAAATTTAAAAAATCCGCATGGTCTTTATTGCTTTATTTATTTGTTATAATGAAAATTATAAAATTTTTTATGCTAACCAACTCATGTTTCTAAAAAGCCAAAACATAGATAATTTGCATTTAAAGTGTTTTTCGAACAATAGCTCGATTGCATAATGAGATTCGGATATGTAAAAAAAAAAAATCTATAATTTCAGCTTTTTTAAAAAGGATTTCAACTAGGATTTATAATGTATTCCAAACTTGCGGAAAGCAAAAATCTACATTTTAGCTTTTTTAAACTTATTTTTTAGATAATAAAAATTTAGTCAGTTTTTTAAATTCTTTTTCAAATTCTTTGATGGAGTTTTTATTCAGGGAATATATGCTGCTCGTGCGTTGTGAAGTTCCGTTGATCAGCCCACAATTTTTTAATTCTTTTAAATGCTGTGATACGGTGGATTGTGAGAGCGGAAGTTTTTCTACCAGATCATTGCAATTGCAACTCCCCTTCTTTGCCAGAATCTTTAAAATAGAAATCCGCGCAGGATGTGAAAGAGCTTTTGCCATCATAGCAAGATGCTGCTTTTTTTTACCAAATTCTTCTTTTTTATGAATTCTCATTTGATATTTTGTAATCGATTCAAGATACAATTTTAGTTTATTCGATTATCACAAAAATGATCCGTAAAACTTTAGCCTTTCATCATAAATTTCACTTTGTTCAACTGTAAGGCATTACATTGTGAAAAATAAATCGATTAATATGAAGGAATTTGCATTGTCATTAATTGTGCTGTTCTCAGCGCCTGCATTGATTTTTGCGCAAGCTAAATTAGTAGAGAAAGTAGTAAAAAAAGGAAACGAAATTGTGATTCCCTTTGAAAAATATATTTTGCCAAATGGGCTTACAGTGATAATCTCCGAAGATCACAGTGACCCCATTGTGCATGTCGATGTTACCTATCATGTTGGTTCTGCGCGCGAAGAGATCGGGAAAAGTGGGTTTGCTCATTTCTTTGAACACATGATGTTTGAAGGCAGCGACCACGTGGCAGATAAGCAACATTTTAAAGTTGTTACCGAATCCGGCGGCACACTGAACGGTAGCACCAATACTGACCGCACCAATTATTTTGAAACCGTGCCGAGCAATCAATTAGAAAAAATGCTTTGGCTTGAGAGCGACAGAATGGGGTTTTTGGTGAATGCTGTAACACAGCCAAAATTTGAAATACAAAGATCAACAGTAAAAAATGAAAGAGGGCAGAATTACGATAACAGGCCGTACGGGCTCGCGGGTGAAGTAGCATCAAAAGCTTTGTATCCTTATGGGCATCCATATTCCTGGCTTACCATCGGCTATGTTGAAGATTTGAACAGGGTAAATGTAAATGATCTTAAAAACTTTTTTCTTCGCTGGTATGGGCCAAATAATGCAACGCTCACGATCGGAGGCGATGTAAATACAAAAGATGTTATTAGAATGGTGGAGAAATATTTCGGCTCTATCCCGCGCGGCCCGGAAGTAAAACCTGTGCAATTACCACCCGTGAAACTTACTAAGAAAGAATATGTAAGTTATGTAGATAATTATGCAAAGCTTCCGATGCTTACCATTACTTATCCTACAGTTCCTAATTATAATGCTGATATGGCGCCGCTCGCCTGCCTTGCGCAAGTGTTAGGGCAGGGACGCACTTCAGCGCTTTACCAAAATATGGTAAAACCTCAGAAAGCCTTACAGGCAAGCGCTTACAGCAGCCTTGATGAACTGGCCGGAACATTTAATATCAGGGTGATTCCTTTACCCGGCGCAACTTTAGCCGACATGGAAAAATTGGTAGATGAATCTTTAAAAGATTTTGAGAAAAAAGGAGTAACTAATGATGATATTGAAAAATTCAAGAATGGTTTTGAAAGCAATACAATCAATCGCCTGGCCAGTGTGGCCGGCAAAGCATCACAGTTGGCAGCATTTGAAACTTTCACAGGCAATCCAAACATGATCGGCAAATTGCTGGCTATGTATAACAAAGTTACCAAAGAAGATGTGATGAGAGTTTATGATAAATACATTAAGAATAAACCCGCAGTTGTATTAAGTGTTTTGCCGAAAGGAAAAGAAAATCTTATTGCTGCAAAGGATAATTTCACGATAGATACTACTCAATATGTGCGGCCGCATTACGGTTATGAAGGTTTGAAATACCACGAGCCAAAAGATAATTTTGACAGAAAATTGATTCCGCCATCTGGGCCAAATCCAGTAGTGAAAGTTCCTGATTTCTGGAAAAAAACTTTAACTGGTGGCATTACAGCCATTGGAGTTGAAAACGATGAAATCCCGGTTGTGAATCTTAATGTTTATTTAAAGGGCGGAACTATTGTTGAACAGAATGATCTTTCAAAAGCTGGCCTGGCAAGCCTTTTCGCAGATATGATGAGTGAAGATACTAAAGACAGGTCGAGTGAAGATGTTAACCTTGCTTTGGAGAAACTGGGAAGTTCGATCAATGTTTATTCTTCTACTGACGCAGTGGTTTTTTCTGTTCAATCTCTATCTAAAAACCTTTCAAAAACATTAGCTATTCTTCAGGAAAGAATGTTGCGTCCAAAATTTACAGAAGAAACATTCAACCGCATCAAAAGGCAAACAATCGAAAGCATAAAAAATTCAAAAAGCCAGGCTTCATCAGTAGCGAATGTTGTGTTTGATAAAATTAATTATGGCAGCAATAATATTTTTGGCTTTCCGGACATAGGCACCGAGCAAACGCTTAAGAACATCAACTTAGGCGATATTCAAAACTACTATAATCATTTTGTTTCATCGGATGATGCAAAAGTAGTGGTTGTTGGAAGCATAAAGGAAAATGAGGTCTTGCCACAACTTAATTTTTTAGATCAGTTGCCGAAAAAAACAATTACCCTTCCCACAGTTCCTGCTGCACCGCCAGTGGGAAAAGCCAAAATATATATTGTGAATATTCCTCACGCCGCGCAAACAGAATTTCGCATAGGATATGTAACCGATATGAATTACGATGCCACAGGAGATTATTATAAAGCCGGGCTTTCCAATTATAATCTTGGCGGAAGTTTTAACAGCCGGTTGAATATAAAGCTGAGAGAAGATAAAGGCTGGACGTATGGCGCAAGATCAACATTTACAGGAGATAAATACACAGGCACGTTTTATTTCAGCAGTGGGATCCGCGCAAATGCAACAGATACCGCACTTACAACTCTTTTAACTGACCTGAAAAATTACAACATGCATGGCCCGGACAAAGATGAAGTGGCATTTATGAAAAGTTCTATCGGCCAAAGTGATGCGAGAAATTACGAAACCGGCGGACAAAAGGCGGCGTTCATTAGCAGAATCTTGATGTATAATTTGCCGGCCAATTTTGTAGAGCAGCAAACAAAAATATTAGAGAATATTTCCACTGGTGAAATTGATTCGCTGGCAAAAAAATATTACGACATCAACAAAATGAATATTTTATTAGTAGGTGACAAAGATTTATTTCTGCCCGGATTGAAAGATCTTGGATATGACATCGTGGAGTTAGATGCAGATGGAAATAAGCTTTAAAAGTTGAGCGTTGAGGAACTAATAAATTTTAAGAATTAAAAAAGGTTTGTGGAAACACAAGCCTTTTTGTTTCCCAAAAATCTAAATCATTTTTTAGGCATTTCTTTGCATTGTACAATTTTGATGGAAAGAATCAGGCAAATACGATATTTTTTTTTCAGCCAATCTCTTGCAGATGGTGTCCGTATTACACTTGAGATAATTATTCCTGCAGTTGTTTTTTCTTTCTTAGGCCATTTGGAAATCGGAATGACGCTTTCTCTCGGCGCTTTATGCGTAAGCATCAGCGATGGCCCCGGGCCCGTGGTGCATAAAAGAAATGGAATGTTGTATTGCAATATTTTCATTTTTATTATGGCAATCATAACAGGACTTGTAAACGATAATGTGCTGTTGATGGGGATTGTTATTTTACTCGCATCTTTTTTATTCACCATGATTTCCGTTTATGGAAACCGCGCGGCGTCAATAGGAACCGCGTCATTGCTGATGATGATCCTGAGAATGACAACGAAACTTTCTCCACCAGAAGTAATTAGCGAAAGCTTGCTCGTGTTGGCGGGCGGCGTTTGGTACATGATCGTTGCATTATTATTTTACCGCATCTCTCCTTATCGTCCCGCGCAACGGTCGTTGGGTTATTGCATTCACGAAACTGCAAAATATTTATTGATAAAATCAGAGATGTATAATCTTCATTCTGATCTGGAAAATGAATATAAAAAATTGCTTGACCAGCAGGTAATCGTGAATGAAAAACAAAATGACGTAAGAGAATTACTATTCAAAAACAGGGAATTATTGAAAGAATCAACTTATACAGGCCGCTTACTGGTATTGACTTTCGTGGATGTAGTAGATCTTTTTGAACATATTATGGCTACATGGTACGATTATTCTTTATTGAGAAAAAAATATGCATCTACAGGAATATTGGAAGAGGTTTCGGTTATTATAAAACACCTCGCTCAGGAAATGGATAATATGGGCGAAGCGATACAATCTAACGGTACTTATAAAAAGCAATTTGAATTAATTCCTCCACTGGAAACTTTAAAAGAGAAAATTGATTCGCAATCTGATAACGGCAGCTCGATCATGCTAAAAAAAATATTGGTGAACCTTCGCAATCTCGGTGAAAAGGTTGAGGGTATTTTAAAATATTTTGATGGAAATATAACAACAAAAGGAACAATAAGAAGCAAAAAAGAATATTCAAGATTTGTAACGCACCAGAAAATAAACGGAACTGTTTTAAGAAATAACTTAACCCTCGAATCATCCACATTCCGGTATTCACTACGCATGATGATCACCTGCGGAATCGGTTTCGGTATCGCTAAATTATTCTCGGGCGGGCATCATAGTTATTGGATCATAATGACGATCATTATCATACTGAAACCCGGCTTTAGCCTTACCAGGCAAAAAAATTTTGACAGGCTGATAGGCACCATATGCGGTGGCATAGCGGGTGTATTGATCCTTGCTTTTATCTACAATACAAATTTATTGTTCGCGCTGATGGTTTTTTTTATGGTAGGCACTTATACTTTTGTGCGGTCAAATTATATCGTGATGGTCATCTTCCTCACGCCATACATTCTTATTCTTTTTCATTTCCTTGGCCTTGGCACCGCAAATGTAGCAATTGAAAGACTCATAGATACAGCGATCGCATCATTGCTTGCATTTCTGGCGAGTTATTTTTTATTTCCCAATTGGGAATCCACCCAGTTGCAGGGTTACATGGCCGGCGTTTTAAAGGCAAACATTCAATATCTGCAAAAATTAAAAGAATTTCTTTTTGGAAATAAAATTTCTTCGCTTGATTACAAATTAGTTCGAAAAGGTTTATTCGTAAGCACTGCTAATCTTTCGGCAGCATTGCACCGGATGCTCAGTGAGCCAAAAAGCAAACAGCTTCACCGAAAAGAGATTTATGAATTTGTAGTTCTCAATCATGTGCTTTCTTCCAATATTGCAAGCCTTACCGATACTATGGAAGCAAACAATCTTCCATTTTCAAAACAAGTTATAAAGCCGGTAAACAACTCGCTAACTGTCCTGGAAAAAGGCCTGCAGCAGTTGGATAAAACTTACGTTGATGATGAAAAAGAAATGGATACATCCATTTTAGTTGGTGATTACAAACAACCTGACGAAACATTGGAAGAGCAACTTAATTTTATTCACAAAGTATCTGAGGATATTGGCAAAGTAATAAAAGTAATTTCTACTTAAAAAAATTGTAGCAGTTTTTAAGAAAATTTCTTCTGATAAATGAAAATGTAGTTTTTACATTTTCCATAAAACTTTTCAATTCTGGATAAAATAATTAAAATAAATTTATTTGGTTAGTTCGTAAAAAATATCTTAATCTCATTTAAGCTACAATATCAAATAAGAAACAAGCCAAAAAGTAGAAAATGGATATTTATAATACAATCATTAATTTTCATTCATGTATTTTTATAAAAAAAATTTTTGAATCAGACGATTTTTGCCAAAGATCTTACTAAAAATTATGGTAAGCGCACTGTCAACAACAAAGTTTCTTTCCAGGTAAGCCAGGGCGAAATTGTAGGCTTGCTGGGGCCAAATGGCGCGGGGAAAACCACCTCTTTTTACCAGGTGGTTGGTTTGGTAAAACCAGATAATGGCGATGTTTTTTTGAATGATCTCAACATCACGAAACTACCTATGTATAAAAGAGCAAAAATGGGATTAGGTTATTTACCCCAGGAGGCGAGCGTATTCAGAAAACTAACAGTACAGGACAACATTTCCGCCGTGCTTGAAATGACGAGGCTTTCAAAAAAAGATCAAAAAGAAAAATTAGAAACGCTGATCGCTGAATTCAATCTTGATCACGTGCGCAATAGCCATGGTGATGTATTGAGCGGCGGTGAAAGAAGAAGATGTGAAATTGCCCGGGCGCTCGCCGTTGATCCAAAATTTATTTTATTAGATGAGCCATTTGCTGGTATTGATCCCATTGCTGTTGAAGATATTCAAAGCATTGTTACCAAATTAAAATATAAGAACATTGGCATTTTGATCACTGATCATAATGTGAATGAAACCTTGTCTATATGTGACCGCGCTTACCTGCTTATTGAAGGAAAAATCTTTATCGAAGGATCAGCCGAAGAGCTTGCCAAAAACGAACAGGTTCGTAGGCTTTATCTTGGCAGAAACTTTGAATTAAAAAGAAAAGATTATTTGCATATTGATGCAATGAAGTGATTATTTGTTATTATTGAATTGGTTCATTATTCAATCGGCCATTTATTTTCGGAAACAACTGACTATCAAACCCGCCTTAATTTTCTAAACTCATCCAAAATATCTATACCAATTAATTAATTAAACAACCAGTCATCTTGAAACTACTCAGCCCTACCATATCACGTTTAGCCAGGTTGCGGTTGTGGGGGGTTCAGAACTGGATTAAGTTTCCTGTATCCGCGCAGCGGAATGTTCTCCAGCATTTGGTTACACAGGCGCAATACACTGAATTTGGGCGCAAATATTTTTTCTCCAAACTTTTTACTATAAAGAATTTTAAAAAAACCATTCCAATTCATGAGTATGAAGATTTAAAACCTTACATCGAAAGAATGATGAAAGGCGAGGAAAATATTTTGTGGAACACACCTATCAACTGGTTTGCAAAGAGCAGTGGCACTACATCAGACAAAAGTAAATTTATTCCGATAAGTGAAGAAAGCCTTAAAGACATTCATTTCAAAGGTTCAAAAGATGTACTTACCAATTATTATAAAAATTTTCCTGACAGCGATCTGCTAACCGGAAAAAGCCTTGTAGTTGGCGGAAGCCACCAGGTTCATATCATCCATGACGATATTCAATATGGTGATCTGAGTGCAGTGTTAATGCAGAATACGCCTTTCTGGGGACATTGGATACGTACTCCCGAGCTAAGCATTGCTTTGCTCGATGAATGGGAAAGTAAAATTGAAAAAATTGCTCAAAATACAATTAACGAAAATGTAACCTCCCTGGCCGGCGTTCCTACATGGACTATTCTTTTGATAAAGCGCATCCTCGAGATTTCAGGAAAAAAAACATTGAAGGAAGTATGGCCCAATTTAGAATTATATATGCACGGCGGAGTTTCGTTTACTCCTTACCGTGAGCAACTAAATCATCTGATTGGTGCACCAATTAATTATCTTGAAACTTACAACGCCAGCGAAGGTTTTTTTGCTGCGCAAAATATGCCGGATGATGAGGGGATGCTTCTTTTTACAGATCATGGAATCTTCTATGAATTTCTGCCCGTGGAAGAATATGGAAAACCGAATGCAAAAACAGTTGGATTAAAAAAGGTTGAGCTACATAAAAATTATGCGCTGGTTATAAGCACTAATGGGGGCTTGTGGCGGTATCTCGTGGGAGATACGGTTCAGTTCACATCTTTAAGGCCTTTCAAAATCAAAGTAACCGGCAGGCTGAAACATTACATGAATGCATTTGGGGAAGAGATAATCATAGATAATGCAGATAATGCGATTGCGATTGCTGCTGCAAAAACCGGAACTGTTGTAAATGATTATACTGCCGCACCGGTTTATTTTAGTGAAAATAATAATGGTGCTCATGAGTGGCTTATAGAATTTGAAAATGCTCCGCTGGATTTGAATGAATTCACTTTTGAGTTGGATGAAGGATTAAAATCTGTAAACAGTGATTATGAAGCCAAGCGATATAAAAATATTGCGCTCCGTGCGCCTCTTATTCATTCGATAGAAAAAGGAACATTCAGTAAATGGCTGCGAAATAAAGGGAAATTAGGTGGCCAGCATAAAGTGCCGAGATTGAGCAATGAAAGAAATATGATAGAAGAAATTCTGTTATTAAACAATCAATAAATGGAAGCACCTTTAATCATTTGTAAAAATTGCGGAAATAAATTTTATGGAAAATATTGCAATCTGTGCGGTGAAAAAGTATATAAAGATAAAGACAAAACCATAGCTCATTTTTTTGAAGACGGCCTTCACTTTATCACTCATTTTGAGGGCACTTTTTTTACAACACTAAAAGCAATGGTTACGCGGCCGGGGAGATTATCTCTTGATTATTGCAATGGTATCCGCAATAAATATTTCAAACCTCTTTCGTTTTTTTTACTAATGGTAGTTATATACTTATTGTTTCCTTTATTTGAAGGGCTTAATATGGAAATGAAATTTTATAGTAATAATCTTCTTTTCGGAAAGTTCGCATCGAATGAAATTCATAAAGCCATGATGCTTACGGGTATGAGCGAGCCAGGGCTTTCAATGGTTTTTCATGAGAAAGCCGAAAAATTATCTAAATTTTTGTTGATAGTTATTATTCCGCTCACCGCCTTGTTTTTTAAAGCTGTGCTATTTCATCGAAGAAAATACTTTTTCGATTATCTCGTGTATGCTACTGAAGTTAATATTGTGTTCCTTTTTTGGGGCTATTTTATTTTACCTATTATAGTTCGGGAGATTTTAAAAATAGACCTTAATGAATTTATTGTTTTAGGAATTGTCTATCTATATGTATGCATCTATGTTGCTTTTTCCGCAAAAAAATTTTTTTCAATAAAGTGGTTCCAATCTATCATTATATCAATTTTATTTTTTCTGGCACATAATATTATACTGTTGTTTATTTATAAATTCATTTTATTTGTTCTCACAATCCTTCAAATAAACTAATGTTTTTAAGAAGTAAAAGCAATCTATTTAACCTTTCATTAACCATGTAACAAATACATTTGCCAACTTAATAAAGTTTATGAAGAAAATCGCTTTTATTGTTGCAGGTTGTTTATTTTTTTCTTTCGCTTTTTCGCAAGATTCTACTTTAATAACAACAGGAGCACCAACAAAAACAGCGAATATAAAAACGATCAAATTTAAAAACCGGCCGGCCGATCATTTTATGATCCAGATTTCTTCTGATCACCTTACCGGGATGACTGATAGCATCAGCAGCCATCAAAAAGGATTTTCCAGGGGCTTCAGCGCCTATTTTATGCTGGATAAACCGTTTAGAAGTTCTCCTAAATTTAGTTTGGGAATTGGAGCAGGAATCAGTAGCAGTAATATTTTTTTTAATAAAATGGATATCGATTTGAATTCAAGAGCAACTTTATTGCCATTTACTCCGACAGATCTGACCAATCATTTCAAAAAATATAAACTGGCTGTCAGCTACCTGGAAATTCCATTAGAATTCCGATATACATCCAAGCCTTCGGATGTAAATAAAAGCTTCAAAGCCGCTTTGGGTATTAAAGTCGGAACTCTTGCAAATGTGCATACAAAAGGAAAGGACCTCCTGGATAAAAATAACTCGCTCATTACTTCCAACATCGAAAAAGAAAACAACAAACGATACATCAATACTTCCCGGTTTATGGCAACAGCAAGATTGGGTTATGGTGTCTTTTCTCTTTTTGGAAACTACGGACTCACTAACATTTTGAAAGACGGTGCAGGGCCGGCCATGAAAATGTACCAGGTGGGAATAACCATCAGCGGCCTTTAATTTATTCCTTATTTCTACTTTTTAGCTTATCTGACCGGATTCTAAATCCTTTTTCAAAACAGGATTAATTATTTTTGCTCATAAAAAATTTCTATTGATCGAAAAAAAAATCAATTACAACAATCCAATCAATGCAGTTTTAGTAGGCGTAATTCAACATGGCGAAACAGAGCAGGTTGCCAAAGAATATCTTGATGAATTGAAATTTCTCGCAGAAACTGCCGGAGCAATAACCGTTAAAACATTCAGCCAAAAGCTTGACCATCCTGATAGCCGAACCTTTGTAGGCAAAGGAAAACTGGAAGAAATAAAACAATTTGTCGGAAGAAGAAACGTTGGCCTTGTAATTTTTGATGATGAACTCACCGGCTCGCAAATATCCAATATAGAAAAGGAATTAAATGTAACTGCTATTGATCGCAGTGATCTGATTCTCGACATTTTTGCATCAAGAGCAAAAACTGCGCAGGCAAAAGTGCAGGTAGAACTGGCGCAATATCAATATATTTTACCGCGCTTAAAAGGAATGTGGAAGCATCTTGAAAGGCAAGGCGGTGGCATAGGGAGCCGGGGCCCGGGTGAAACTGAAATTGAAACGGACCGGCGTATAGTTAAGGATAAAATAAGTCTCTTGCGCAAGCGATTAACTGAAATAGACAAACAGGCATTTACACAAAGAAAAGAAAGAGGAGAATTTATTAGAGTGGCGCTGGTAGGGTATACCAATGTTGGAAAATCCACTATTATGAACCTGTTGAGCAAAAGCGACGTATTCGCAGAGAACAAATTATTTGCTACATTGGATACCACTACCAGGAAAGTAGTTTTCGGCCACACGCCTTTTTTATTAAGTGACACCGTTGGATTTATCAGAAAGCTTCCACATCATCTTATTGAAAGTTTTAAAAGCACACTTGACGAAGTGCGGGAGGCAGATATTTTATTACATATAGTAGATATCTCACATCCGCAATATGAAGAGCAACTGGCAGTGGTTAATAAGACTTTGCACGAATTAAACAGCGATGAAAAGCCAATAATTACTGTTTTTAATAAAATGGATCAATATGAAAAAAATACTTTTGACGAATGGCTCGAGCCGGAAGTAAAACTGCAATTGCTGAATGAATTAAAAGAAAAATGGCAGGATCAGACTAAAGGGAATTGTGTTTTTATTTCCGCTATTAATAAGACCAATCTTCCGGAATTGCGACAAACTATCTTGAATAAGGTGAGAACATTATACCAGGTAAAATATCCATACAAGGCAGAATTTTTTTATTGAATACCAGCCACGAACTGCCCCGAATTTTGTCAACTATGATTTTTAAAAAAAAACACAGGTGGGTACGCGTTGCAAAAAACTTCAGTGAATTACATTTTGGTGAGAATAATCTTGTTGAAATTGATATTGACGGAAAGAAAGTTTGCCTGGCAAATACACAATCGGGAATTAAGGCCTGTGCTTCCAGATGCCCGCATGCCGGTGGAAATATGGCAGAAGGAAAATTAGATGCAAAAGGCAACATCGTTTGTACCGTCCATAAATATCATTTCAATTTGAGTGATGGAAGAGATATCGGTGGAGAAGGTTATTTTTTAAAAATTTATCCGGTGAAAGAAGATGAAGAAGGCATTTTTGTGGGGATGGAAGAAATAGCATTCGATTGATAAGAAAGTCTGCAATCAATTTTTGTTTCAAATAAAAAACTATATTTTTGCACCCCCAAAAGGGTAACATTCCTCCTTAGCTCAGTTGGTTAGAGCATCTGACTGTTAATCAGAGGGTCTCTGGTTCAAGTCCAGAAGGGGGAGCAGAAAATCAAGCAGTTATGAAGTTAAATTTATAACTGCTTTTTCATTTGATACATAATTTGATACATGCTTCGTTTGATCTCTTTACAATAAATTTTAACATATTTCTACATTATTTTAGTTTTTCAAAGCCTTTTTCAATTAAAAAAAAATTACACTTTGTAGCTACTAACTTGCAGCTATGAAAAGATTAAAGCGCAAAATCCATTGGCCAACCAAAATTATTTCTAATAAAAACTACATTAAAGAAGTATCCATTGACGGTAAGGTAACCAACACCTTTAACTTCAAAACGGGTTATTATGATCTTTATGCTGCCCAAATTATAACGGCAGGTAATTGTATCACTTTGCTAAGTTCACCTCCTGTCTTTTCGTTAGAAAGTTTCAGGAATAGTAACCTCTTTGAAGATATTGCAAAGTATGTTTTTTGGACATTTAATGAAAGTTACAGGCTCCAATTAATTGAACACCTTTCGAATTTCTCAGACGTTGAATTACAAAGATGCCAAAACCTTCTATATAATAATTTCATTCCTTATGATGGCATAGGAGAAGATAACCCTGATGAAGAATTGGTTTGGTGCATGGTTAAAAACAACCACTTAAGAGTAGACCCAAAATTTGAATTGATGTACCAAAAGGATCGCGAAAACAGGGAAGCTATTTTAAAAGAGATTAATAAACTGATTAAATTATTGGGTACCAATAAAAATGAAACGGTTTCTTTTGACTCCCTTTCTGAAATTAATAAAGAACCTAAAAAGCAGCCTGATTTTTTAGACATGCTTACCCCTATTAATGGAAGTATAGAAATTACATTGAGCTACATAGAATCAAAAATTATCGAAGCCAGGTTTCCGCACAACATATTTCACACCATAGAGAAATCAAAAAAGGGTGCTAACAAGACCGGGCTTAATTCTGAAATCGCCGCTATGGTAAACATTTTCCAGGATAACGGATATTTTAAACAGGAGTTTACCTTCAAAGATATCTTTAAAAGCTTCGGGGTTTACACCAAAAATCAGGCAGGAAAGGACTATGATTATTCTTTTTTTGTACAAGATTATAATTTTAAAAAATATCTGGAAGGATTAAAATTCCTGAAAATTAATAACATAACCTCAGCCAGTTAGGATTTTTAGGATTTCTCTTTTTTTGCCCTAATCCGCCTGTTTTAAGAAGGAAGCCATTTCATATTGCATTCAATTATTCACCATTAAAAATAATTGAAATGCAAACAAACAACCCTTTTGAGCTTATTCTAAACAAGCTCGAACAAATACAAACGACTGTTGATATAATATCAGTCAATTCACCCGGACAAAACCCATCCACACCAACAGACCCCGATAGAATTATTGATTTACCCGAAGCAGCCAGGATACTTTGTAAACCAGTCGGCACCGTGCGCGGCTACATTCATTCCCGCAGTCTTCCCGCCAGATTGGTAGGAAAAAGTTATCTGATTAAATACCAGGAACTAATCAACTGGTTTGAAAATTACCAGGCGGCTTATGAAACTGAAAGCAAAAAATCTGCCACCAGCCTGATGATGGAAAACCGTAAGCGTTACCGTAAAGATTAAATGTAAACACACGCCGGTAATAATATTAATCCTATAAAATTATTTCGATGGAAGGCTTACAATCATTGGAAGAAGGCGGAGGCCAGATAAAGACCCCTGACTTTCCCATTCATATTTTTCCTCAACAGTTGCAACAGATCATCAAATGCTACTGCAGTAATCTTAATCTCAATATAGACTATGCAGCTGTAACAGTATTATATGCCTTTTCTGTAGCGCTCGGTGGCCATTACAGCCTAACAGTTAAACGCGGATGGGTAGAACTGCCGACATTATTTATTGCTTTAGTGGGCAAGCCTGGTATCAACAAAAGCGGGCCTATTTCCATCTTCACGCAACCTTTGGAAAAATTAGAAAAGGATTTATTTAAAAGATTTTTAGATGAGTATTCGACATTTAGAAAAGGTAGAAGCGTAAAGAAGGAAACCAGCGATTTAGCTGCCATAACGGACGAGCCTGTACGAAGACAGTTGGTCATCAAAGATGCAACACAAGAAGCCATGTTAAAAGCGCTCTATGATAATCCTCATGGATTCGGGGGCATCTATGATGAACTGGCAGCGTTTTTAAAGTCTTTTAATAAATACAAAACCGGCGGCGGCGATGAAGAAGTGATGTTAAGCCTGTTTAGCGGAAAAAGTATTTCTGTAAACAGAAAAAGTTCAGAACCCATTTTTATTGAGAAGCCATTTATTAGCATCATTGGCAGTATACAACCACAGGTATTAATCAATCTTCTCGGTAATAATAAGATTGACAACGGCCTGACACATCGTTTTTTATTTGCTTTTCCTGATAATGTTATTCGTGAAGATTTATCCGACGAAGATGTGCCGGAATATATTGAAGAACTATATCAAACGTTTATCAATCGCATATTGATTTCTGAATTTTTTCATGCCGACGGTTACCCGTCTCACAAAATAAGTCTATCAAAAGATGGGTATGAAGCTTATAAGGTTTTCAGAAGAAAAATCAATGAAACAATTAACAACGAGAAGAGTGACGCCATCTCAGGCATCTATGCAAAATTAGATACCTATAGCTTGCGGATAGCTTTGATCCTGCATGTAATGCTTATTGGTTGCAATGAGCCAGATATTAATCCCTACCAGGTCTCTGCGGATACTTTTTGCAAGGCAGCAGAACTGATTCAATATTTTGAACATAGCGCACTGAAGGTTTTTAAGTTGATGGAAAAGTTCCGGGATCCATTGAACGGTTATCCAATGGAACATAAAATTATTTACTATCAATTACCTTATTCATTTACCACAAGTACCGCATGGGAAATCGCTAAAGAAAAAGTAAGCAGGCGAACCTTATTCAATATGCTTTCAGACGAGTATCTATTCAATAAGCTTAAGCATGGTATATATGAAAAGATTTGGTAAATCATATTATAGGATAGTGCACTATCTGCATTATTTGCACTGTGGGAAGCGAAACCGGGGTCATAATGCACAAAGTGCAAATAGTGCACGCATTTTCTACACTTTAAAAAATATTAAACAATGATAACAGAAAAAATAAATTGTGATGAGGCCAAGAAAATGGACTTAGTTACTTATTTGGAAAGCCTTTCCATAAAACCTCAAAAAGTAAATGGTAATGACTATTGGTATCTATCTCCTCTAAGAGATGAAAAAACACCTTCTTTTAAAATAAACAGAAAGCTAAATGTGTGGTACGATCACGGATTAGGGAAAGGTGGCAAATTGGTTGATTTAGGTATTCTGCTGCATCATTGCAGTGTACAGGAATTTTTGGAAAAACTGAATACGCAGGAAGATTCTTTTTCTTTTCACCAGCCGGCTATTCCTCCACAAAATTCTAAGAAGGTTGTAGAAAATAAAATAAAATTAATAGGGGCAAATCCACTGTCCGATCCAATCCTTTATCAATACCTGGAAACAAGAAACATACCTGCAGAGATTGCAAAAAACTATTGCCGGCAGATCACTTACATGAATGGTCAAAAACAATATTTTGCCATCGGATTTAAAAATAATTCCGGTGGTTTTGAACTCCGTTCACCCAATTTTAAAAGTACTGTTTCACCCAAAGATTTTACTCTTTTGAATGCTCAAAAATGGGATGCTGTTGCAGTTTTTGAGGGGTTCACCGATTTTCTTTCTTTGATAGCTTCGGATAAACAATTGATTCCCGAACTGACAAATTTTCTGGTGCTTAATTCTCTTTCTTTTTTTGAAAAAGCAAGACCTGTTATGGAGCAACACGAACGGATTTATTTATTACTTGACAATGATGAAGCAGGAAAAAATTGCACTAAACATGCACTTAGCTTGTCTTATAAATACTATGATTTATCTAACAAATATGAACAAGACAAAGACCTCAACGAGTGGCTGATGAAAGAAAAAAAATCCGAACAGCATCTTGTCCACCGGAGGGGAAGACGGCTGTAAGTTTTGGTAGCCAGCTATGTTTCTCCTTCGTCGAAACGCTGGCTCTATTCATCCTCCTGCCGTCGGATTCATAGAGAATTGAAACAGATGTAATGAATATTATGACGAAAGACAATGATAACAGAACAAAATAAAGTTGTAAGAAAAAGAGGAGGACGGCCAAAAAAAGCCGTCTGCAGAGATCAACAATTGGCGGTAATGTGTACCCTTATAGAAAGAAAAGTTATTGAACATAAAGCCAAAGACGCCGATCTTTCCATTTCAGAATTTCTTCGCGGTGTTGGATTGAAGGGACAGGTTGACAGGAAAATAAAAGTATTTCCAAAAGAGATTTTACTATTCACAGCTACTCTAAATCACCTCGCTGCAAACATGAATCAGGTCGCAAAAAAACGAAACAGTTTTGATGAATTAAATGCTATTGAACGGGCCGAAATAAATCAATTATCGGAACAGATTAAACAGCTCGCAAAAGAAATAAAAATGTATCTAAAATGATTGGAAAAATCACGATTGGAAAATCCTTCGGAGGATGCATTTTATATTGTTTGAATGATAAGGTTCAGCGATCAGATGAGGCTGAAAATTTGAAGAACAGGTCGGAGATTTTGCTCTTCAATAAATGCTTTGGAAATCAAAGAGAATTAATTGAGCAGTTTAATGAAGTGCGGCAATTAAACAGAAAGTTATCAAAGCCCGTTATTCACGTCACCTTAAGCTTTGCTCCAGGTGAAAGATTACCTAATAATAAACTGATGGAAATAAGTGAAGATTGCGCAAAACATTTTGGATTTGAAAATAACCAATTTCTCGCTGTGATTCACAAGGACACTAAACACCAGCATGTACATCTTATTGCCAACCGGATCGGTTTCGATTTGAAAACAGTTAGTGATGGTAACAATTACAAAAAGATGTCTGAGTTCTGCCGCAAAACAGAAATAAGTTACGAGTTACAAGAGGTGATGAGTCCCCGAAGATTTTTGTCCAGGGAAGCAAGATTACAACCCCGGTTTGATCAGCGCAAAAATTTACTCAAGCAGGATATAAAAGATTCACTTATCCAATCAAAAAGCTATGAAGAATTTAGTCATAAGATGAGAGATAATGGTTACGAAATATTGAAAGCAAGGGGCATTTCTTTTATAGATAAAGAGAAAGTAAAAGTGAAAGGAAGTGAGGTCAATTTTTCGCTGCAGACCATTGAGAAAATTTTAGGTGGTCAATTGACAATGGAAAAGAAAATTGATTTCCTAAATCAGGCTATGGGTGAAAGATTACATCAAAAGCAGCAATTAGAATTGAAAGAAGATACCGGCTTACGCTCTCGTCATGATTCACAAAGTTATAATCAAAGTTTATTACAAACACTGATGAAGGCTGAACTAAATAATAATTTGCCGGATAAAGACTTCATAAAGAAACCAAAAAAACATCGCTCGCAGCATCTTTAATAAAGTTTTAAAAAAGAAATTTTATGGAACAGGAAATTATAGAAACCGTGCTAAAAGAAATCCTTGATGAAATAAAAACCATTCACCAGGAAGCAGTAAGTAAAGACCAGCAAATTGAGGTGATCAGTAAAAAAATTGAATCGTTTGATGGAAAACTATCTTCTATAAAAATTGAAATTCCCGAAATAGATTTATCGCCGATACAGCATCAATTGGAATCTCGGCTCAAACGCATGGAAAAACTTATCGAAGATCAGCCTAAAAATATCACCCACAAAAAGCAAATACTATTATTTCCTGAATATGAAGCTATGGAATATTACAAAGTCTTTTTTGGCCGACTTTTGTTTTGGATTTTACTTGTGTTAGTAGCTACTTATTTATTTTCTTTAGGTAAGCAATTTATCGATAATTGGAAGGAGGTAAAACAACAGGAATATATTATGCAGCCTCAAAAAAATGAAAAACCTGATACCCTAAAAAAGAATATAAGAAAGCAGAAGAAATTGTTGCCATAACGAATAACTGCATTCTTAAGCTTGAAATCAGTATTACCTGATACACTGATTAGCAAGATAAATGACGTTTATTAGTTCCCCTTCTTCACTGGCCGCACAATAGACTTTGCGAAATTAATTATCATCTGATAGCACTAAACCCGTCGAACTTTCCAGCCACGGGAAAGATATAAATAATTTTTTGATAGAAAGATTTTTATAAACTTTTTTCAATAGCTTTAGCGTCTTCTAATTGAAATACCAGGATTGCCGCATTGATTTTAATCTATTGGTTGCCTTGTACCAACCTAAGTAAAATATTTATTATTAAAAATGGCAAAAGCTAAAACTGACAAAGCTAAAGGCGATATTGATTTTGAAAATGAATTATGGAACGCAGCTAATGAACTGCGTGGGGCAGTGGCAGAGAATCAATATAAAGATTATGTGCTTTCATTGCTTTTTGTCAAGCACATCAGCGAACGTTACAAAATTCGAAAAGAAGAAATTAAAAAAGAGATTTCTAATCCCAAATCAGATTATTATACCAATGACGAAGCGGTTCAACTTACCTTGATGGAAGATGAATTGGAATACCAGGTAAAGAATGTTTACAAACTTCCTGATCAAGCCACCTGGACTTATCTTTTGGAAAATGCGGAGCAGGATGATATCAAAGTGAAAGTTGATAAAGCTTTTGTGGCAATAGATGAAATACTGGCTCAAAGAAACCCGGATTATAAGGGCGTGCTGGAACCGATATTTGTCAAAAGCCAGTTATCTGTTTCGCAGGTAGCGGGATTGATCAATTTATTTTCCAACGAAAAGTTTTCCGAAGCCAGCAATCCTCAGAGTGATATTTACGGGAGGGTATATGAATATTACATCGGCAAGTTTGCACAGGCTGAAGGAAGCGGCGCCGGTCAATTCTTTACACCCGGTTCTGTCGTTCGCTTATTGGTGGAAATGATTGAGCCTTTAAAAGGTCGCATTATGGATCTTGCATGTGGCAGCGGCGGTATGTTTGTGCAAAGCCTGAAATTTGTACAGGCACATGGCGGTGATAAAAATGATATTTCTATTTATGGACAGGAACGGTATGAAGGCACACTACGCCTTTGCAAAATGAACCTCTTATTACGCAATCTTTCTTTTGATGTAAAATTGGGTGATACTTTATTGGTTGACCGATTCCCTGATTTGAAAGCAGACTTTGCTTTAATGAACCCGCCCTTTAATATCAGTAACTGGCATCCGGGAGACCTGCCGGAAAATGACCCGCGGCTGTTTGGCGCTAAAGAACAATTTACAACAGGCGGCAATGCCAACTATATGTGGTTTCAAACTTTGTGGTACCACCTAAATGAAAAGGGAACTGCCGGTGTGGTAATGGCGAATGGCGCAATGACTACAGGGAGCGCAGGCGAAAAGAATGTGCGTGAATACATGATTAATAATGGCATGGTGGATTGCATTGTACAAATGCCGGACAAGCTTTTCTTAACTACAGGCATACCTGCCTGCTTATTTATTTTAAGTAAAAACCGTGATGGAAAAGACGGCATGCACCGCGAACGCATGAATGAAATTTTATTTATTGATGCCCGCAAACTAGGCAAAATGGTAAGCCGCAGGTTGCGTGTATTTGAAGAAGAAAATTTGCAAAAGATTTCGGATGCTTACCATACCTGGAGAAATAAAAATGGTGAGCATGAAGATGTTGCGGGCTTTTGCAAAACAGCCACACTGGAAGAAGTAAAAGCAAATAATAATGTGCTATCGCCCGGGCGATATGTTGGTACGGAAGCGGAAGAGGATGATGGAATTTCTTTTGAAGAAAAGATGAAGAAGTTGACGGAAGAGTTGATGGGACAATTTGAGGTCGGAAAAGATTTAGAACAAAAGATAAAGCAGGATTTTACAAATATTGGATTATTACTTTAAAATAGTTTTTATGGAACAATTTGACTTTGAACGAGAGGTAAAAAATATAGCAGAGCAACTCTGGCCAGAGGCTTTTGGAGGTGGAAGCGAGATAATTGATGGTAAAGAAAGAGATGGTGTATACATAACTGAAGAAACAGTACATTTAATTGAGTGTACTATTTCTAGAACTAGGGAAAAGGCTGTAAAGGATGTTGGAAAACTATCGTCCCTCGCGAAGCAGATGCAAAAAAAATTTCCTGACAAAGGAGTAAAGGGATGGTTTATAACAAAAGATGAACCAACTGCAGACCAGAGAACTGTAGCAAATTCAAATGGGTATTTAGTTACAGCGTGCTCATTTGAAAAATTTCAAAGTAAACTCATAGACGTTCATATATATGTTAGTTGCAGGTTCAAATACCCTTTTGGTAGTGTTCGAGATCCAAAAACAGGGGAATTTATTGTCAAGGAGGAATATATTGATATGGACTTATGCAATGTTAAAAACAAATTGGAATTATGGAGTACAAATAAAATAGCGGATGAAATATTAGCTGGAAATGATATAATTATTCAAGGGCACTATGGTGTTGGAAAAAGTATGACTCTAAAAGAAATTTACAAAATATTGAATAATAAATATAAGGCAAAATCTACGGTTAAGTTCCCGATTTATATTAATTTAAGAGATCACCATGGTCAAGTAAATCCAGTTGAAGCGATTGAAAGACATGCAAGAAATATTGGCTACAAAAACCCTGATCATATAGTAAGAGCATGGCGATCTGGGTATGCGATTTTAATTCTGGATGGATTTGATGAAATTGCTGCATTGGGTTGGGCAGGCAAATCTTCTACATTGAAAGAAATAAGGTATAAATCAATGGAATTATTGCGAGAGTTTATTCGGCAAAACCCTAGTGGTAGTGGAATTCTCCTAGCAGGCCGGGCAAATTATTTTGATTCCATTAAAGAGACAGAGAAAGCTTTTGGTACTAAGTCGTCAGTCTCAATTCTTACGATAGGAGATTTTTCTAAAGAACAGATGGCAGAATATCTTAAAAACAAAAAGATTAATACGACTATTCCCGAATGGGTACCATCACGCCCATTATTATTGGGGTATTTAGTAGCTAAAGGGATTTTAAATGGTTTAATAAATTCGGAAGGGATCGATAGTCCAGCAGAGGGATGGGATATTCTGTTGGACGAAATTTCTAAAAGAGAATCTGCTATCGAAGCCGGTTTAATGCCAGAAACGATAAGGGAAATAATCGAAGGAGTTGCTTCCTATGCAAGAAAATTCCAAAGTGGATTGGGGCCTATTTATCAAGAAGATTTAGAAAGAGTTTTTAACGACAAATGTGGTTATTATCCGGATGATAGAGCACTTGTTTTATTACAAAGATTGCCTGGTTTAGCACCTCAAGACCAACAGGACGGATCAAGATACTTCATAGATGAGCATCTTGCAAGTATAGCAAAAGCAGGTGAAGTTCTTAGGTATATACAGAATCCGTATCAATACAAAATATCAGCTGATCCAAGACAATGGCAAGAAACATTGGATGAAATAGGGACTCAATTGATATGTCATAAATCAAATACTATTAATGCAGGATTATTAGAAGATGCTATATTGAATGCAAAAAAAATTGAGGCAGATGTATTGGCTACCGATATTCTGGTTTCCCTTAACTATTTAGGAAAACCTTGGACGAGAGAAGCTGTGATTTTTAGAAATATCCTAATACCTTCCTTTGAATTGAAAAAAGAGAACGACTGGTCTCGAGTGACCTTTAGTGATGTTATTATCAGGGAATTACATATCGAGGATATGCCGGATAAAAAAACATCTCCTTTTTTTCAAGATTGTTATGTTGGAGTTTTAATTGGTTGTACGGAAGCCACGTTAATGGGGTTTGAAAATTTTAATAGTACAGTAATTGATAATCATGAGCCCAATGAAATTACCACCTCTGCTTTATTGGGCCTTGATCTTCCGGTGCCAACGAAGGTCGGTTTGACAATTCTAAAAAAACTTTATTTGCAGGCGGGCGGAGGTCGACAGGAAAATACTTTTTATAGAGGACTTTCCACTAATGAAAAATCATATGTCGCACCTGTATTAGAATTTTTAAAGCAAAAGGGAATAGCTATCCCATCTAAGAAAGCAAATTCTAATAGTGTTTGGCAACCTTCAAAATCTCATGTCTCCAGAATTAGAAATATTTTAATAAACAAGAATTATAAAGTGGATTTTATTAAGTCTATGAACGCCATTAGTCTATGAGGAAATTTAATAAAATTAAATTATTTATTGGCTGCTCGAAAATTGGCAGTGGAGCCACACCCCGAGGAGGAGATGCCTCTTATAGAAGTGAAGGCATTTCTTTAATTCGAAGCCAAAATATTTTAGATTTTGTTTTCTCAAAAAATGGGCTTGCATTTATAGATGATGAACAAGCTAGTGCCTTGGCAAATGTAGAAATAAAAGAGAGAGATGTGTTAATAAACATAACAGGAGATTCTGTCGCGAGAGTTTGTCAGGTACCGGAATATATATTACCAGCAAGAGTAAATCAGCATGTAGCAATTTTACGAGCTAATCAAATAAAGCTGAATGCTGAATTTTTAAAATATGCTTTGTTATCTAGAGAAAATAAAGAAATGCTTTTATCCCTGGCATCGACAGGTGCAACAAGAAAAGCATTAACGAAGAGCATGCTTGAACAATTTGAAATTAATGTACCAGACGAAGTAGGTACAAACACCCAATCCCGCATCGCCTCCATCCTATCTTCCCTCGATGATAAAATAGAACTCAACCGCCGCATGAACCAAACATTGGAACAAATGGCGCAAGCGTTATTCAATCATTATTTTGTTGATAATATTGATCCTGATAATTTACCAGAAGGGTGGCAATGGGGATGCTATAATGATTTAGTTGAAGTCTGGACAGGAAAGGGTTTAAAAAGAAATGAGTTTGATGGAAATGGGTTGTACAATGTGCACGGAGCGAATGGCATTATAGGCAAAACCAATAAGTTCTTATCAGATAAAAAAGTTCTGTTAACAGGTAGGGTAGGGACTTTGGGTACTATACAATTAGTTCGGGACAAGATTTGGATTTCGGACAACGTGTTAGTTTCTGAACCTAAACATTGCTACAATCTTTATTTTTCGAAATTTGTTTTAAGTTCTTTTGATTTTAATAGTTTAAATAGAGGAAGTACTCAGCCATTAATTAGTCAATCCGATTTAAAAAATCAAATTGCTCTTTTACCGGCAAAGGAACATCTATTAAAATTCAACGATATAGTAAAAGGCTTTTATGAAAAAATCTTTAATAATAATAATGAGATATTCAACCTATCTAAAATCCGAGATGCACTTCTTCCCAAACTAATGTCCGGTGAAATTGATGTTGATGCTTTAATGAAAGAAGAAACAATATTTAAGGAAGAGGTAAATTAAAATTTTAAAACTGCATAAAAATAGAACTCTAAACCAAAACTATTTGTACTGCTTATGCCATATAATTTTCTTGCTGAAAGCGATATTGAAGAAGCAGCTATAGAATGGTTGCTTTTACTAAAACCTTATCATTATAAACATGGTGAGGATATTATCCGTAGTCACAAGAAAGCCGTATTGGAAGATGTGTTTGGGAATTTCCTTCGGCAAACATATCGTCATGTGCCTGCAAAAATTCTGGAAGAAGTAAAGCAGGAGTTTTTATTCAATGCCGGTACAGATATTCACCAGCGCAATCATGCCTTTCATTTAAAATTGAGCAAAGGCATCAGCAAAACATGGAAGGATGAAAAAGGGAAACAACAGTTTGAACATTTCTATCCGGTTAATTATAATGAGGTAGATAAAAATGATTTTTTGGTAGTAAACCAATTCACAATTGAAGGAAGAAACAGGCGCCGCCCTGATCTCATTATTTTTATTAATGGTTTGCCCATTGTATTATTTGAATTCAAAAATTTATTTGATATAGATGCAACGGTAGATAATGCATTCAACCAGGTACAGCATTATATCCAGGATATTCCGCAGGTATTTGAGACCAACGAACTAACGGTGATCAGTGATGGCTGTACTACATTGCACGGCATGTTCAGCAGCGGTATGGAATGGTTCGCATCATGGAAAAGTGTGGATGGAATTAATATGGTGGAATCAGATTTTGCTTTGGAAACTCTTATCAATGGTCTATTGGTTCCTGAGCGATTGCTACAATATATCCGTTCCTATATTTTTCATGAACCAGACAAAGGATTACTGATAAAGAAGGGAGCAAAGTATCACCAGTTCTTTGGTGTGCAATATGCACTTGAAGAAACATTAAAGGCCATCAAGCCAATTGGTGACGGGCGCATTGGTGTGATATGGCATACCACGCGCAGCGGTAAGAGTATTACTATGGCGATCTACACAGGTATACTCCGCACAATTCCTGAATTAAAAAATCCTACCATCATTGTGCAGGTAGATCGATTTGACCTCAACAAACAATTGTATGAGGATTTTGTAGCGGCAAAAGATTTGGTGGGTGATGTTTCACTCGCACAAACTACAGACGAACTAAGAACACTTTTAAGCGGCGATGGTGGCGGAGTTATTTTCAGCACAATAGAAAAATTCAGACTGAAAGATATTGAAGAGGGAAGAGAAGCAGAACATCCTTTGTTAAGCAACCGCGAAAATATAATTGTAATTGCTGATGAATGCCATCGCACACAATACGGTTTGCTTCAGGGATTCGCCAACAACCTGCGCAAAGCAGTTCCCAATGCTTCATTCATTGGATTTACAGGAACACCTGTTGATACAAAAGATGCAGATACGGTCCAGGTTTTTGGTGAGATCATTCATACCTACGATATCAAACAGGCGACAGAAGATCATGCGGTAGTTCCAATTTATTATGAACCGCGACTGGCAAAGCTTCACTTAGGTAATCCCGGAATAGAAGAAGAAGCAGAAGAAATACTTGATGGATTAAATCAGAAAGATCGCAATAAAGTAATGTGGGCAGCGGTGGAAGATGCAGCAGGTTCAGATGAACGGGTTGCAAAAATATCAAAAGATATCCTCAAGCATTTTACTGAACGTTCAAAGAGCCTGGAAGGAAAAGCAATGACCGTTTGCATGAGCCGGAGAAATTGTGTGAAAATGTATGATGCATTGGTTGCTTTGGAAGGTTGTCCGGAAGTTGCAGTTGTAATGACAACCAACATTTCCAAAGATCCTGCGGCATGGAAACCTCACGTTCGCACCAAAGAAAATTCCGAAACTGTAAAAGCGAGATTTAAAGATCCGGACGATCCTTTGAAGATTGTTATTGTAAGAGATATGTGGCTAACGGGTTTTGACAATCCTCCCCTTCATACTTTATATGTAGATAAAATAATGAGCGGCCACAACCTCGTGCAGGCGATTAATCGTGTAGCGACTGTTTTTGAAGAAAAGCCAAGTGGATTAATTGTGGACTATATAGGCATCGGCGATAAGCTAAGAGATGCTACCAAAAAATATACAAGCAGCGGCGGCAAAGGCAATATAACAATTGATACCGCTGAAGCATTTGAAATAGCCACGGAATTTATAGCCGCATTGAAAGAAAGTCTTCCCAAAGATTTTAGTTACAGCGCATGGCATTCACTAAGCAAAGGAGATAAGCTAAAACTGGTCAGCACTGCCACGAATTATATTTTGAGCGATGAAGAAAGAAGTAAGGAATTTATGCTCAATGAAATGAAATTAACTGCCATTGTTCCGGTAATTAAAAGTAATTCAGAGATTGGAGATATTTCGCTTGACATTATATTCCTTCAACATGTAGGCGCTGCCGTCAGGAAGATTAAAAATCCTGTGACCAACATCAGGAAGAAAGAAGGGCAGATAAAAGATCTGATTCACAGAAGTATCGAAAGCGATGAAGTGGTGGATGTGTTCACAATGGCTGGTATCGACAAGTTTGATATCTCTATCATTAACGATGATTTTCTCGCAACTGCTAAAGAGCAAAAGAGTGGCAATGAATTAAAATTGGAACTGATAAGAAAGATCATGAATGAAGAAATAAAACTTCGTCAGTTTAAAAATATCATCAAGTACAAAAAGTTAAGAGAAGAAGTGGAGAAAATCATCAGTGATTACCACAATCATTTCTTTGATAGCCTTGTGGCCCTGCAAAAAATGCGCGAAGCCGCGAGGGATATGCAGGAAGAAGATAAGCGAAGAAAACTTTTAGGATTAACGGATGAAGAAGAAGCCTTTTATGACATTCTTGCTCATCACAAAGATGCGATTAAAGATTACACTTTGATAAATGAAATAGTGAAAGAAGTAACCGCTGCGGTAAAGAAAAATCTTCAAATAGATTGGTATAAAAAACCGGATGCCAAAGCTCAAATAATGCTTGCAGTAAAAAGAGTATTGATGAGGAAAGGCGTGAGCGCAGGTTTGAAAGATATCATGGATGAAATTATGGAGCAGGCGGAGGCGAGGTATAGGGAATGGTGGGGAGAGGTGGCGTAGGGTAGAGATAATAAAATTAAAATTGGCAAATTGACAAAAATGATTGTAAACTAAAAAATATGCAAATACAATTTGAATATTTAGTTGATTTAGCAAAACAGTATAACAGTTATTCTGAAAAACCGGACACTTTGTTTGAAGCTATAAATAATTTATCCAAACTCGTAGTGGAAGATATTTTCAAAGAATATGGAGACCCTGACCGTGATTTTAAACCCGTAAATTTATTGAGAGCAGAAATTGCCCGGAGATTATTGCAAGGCGAAACTATTAATGAAACACTTGTAAATGAAATCAAAGATAAGATTCGTACAAAAGATGTTAACTATTTCAATTATTACAAAGAGTCTTTCTTAAAGCAAATTCAGGAGTATGAATTATTTAAAAGAGATTTATTTGCGAACTGGCAAAATCCGTGGAGTGTTTTTTATAGTTTTTTTTATAGAGCCTCAATTAAAGAAACCGTATTAAATTACCTGGAACAAATTGCCAACGACTTGTTAGGGACATTAAATTTAAGAGACTATACATTTCACATAGTTGATTTTCAGGGAGCCACTAATTTTGGTAGCACCTTCTGTTGGCTCGCCTTATATCCTATTACCAAATACTCTCATAAGGATAGTTACCAGTTTTTCATTCGCTTCAGTGTCAAACCGGAGGCAGGTCAAATTGCAGGTTGGTCAATAAAAGAGCATAAGCCGAATAATTTAAAAACAATTAAAAGTTATAGCGAAGCTTTAGGTGTTTTTCAAGAAATGAAATCTGTAATCATACAACTCAATAAAGAAAGCCGAAATTATTTCAAGTTTGCTCCTGGCAATCAGGCTTCCGAATGGGAAAGATTTTACAGCGAAAGTATAATAGCAATAGATTTTGATTTTGGTGACTTAACAAAATTTAGTTCAAGGGAAGAATTGAACTTAAAAATTGGTCTCCCAGAAGAAAACCAATCAAATAAAACCTGGAACCTGTGGCTATTCAAAACAGCAAACATCGGGGATGTAGTTTTTGCAACTAAAGGCGTTAATACTTGCTTGGGTATTGGTATAATTGAAGGCAATTATTATTTCGATGTAAATGGTGGTGGGTATAATCACAAAAGAACAGTAAAATGGATTACAGATAAAGTTTATCAATATAAATCGAACACTTTAAAAAATTATAAAACATTATTTAGACCTGACACATTTAGCCCTACTAAGGTTTATGAGTTTATACTGAATGAATATGTAAGAATGTATCCAGAGCTTGCTTCAGTTTTTGTAGAAAATGATTTATTGATAGAAATGGAAGAAGTTGAATTAACCAGAGGTTTAGAAAAATCCTCTCAAAATGAAGGCCCTAAATTTATAAGATTTTTTAACCCACTTTTAAAAGTATTAAACAGTGTTGGTGGTGAAGGAAAGCCTTCTGAAATAACAAAGTTGGTTGTAGCTGAATTTAATTTCAATGAACAAGAACTAGATGAAAAATCCAAGACAGGAGTACCAATTATTTATAACCAAGTAGCATGGGCTAGAAATTATCTGAAAGATGCAGGCTTAATTTCTAATGAGAAACGTGGATTATGGTCGTTAACGGAGTTAGGAAAAAACAAAACCCTTACTGACAAAGAAGCCTTTGATTTATTTAAGTTAGTTCAATCCAAATTCAAAAAGCAAGCTGATAATTCTAATTTAATTGATGAGATTCAACAAGATGGTTCTGATGAAAATGAACCATTAAATTTTTGGTGGCTCAATGCAAACCCCAAAATTTGGAAAATAGGAAGTCATAAGGAAGGTGAACTGCAAACCTACACTACACACAATGACGACGGAAATAAACGAAGGATTTATAAATATTTTGAAGCCTTTAAAGAGGGAGATATAATTATTGGATATGAAAGCACACCCTCAAAAGCAATAAAGGCGATTTATCGAGGTACAAAAGGAATATTCCAAAAAGATAATAAAGAACAAATTGAATTTGAGCTAATAAAAAAATTAGCTTATCCGGTTTATTGGAATGAATTGAAACACATTCAAGGATTAGAAAGTTGTGAGGTATTTAAAAATAATCAAGGTAGCTTATTTAAATTATCAGAGGAAGAGTTTAATATAATTGAAAATTCAATTGATGAAAGAAATGATAAAGTTGAAGGAATATCAATTGAAAGTTCAGTCAAAAAATATGACTTTACTAAAGATATAGATAAGCCGTTTATAAGTGATGCTGATTTTTATCAAACTGTTGATTTATTGAAAAGGAAAAAGAACATCATTTTGCAAGGTCCGCCGGGTGTTGGTAAAACTTTTATTGCTCGTAAAATTGCTTATGAAGTAATGAAAGAAATAAAAGATGCTAGTATAGAAATGGTGCAATTCCATCAGTCATACAGCTATGAAGATTTTATCCAAGGATTAAGACCAACAATTAATGGAAGTTTTGAATTGAGAAATGGATTGTTTTATACTTTTTGTCAAAGAGCAATTAATCTTCCTGAACAAAAGTTCTTCTTCATTATTGACGAAATAAACAGAGGAAATTTAAGTAAAATATTCGGTGAATTGATGATGCTTATTGAGGCAGACAAGAGAGAGGAGAAATTTGCTTTAAAACTTACTTACGCTGAAGATGAAGAAGACCGCTTTTATGTTCCTGAAAATTTATACATAATAGGCACAATGAACACGGCAGACCGTTCATTGGCCATTGTGGATTACGCCTTAAGAAGGAGGTTTGCCTTCGTTACACTACAACCTGACTATGGGAACAATTTCCGTTCTTTCCTTTTAGCTAAGGGTTTATCGGTGACATTGGTAGAACATATTTGTTCGGCGGTTAAAAAAGTAAATGATAAGATCAAAGAGGATATCAATCTTGGCGATGGCTTCCAAATTGGACACAGTTACTTTTGTGCCTATTCAGCCAATGAGGATGAAAATAAATGGTGGAGTGAGATTTTAAGTTTTGAATTAAAACCATTACTGGAAGAGATTTGGTTTGATAATTCAGCAAAGGTTACAGAAATTTTAAAGCAACTTTCAAGATAAAAGATGCAAATTCCGATTGAAAATATCTACTACTTGCTTTGCTACGCGTGGAACAAGCTGGAGGAGAAAGAACGGGTAAATGTTTCAATAGATGATAAAACGGAATTACTTGATCTATTTACCAAAGTTTTGATCAACGCAACTAAAATGCTTTTAAAAAGAGGCATTGATAAAAACTATATTGACCATACCAAAGAAATTTCTGGTGTAAAAGGCAAGATTCAAATTAGTCAAACTCTTAAAAGTAATCTACTATTCAAGCAAAAAACGATTTGTTCCTTTGACGATTTTTCTTCTAACATCATGTTAAACAGGATTTTAGTAACTACAATTTACAGGCTTACAAGAACCACAGGACTGGATAAGCAATTAAAAAACGAATTAGTTTTTTTGTCAAGATTGTTTTCGGACATAGACCAAATTGAAATAAAAAATTCTCTTTTTAATCAAATCCAGCTTCACAGAAATAATCGCTTTTATGGCTTTGTAATGAATGTTTGTCAAATTATTTATGAGAGCACATTGCCCTCTGAAGAATATGGAAAATACACGTTTTCAGACTTTACCAGGGATGACAATAAAATGAATCAACTCTTTGAAGCATTCGTAAGAAACTTTTATAAGATTGAACAAAAGAAGTTTAAGATCGTAAAAAAAGAAACTATAACCTGGCAGTTCAGCAACACCGATAACGAAAGCTATCAATATTTGCCACAAATGGAAACAGATATAACTCTCGAAAGTGAATATGAAAAAATAATCATGGATACAAAGTTTTACCGCGAGACCATGACGGTAAATTATGAAAAGCAGAAAATAAAATCGGCTAACCTTTATCAATTATTTAGCTATCTATTAAATCAACAAGACGGCAGCTCAAAAACCTTAAGCGCTAAAGGGATTTTGCTTTATCCCACTATAGAAACAGATTATAATTTAAATTTCAAATATCTTAATCACAAGATTCAAATAAAGACAGTAAACTTAAATTCAAACTGGAGAGATATTTCATCTCGCTTAAAAGAAATAGTTTTATGAATAATGGCCGCCAATGGTTTAAAGAGAATTTTAAGGATGACGGTAATAAAATCTGCACATCAAAATTCTATAAGCCTGAAGAGTCATGGCCAAAAACTCAGGTATGGTGGCTACAGTTTTCCGAAACTGCAATTGATGCAATTAAATATGCCCATGTTTATTTGCCAGGTTGCTCCAAATCGAGAAACTTTCATTATCTGCAAGTACCTGTGAAATATCTTAATGATCACTTAGATAAATTCCATCGCCTAGGTCAAAAGATTGACTTGTATTTATCTGCGAATCCGGATACTTTGTTTGTTGAAGAACGAGGAGAAGGGAGATTAAATTTCAGCAAGTTCCTAGTAGAAAAAGGTCTTTAAATTATGCCTCCGCATGTATTCATTTCCCCGGCTGTGCTCAGTTACTTTGAAAATGCGCTAACCTCATTTCGCTATTCGTTTAAACATAAAAATAATTCGAGAGTTGCTTTACTCAGTTTAATGAGAAGAACTTTCGTTATCTTACAACTATAAGTGAGTCGCTTATAAAATATTGGCTCAGTATTAAGAATTGCAATTTTCACAACTTGGCTGTCAACTAATTTATTATGAGTGCACCGTTGGAATTAAAACTTCTCCGCTCCATCAAAACAGGTAAAGGCTTACAAAAACTTATAGTAAGTTTACGAGATCAGCGTCGCAATAGTAAAATAAAGGATACAAAGCGTTTAGCGCTTTCTAAAAAACAACGAGTAGAAATATTGACTAAAACAGATGGCAGATGTCACGTTTGTGGTATAGAACTGGCGTTAAATAATTTTCATGCAGATCATGTAAAATCTCATATAACGGGTGGCGTACACTCAGCGAATAATTATTTGCCAAGTTGCAGTACTTGTAATAACCTCCGGTGGCATTATAGCCCGGAGGAAATCCAAATAATTATGAAATTAGGAAGATGGCTTAAGGCGAAGTTGTTAAACGAAACAGAAACAAGTACGTCGCTGGCAAATCAATTTGTAAAACATGATATGGAACTAAGGAGGCGGAGAAGGAAAGAATAATTCCCATAGAGCGATCGGATCTTACTTCGCTGGCTGTGCTTAGTTAATTTTAAGGTCAGGTTTTGTTACAAGAGAAGAAGATTGGAAGTATAGCAGTGCAAGAGATTTCGGCGTGATGAAAGGGCTGGTTGAATTAAGTTATAGTTAGTATTCAAAGGCACAAGTATAGCAAGCCCACAAAACCTTTGCTGCGAAACCTTCGCCATCAGCGGTATGTGAAAGTGTTTAATGAAATACCAATCACGGCAGGGAAAGAAAAAAGATTTTGAATATCATACATCGTTGAAAACACTATAATCTTATGGCAACACTTCAAAGAGCAGTTGAAATAGCAACTGAAGCCCACAAAAATCAGGTAGATAAAAACAAGGATCCTTACATCTTACATATATTAAGGGTCATGAATGCAGGGAGAACGATTAATGAAAAAATTGTTGGCATTCTTCACGATTTAATTGAAGATACATCGTGGACATTTGGCGACCTCGAAAGAGAAGGATTCTCTGAAGAAGTTGTTGACGCAATTAAATGTTTAACAAAAAAAGAAGATGAAGATTACAACCAGTTTGTAGAAAGAGTAAAAACAAATTCACTCGCCATTAAAATAAAAATAAACGACCTTTTAGATAATCTTGATATAAAAAGATTGAATGAAGTAACCGATAAAGATATACCCAGGCTCAATAAGTATTTGACAGCCTACGGGAAGTTGATTAATTTATAAGTGTAAAAATTTACGCTTCCTTTTTTGGCTAAGTAATTTTAAAAGGCTTAATAAAAGTTTGACCAACCTCCAAGCTAACCGGAATATCTTTATGAAACCTGGATGGATGAGTTTGGTTTTTAAAAAAGAGATTTGAAATAATATAAGAAGTGGTTTCGTGAGAGGCGAACCATGGAGAAGGAAATGTTTAACAGAAAATAGTTGTGGCAATTAATCGAGACCGACCGGATTAAGAAAAAAATTGATAAAATAAAAATATGATAATTAAAAGGGATAATAAAAGCCTTCAAAATCAATACCTCTAAAGCTCAAAAAATTAGTGACCCCTGCAGGGTTTCGAACTTTAAACCCATTCTTAATCAGAAACGTCCAAAACAAGCAGGTTGTCCGTTATTTTATTTTTCAGATGAATTCATTTTAGCAATTTCCATTGCCCGATGCAGTTTGTTGGCAAACCATTCTTTTGAAGGTAGTTCGGTCAGGTATTGCGCTACTTTTATTTCTTTCTCGTCCAACATTAGCAGTTCAATATGTTCTGTATTTCCCTCGCTGCAAAGCAGTAAGCCAATAGGTGTTTTTTCTCCCTGTTGCATATCGTGTCGCTGTAAATATCGTAAGTATAGTTCCATTTGCGATTTATATTTAGGTTTAAATTTGCCTAATTTTAAATCTATAGCTACCAGTCGTTTTAACTTTCGGTGGTAAAAGAGTAAATCCAAATGATAATCCTCCGCGTCAATTAAAATTCGCTTTTGGCGTTCTAAAAAAGCGAATCCATTGCCCAGTTCAAGAATGAATTGTTCCAGATTGGCTACCAATGCATCTTCCAGATTTTTTTCTGAATAGGTGCTTTTTAATCCTAAAAAATCCAGAATATAGCTGCTTTTAAAAAATAAATCTGGATTTATTAAATCTTCATTTTTTAATTCATCTAATGCATTACTAATTTGCTCTCCTGGTTTTTGAGCAATGCATGTACGCTCATAAAGTATTTTATTTATTTGGGTAGATAATGTTCTTGTATTCCATCGCTGGCTAATTGACATTTCTAAATAAAATTGACGTTTTAATGGATCGTCTATATAGGATATGGTTTTTAAATGAGTCCAACTTAATTGTCTCTGCAATGCGGAGACAATCTGTTCCTCTGAAAAACTCTCCGCACTGCGGAGACAGTGCATTAATTGTTTTTCAGACCAACCGGATCCAAAATTTTTAGATAAAAGATGAGACAAATCGAGAATGATCTGTTTGCCGTAAGGTGCTCTGTCACCTTTTAAAACAAACTGGTTAATATAAACACCAATCTTCCAGTTTAGTAAAGCTACTTCAGCATTAACTGTGATAGCTACTTTAATTTTTGCCTGACTTATAAGTTGAGCTATGTCACCATATAGTATTTGAATTTCAGTCTTAATTTCTAGTTTATCCATTAATAATTGATTTAAAAAATCGCATTCATGATTTTCAAGCCAGGTGTCGTTAAAAATTATCAAGCTGTTCAGTTCTTTCCTATTCACTGAAAGTTAGGGCAACTATATTAAAACCATCGACAATATTACTGCCATAAAAAATAATTTCTGGGTTCACGCAATCTTTAAATTGTTTTTAAATGAAGTCAGCACATCTGTTGTCTTTCTTATAGCTTCCTGTTCAAATCCTGCTAAATAATTCTTTGTGGTTTGTAAAGATGTGTGCCCTAAAGCTTCGCATATAAATTCTGTGGAAACTCCGCTATTTTTTAAAATTGTTGCGAAACTATGCCGGGCATAATAGGTTGTTATTGGTTTACATATTCCAAGTTCAATAGCTATTTGCTTCATGTGTTCATTTATAAGGTGTATAAGCAATCCGATATTGTCTCTTTGCTTTTGCGGAGTCATTGCGGGCTTTAAATAAGGGAAAATATAGGTGTCTTGTGAGAGTTCGTGTTGTCCCCATTTAGCGATTATCCTATTTGAGTCATCCTTTAAAGCAATCCTGATGGGTTCAGGATTTGAACGCCTTGACCTGATAGTTTTAGCACGATTAAATACAATAAAATCACCCTGAATATTCTTATACGTTAATAAACAAAGATCCTTCACATTTAGGCCATTGCACAAGTAAATAAATATCCAATAATCGCGGCACATATCATCAACACTGCCAGGTTCTGTTACATAGTTATAAATTTTTGCAATTTCTTCAAGCGTTAGAGACTTCTTTATATTCCTGCCGGTAGGTATTATATATTTACCCTTACCAAATGGATAATCTTCCAAATTCATTAAACCTTGTTTTATTGAAACGTTTATAACTGCCCGAAGGGCTCTTAGATAAATACCAACGGTAGTGATTGATTTACCCTGGCCCACAAACCAACGTTCATAGCTTCTTAAAAATTCAGGGGTAATATGTTCAAATTTTAATCCCGCTTTGTATTTATGCAATGATACGCAAGCAGAGATACAGGAAGATGCAGTACCAATTTGCTCATTTGCTTCAAGTTCGTTGATATAAGAATCGAAGCCTGATTGTAAATTGGTAACAGTCACTTTTTTCGGAAAGAATGAAGCTTCAAATTTTAAAAAGGAAAAGTTTTCCAGGCCGTCACAACATTTTTGAGCATTAATTTGGATTTCCCTTAAAGCAAAATTTGTTTTTCTTAATTCACCACGCACCTTATTTTCCATTAAGAGCAAATAATCATTTAAGCTTGCATTGTAACCTGTTGCATAATATTTTCTTTCCCCTTTGTAGGTTACACGTAATTTTAAAGGGTAGGTAACATTATCTTTTAATCTGCGTTTATCAGGTACGATAGTTACAGTAATATTTCTTTGTTTCATGATAAAAATTTTTTTGGATTTGATACATGATTTGATACATATTTTTCAAAAACGATAACAAATATTCAAAAACAAAGAAAACGAAAAATTCAATACAATCCAATAGCAGTAAGGCTTTCAGCACATAACTGAAAGTAATTCAAAATAACTAAAAGCATGTTTTATCGACTGTTAATCAGAGGGTCTCTGGTTCAAGTCCAGAAGGGGGAGCACTTATAATCAACCACTTACGTAAATTTAAATCGTAAGTGGTTTTTTATTTACCCTACAATTTACCCTACATTTCTACTCCCATTAACTGTAATCCAATATAATATGAGTAGGAAATCAATTAGTTTTTTGCAAATAGTTAATTTGGTAAAATGTTTTAAGCATTGAAAAAGAATTTCTCATTTGAAGATAGAAGAGGAGATAGTTGTAAATAGTAAGATGGCTCAACTCATAGTAGATTTCTTTGACTGAAACTATTTACCGCGTTTTAGGGTTTTCATCTGAATCATCCATTCGTTTTATCAAACGAGTTTTTAATTGATCCATAAAACTGGTGCGGCTTGATTTCCGTATTCTTATTTCCTGAAAAGCTCGGTAATAATTTCCCATATCTACATTGAATAACGATTGAAGTTCATTTGCCAGATCCTTGATGCCGATAGATCCATTATTAAATGAACCGGTTGACTGCAAAGCATAAAGCAATTCGACGAGAGAAACTTTTGAACTGGTCCATATTAAATCTCCTTTATCTCGAAGGATAATTTTCCTTGATTCATTTTTTTGTTCAAGTTTATTAATTGACTCTTTGATAAATTCCGGTAAAAAGTCAAAAGCTATAATTTTTGATATTTTGTGGTCGTAAAAGGTGGTAAAGTCAAGATCGTTTTCATAATCATCTAAGCCTAACAGCAACCAGGAGTCAGGTTTTTTTCTTACAAAATAGATCTCATCAATAAGTGTTGAATTTGATCTATAATAACTGAACAACTCTTTATTATCATTAAGATATTTATCTATTTTCTGAATTTCTTTGAAGTAGTAAATTTTTATGTCCGGCAATTGACCAATTGGCAAATACAATTGAATTTCATAAGCTTTTTGGTAAAATATCAATTTACTTGAAAACTTTGGTTTGATATTCTTAAAAAAATTTATTTCATCAATAATGTCAACAAATTCATAGTTGACAATAAAATTTTTCAAACTTAAAATTGACCTTAAAATGGTTCTGGAAGAATCCTTTAGTCGCTGAAGTATATCTGTTTCATTCAGATTGATTTCATCCAAACCATTTTCCATTTGGTTATAGAGAGAATTAGTAACTCATCTAAATTCATAGATTACATTTTACAATTATATCTGACGCAAAAGTTTGCGACATCCTTCCATGTAAAATTAAATAACTAACACCTTATGTAATTCTTGATAATTATCAATTAATATTTTCATAGCCCTTATCCGGCTTAATGTTTCTTCGGTGATCCCCAGGTAAGATGCGATATATTTCAAGGGTACTCTAAGGAGTATTTGAGGAAAATGATTTAACAAAAACAGGTATTTTTCACTTGCCCTTTGCATTCTCAATGAATATAATCTTTGTTCACTTAACAGGTAATATTTTTCAGTTAGTATTCTGTCAATAGAATTGAAATCAGAAAAATTTGAATAGGCCAATTGTAGCTCATCATAATTAATATAATACAACGAACAGTCTTCTAAAGCCTGAATATTCTCTTTGCTTTTTGTCTGTTTTAAAAAGCTTTCAACAGAGATCACAACATCTCCTTCTTTCATAAACCATGCACTGACGTCTTTCTCATTCTTTTTGTAAAAACATCTTAAGAGACCCTTAGTTACAAAATATATTTCACGACAAACATCTCCTTCTCTTAATACAAAACTCTTTTTAGAAATCTCCACGAATTGTAACCTTGACATTAAAAAATCGCTAGTGTCTTTACTCAAAGGATGAATAGAATTCAAAAAAAATATCAACTCCTCCATAATTCAATTATTTATTAAGCGATCTTGAAAAGGCTTATCCTTTTAATGAATCAAATCCCTCCTAAACGAATTGCATTTCTAAGTTTCACTATTACCAATCCAAAAAATCTTTGGGATCAACGCCTAATGCTTTTGCAATCCTCAAAAGGCTTGATATACTAAAGTTTACTTTTCCTAATTCCATACGATTAATTTGACTATAATCATTGGCTAAATTGTACTGCGAAATTTTTTTCGATGTTCTGATTTCTCTAATCCTTTGACCAACCCTCCTAATCGCCTCTTCATCCTTAAAATAACTGCGTTTTGCTTTTTTCTTCACTTGACAAAATGACAAGAACTATCAATGCTGGACAAGGGAGAATTATCCCTATGACCGAAAAATATTTTACCGAATACGGTTCATGGTGTGAAAATATCTTTTGAGTCAAAATGATATTTGTAGTGCAAATTCATTTTTGAACAAAAACGTAAGCTGGATAGGAAGTTAACAACAGTATTTCAGTTAAAAAACCTAAAAATCCAACTAAATAATATGCAGGGAGTAATCATCACAATTGAGAAGGAAGAACTGGAAGAAATAGTTTCCAGGGCGGTTGAAACTGCTTTAGAGAAATCGGGGCTTTTTAATAGCAAGGAGAAAACAGAAGATATTGATGAATTTATCATGAAAGTTCCTGAGCTATGCAGATACCTTAAAATGAAAACCTCCACCCTTTATCAATTAACACACAAAAGTGAGATTCCCTGTAATAAAAAAGGGAAAACTTTGTATTTCAAAAAAGATGAGGTTGACCAATGGGTTTCTGAAGGGAAACAGTTGACCAAATACGAACAGAATTATGCCCGGGAGATAGCTATAAGCATTTCCGATAAAAAAAGAAATAAAAGTATTGTCTAAAAAAAATAACATGAAGTCATCCGATTTACGTATTGGAAATATCGTTGCCGTTTGTTATGAAGAAAAAGTTATACCGGATACCGTTGTGGTACTTGAACCAGGCGTGGTTCATCTTGCCAGCCGAAACAATCCGGATAGCGATCGGGATATCATCGGGGTACCCTTACACGAAGAATGGCTCAAAAAATTTAATTTCAAATACCATTTTAATTCTGATGAATGGACATGTGATGAAGTCGTTATTAAGAGAATTCAAAGCGAGAATACGAATACATGGCTCGCCCAATCTGAAACTTTTAAGAAAAAAATAGCATTCGTCCATCAACTTCAGGATCTACTCAGGTAATAGCTAAATATCAGGTAAAATTTTCTTCAAATTATTTTATATGAGTAATGAACCAAAGTTGATAGAAAATTACTCTTTAATCAGACAGCCATACAGAATCACCATGTCTATGTGGAATTATTCCGTATGGCAAAAAAGGATTTTGACCAAGATTATTTCAAGATTACAACGGGATATCACTTTGTTAGAAAGAGGCGCTGAGTTTTGCCAATTAGAATTATTTAAAAGTTCTGACGATGACACAGTCAGGCTTTTGCCCGTTATTTTTAATATGAGTCGAATGTCTTCATTCAGAAATAATTCGGTTGTAACAATATACTTAGTCATAGGATCATGTGTTTTATAGTGATATATTTTCCTATGTAAATCGCTAAAGCTTTTTTTGCTTTTTTTTACCTGGAAAACATACTTCGAAAAAGCTAACTCATTCCAGGTAATTGACCCCAACTAGTAAAGTTGGTATTTTAAATATTCATGCTTTGAATCTTTTTTCAAATTACCTAAACTATTACTCTTTTATAAATTTTCTCGTTTCTATTCTCCCTTTTGTATTCAACTGCAAATTGTACAATCCTTTGGGCAAGGTATTAATGTAGATAGATACTGAAGTATTTCCATTCAAAATAATTTTGCATCTTTTAATATTCTTCCTCCATCATCAATTTGGTAAAAACTTGGCTTTTCACATTTGTTAGTTTATGCATCACGGCATATTACTGAAAAAGGTTGCAGTCATTTCCTGTTGCCGTATTCCTGCTTTAATGACTTCCCTTGAGAAAAATTTACAGGATTTGATCTTAATACTTTTGAATTTTTGTTTCATCCAGCATATAATATTGGCTTGGAGACTTGGAAGATTCCACATACACGTGTGGCTTAAGCAAGGCTTTTTCCGGCAGATGGGAAATAGTTACTGGGAAATTCTAGAACTTCACCACACAAACATGCTCCACTCCATCATCTTGCAATGAAATTGTTTTATCTTCTATCATAATTCCATCAACTATTACAATCATTTCTTCTAAATTACCCAATTGGATTACTTCAATATGGTGCATTGTATTCTTATATCTATAGTTTACTTTAAATGAATTCCATTCTTTTGGAACACAGGGAGTAAATTTTAATTGATTTCCTTTTTGTTGAAATCCGAGAAAAGATTCTGTAATTAGCCGATACAGCCAGCCTGCAGAACCTGTATACCAGGTCCAACCGCCACGTCCGGCGTGAGGCTCACGCGAATACACGTCAGCCGCAAGTACATAAGGTTCTACTTTGTAGATGGCAATTTCCTCTGCCGTTTTACCATGATTAACGGGATTGATCATGTTTAACAATTCCCATACACGTTCATTATTACCTAACCTGGCAAACGCCATGATCATCCATACCGCAGCATGTGTATATTGGCCACCATTTTCTCTTACTCCGGGTACATATCCTTTTATGTAGCCTGGATTTAGATCCGATTTGTCGAAGGCAGGTTCCAACAATTGAATAATGCCCACCTCTTTTTGTACCAGATTTTTATAAGCCGATTCCATTGCGGTATTTACCAAGCTGGCATTTCCTCCTCCTGATAAAACCGACCAGCTTTGGGCGATAGAATCAATCTTACATTCTTCATCAGTTTTAGATCCCAGCGGTGTTCCATCATCAAACCACGCACGCTTATACCATTCACCATCCCAGGCACTTTTGTCAATGTTGGCTTTTAATTTTATTGCTTGTTTTTTGCAGGTAGCCGCAAACGTTAGGTCATTATGTAAAGTTGCTGTTTCTCCAAAGTTGTTTAATATCTCATAAAGAAAAAATGCAAGCCAGACACTTTCGCCTTTGCCATGCTGGCCGACTTTATCAAAACCATCATTCCAGTCCCCGGTACCAATTAACGGTAATCCGTGTACGCCGAAGGTTAAGGCGTGTTTTATTGCCCTGACGCAATGTTGGTAAAGAGTTGCTGATGTACGCGAATCGGCAGGAAGATCAAAATAGGATTCTTCTCCCGGATTTAAAAGCCGCCCTTCTAGGAAATTGCTACGTTCGTCAAGCACACCTGCGTCCCCGGTAGTTTTACAATAATAAGAGATTACAAATGGTAACCATAGATAATCGTCCGAGATGCGTGTGCGCACACCGCGGCCAACCGGAGGATGCCACCAGTGTTGTACATCACCTTCTTTAAATTGTCGTGATGCGCAAAGCAAAATTTGTTCGCGGGCAAGTTCTGGTCTTGTATGTAGCAGGGACATCACATCCTGCAACTGATCCCTGAAACCAAAAGCGCCGCCCGACTGGTAAAATCCGCTACGGCCCCAAAGCCGTGATGAGATGGTTTGATAAGTAAGCCAGCCATTGGTAATGATATTGATAGCTGCATCAGGCGTTTCTACCTGCAAAGCGCCGACGGTTTGTTCCCAATATTTTTTCACTTTATTCAATGCATCTTTGGCCGCTTCCGTTCCCCTGAATTGTTTGGCGGTAGAACTTGCTTCCATTGAATCCCGACCCGCTCCAAGCCTGAAAATAATTTCCTGTTCTTCGCCGTCTACGACAAAAAAAGGAACTTGGATAGCAGCACAAGGGTCTAAAGCAAGGCCTACTTTTCCGGAAAGTTTTACCCGCGACATCGCTTCCGGATTTTGCAAGTTGCCATTGCGGCCCATAAATTCTGTGCGGTCCCCTGTAAATGTTTTTTTCAAATAGTCCACATCAAAAAAAGCTACCCTGTTGTTGAACTCTGTGTTGTATTGGTCTTTTGCAAATAATGCCCCACTATCCGGATCAATTTCTGTATGAATATGCATGGCGGTTTTCATCCTGTTATCCCCCAACACCCATTCAACATAACCGGTAGCAGATAAATTACGAGCTTTTCCTGATTGGTTCCTTATTTTTAAAACAGTAAATTTGATAGCTGAGGCTATATCAACATACACAGTCATTTCTGAATGAATGCCATCTTCAATATGTTCAAAAACACTATAACCAAATCCGTGACGTGTAATGTATGGAGAATGACCTCCGGAAGGCAATAGTGCTGTTGACCAAAAACGACCACTCTCTTCATCTCTAATGTAAAAGGCCTCTCCGCTGGTATCCGAAACCGGATCGTTACTCCATGAGGTAAGCCTTAATTCGTGTGCATTTTCAGTCCATGAATAAGCAGATCCACTTGCTGAAATAACGGTTCCGAAATTTGGATTCGTGATTACATTTACCCATGGAGCCGGCGTTTTATTTTTGTTATCTGCAATAATAACATACTCTTTTCCATCAGGTGAAAATCCTCCCAGTCCATTAAAAAAAATAAGATCTTTTGGCGCAGTAATGGGCAATAGAGAAATTGGATTCGATTGGTTCTTTTCTATAAATGGTAACACAACCTTTGAAATCTCTTTCCGATTAACATGATCGGCTAATGTTCCTCCACTATCAGCAATGATTATTCTGGCCACAGATTGAAATAATATACGGTCTTCATTTGAGATCTGGTCAGATGTTCTTAGAAAAATACCTCCCTTAACTCCATTCAGTTCAGCCGGAATAAGCGCCTGGATGTCGTTTTGAAATGCCTGTCTGTAGCCATCATGCGTTTCATTCCAGATAACGAGGTCCGCCACCAATCCTTTTACCCGCCAGTAGCCATGCGCCTGAATCATTTGCTTTACCAATTGTATATTTTCCTGGCTCTCAATTTTTAAAAGAACAATGGGTAAGTCGCCTGAAATAGAATATCCCCATAAGCCAGACTGTTGACGATGATTGCTGATGAGTATCCCGGAATCTGCACGAAAGGATGCATTGGCAAATATAACAGCCCCTG
>JALYVO010000065.1 GCA_030853195.1 Bacteroidota bacterium | reverse complement strand
ATAATTTTATCGAAATTTGTCTTGATGTTGTGCATGTTGAATTAGTAAGTTTTGTCACTCACTTAGACAACTGCACAGCGTCTTTTGTCCCAACTTTTAAAAAAATAACTCCGCCAACGGGTTTAATATATTGATAATACGCTCGAAAACTGAACCTGGATTGATAAAATGTATTTCTGGCCCGTTAACCGCGATGAGATTAATAAAAATGACAAACTCATACAGAATCCGGGCTATCAATAGACAGTTGTAATTAAATAAATATTTACTTTTACTCCTTACCGGTGTTTGTACTGGTATAGGTTTCTTACTTTTGCCAATTGTCAATAAATATTTTGGATAGAAACTTTCTTATCTATGCTTTTGGAATAGTGTTTACTATTGCTATAACTGGCTGTAAAAACCAATCTTCAGTTAAAGAAAATGAATCTTCAAGTGAACCAAATGTTTCTTCAGGGTCTCCTCTTTTTCAACTTTTACCTGCTGACTCAACACACGTGGATTTTATCAACAATATCACGGAAGGCCCCAATACCAACGTGTTGCTTTATGAATATTTTTATAATGGCGGCGGGGTTGCAGTTGGTGATTTAAACGGTGATGGGTTGCAGGATATTTATTTTGTTGGCAACATGTCTGGCAATAAATTATATCTGAATAAAGGAAAGATGCATTTTGAAGATATTACAACATCTGATTTAGCAGGAAGGCCGGGGCCATGGAAAACAGGAGTAACCATGGCAGATGTAAATGGTGATGGGAAGCTGGATATTTATGTATGTTATTCAGGAAAACTTCCTGCCGTAAAAAGAAGGAACCAGTTGTTTATAAATGAAGGAAATGACAGCAATGGCATTCCTCATTTTAGTGAACAGGCTGAGCAATACGGCCTGGCAGATTCATCTTATTCCACGCAAGCTTATTTTTTTGACTATGACCGTGATGGGGATTTGGACTTACTGTTATTAAATCACAATCCAAATTCATTACCTGTGCTTGATGACTCTGTTACGGCAAGAATTCTCAGGCATCCTGATCCTGAAACAGGAATAAGATTATTTAGAAATGACAAAAACTATTTTACTGATATCACAGAAAAAGCAGGATTAAGCAGTTCCGCCCTCACTTACGGACTTGGTGCAGGAATAGCCGACCTTAACGGCGATGGCTGGCAGGATATTTATATTTCCAATGATTATTCAGTTCCTGATTATTTATATATCAATAATCACAATGGAACTTTTTCTAACGTACTGCAAAAAAGCGTTGGCCACACCAGTGAATTTTCTATGGGTAATGATGTGGCAGACATTAATAACGATGGGCTACCCGATATTTTCACCTTAGATATGTTGCCGGAAGATAATCACCGGCAAAAATTATTGTTAGCGCCTGACAATTATGGGAAATTTAATTTAGCGCTTCAATCAGGCTATTATTATCAATATATGCGCAACATGCTTCAGTTGAATAATGGTGACGGCACTTTTAGTGAAATCGGTCAATTAGCAGGCATATCCAATACCGACTGGAGTTGGTCTCCTTTATTTGCCGACTATGATAACGATGGCTGGAAAGATCTTTTTGTAACAAATGGTTACCTGCGGGACTACACCAATATGGATTTCATCAAATACATGAATGATTTTGTGAAGAGTCGGCAGAGATTGAAAAAAAGTGATATATTGCAATTGATAGACAGCATGCCCGCTTCCAATGTTATCAATTACTTATTCAAAAATAATGGTAATCTCACTTTTACCGATGTGAGCAGAAAATGGGGAATTAATATTCCTTCCAACAGCAATGGAGCGGCTTATGCGGATTTAGACAATGATGGCGATCTCGATCTGATAATTAACAACATTAACCAACCCGCATTTATTTATGAGAATGAAACAAATAAGCAATCAAAAGCGAATTATGTAGAAATAAATTTAAAGGGAACGACAGGTAACACCCAGGGCATCGGGGCTAAAATAAGTATTTATTCAAAAGGAAGGCAACAATACCTTGAGCAAATGCCTTCACGCGGATTTCAATCGAGTGTGTCGCCGGTATTGCATTTTGGATTAGGATCTGATAGCGAAGTTGATTCGCTCCGGGTAATTTGGTTGGGCGGAAGGCAACAAATGCTTACGCATGTAAAAGCAAATCAGTTTATCACATTAGATAAAAAAAACGCTACCAGTCCAGGTAAAATCGTCAAAGCAATTACACCATTATTTCACGAAGTAAAATCGCCAATAGATTTTTCAGGCCAGTCCAATACTATAAATGATTTCTTACGACAGTCTTTATTAATAAACCCAATGTCATTTTTCGGTCCTTGCCTGGTACAGGCTGATGTAAATGGAGATGGCCTTGAAGATGTGTTTGCAGGTGGCGGAAACGGGGAACCTGGTGCCCTATATCTTCAGCAAAAAAATGGGCAATTTATTAAAAAATCCGAATCAGCTTTCGATGCAGATAAGATGAGTGAAGATGTTGATGCTGTTTTTTTTGATGCTAACGGTGATGGTTTTATCGATCTGTATGTTTGCAGTGGTGGCTATGATGATTATACGCCGGATGATGCATTGCTGCAAGACAGGTTGTATCTTAATGATGGCAAAGGCAATTTCATCAAAAGCACAGATGCGCTGCCTGTTATGCATACAAGCACTAGTTGCGCAAGAGTAGGAGATGCTAACGGGGACGGCTACCCTGATTTATTTGTAGGGGGCAGAGTAATCCCTGGCCGCTATCCTGAAATTCCCGAAAGTTATTTACTCATCAATGATGGCAAAGGCCATTTCAAAAACGATATTGCTACAATATCTCCTGCTTTGCAAAAAATAGGAATGGTAACCGATGCCGCCTGGATGGATTTGAATAACGATGGTAAAAAGGATTTGATAGTGGTGGGTGAGTGGATGCCAGTGAGTATATTTATTAATACTAACGGGCATCTTGAAAATAAAACGAAGGATTATTTTGATAAAAATTATAGCGGCTGGTGGAATAAATTATTAGTAAAGGATTTGAACAATGATGGAAAACCTGACCTTGTTGTCGGTAACCTTGGATTGAATTCGCAATGCAGGGTGAGTGATAAAGAACCTGCGGATTTATATTACAAAGATTTTGATAATAATGGAACGATAGATCCCATTCTTTGCTTTTATATTCAACACAAAAGTTACCCTTATGTAACCCGGGATGAAATGATTAACCAACTCCCCATGACACATAAGCGCTTTCCTACTTTTAAAAGCTATGCAGATGCAACCCTGAAAGACATCTTTACAGAAGATGAGTTGAAGGATGCAAAACATCTTCAGGCCAATGTACTTGGCACAAGCTTATTTGAATTTGGATCGGATGGTAAGTTTCACGAAAAGGCGTTGCCCTTGCAGGCGCAATTTTCCCCTGTGTTTACAATTACCGCGTTAGATTATAATAAGGACGGAAATTTAGATTTGCTTTTATGCGGAAATATTAATCATGGTCGACTGCGTTTTGGAAAAAGTGATGCAAACTATGGTGTGCTTTTAAAAGGAGATGGGAAAGGAAATTTCAGTTATATCAGCCAGCGGCAATCAGGCTTTAATATTAAGGGTGATGTGCGAAGTGTAATAAATATAAATAACGACTTGCTGTTTGGTATTAATCAAAGTGCTGTCAGGGCTTACAAACTAAAATGATCCGCTTGTTAAAAGAATATATTGAATTGCAAGCGCATGTCTCATTTTAATGCATCTTGAAATGTAATTAATACGATTTGTGTTCTTAAAAAAACAACCCAGCAAAAGAATAGTCCATTCTCCATCTTATTTCATAAAAAATAACATTAGTGTCCGATAAATTTATATAAAAGTTCTTTGAAATTCTTGACAGATATGGGGTTGAAGTAAATTTTGGGTGGTGACCATTTGAATTGACTTGTAGTTTGAGCCAAAAGTTTAACTATGAATCAAGGGAAGTATGATTTGCACAGGTAGCATGTTTTTTACCCATCCGCATTTTCGGCAGATGTGTTAAACAATATAAAGGCAATAAATGGTTAAAACATTTTAGCTGTTGGAATCAAATGATGTGTATGATGTTTGCTCAACTAAGTGAGCGTGAGAGGTTGAGGGATTTGTTGGTAAATCCTCAGCTCATTCCAACAAGTATTATCATTTAGGTTTCAGGAAAAATGTTTCCCGTTCCAATTTAGCCAATGCCAATGAACAAAGAGATTACCGCATCTATGAATCATTTGCCTACGAAATGATTGCCATAGTGTTTACACCCGCCTTTTTTAAGTTATCTGTAAGCATTTCGCTTTCTCTTAATGGGTCATATTGTATTGCAAGAATTGTTAACTTAAATAACCTACAACATATAAACCAGTAGTTTTTTATTAAAATGTAATTCAGAAATTTTAGTACCTTGTTGTTTCTTTATTAAATAGCCCTTGAAAAAAATAACTGCAATATTTTTTCTCATCCTTTTCTCCTTCAATTGGTTTGGATATCGGTTGTTGTTTGATTACATGCAGCATAGAACAAACGAAAAGTTAGAAGCCTTTCTTGACAACAATTCTTATGATGATTCGCAACTGATAGAATTAAAAATTCCTGTACATCTTCCTTATCAAAATAGCTGGACATCATTTGAACGCTATGATGGCGAAATAGAATTAAACGGAACAATGTATAAATATGTAAAGCGTAAACTTTCCAATGATACCCTCTATTTAATGTGCATTCCTAATTCTAAAAAAATGCGTTTAGAAATCGCCAAAAATGATTTCTTTAAAAATTCTAACGATTTTGCACAAAATGATAATTCTAAAAAATCTAACAACTCCAAATCAGTCTTTAAAAACCTCCAAACTGTTTATAATGAATCTTCATTTGGACTAAATATAATTTTTCAATTTGATTTTAATCAAAATTTTTGGCTTCCTCTGAAAAATAAAAATTTGCTTAGCGCCCGTCATATTTCACATGGGCAGCCTCCTGATTTATTGGAAGGATGATTTCCTTTTTTTTATTGAAATTAATTGATTGTCCACCGTGTCAGTCATGATTATCTATTTTCTTAAGCATCAAAATTTTCATGGATTATCGGATATTTTAATGTGCTTAAATGCTAAGGCATTTGCGAAATCATGCTACCAAAATTCATTCTGATCTTTTGAAAATAGAGAGGAATTAAAAATTTACTGTCATTTAATAATTATTATATGTTGAAAACAACACCTGAACTAAAAATTCATTATACTTTGCGCATTGCATCAGCGATGTGCTTCTTCGGGCATGGTGCTTTTGGTATTATCGGCAAACCCATTTGGAGTAACTATTTTGCCGTTTTCGGCATAGGTCACGATCTTTCATTCCAGATAATGCCGTTTGTAGGTTTTATCGACATTCTGATGGGGATCATTATATTATTATATCCGCTGCGGGCTGTTATAATATGGCTTATAATATGGGGTTTCATCACCGCATTATTACGCCCGTTATCCGGGGAGCCATTTCCGGAATTTATTGAGCGTGCCGGAAATTTTGGCGCTCCATTAGCGCTTTTGCTTTTTTCTAAAGGCATGAAAACAAATTTTAAAAATCTATTTACTCCATTCCGTCCAAACATTCATCTTGATGAAAAAATATTGGCGCGTGTTATAACTTGTTTGCGCATCATTGTATTTTTATTATTTGTTGGCCATGGATGGCTTAATATAATGGAAAAAAAGAGTTTAGTTGACCAGTATAGGGCTCTTGGTTTTTTGGATCCAGGCGAAATTGCACAGGTAATTGGCATATTTGAGATCATTGGTGGTATCTTGGTTTTAATTCGCCCTTTAAAATCCGTTGTCCTTTTCCTCTTTATTTGGAAAATAACAAGCGAGCTTTTATATCCGCATTATACATTATTTGAATGGATAGAGCGTGGCGGAAGTTATGGAGTTGTGCTGGCATTATGGTATTCCTTAAATATGATTCCCACAATCAGAGGAAATAATGTGTCCTCAAACAGTAACACTTTATTTTTAAATCAAAGCCTTTTGCCATAAAATATTTCTAATCTGACTAAACAATAAACACAAATGAAAAAGCTTTTGACACTCTTCATTATTCTTTCTTCCTGTAATGTTAAAAACAGTAATAACATTGATAACAACCACATTGAATATTTAGCAAAGGATTTTATGCAAAATACTGTTATACCAAAAATGAAAGATCCTAAGCCTTATGAGATTGTAAATGCAAAAGTCGTTATTAGAACAGTGGCAGATCAATTAAACGATTACCAATTTGTCTATGATAAATTTTCTTTTAACGAATTTGATTCGATTCAAAATAAGAAGCAGCTTGATTCAGTTATAAAAGTTTCAAGGCATCCCGATTCCATATTAAATGTAACTGTAAACGTAGCCTATAAGACAAAATATAAATTGGGTGACGTGGTAACCGACAGTATTAAATTAGGATATGATCGTGAAAAGGATAGAGTTTCATTTTGGCCTTTTTAAATTAATCGATGATCAATAGTCATTTAAATTTTAATATACCTTATACAATTTTTTTAAAATCAATTATGAAAAGGAATTCATTTTTTTATTTAGTATTAATTACTTTTTGTTCCATTCTATCATTTCAATCTTGCAAACAAAAAAATAAAGATTATGTTAAGGTGATGCACGATCCGGAATTATATACACAGGTGATGCATAAACTTAACTATGTTATCATTTATGACATTTTCACACCACCCGTGGCAGCAAGAGTTTTTGCATATTCTAATCTTGCAGCATTTGAAGTGCTTGCAAACGAAGGAACTCATTTTAGTTCTTTAGCTGGAAAGGTTAAGGATCTGAACAATATTCCTAGCGCACCAAAAAATACAAAAATAGATTATCCTTTTGCGGCATTAATAGCAATGACAAAAGTAGGTAAGCAATTAACTTTTTCTGATGATACAGTGCAAAATATTATAAATTCTATAAAATCACTTGCACAGAATTCAGGAATGCCTGACGATCTTTTTTCAAATTCTGTGAAATATGGTGAGCAGGTTGCCAATTCGGTGATCTCATGGAGTAAAAAAGATAATTATGCTCAAATCCGTGGATCCCGTTTTGCACTCACTGGGAAGGAAGGTAGTTGGACACCAACTCCACCGGGATATTTTGAAGCTGTTGAACCTCTTTGGAAAACAATAAGATGTACAGTATTGGATTCTGCTGATATGTTTCCTCCACCTGGATTACCTCCATTCAGCAAGGACACTTCAAGTGAGTTTTATAAAATGGCAAAAGATGTTATGCACACAGTAAGCACTTTAGATTCGAATAAAAAATGGATCGCTAATTTTTGGGATTGCAATAGTTTTAAATTGCATGTTATTGGACATGCTATGTATGCAACAAAAGCAATGACCCCGGTAGGCCATTGGATGGAAATAGCAGGTACCATTTCTAAAAACAACCATGCCGATTTTTATAAAACCGTTTATGCCTACACAGGTGTGAGTTTAGGAATCTTTGACGGCTTCATTTGTTGTTGGTACACTAAATATAAATATGATGTTCTAAGGCCCGAAACCTATATTAATCGGTACATTGATCCTGCCTGGATGCCTTATTTACAAACCCCGCCTTTCCCGGAATACAATAGCGCACATTCTACTATTTCGGCTGCTGCTGATGTTGTCCTAACCTCTATTTTTAAGAATACAGCTTTTAAAGATTCTTCAGAGAGAGAATGGGGTTGGCCAGACAGAAGTTTTAAAACGACGGATGAAGCAGCTGTTGAAGTTTCATTAAGCCGGCTCTATGGCGGTATTCATTACAGACAATCTGTAACAGACGCTTATGAACAAGGAAAAAAAATTGGCTATTTAGTGATGAACAAACTAACGGCAAAATAATAAAAACATCAAACTGAGATCCAGGAATTTGATATGCTCGATACGATTTCGTTATTCCATTAAAAGTTGGCCCAGGCTGATATTCAAATAGCAGTAGGAAGTAGCAGGGAGATAGCAGCGGAAACAATAAGAATAGTATTAGTAAACTGCAACCACAATGATCGTCAACCCGGTTTTATTTGGAATGCGGCTTAACGCAATATGGAACAAAATCTAAGGTATTGCATTACCATTAGCAGAAGGAGTTTTGTATAACAGGGAATAATATTAAGCCCGGCGGAAGGTGCAGCACTAAATGAGCATTAGTACGATGGTTATTGCAATAAATGCAAATACGCTAAAAATTAAACTGAAGGCATTTTAATGTTGATTATTTAAAATCAAAAAGAGTATACTTTTGCTCTCTCCTTAACAAAAAATTTTCTAAAGGCGGGACCGCTGTTTATTCAAAAAGCCTTAGCAATAGATGGAGTTTATTTGGAGGTGATCCTGAGGATTATATAATTAGATCAAGAAAAGGGTCAGCGACGTGGGTTCCGCCAAAACATTTGTGTAGTTACATCTTTTGAAAAGCGTGTTATTAATGGAGCTTCTTCGGTTCCCATTTTTGATCTCTTGAAAAAATGGAAAATGATATAAATAGTCGTCCCTTAAGAACTTCTGTAATTCACAACTGGTAAGAGTTTGGGGATAAAAATGGTTGATAAAAAATGCAGAAAAAGTGAACTTTGTATTCAAAATTCTGCAGATTTATGCTATCAA
>JALYVO010000087.1:1431-2203 GCA_030853195.1 Bacteroidota bacterium | reverse complement strand
TTCTAAAACGATAATACACAACACTTCTCTCTATTACATACAAATGGTTTTACACACATATCATAATTTGTAATCACAAAATCAAAGAATCATGATAAGTTTCAAGTAGGTAAAATTACCACTACTATGATCCCCATAAATCATATTACAATTAGATATTAATGACAATTTTGGTTAAAAATTAAAAAATAAAGTAGCGGTCATATTAACAGATTTTCAAAGCGATATTTGAAAGATTTTTGAATGAGGATCTGAGAAGATGTTGTCCAGGAAACTAAAAGATTATAAAGTTTTACTTGCAGATTTATTATTATATAACGTTAATTATCATAGTTGTCTTTTTTTATGGATATTTTCGATTCTTTTTTTGATTAATCTCCTTCACAATCTATCGAATTGGAATTAATTTAACAAAATGGTGTTTTTCAAAGTATTCTTAAAAGATTCAATAATTATTCGTAAATCGCCCCAATTAATAGTATGTTTACATTTTCTATTTCGAAAATAGGAAAAATATTTTTTCTCTTTCACGTAATTTTAATTGATATTTATAGTAGGATCTGAACACTTTGAATCTGTTTAAATAGAAATAGTATAAAACATATTGTAATTGAATTTGAAGATTAATTTATTTTGGTGATAAAACGAATTGCGATATGCAATTAGATATTAAAATATTTTGAATTATGGCGTCATTATAAAATTTATAAAAAACAGTAATTTTATATTATTTTATTTTATTATAAATGGGTTTTATTGATATAATTATAAT
>JALYVO010000087.1:0-1421 GCA_030853195.1 Bacteroidota bacterium | reverse complement strand
CTTTCACGTAATTTTAATTGATATTTATAGTAGGATCTGAACACTTTGAATCTGTTTAAATAGAAATAGTAGATCTCTTGCGTAATTAGAAACGATCTACCTTTCAAGTATGATACTTATTCGGTTTCTAAAAACACTGCTGGTTCATTATTCTATAGTTGACTAGACCTGCAACTACATCTGATATTCTATCGTACTTTCTTAATTTGTTCCTAAATACGTCCGCAAGTATCCTGTACTTTTTCAATCTGCAGATAGTATGTTCCACCACTATCCTCCTTTTTGAATGAATTTTGTTGTAATCTTTTTCTTCTCCTTGTGACAACGCTAGTTGGTTTCTCTTCTTTTTGCACGGCAAGGCGGATAGTAGTTGTTCTGGGAAATCCTTTTCTACACCAAGGTATCCAAGATCAATCACATTAACAACTTGTTTGGGAGTACATGGATGATTCTTTTTATATTTTTATATATTGATAGTCATGCCTTCGTCCTTTCTCGTGGGCTGCTTTATGAATGACATAACCCCGATTGTTAACCATAATCTGATTCTTTACTATAGTATGTCTTTTCTTCTTGCCTCAAGAATAGTACATTTTCCTTCTTTCTTTACCGACAGGTCTAGGAATTTGCTGTTCGGTACAATCTATAAAAGCAAGAAAGCCTGGAAAATATTTCTCTACTTCCTCTGGAGTTTTCAGCCTCTTTGTTATTGAGTATATCTTTTGTGGAATTGGTACACATTCTCTTACCATATTCAATATTCAATATTCAATCTTTTGTATATCTCTGCAGATGTTGCTCTTCTGATCCAAATCAAATAAAAAACCAGCTAAAGCGTAAGTAATGTAAAGGCGATAGTAGACAAGTAGCATTACAAATCTATCTTTTAAATCCATCTTGAAATGTCTACCTATTGCACCATACTTTCTTTTTCTATCTTCTTTTCGTTTATATGATAACCGCTTGATCTCGTGTTTAACATATCTTTTTGTTATCTCTTTATTGTAAATATTATCAAATTCCTGTACTGTAAGACCGGTGAACGATTTGAAAAGCAATGGTTTTCTGGATAACCTCTCGTATGAAAGCAAAAAGAGAACAGGAGGAGGATATACTAACGGTCATAAAGCTGTTTGTAAGCAATTACGCAAGAGATCTAATATACAATTTGAACTTTTATTTTTTTGATAATATAACTAAAAAAGTTAAAATTAACTCATAGAATCGACAACTCTAACAGGACCGTTTACTAAATTTTAATGTAAATATAATTATAATTGAGGTATCATGATGGAAATACAACTTTTTTAGATAGATCGATCTCGATTTGCTATTCTTGACTTCTCCAATAGATTCTATTAATATTTCCACATATATTACATTTAATTGTGGCCGGTATGGTATTTCTATCAGGATACTTG
>JALYVO010000086.1 GCA_030853195.1 Bacteroidota bacterium | reverse complement strand
TATTTATTTTATGGCTTCCGTTTAGAATGGGACGGCGCACGCAAATGTTGCTGGCTTTCGCTTTGGGATTTTCACTTGATTGCTTTACTAAAACTTATGGGCTTCATTCTGCTGCATGCGTGTTGATTGCTTACCTGCGGCCATTTTTAATTAACCTGCTCATTTCCCAGGAAGGAGCAGAAAGCAACTATAATGAGCCTTCCATAAAAAGTATGGGATTCACGCCTTACTTTACCTACGTAACTATTTTGACATTCATTCATCATACTCTTCTATTCTTTTTGCAGGCAATGCAAATGGGGGGTTATTTATATTTCATTTTCAAATCATTACTTTCTACAGCGATAAGTTTGGTGCTGATCATGCTGGTAGAATTATTATTTTCAAGAAAACAAAAATTCAGGACGAATACAATTTAGACGCGTTATTTTTGCGATTGAAATTGTTGATCACTTCTTAATTCCCCAAAATCATTTAAGTTTTATTTGTGTTTAATCAGTCCAGGAAAAATATAATTATTGCTATGATCCTCTTTATGGGATTGATAATTATTTTTCGTCTTTTCAACCTTCAGATTTTAAATACAAAATACCAGGTAATGGCCGATGAGCAGGGAAAATTCCGGAAAGTGGTTTATCCCGACAGGGGAATTTTATTCGACCGCAAAGGCAGGGCCATTCTAAGAAATACAGTTATCTACGACCTGATGGTAACTCCCGGAAAAATAAGAGGAATGAACCTTGACACGAATGCTTTATGCCGCATTTTAGAAATCGATACCGCAGAGTTTAGAAAAAGAATTGTTACCTCAATTATCAAGAACAGGAGCTACCGGCCCTCAGTTTTTGAATCGTTATTGCCACCGGAGAAAATTGCCCGGTTAAATGAAAGCATGTTCAAGTTTGTTCCTGCCTTTTATTTGCAGGAACGCCCTGTGCGTGATTATCCTTTTGATGCTGCAGGAAATATTTTGGGATACTTATCAGAAGTGGATTCTTCTTTTTTAAAAAAGCACGACACTGAGGGTTACCAGATGGGAGATTATGCCGGGAAAACAGGGCTGGAGCGGAGCTATGAAAAAGTTTTGATGGGGCAAAGAGGAATTGAATATTGGAAAAGAGATAATAAAAACCGCTTAACCGACCGCCTGGAAAATGGGAGGTTTGACACAGCTGCTATTCCGGGAGAAAATCTTCACATCTCGCTTGATATTGATTTGCAAATGCTTGGTGAGCACTTGATGGAGAATAAAATCGGGGCAGTTGTAGCGCTTGATCCAAAAACCGGCGGTGTGCTGGCAATGGTAAGCAGTCCGACTTATAAGCCGAATTTGTTAACCGGTTCAGAAAGAAAAAAACATTTTGCAGAGCTAATTCTCGATCCGCGGTTGCCCATGATCAACCGAACCGTGAATGCGTATTACTCGCCCGGTTCTACATTCAAAACATTGCAAGCTTTAATTGGCTTGCAGGAGGAGGTGATTACCCCGGCTACCACTTTTGTTTGCACTGGCGCTTTCTATGGTTGCGGCAAGCCAATGCGCTGCCTTGATTTAGGGACTTTCAATTTAAAACAAGCCATTACAGTTTCAGACAACACCTATTTTGCCAACGTAATGCAGCGTAGCATCAACAATCCTGTATACGGATCGGTGGACAGCGCTTTGAAGGTTTGGGATAAATATATGTATGCTTTCGGGCTCGGGCATAAATTAGGAATCGACATGCCTTCAGAAAAAGCAGGATTGATACCGACGCCCAAAACTTACAATAAAATTTATGGTGAAGGTCATTGGAATTTTTGCACTTTTCGCTCCGTAAGCATCGGGCAGGGAGAAGTAAATGTAACTCCTTTGCAGGTTGCTAATGAGATGGCATACCTGGCAAATAACGGATGGTTTATCACTCCTCACATGATAGATTCCATTGATGGAGGAGATAAATTCGGTATGCTTGATTCATTCAAAATGAAGCATCATCCCCTGGATATTTCTGATAGTATTTTCAATGCCGTGCATGATGGAATGCAGGGAGTAATGGAACGAGGCACTGGAGCCGCCGCTAAGGTGCCCGGAGTAATAGTATGCGGCAAAACCGGTACTGTAGAAAATTACTATAAAGGAGTGAAACAAAAAGACCATGCATTTTTTGCAGCATTTGCCCCGCGCGAAAATCCTCGGATAGCCATTGCCGTTATATGCGAAAATGCAGGTTTTGG
>JALYVO010000085.1 GCA_030853195.1 Bacteroidota bacterium | reverse complement strand
TCATTTCTATTCTTTTAATTGTGGGAACCACAGTGGTTTACAGGCAACTTGCTTTTATCCAAAATACAAAATTAGGATATGATAAAAACCAGGTGTTGATATTGCCTGAAACATGGATGCTTGAAAAAAACCAGGATGTATTTCGCCAGCAATTATTGGAGGATCCGCGAATAGAAAGTGTGAGTGTTTCCGGCTATATCCCTGCGGGCGCGAGTTATGGAAATAATTTTTTTGTGTATCCTGGTAATAAGTCTACTCAAATTGTAAAAACAATTCGTTACGATGTGGATGCTAATTATATCCCTACACTGGGGATGCAAATTGCCGAAGGAAGAAATTTTTCTAAAGATTTTGGTACAGATTCCTCTGGAGTTATTTTGAATGAGACTGCCGCAAAAGCATTTGGCTGGAGCAAAGGTGCATTAGAACATACGATAACACGAAGAGATAATGATGGAAAAATAACCACGTTCCATGTGATTGGTATAGTTAAAGATTTTCATTTTAAATCATTTCACGAACTGATTTCTCCACTGGTGATGACTCTTACTAACGGAGCAGGCACTACGATAATAAAAGTCAAAACAAGAGACTTAGCCGGGCTATTAAAAACCATAAAAGCCAGATGGGATGCGCTATCTCCCGGCGGCCCGCTTAATTATTCTTTTCTTGATGCACGTGTTAACGAAACTTACCAGGCAGAAAAAAGGATCGGAATTATTCTTGGCATTTTCGCAGGGCTTACGATTTTAGTTGCTTGCCTCGGTTTATTTGGCCTGGTAACATTTACCGCTGAGCAGCGCACTAAAGAAATCGGCATCAGAAAAGTTTTAGGCGCAAGTGTATCCGGAATTGTTCAATTATTATCAAAAGACTTTTTAAAATTAGTATTGGTCGCTCTTGTGATTGCAATCCCTGTTGCCTGGTGGGCGATGAACAAATGGCTTCAGTCATTTGCTTACAGAATTAATATTACATGGTGGACGTTTGCGCTGGCAGGTTTGGTGGCTATTTGTATTGCATTAATTACGGTAAGCTTCAAGGCAATAAAAGCGGCAGTTGCAAATCCTGTAAAGAGCTTGAGAAGCGAATAAAACTATTAAAAATAATGCAACTGATTAATATTCAGTGTATGAATGTTACATTATGATTTTGGTTTGAATAAAGTCAGTTGAATTATAACTGGTTTAATTATTGCTAAACCAATCAATTATGAAACGCATATTGATAGTTGACGATAATAATGATATTCTTTGGGTAGTTGAGACTATCTTAAAAAGATATGGATTTGAGGTAATGAGCACTTTAAAAGGTGAGGACGTGCTTTACCAAACAATGGAGTTCTTGCCCCAAATAATCTTGCTTGATGTTTTTTTGTCGGGTATTGATGGGATTGAAGTTTGTAATATTTTAAAGTCTACACCTGAAACCAAAAATATTCCTGTAATTATGTTTTCTGCGCATACCAATTTCAATGATCTTAAAAAGTTTTGCAATGCAGATGATTTTGTTGCCAAACCTTTTGATACCAATGAATTGGTAAAAAAGATAAATCACCAGATTGAAATGCATCATAATTATAATTAGCCCGTTTTTTTATTTTATTGTTGAATTATTAGTTTCAATTTAGTTTTACTTTTCATTTTCAAATTTTTTAATTTAAATATGCCCGGGTGGCGAAATTGGTAGACGCACTGTGTTCAGGTCGCAGCGTTCGCAAGGATGTGCTGGTTCGAATCCAGTCCCGGGCACACTATTCGATTTTTTTTGTTTAAAGGGGACAGCCGGGGGACGGTTTAATCGGATTTATTCTAGAATGAAAATAACAAATCTAATTGAAGCTCCCATTCCGGTCACGGTATATATTTAAAAGCCTTGTCAATACTAACTTTCAAGGCTTTTTTTATTATATAGTGATAATATTGGGGACAGTTTTTTGATTTGTGAATAGCTTTCTATGTTCATATCCACTTCGGTACAGCTTTGCAGACTTGATAATATATAATCGTCTGCCCGTAATTGTAGCTAAATTTATAAATAATTGTTCATTGTTATTACTATTGCTCAACAGAATTCCGTCGGATGGAACTATGGCTGAAACATGGACCAATGCTGATTGTTAGCAGGTCTGCCCCGCCTTTAGATTTGCTTTTAATAATTCATTAATAATCTACTACTATTACTACTTTTCTTTTTTGCTTCTTTTTTCTTTTAAAATGGAATGTGTAAATGTGGATAAGCTACATTTATAAACCAACCTGC
>JALYVO010000023.1 GCA_030853195.1 Bacteroidota bacterium | reverse complement strand
CCATTGTTCTATCATCTCAAACATTTGCTGCCGTACTTCAGGATCCTTGCGCATGATTTATTTTTTTTCATGCAAAACTATAGGCAATTAAATTGGGGCGAAACAGGTGGTTAGTCGGAGGGATACGCTGCTTCATCATTTCTTTCTCCGTTTTGGTGCAGGTGAACCGGCGGTCTTTCTGCACTATTTTTTATGAAATTCTGCGGTTGAAAAAGAGAAATTTTTTGCAGCGCTTCGCTCACATTGCAGCGGTAATATTCGGTTACAAAATCAATCACGTTTCCTCCTTTTGCAAGGCCGTGATCGTACCAAACATTTTTGTTTTTATTGACTTTGAAGGAGGCTTCTTTTTCTTGTCTTAATGGTGATAAATACCAGTAGTCGTTGCCTTTTATTTTTGCTGGCTCATATCCTAATGAACTTAAATAATTTGCCAGGTCAATTTGATTCGCTTCATCACAATTCATAACTCACGTTTTTGTAATTATTTCATTAAAATGTCTTACAGATTTTTGTTGTTATAACAACTTCAATATTTTCTCCTGGAAAATATCGTCAACGTTTAGTCTTAAAATTTTTTGGGATTTTTTGTTTCTGCTGAGGATAAGATATCTGCAATAAAACTTTGGAGATATTACAAATGTCATTTCGAAAAAACAGTCGCTTTCGAAGTACATAAAAATTTGTCTGTGGGAGAGTTTGCGGGGTTAAGTTTTCAGTGATTACTTCTTCAATTATAATCCTGAACTTTTTCCAAAACTCCAGGGGAGTTATTGGAAAGAAGATTTTTGTTTCTTCCATTCTTCTTCATTTTCGTATTCACAATAGAAACTTATCAATAACAAAAGTAGGGATTCTAATTAATAAAAAACAACGTAACTAAAAATTTAGCATTAAAAAAAGAATTGAAATAATTTAGTTATGCTTTATAAGCGCAATTAAAAAGAATATTTGAAAATTCTCTTATTACTGTTCAAAAGTTTAAGTTGTTTAAAAATAAAATGCAAACTTCTTTCTGAATTGGTACTATAGGGAAACTTAGAACTCTCTTTAACTATAATTTATTTATAGCTAATGCAAACATCATTTCGTTGGCTATTATTTTTTAATATAACTGCTTCCGCTGCCCCCTTTACAAAATAAGGCTTGCCATCCCGTAACAATTGATAACGATTACCAACTTTTCTAATTTCTACCTTAACAGATATTGTATTGTAGTGACAGATGAACCGGAGGATTGCGCTATTCCGGCAACGGCAACAAAAGAAAATACAGCTAATGCAAAGAGTTCTTTTGACCTCACTCCCAAGCCCAAAGCATAAGGGAACTTAAAGCGTTTTAGCAATAAATGTTTCATAATATTGAAATAATTCTATCAGAAAATAATCTTTTGAAGGTAGGTGATGCGGAAGAGATTAAATAAAAAGATAGAATTATATAATTGCGCTATATTGAAAATCAAGCGTTATGCGAAGTACCTACCTAATCCAATAAGGTGGTTAATTTAAAAGGTATTCCGTCCCCACAAGATGCCTTATTTGAATTAGTGAATCACAAAGTTTTCGGATTCGTTTTTCATTTCTGAAATAGTTGAATTTTTAAGCGTTAAACTACCATGGGCATCATTAGCAACCCATAAACCATGTTTAGCTTTTGTGCCAATACCATAACTCCCGATTTTTATATTTTCTAAAACAGCATTAGATAACACACTTATCTTTCCATCCACGTTTTTAGCGATTACGCTCAATCCATCCGATAGGCTGTTCTCAATATTTATATTATTCATTTCAATTCCTGAAATGCTGCGTTTATCAAGACAAATTTGTACAGCAGCGCGCCAACCCCATTCGTGATCAAAGCCACCACTCGTTCTTATATCACAGTTTTCAATTAGGGTTGTACCGCTGAAATTATTATTGATGTGTTTGGCACTGTCTTCTGTTGGGAAGGTAGTGCTGATAAGAATAGCTGAACCGGGAGAAATATCAATAAATGAACAATCTTTCACCTTATTGCTTTTACCTCCGTATATAGCTGCTCCGTTTGCGAGAAATGGAAGTTGCGCCGTGCAATGAGAAATAAGATTCTCGCCGGGCGAATATTCCTGTTTCATAAAAGTGGTGGGCCACATTGCAAAGCAATCATCTCCCGTTCCCCTCGTGGTACAGTTTTCAATAGTGGATTGCGCCATACCAACACAAAAGTTTATACCATCGGCAAGGGTATTCCGCATACGGCAACCTTCAACCAATAATCCTTTAGAATTTTCTATCCACATGCCCACTTTGGTATGTTCTATCCAAAGGTTTGAAATAGTGGAGTTGGTTCCATAAGAGCCCACAATACCATCGTTAGGTTCTTTGTCGCTCCTGTAATTTAATTTACCGAGAATAGCAAAATCAGAAAGATGAATATTACTTCCATTGCCTTTTAATCTTACTCTTTTGTTTGCATCTGCATAAAGTATTTCATCACCAACAAATGTAGAATACCACATTCCGGCGCCCTGAATTTTTATGTTTGATGGCAGCATAATATCTCCTGTAATTTTGAAAGTACCGGGTGGAATCCAAACGCTTTTTCCTGTCTCTACCGCCATTGCAATGCAATTCCGGAATGCTTTGGTATAGTCTTCATCAGCATCGCTTCCACCAAAACTTTTATCTGCAATTGAAAGTGAATTTGAAGGAGGGCTTAACGGAGCTGCGATATTTTCAAGATCAACTAAATCAATTATAGCATATTCAGCATCGTCTTCATTGCCATTATTGAGTTGTATTCTAATCGCATCACCTTTTGCAATCTGGATATCTTTTATTCTTGTTTCATCATAAAAATTTCGCGGTCTTCCTGAATCAGGATTATTGGTGAAAGGATATTTTCCATAAAGCTTTGAATATTGCGAAGAAATTTTAAGTTTCTGGATAAGCTTTCTGTTTTTATATAGCCCAAGTGTGGAATGCGTTCCACCACCTTGTTTTTTGTCGGGGAGACTATATCTTATAACGATACTATTCGCATTTATGGTAGCGGTAAAATCAACGTATTGATCTTTGGTACTTAGTTTTACGCAACGCTGTCCCGACGATTCTGTTTCAACCTGAAAGGGGGTGTATGTTGGTCCCATAACAGTTCCGTTCGTATTCATATTCTCCGCTTCGTAGGTGGTCCACAAAATATGAGCACCGGGTTTTTCCTGTGCAGAACACATTAGAGTGCTAAAAACCAGAATAATGATAATGTATTTATGCATTCGCTTTTTAATATAGATACAAGCTATAGCTAAGATTTTATCTATCTGCTTGCAACAGCTTTTTGGTTGAATTAATTATAAATAATCTGGCAGCATACCTGAATCTGATTCTCCTTAGTAATTCGTGTAGCATGCAATCCATTAGTAACCAGGGTTTTGTTGCCCGGCCATTTTAGCATTTGAATTCAGTTCAGCCAAAGGAATAGGCCAGCTATAGGTTTTATCATTCCACTGCAAGGGGCCATTCACGTTAAGGGCTGTTTGATAATAGGCAGCTTCAGAAGCGCCTAAATGCCAGCGACAGAGATCGAACCACCAATGCCCTTCGTTAAACAATTCTGCAAAACGTTCATAATAAAGAGGGTTGTTACCGAGAACCGGATCGTTAATAGCTGCGGTAGTAGCCGTAAGGCTGGCGTAATCTACCGGTGAAACTGCATTAATCGGAAATCCATAAGCCCTTCTTTTTACTTTATTTAAGTATTCTAAAGCGGCTGCGGCATCACCTGATCCTTTGGCAGCTTCTGCGTACAATAAATATACGTCTGCCAATCTTAGCATATAATAATTCCAGGCATCGGCAGGACCGGTTTGATTGATGTCTTTAAAAATGGGTGAATATTTTCTGAAGCTCCAGCCATATTTGTTTACCTGGCCGGCATAAAAATTAGGCTTGGAAACAGGAACCCAGTTGATACCATCAAATTTCACCGAGTCTACCCATGGCTGTAAAGCGTTTACAAATAACCGCGGATCGCAGGATAGATTAGTTCGTGCAAGCAATGAGTTTTGTTTAAACGTAGGATCCATAACCTTAGGAGGATTCTTTGCAGAGGCGGGCTTGCTGGCATCAAAAGCCGGATTGGTTACAAGCTGATAATAGCCAAGGCTAAAGCCAAAGCGCTCTACATTTTTGTCATGAAAAATCTCGTTGCCATAACCTAATGGATGAGATGAGCCTTCTGTGCCATCGTCGCCCAAAGCCCATGGTGGCCATATTAGTCCATTTATAGTGGTAGCATTGGGAGTGCCGCCATACACTCCATAATCGCCTTTTGAATCTTGGTCAACATTCAACTCGAACAAAGACTCTTCATTGAATTCGTTTGCGCTAATACCAATAAATGCATCGCGATATTTGCTGTAAGGCATCAAAGTTTTACCACTATTATTTATTACATCAAGGAGCACTGTTTTTGCATTAGCCCAGTCTTGGGTAAACACGTATGCTTTACCTAACAAACCTTTAGCGGCCCACTCGCTAATACGGCCTAAATCATTATTTGTCCATACCTGTCCTTTCAACAATTCTGCAGATCTGATTAGATCACTTATGATGAGATCCCAAACCTGTCTTGTGGTGCTTCTTCCTTTTTGAGTACTATCGAGGCTGGCAGGCAGGTTATTAAAAATTGGAACACCTTTTTTATCACCACCACCTGCTGTGGTGATATAGCTTTCACCATAAAGACATTCCAGATTGAAATAGTAAAAAGCCCGGAGGAAGTAAGCCTGCCCTTTCACGTAATCCACGGATTTCTGATCCTGCGTTTTTCCATATTTGGACATGTAAAAATCAGCTGCACTTAAAGTAACATTACAGTTTTTTATGCCGGTGTAAAAGCCCGTCCAGGCTTCCTGTACATACTGGTTGGTAATAGAAAGATTGGTCGCCGTCATTTCATTCCATGCAGGATCACCATTCCAAATACTGTTAGCGGTGTGTGTAGCGTTTGACAAGGCTTTAGGCCAAATGTGGAACCCATATAAATTAGGATCTCTTAAGTTGGAATAGCAGGGTGCCAACACACTGTTCAAGTCATTTAAACTGGCAGGAAAGTTTGTAGTTGAATAGCTGTCAGTAGGGCCAACAAGACCCGGATCCTTTTTGCATCCTGCAAAAAGAGCAAGACAACCAATAATAAAAAATAACTTCTTAAGCATTGTAATAAGTTTCATGATGAGTATTTAAAAATTAACATCTAACCCTACAGAGTAAAGACGAATTTGTGGATACTGGGAAACAGCGTCAAGCCCCCTTGTAGTAACCCCCACTGCGTTGCCCACAAAACCATTTTGTGTAGCCTGTGAAAAAGCGCTGCCCAATTCAGGGTCTAATCCCGAATATTTAGTAATGGTAACGAGATTATTAGCCATTACAAAAATCCTTGCTGATTTAATGCTGACTTTATTCAGGATGTTATTTGAAAAAGTATAGCCTACCTGTACATTTTTCAGCTTCACATAGCTGCCATTTTCAACAAAATAACTGTTAACTGAAGTGTAGTTTTGATTTGGATCAAGGGTGAAGGAGCCGTCCACATTCTTTACGCCGAGCCTTGGCTGGTCAGTTAATCCATTGCTGCCTAAATAAGAAGCATTGAAGACTTTGCTGGTGGTATTACTACCTGAAAACGGATACATTTCATAAGCCTTTACGCCATTAAACAAATCAACACCTGCTACACCATTAAATAACAGGGAAGCATCGAAGCCTTTATAATTGAGACGCACAGTTGCGCCAAAAACAAACTTGGGATTGGGATTGCCAATAATCTGCCTGTCATCAGGAGATAAAGCAGTACCATTTTTGGAGTCGTGGGCAAATATCAAATCTCCGGCATGTGCATTGGGTTGTGCGCTTGCAGAAGCTTCTGCATCTGTTTTAAAAATGCCAGTGGCTTTATAACCAAAGAAAGAACCAAAAGGCAGACCAGCCTGTGTAACAGTAATGTTTTGGTTAGACATTATGCTGAAAGCGGCATCACCGGGGTTGTAATAATTAGCACCATCATAAAGTTTGTCAGTTAGAATACCACTTAAATCAACCACTTTATTTTTATTAAAGCCACCGGTCAGGCTCACGTCAATTACTAATTTTCCAATTTTATCGCGATAGCCTAATAAAAGGTCAATACCCTTGCTGTTAACTTTACCAATATTAGTAAAATAAGGCACCGTATAACCAGAGCTGAGTGCTACAGGCAGCGCATACAACACATCTTTTGTATCACGGTTATACCATTCTATTGTAAAGTAAAATTTGCCTTTCATCAGTTCTCCATCCAGACCTATGTTTGTTTCGTAAACCGTTTCCCAATGCAGGTTGGGGTTGGGAATGGAACTAATGGTAACACCTATGTCAAGCGGAGCGCCAGGCGCAAAATTGGCACCGGCAAGCGCGCCTCCAAACTGGTTGTAAGAAGCTACATACGTATAAGGCGGAATGGCGCTGTTGCCAAGTGTGCCATAGCTGCCGCGCAGTTTTAAGGTGCTGAAAAGGTTTTTAGCAATGTTAAAAAACGTCTCATCACTAATGTTCCAACCGGCAGAAGCAGCTCCGAAAACACCTTTCTGTTTATTGGGACCAAATACGGTAAAGTTTGCATCCTGCCGGATGGAGCCTGATAAGTAATATCTGCCATCATAGTTATAATTGAGGCGGCCGAACTGAGATTTAATCAACCCGTTAGGATCGTTTTTACCATAGATATTATTAGACGATTGCGAGGTTTGAATGAATGAAAAACCAGGCAAGCCCACATTACTCTGGGTAGCATTGATGTTGTTAAACTTTGAGGTAATCTGCTCATAGCCTATAATAGCATTTAAGTTATGCTTGCCAAAAGATTGGTCGTAGGTGAGTACATAATTGGATAATAGCTGGCTGCTTTCAATAGTATACCTGTTAAGGAAATTACTATTATTTACAACGGCTCCAAAGTTGTAAGAGTTCTGGAAATAATCCTGTGATTCGTTGTAAAAAGAATAGCCAAAGTTGGTTCGAAAGGACAGGTGCAAAGGAAGTTTGACTTCCGCAAACACATTTCCCTGCAGGTTATTTTTATAATTAATTGCATCGGCCGATTCAACAGCACCTACCGGGTTTGGACCGCCGAAGGCAAGTCCGTTATAACCTGGGGGAACGACACCCCAACCGCCATCGGGGGTTTTAATTGGAATAATAGGCAACGTACGAAAAGGCGCATTGTGTATTTGTGCCTCGCTACCTACAGGAGGCCCTGTTTTGCGTTGAGATACAGCCAGTTGCTCGCCTATTTTAATATAGTTGCCCAGCTTAAACTCTGTATTAACCCTGGCACCGCCTATGTTAGAGTAATTCTTTATGTAGATTCCGGTTTGTGCATTGTAAAATCCTGAAAAAAGATAGTTTACATTGGGTGAAGCACCGGAAACGGACAGGTTATAATTCTGTTCAGAAGCATTTCGATATAAAGCATGCGCCCAGTCAGTATTCGCTAACGTATCGGTTTGTGTCGCACCGGTAAAATATTGAGGGTTGATGATATTTTGAAGCTTGATATAACCGTTTTTATCCAGTAGACTGATAAGCTTAGGTTTGCTGACGCCATAACGGGCATTAAGATTAACAGCCGGTTTTGAACCCGACCCTCTTTTGGTGGTAATAACAATAACCCCGCCTGCAGCGGCAGAACCATAAATAGCGGCAGCGCTGGCATCTTTCAGAATATCTATCGTAGCAATATCCTGAACGTTAATATTATCTCCACCAACACGTACACCATCTACAATATACAAGGGGTTTGGCTGATGCAAAGAAGAAAGCCCACGAATAATAATGGTTGGCGTAGCATCTGGATTACCTGAATTTTTAATTATTTCTACACCGGCAGCCCGTCCTTGTAAGGCTTCGGTAACATTGGTAACGGGTTGGTTTTTAATTACATCGCCTCTTACTGAAGATACAGCCCCGGTAACATCTCTCCTTTTTTGGGTGCCGTATCCTACTACCACCACTTCATTTAGATTTGACTGAGAAGGCTGCAGTGTAATGCTTAGGTTTGCCTGGCCTTGTATCGGTACCTCCGCAGTTTCATAACCAATATAAGAAACAACAAGTGTTTTGGCTGATGCAGGAATAGAAATGGTAAAGTTACCTGATGCATTAGATTGCATTCCAGACGTTCCACCTTTAACAATAATAGTTGCACCCGCCAGAGCATTGTTATTAACATCTATTATTTTACCGGTAATGATCCTGCCTTGTGCATGCAAAGCAGATGTGCAGGCAATGAAGCATAAACAAAGAAAGACTCTAAACAGCCTTTTTGAAAGCATAGTTTTTGTAAGCATAGTTTCATTTTGAATTTTATCAATTAAAAACAATCGTCATTTCGCAGAGAATTCTTAAACAGATGAAAAAGTAGAAGTAATTATTCTTTCAAGCATAACAAAATAAGGGTCAGCAAGCAAAGATTCCAAGATGTATAATAAAAGTATAAAAAATAATAGATGAAAAAGTAAAAATGGAATTACAACAGCATGATATTAAACACATAAAAACGTATATTATATTTCTAATATATAATGCTTTAGTTTTTAGAAAAAAGGGTTAGATAGATTTTATTTCCATGATTTTAAGCTCAAACTCCTCATTTGGCGACAAAGATTTATTCTTAGTTTTTGTTTTGTAAGTATTGATGGTATTAACCGAATATTCGAGTATTTGGGCAATTTTATTTACATCATGAATTCCCAACCGAATGAGAGCAAATATCCGTAAATCGGTATTCATGAATTCGCCCTCCTTTAAATGAACCTGATCTTCTTGTTTGAATAAAGCATTAAATTCTTCAATAAAGCTGGGGAATAACCGGAGAAATATATGGTCAAATCTTTTCAACAAATCATTCCGCTCACTTTTAACGTTCAGATTGTTCACTAGGAATTTTATTTCCTCCATCTTACGTTCTGCGATTTTTCGTTCTAAAGAAATTTTAAATTTCTCAATCCGTGAATAAAAATCAGAATTGCCACTGAAGAAATATCCGATATATTCTTCTTTAATCTTGTTTGCCTCCATCAGTTTCTGATTAACCACCTGCTGTTGGTGGTGTGCATTTGTAATGACTTGACGGGCCAGTTTCAATTTTTTTACCTGGCGGGATAAAATGATAGCTAATGCTATTACTGCCACCAGTAAAAGAGTTACAATAATGCCATAAGTTATAAGATTGTGTTTTCCTTTCTCCACCGAATTGAGTTTTTCTGCTTCAATCAGTGGCAATATGGTGCTTAGTTGCAACTTACGCTGTCTTGCACCATAAAAAACGGCATCATTTACGGCTCTATTTATAATAATTGATGCATTAGCCAGATCTCCCTTTCTAAACAATAAAGTGGCCAGGTTGAAAGCGGCTGATGTTTCTTTGGTAGAAGATTGTATATCTGAAATAGCGGCGATGGTCAATAAATGAATAGCACTATCTGCCTGCCCTCCCCGGATATAAATATCGCTGAGTGTAGATGCCGTTAGTGCGAGCTCATGCTTTGAAAGTGACGGGCTGTGCATCAATTTTTGAAAATACAACATTGCTTTATTCTCGTTACCGCTTCGAATATTTTTCAGGCCATTATAATAAATAAATTGAAACGAACTATCAGGGTAAAGTGTTAATGAAGAATCTATAAAGCGGTTACCCTGCAGATTATATTGTGGCGAATAAAAACTGTCTTTATTGTAATCTGCCAGATCGTAATAGCATCTTGCTGCGAGTGTAAAGTATTCTGCTCTTTGCTGCTTATTTAGGTCATATAAGTTGATGGATTTTAATAAATCAAATGCCTCTTTGTACATACCGGAAGAAAGAAGAATAAAGTTCAGCTTTACACCGGCATAGGCGATTTGTTGTTTATTACCGGATTGCAAAGCCACATCCAGCATTTTTTTAGCATAGGCATAGGCCGAATCGTAATTGAAGAGATAATACTCGTTGTACAGTTGCAGGTAGCCTTCAAAAGATAAGGTCGTATGCTCCTTTTGTAAAGCTTTTTTTAATTGCTGTATTGTTTTTAATTTATCTGCATCGTATGCGTAAGATTTTCTAATTGCCTCATTTAAATCTTGTATTAATTGACTGGAATTACGCTGACTAAAACCTGCATGACAGCAAAAAATTAATAGAAGAAAGAATATGTTACTCTTTATAAGAAGCCAGAACCCTCGCCTGAATAAACAGATTTGCTTGCTTGAACCACAGTACAGACAAGAAGTGAGCATATCGGGCAAAATTAATGAATGGCCGTGGGAATGCTTAATTTAAGTACAAGTATTGGAAGTGTTTTATATCTCCCTTTGAATGCGAAATGCAATAGCTCCCACCATGACCAGGCTGAACCCAATAGCAGCAACAGAAGTAAGAATCAAATAGAAATTTATCAACTGAGGAACAATAATGCCGATAACGCCAAGTAGTTCTAAGAAACCAATAATTTTGGTAGGATCAGGATTTCCGCAAAAAGGAAGGTATTTTTTTCAATCATTTTTTGCGTTGGAGTTGCTAATTTCCGGTACGCTGCTCTTCCGAACCACAGCCAGCACGATTTGAAAAATCCACCACAATTACATTGACCATTTTTCTTTACTTTATTTTTTGAGTTTGTTGTCCATAAAAATATTGCCGTTGCTAAAGTACTCACTCGCTATGTCCGAAAAAAGATATTTCCTTTAGTGCAGGCCAACTATAGATTCCTTACAAATTAAAAAGCATTCTCAATCCTTCTTTTAATGTTGCCGGTTTGCGGCCCAGAGCCTCTGCCAGGTCGTTAGTCACTTCATCTTCCTGGCCATTCTTTATATCCGTCATGCTGTCTAAAACGTAACCCGCAATATGCTCAGGTAAGCCACGTTTTTTAATTGCTCCATAAACATGTCCGGCTTTACTTTCTTGTAATTTATTGTTGTGTGCATTAGTTCCCTTAATGCTGCGGCTGCGGCTACATCATCATACGAATAAAATTCTTCTACCGTGAAATTATAAATACGGTTGTCGTAATCTTCCTGCGCCAAAACATTTGCTATTGCTTCACCCTGTTCGCTTCACAAGGCAAAAGCCACTTTTCCATTTCCGGGCGGGCAAATTTATACCAGGCTCTGCTACATTGTTTCCCAATGAAAAAAGCAGGGAATTTAAATATAGGCTGTTTGCGAAAAAGAATATATTCATACCGCTTTCCATTACTATGTATCGGTTTGGAAATGCGTATCCATGAATTTGCTTTGAAGTGTCGCTCTATCTTTTAAAGCTCTGCCGGTATAGGCAATGCATTTTACACCAGCTTTCTTTGGTGCGTCCACCACATTCTTATGTTGCTTCAACACGTTTGGTGCATTGCCACCGGTATCATGCAATTAACCGCTTCTGATCCTTCAAATGTTTTTGTAAGAAAATTAACGTCTTCTACAGAACCGATAGCAGCGGTGGCTCCAAGGCTTTCTATGTCAGTTTTCTTTTTGTCATCTCTACTTATAACCGTTACCGATTATCCTTGTTTTACCAGGTTTTCTGCCGATGGTTGGCTGATATGGCCCAAAGAGCCGGTGATTACTATTTTCATTTTTTCATTTTTATTTTTATTGAGTTTTCATTTATTAGTTAAATGACATTTATGCAATAGCAATTGTTGCCATTTTTTACCAGGGGCTTATTCCTGTTTCCGGGCTATTATCATCGCTGAAAAATATTGAAGTTTCACCGTCATCAGCCATCATGGCACATTTCACTACACGTCTGGCAGCATCTTCTACAGTGCCCGTTCCGCTGTGATGATTAAAATCGGTAGCAGTATAACCGGGGTCAACTGCGTTTACTTTAAACGGAGTATCCCGCAGGTCGTAAGCCAAAACAATGGTGTACATGTTTAGCGCTGCTTTAGAGGAGTTATAAGCGGCAGCCTTTACATTATAATAGCCCCACTTTGGATCATTGTTACGCGTTAGCGAACCCAAACCAGAAGTTACGTTCACAATACGTGGCTCAGGCGACTTATGCAACAAATCTAAAAATGCTTGTGTTACCATCACCACACCAAACAAATTGGTATCATAAACCTTTTTAAAAACTTCAATATTCATACTGGTGGCTGTTTGTGGCAAGCCCCCACTAATACCTGCATTATTGATAAGAGCATCCAGCACTTCTGTTTTTTTACCTTTAGCTGCACGGGCTGCTGTTACAGATTCTTGGCTGGTTACATCTATTTGTATAGCTTCGACATTATTCAATCTTTCAGCCTTTAGTTTTTTTACTGCTTCATTTCCATTGTCAATACTTCTGCTGCCGAGGTAAACGAAATATCCTTTTTGCAGTAATTGCCTTGCTGTTTCAAAACCAATACTTTTATTGGCTCCCGTTATGAATGCTTTTTTCATTTTATATAAATTTATTGTGATTGCAAATATCCGTTAATACAAAAGGCTACATGTAACTGAATCTATCTTTGTTGTAGGTTGATGTGACTGAAACCATAAATTTCTTTATAAAAAAATTTCTAAACTAAATATTTTACAAGGTTTGATTAAACAGATTCCTTTTTGTAAAATGATCATTATCGTAAAAAATCAATCATTACATCAGCCATTTGTTTTGGTTTTTCTGCCGTTAAAAAATGACCGCTGTCTTCTATTTTTACCATTTTAAAATTTGCCGTGGTGGAGGCCAGCGATTGTTTCAGCATATCGTATCCGCTTGCAGCTATGCCAAGTACAGGAAGTTTAATTTTATTGTACGTTTTACTATCTTCTATATCGCGGGCAAAAGCCTGGTACCAGCCGTTTGAGGCCCGAATCCCGTCAATACTGTCGTAAGATTTTAAATAAATATCTCTATCTGTTTGTGTAATAGAGTTTGAAGCAATAAGCGACTGATCAAATATCCAGTCCAGCACATATTTCATTCTTCCTTGCAGTAGCTATTCTGGTAATTCTTTTAACTGGTTAAATGCTACCCACCACGGAAAAGTATATTCGAGATTTGGGATAGGCAACATTGGTAACTGGTACATACCCATATCAGGGTGCGGAGTGTCTAATAAAATAAGCTTCAAAGTTTTCTCCGGGAAATTAGCAGCAAAACTGAACGCAACGTGTGCTCCAATATCGTGGCCGCAAATATTTACCTTCTTAAAGCCCAGTTATTCCGTGAGTGCTGCAATATCTGCAGCCATGGTTTTTTATCGTAGCCGTTCTCCGGTTTATCTGAATTGCCCATGCCCCTAATGTCTGCAACCACTACAGTAAAACTTTCTGCCAGCAAAGGCATAATTTTATGATAGGCCCACCAGGTTTCGGGATAGCCGGGTAGTAAGATAAGGGGGAGCGCATTTTCCTCACTTTACATAATGAATTTGCTCGTTATTTACTTTTTCGATATGGCTGAAGAAGCCTTGTAGTTTCGCGACTACAGCGGCATTTGCAATTTGTTCTGTCATAAAATTTGTAATGGGTAAATATTCTTTTTGCTTTCTAACAAAAATTGAGCAATAAAAGTTCTTTTATTTACTTTTTGAGCGGCTTCTGTAATCTGATATTGCCTTTACTAATGTTTCGGTATCAACACCACGCAGTTTATAGTAATGTAATTTAAAAAGCCAAATAGCATGATTTACACTTTCCTGGTCAGAAATTTTGAACTGTATCCAATCTTCTCCATAAGGAAACTTTCGTGCTAAGCCTACTTTTATAAGAGCCTGGTAAAGTTCTTTTGTAGAAGCAATGTGTAAACTGCCATCTAAATGAATATGCCCTAACTCCAGTTCTCCAAAATAAAAATCAGCGCCGTTTGGTTGATTCCTATCCCAAATTTCCCAATGGGTTGCCGAAATAATTCCTTCCCATTTTTGTATTTCTTGCGAAACACTTTCTGAATATTTGCTTAATACCGGTGGAGGGAGAATTCTACCTTTTTCTTCTAATTTCATAATACTTATATTAAAAAAACTTACAGACGATTTGATTATTTGTTATACTTATTTATTTCACAAAACCCACAAATAAATTATTTTCTTAATTAAAGGAAGCCCTGAATTCTAAAGGCGAAAGATGGGTTTTTGTTTTGAATAACTTGCTAAACGATTGTGCATGTTCAAAGCCTAATTCATAAGCAATTTCGTTTACGGATAAGGCAGTGGTTGATAACTTTTCTTTTGCCAGGTCAATCAATTTATCGTGAATGAATTGCTGTGTGCTTTGCCCTGTTAATGTTCTCAGTAACCTACTTAGATAGTTTGTTGATATGTTTAATTTTTCAGAAACATCCTGAACAGTGGGTAATCCTTTTAGTGCCAAATCATCGCTTTTGAAGTACGCTGCCAACAAAATTTCTAAACGATCAAGAATTGTATGATTGGAAATTTTTCGGGTAATGAATTGGCGCTGGTAAAAACGTTCAGAGTAGGTAAGAAATAATTCTAATTGAGCAATGATTACATCCTGGCTAAGTTTATCAATATTAGAATGATATTCCTGATCAATATTTTCTATAATTCCTCTTAGCATTGTTTCCTCTTTATCGGAAAGGTGGAGGGCTTCTGTCAGATGATAACCGAAATAATCGTATTGTTTTATTTTCTTCGCTAATGATGTGTTCCAAAGAAAATCAGGATGGAAGATTAACAACCATCCCGAATGTTGTAAAACTTCATTTTTTTCCAGTACAATACTAAGAATTTGATTGGGTGCAATAAACGCTAGCACGCCTTCATCAAAATCATATTCCTGTTGCCCATATTTCATTTTTGCATTGGTTCTTTTCAATGCAATGGAATAAAAGTTATTCATAAAACTTCCATGATTATTGCCTGGTTTTCGTTTTATATCCTCAAATTTTATGACGCTGATTAGCGGGTGCTGAGGCTTTGGCAAATCCATAAACTTATGATATTCGCCAATGGTTTTTATATGAAATGGAGTTGATGTTTTCATTGCACAAAACTATCTTTTTAAAAATCAAATATTACTTTCAACCCTTCCTGCAAGGTCGTTGGTTTGCGACCCAATTTATTTTCCAAATCATCCGTTACTACAGCTTCCTGGTTATTTTTAATATCCATTAAAAAGCCTCCCATTTTATTAATAACAGCATCTGGCAATCCACGTTGTTTCATTGTTTCATGAAAAGCAGATAGTTCAATTGGGATATATTTAATTTTCTTTTCTGAAAGTGAGGACAGAATATTTGCTACATCATAAAACGACCAGGTTTCAATGTTGGTAAATTGATACATTCTGTTTTCAAAACTTTCATTCATCAATACATTTGCCATCGCTTCAGCCTGGTCTGCCCGTAAAGTAAACGCTACTTTGCCATCGCCTATTGGCAGAAAAATTCCTTTCTCCATCTGGTCTTTATTTACAAAAAATTGCAGGAACTCCATATACAAGCCATTTTCAAAAATCGTATAGTTCAAGCCACTTTCTTTTATGTAATCTTCGGTATCAAAATGGTCTTCCATCAATTTGTTTTGCAGCGTAGTTCTGTCTCGTAATGCCCTGCTAGTGTAAGCAATATTTTGCACGCCATATTTTTTTGCAGTGTCCACAACATTTCTATGCTCCTGCATTCGGTCGCCCTGGTCGCCTGATGAAATTAATAGAACACTATCAACGCTATCGATTGCCTTTTCCAGTGAAATTATATCATCATAACTACCCACGAATGTGTTTAACCCCTGTGATTTCAATTTAGCTAGTTTCTCTTCTTTACGTGATATGACATTAATTTGTTGAGGCAGTATTTTTTTCAACAAAGTTTTAATTACTGTGCTGCCCATTTGCCCTTTAGCGCCTGTTACTAATAACCTAATTCATTTTTTATTTTTAAGTTGATGCAAAGGTCCTCTAATAACTTTCAACTGCTTGTGTTCAAATCTATCTTTGTAAAAGTCAAATATGATATAATCGAAAACTATCCAATCAGCGCTATCTACCTTGTGGGTTATAAATTGCCTTTTATAAAATCGGTTACTATTACTCAATCACAATTCAATATAAGCAATCATAACATACTGACTGAAATCATCAATCGCCGAGTTTAAATTCCTTTTCTATATTATCAAAGATGGAAAGGATGCGGTCACTCTTTATTTGTTCAGTGTTAGGCGGCATTGTTGAAAAAGACCTTTTGCTAAATTGAAAATATTTTCCAGAAACTTCTATATGATATTAATTAGCATTGCTTATCAAAATCAGGCTGATAGCCTTACCAATAATTTTAAATCTTGCAAAAAAGAGTTCGATATTTGTTCGTTCGGGACTACAAAATCAGACACAAAGCTTTTTCCGGTTTCTTTATTGTTGAAACCCTTGCTGCATAATCTTTGAAAAGTTCGATAAAATTTATTCTACCTTACCTTCGTTCCTGCTAATTTCTACAACTGGTTTATCTTGAAATAAATTCCAGTAATGGTTTCCATCGTAACTATTGTTAAACAAGTTGATAGTTTTAAAGATTACTGATTTTCCTTGAAGAAAAATTGATAATTATAATATGGATATAGCATAATTATAGCTAAAATAAATTTCAAAAAATGTAGAAAACTACATTTCTACTTTTCCCGAAAATATAAGACCTGTTTTAAAACAAATTCGCCAGGCACTTAATTTTTCTTCCAGAAACAAAAAAAATTTATAGCTTTAATAAATCTCTGATAATTATTCCTTCCTTTTTTTAAACTATTACATTATGCAAAATTCCAGGCGTGATTTTATAAAAAAAACTGCTATCACCACTGCGGGTATTTATATGGGGGCTTCTGCATTTAGCGCAAAAAGCTATAGAAACATAATAGGTTCCAATGATCGTGTAAAAGTAGGCGTGGTGGGCTTTTCAGACAGGCACAGAAATTCACACATGCCTCCATTTATGAATCATTACAAAGAATTGAATTTTGATCTTGTAGCTGTATCTGATATATGGAATAAACGAAGAGAAGAAGGCGTTTCTTTTTGGAAAGATAAAATGCAGCACGATATTATAGGATGCCGTAACAATGAAGAAATGTACAATAAAAAATTGATTGATGCTGTCTTCATCAGCACAGCCGATTTTCAACATGCATTACATGCGATAGAAGCCGTGAACGCAGGTTGTGATGCTTATGTAGAAAAACCATTTGCAGAAACCATGGATGACAACAGGGCTGCTCTCAAAGCTATAAAGTCATCAAACAGGATTGTGCAAATAGGCTCACAACGAAGAAGTGGCTCCAATTATATTGCAGCTGCAGATTTTATACAATCAGGAAAGTTTGGCCCCATAAAAATGGTTGAGCTCACGTGGAATGTAAATCAGCCGGGACGCTGGCGCAGACCGGCTTTGGTAGCGCAATTAAGAGAACAGGATACTGATTGGAAAAGATTTTTATTGAACCGGCCTGCTGATAATTACGATCCAAGAAAATACCTGGAGTATCGTTTGTTCTGGCCATACTCATCAGGGCTGCCGGGACAATGGATGAGTCACCAGATTGATACAGTTCATTGGTTTAGTGGATTAAAACATCCACGCAGCGTAGTTGCAAATGGTGGAATTTATATGTGGAAAGATGGAAGAAAAAATTGGGATACCATCACTGCTGTTTTCGATTATGGCCCTGCTGATGATCCTGAAACCGGCTTCCAGGTTTCATTTGCTTCGCGCATGGATAATGGTGATGAAAACCCCGCAGAAATTTATTATTCTAATGGTGGTGAATTAAATCTTAATACTAATAAAGTTTCCCCACAGGGCGGCTTAACAAAAAGGTTTGCAGATGAAATGAACATGCAACCAAATTTATTACCTGAATTAAATCTTGCGCAAACTGAGAAAGTTGTGACTTCTGCCAATACAGGCGGTGATATGTTAACGGATAACCATATACGCAATTGGATGGAATGCGTTCGCAGCCGCAAACAACCCCATGCTCCCGTTGAAGCCGGCTATAGCCATTCAATTGCAAATATGATGACCACTGCCGCGTCGCATACAGGATTAAAAGCTACGTTCGATGAAAATATGCAGGAAGTAATGGTGGGTGGTAAAGCTTTTAAATATTAGGATTGGGGTTGTTACCGTTAGTATCTTCTTCTTAAAACATTTAAACAAAGACGCAATCGGTTACGCTAATTATTTCTCCAAAATATTATTTGATTTTTTTCTAAATCATTATGAAAAACCTGCTGCAAAAATTTAGTGTAACCATCACCGTTATATTTTCAATTTTATCGTCATCAGCCCAAAAAAATGAAATCGTAAAAGTTATAAAATCACCAACAGAACATAAGATTGATGTTTTTATACAAAACAAATTATTTACCAGTTTTTTATATTCCGATAGTTTGGAAAAACCTGTATTATATCCGGTGCATGCAGCCGATGGAATTATTGTAACAAGAGGCTTTCCACTAAATACCCAACCAGGCGACCCGACCGATCACCCGCATCATGTGGGTGTATGGTTTACTTATGAAAATGTAAATGGCCTGGACTTCTGGAATAATTCATATGCTATTGCCAAAGAGAAAAAATATTTATATGGATGGATAAGAACAGATAAAATAATAGATGCATCAGGCGGCAAAAAAGGAATTATTTCTTATCACGCTAACTGGACGAATCAACAAAAAAAAGTATTGCTCGAAGAAACAACACGCCTGGAATTCAGTGGCACAGCACATCAACGCATCATAGACAGAACAACAACCTTAACAGCAGATACCATCATCCAATTTACAGATGCCAAAGATGGCATGTATGGAATAAGACTCGCTCACTTTTTACAAATGCCAGATAATAAGGACAAAGAATTTAAAGATGATAAAGGGAATGTAACTATTGTAAAACGAAACATTGATACTATCGCAAACGGAAATTATTTAACGAGCGAAGGTAAAACAGGCAATGATGCATGGAGCACGAGAGGCAGATGGTGCAAAGTATATGGTAAAACAAATAATGATTCCATCAGCATTGCAATTATTGATCATCCTGAAAATCCTAACTATCCTACATTCTGGCATGCACGCGGCTATGGCTTATTTGCAGCTAATTCCCTTGGTGAAAAAATATTTACGAATGGGAAATCGTCTAAAAATCTTCGGTTACAAAAAGGTGAATCAGTAACTTTTCGTTTCAGAATAGTAATTGATGAAGGAAATAAAACTATCTCTGTGAAAGAGTTGAATAACCTTGCAGATGAATTTGCAAAGCAAGAGCAACATAGGAAATAGACACAATTTGTTTTTACAAAAAAATGAAATATCCAGGATTTTTTTCACCCATGAAAAAACTGTTTTTCTACTTTTATGCTTGTTTTGATAAAGAAACTCGTGGTAGTTTTTTTCTGATTAACAAAGAGGATTGATTTGACAAATTAAAAAGTAGTTCCAGAATAATAAATATACTCAAATGAAAATCAAGCTATTTTTTTGGTAAAAGCTTTAAATCATCAGGAAAAAAGTTCGACATTTGTTCGCTAAAAAATACTGCCAGATCGGATTATTTTGCAGTAAAAATCTAAAGATTATGAAGTTCCTGAATGTAATTATCAAATACCGCCTTTTATTGGGAGGCATATTTTTATTGCTTGCGATTGTGGTAAATATTGAAGCCAGCTTTTGGCCATCTTTCATTTTATATTTGATAGCAGTGGTATTGATTGTTGGCCATTTTCTTTTTGGCCCGATGCGGCTGATACAAGGTTATATGGAAAGCGGCGATATGGAAGGGGCGCAAAAAGTAATTGATTCTATCTGGTTTCCACGATTGCTGATTAAGCCGGTTCGCTCGGTTTATTTCACATTGAAAGGCAACCTCGCAATGGTGAATAAAGATTATGAAAGCGCCGAAGCGCACATGAAAAAAAGCCTCAGCCTTGGTATGCCGATGAAAGAGGCAGAAGGCGCTAACAAACTGCAGCTCGGAATGCTGGCTATGCAAAAAGGAAACATAAAAGAAGCGGAAAATTATATTCGCCAGGCCATCCGCTCTGGGTTACCTGATAAGGAAAATGCCGCTGCTGCTTATTTACAGCTTTCCTCTATCATGATTAACAAACGAGAATTTCGCGCCGCAAAAGAATATTTCAGAAAAGTGAAATCATTGAAACCCACCACTCCGCAAATTGTTGACCAGGTAAAGCAAATGGAGAAATATATTACTAGAATGCCTGGATAGTTTTTTTTGAAATATTACTCTTGTTTTTGCGCTTCCATATAAGTTATTTTATAGAAATTTCTTATTTTTTAGAAACGCGAAAACCGTTAATTTTTTACTTTGCGCTGTCTTAAGAATAACTTTTTTGCACGCTTTCTTTTACCTTCGTAAGCATGTCAACTTACAGGGATAAACTTCTCAAAAAATTTAACGAAGAATACGAAAAGCTTAATGAAAAACAGCAACAAGCCGTTGATACAATCGAAGGCCCGGTAATGGTTATTGCGGGCCCCGGCACGGGTAAAACACAAATTCTTGCTGCGCGGATCGGAAAGATTTTATTGGAAACTGACGTGCTTCCACAAAATATTTTATGCCTCACTTACACCGACGCGGGCGCGCTTGCGATGCGCAGGAGATTATTTCAATTCATTGGCCCGGATTCTCATAAAGTAAACATTTATACTTTTCACGGGTTTTGCAATGATATTATCCAGGAAAATTTATCGCTATTTGAAAAAAATTCTCTTGACCCGATTTCTGATCTTGAGAAAATCCAGCTTTTTAAAACCCTCATAGATAATCTGCCCAAAAACAATCTTCTGAAAAGATATCGTGGCGATGTATACTATGAAATAAAAAATCTACAGCATTTATTTTCTACAATGAAGCGCGAAGGATGGACGCCTGAATTCATCACAAAAAATATTGACGCTTATCTCGAAAGAATAAAAGACGAGGAAAAATATAAATATAAAAGAGCGCCAAAAACATCTGATAAAAAAGCAGGCGATTACAAACCTGATTATTATGATGAAATAAGCCGCATGGAAAAGCTTTGCTCCGCGGTAAATGAGTTTGATAATTTCCAGGCGCTGATGAAGAAAAATAATCTTTATGATTTTGATGACATGATCAATTGGGTTATCAATGTCTTTAAAGAAAACAAAAACCTGCTGGCCGGCTACCAGGAAAGATTTCAATATATTTTGGTGGACGAATACCAAGACACAAGCGGCACGCAGAATGAAATTGTGAAGTTGCTAATCAGCTTTTGGGAATCGCCAAATGTATTTGTTGTTGGTGATGATGACCAGAGTATTTTTCGTTTTCAGGGCGCCAATATCGAAAACATGGAAAACTTTGCCAACAGCTATGAAGATCTTTTAAAAATAGTTTTGATAAATAATTATCGCTCTACAAAGCATATTCTTGATATTTCAAAATCACTTATCGATAAAAATACAGAAAGGCTTGTCAATAAATTTGAAGGCCTGAGCAAGCATTTAATTTCTTCCAATGAAAAATTAAAAGATCATTTGATACGGCCTTTAATTGTAGAATACAACACGGCAAAAGATGAGATGGCCGATATAACCAATAAAGTAGAAAATCTGATTTCTCAAGGCACAGAACCAGGAAAGATCGCAGTTATCTATAAAGAAAATAGCTATGGAGAGCAATTGCTGAAATATTTTAAACTGAAAAAAATCCCGGTTTTTTCTAAAAGAAATATCAATATTCTTGAAGATCCTTTTGCAAAAAAAATTATCCAGATATTACGCTATCTCGCTGCTGAGCATGATATTCCTTTTGGCGGCGATGATCTTCTTTTTGAAATCCTGCATTTTGATTTTTATAAAATTCCGCCAATCGAAATCGCTAAGCTCACAGTGGAAGCAAACAATAAAAAAAATGGCGGCATTCATACTTCGCTTAGAAAATTATTGTTCGAAAAAGCCAACGCTTTTTCTAAAGATCTTTTTGATACCGGAATAAACCAGGGATTAAAAGATTTTAGCAAGATGATCGAGAAGCTAATCGCAGATGTCTCCAATATTACGCTGCAACAGCTTTTTGAAAAAATTATTTCAGATGCCGGAGTGCTTGGCTATATTATGAAGCACGATGAAAAAATTCGTCTACTTCATATTTTAACCGCGCTATTCGATTTTATAAAAGAAAGCACTGCACGCAATCCGATGCTTGATCTGCAAGGCCTGGTTTCTGTGATTGAGCTTATGCAAAAAGAAAATCTTCCGTTGCCGATAGTGCAGTCTTCGGGCAGTGATAAAGGCGTAAACCTTTTAACGGCACATGGCTCCAAAGGTTTGGAATTTGAAAATGTTTTTATCACCGGCATTAATGCTTATTTGTGGGAGAAAAAGAAAAAGCGATCTGATGGATATTCATTTCCTGATACACTCTTTTCATCAACGCCTGCAGGAAATCCGCATGAAGAATTGCGCCGTTTATTTTATGTCGCTCTTACGCGTGCAGAAAAAAACCTGCAGATTTCATTCAACAAGTTTAAGGCCGATGGAAAAGAATCGGAACATTCTATGTTTATTGCGGAAATTATTGAAGCCAATGATTTGGGCATTGAACACATTTCTTTGCCCGAAGATGAATTGATGGAATATGAAGTTTTGAATTACACCAACCAGGCGCCTGAAATTGAAAAATCGGAGAAAGAGTTTATAACCGCGCTGCTTGATAAATATGTAATGAATGTTACTTCACTCAATAATTATCTCGATTGCCCGCTTGGTTTTTATTATAAAAATCTCATCCGTATTCCTTCAGGGAAATCAGAAAACCTGGAGTTTGGAAGCGCCATTCATTTTGCGCTGCAACGGCTTTTTGAAGACATGCAAAAAGATGAGCAACAAAAATTTTCTTCAAAAGAAATAATGGCCGGCCATTTTAAATGGTACATGAACCGTCATCGCGAAAATTTTACACAGGAAGCATTTGACAGAAGAATGGAATATGGTGAAAAAGTACTTTTTGAGTATTATGAGCATTACATTGCTTCGTGCAACAAAATAGTTGCTGTGGAAAGAAATATAAAAAATGTAGTAGTAAACGGAATTCCATTGAAAGGTAAAATTGATAAAATGGAATTTACCGGCAAAGAAGTAAATGTCGTCGATTATAAAACGGGCGATGTAAATAGCAAATACACAAAAGAAAAACTTCATGCGCCACACGATGAAAAGCCCAACGGTGGCGATTATTGGCGGCAGGCAGTTTTTTATAAAATGCTTATTGATAACCTTGATGGCAAAGATTGGAAAGTGATGAGCTCAGAATTTGATTTTGTAGAGCCTGACAAAACAAAAGGCTATCAGAAAAGAAAAATATTTATTGAGCCGCAGGATATAGAAACCGTGAAGCAACAGCTCACTAACGTTTGGGAAAAAATCCAATCGCATGATTTTTATACAGGCTGCGGAAAAGAAGATTGTTATTGGTGCAATTTTGTGAAAAATAATAAACTCCAAATTGCGCTGCATGATATCCTTGAAGAACAGGAGCAGGAAATTTAGAATTAATTTAGGAACAGGAAAAAGCAATATCCGCGCAAAGCAATTATGTTTGCTTTTTTCTAAAATGAAGCTACGCGACATAATATTTTTTTTGGCGGCCTCTTGTTTTATTTATATTCTTTCTGTTACGGGAAGTAGTTGTGCGCAAATAGGCACGCCAACTGGCGGCCCAAGAGATTCCATTCCACCAAAATTGGTAAGCTCAAATCCACCAAACGGGTCTATTCACTTCAAAGGGAAAAATATTGTTCTCACTTTTGATGAATATATCCAGGTCAACGATCTGCAAAAAAATTTATTGGTAGCGCCTACGCCAAAAATTAATCCGACTGTAAATTTTAAATTAAAAACCGTTACCATAAAATTGCGTGACACGCTGCAACCCAATACTACCTACAATATTCAGCTTGGAAATTCTATCCAGGACATTAATGAAAATAATCCATTTCATGATTATTCCTATGTTTTTTCTACAGGTTCTTATATTGATTCTCTCAGGTTTCATGGCAATGTTGAATTAGCCCAAACAGGAAAGCCAGACAGCACTTTATTTGTTTTTTTATATAACAATTTGACTGATTCGGCAGTTTACAAACAAAAGCCAAGATACATTGCAAGGTTAGATTCGTCCGGCAATTTTAAATTTGATCATCTTGCAAGCGGAGTTTATAATGTGTTTGCTTTAAAAGATGAGAGCGGTCAGAAAATGTATAACAACCCGACGCAGGTTTTTGCATTTTCTGATAGTACTATTCTTATTTCACCAAATGAAAAATCTATCAAGCTATTTGCTTTCGCCGAAGAAAAAGGCCTGGTTAAAAACAATTCCGGCTCGGGAACGAGAGCAAATTCACCTGCGGAAAAAAAGCTAAAATATACAAATTCACTTACCGGAGGCCAGGATTTGCTTAGCCCGCTCACTTTAGAATTCAATAATAAACTGAAAGGATTCGACAGCTTGAAAATAAAATTAACCGATACGCTTTTTAATTCAATACCATCCGCTTCATCATCTCTTGACAGCACACATAAAGTTTTAATTATCAAAAATAACTGGGAAGAAAATACTCAATACAGGCTGGTGATTGCAAAAGATTTTGCGAAGGATACCTTAAAAAATGAGCTGGCGAAATCTGATACTTTAAAATTTAAAACAAAAAGAGAAGGAGAATATGGAAGCATCAAAATAAATTTCACTAATCTCAGGAAATTCAAACATCCTGTTTTGCAATTTGTAGTGAATAATGAAGTGGCCAATTCTTATCCCCTGACTTCAGCAACGTGGAGTGAAAAATTATTTAAGCCCGGCGAGTATCAATTACGCATTCTCGATGATGACAATCAAAACGGAATTTGGGATCCCGGAAATTATCATTTAAGAAAACAACCGGAGAAAGTTTACAGTGTTTCAAAAACATTCAGCATTCGTTCAGATTGGAGTAATGAATGGGATGTTGAGCTTTAGAAATTCTATAGTTTGTGAAAAGGTTAGAAAAGTGGAAAATTTATTTTTCTAAAAAATGTAAATAAGATAATCCAAAATATAGAAAATTTCGATTTTCTTAAATTTATCATTCATTGTCCAACGTTGTAAACAGAAAATACGGAACATTAGCGCCATTTTTCCAAACTACTTTTTGTTTAAAAAATGATTAAATTTGATTTATGGAAATGAAAGTACAAGTTCCGTTTCAGCAACTTCTGACAATAGTTAAGACACTAACACCAAGCCAGAAAGCCAAGTTGCGTGCAGAATTGAACGAAGAACATATTGAAACAAAAGAACCCGATAATTTTATTGAATATCTTTTAAATGGCCCGGTTTATAATGAAAAGGATATACAAATTATTGAGGAGAATAGAAAAAGTATTACAGTATGGCGGACAAAAAGCTGATGGTTGACACTTCGCTTCTTATAGATTTTTTCCGTAAGACTGACAAGAATAATGCAAGATTGGTAAGTCACTTTAGAAATTACAATCAACTTTATATTTCAAGCATAACCGAGTTTGAAATATTGAATGGGGCTAAACTTTTACACGTAGAATTCTGGAACGGAATGTTACCAAGATTTACAATCCTTGACTTTGACAGCAAAGCGGCCAGATTAGCTGTTACCATTACGGAGCAACTAAGAGCAAAACGTAAAACTATTGACAAGCCCGACTTGTTTATAGCTGCGACTGCTATTGCAAATGGATTATATTTTGACACTTTTAACATCAAGCATTTTGTCCAAATTGACAAGCTGCTTATGGTAGGTGATTAAAAAAACGCAAGCTAAGGTCACAGCAATAGTTGAAAGTGCATCCCATCATTTTTAAAAATCAATTTCGGTTGTGGGTAGATAAAACTCAAATTTCGCGCCTCTCAAAATTCCAATCCTTATAACCCAAAATATAGAATTTCCCATTTTCCACATTCACATTTCTTAATTTTGCCCGATGATTTTTTCTTCTTCGCTTTTAGAAAATGCGGTAAATGAATTTGCAAAATTACCCGGCATTGGCAAAAAAACTGCTTTACGGCTTGTGCTTCATCTTTTGAAAAAAGATGTGGAAGAAGTAAAGATTTTCAGTGATACGATTTTAAAGCTGCGGCAGGAAATTCATTTCTGCAGCCGTTGCCATAACATTGCCGACAAGCCTTTATGCAATATTTGTGCAGACAGAAGCCGCAAACAACACATGATTTGCGTGGTAGAAAACATCCGTGATGTGATTGCGATAGAAAGCACACAACAATATAACGGGCTGTATCATGTGTTGGGCGGCATTATTTCTCCGCTTGATGGCGTTGGCCCCGATCAGCTGGAAATAAATTCTTTGATAAATCGTGTCACAGAAGAAAAAAATGAAGAATTGATCTTTGCCCTAAGCCCGAACATCCAGGGCGATACTACAATTTATTATATCAGTAAGAAATTAAAAGACCAACAGGTAAAAATCACTACAATTGCTCGTGGCATTGCGTTTGGCGGCGAGCTGGAATATGCCGATGAAATGACCCTTGCCCGCAGTATTTCTAACCGCATGCCGGTAGAAAACTATGTGGGTAATAATAAATTGTAAGAATTGAATCATAAATTGCATCTGAATTTTAAAACAATAAAATTGAGCAATATAATACCAGATAAAAAACCCATTATTGGATTTTCGTGTGGCGATATTAATGGCATCGGTATCGAGATTATTATAAAATCACTTTCCGATAGCAGGATTCTTGATTTTTGTATACCGGTTGTTTTTGCCAGCAATAAGGTGATCAATTTTTACAAAAAAAGTTTACCGGAAATTAATTTTAGCTTTTCCAGTATAAAAGATTTCCAAAAGATCAATTCAAAGCAGGTAAACATTTTCAATTGCTGGGAAGAAGAAACAGCTATCAACCCCGGAGAATTAAATGAAACAGCAGGAACATATGCAGTGAAAAGCTTGCTGGCGGCTGCACAAGCTTTGAAAGAAGGTAAGATCAAAGCGCTGGTTACCGCTCCGATCCATAAAAAAAATGTGCAAAGCAATGATTTCAATTATACGGGGCACACTCCATTTCTCAAGGCTTTTTTTGAAGCAAAAGATGTATTGATGCTGATGACTGCCGGCGGATTCAGGGTTGGGCTGGTTACAGAACACTTACCCGTAAAAGACATTACGACTTACATCACTAAAGAAAGTATTCTAAGTAAACTTCATATTTTGAATGCCTCATTAAAGAAAGACTTTAATATAGACAAGCCAAAGATTGCCGTGCTTGCCTTGAACCCTCATGCAGGTGATGATGGATTAATAGGAAATGAAGAAGAAACTATAATAAAGCCCGCAATAAAAGAGGCTATGCAGCATAATTTGCTGGTAATGGGTCCATATAGTGCAGATGCTTTCTTTGCAAGAGGATTGCAAAATAGGTTTGATGCGGTACTAGCGATGTATCATGATCAGGGTTTGATTCCTTTTAAATCTCTTGCTCAAACCGATGGAGTTAATTTTACAGCCGGGCTGAATGTTATCCGTGTAAGCCCCGATCATGGGACAGCTTTTGATATTGCCGGTAAAAACAAAGCAGATCCTTCATCTTTTACTGCAGCTATTTTTGAAGCACTTAACATTTTAAACAACCAGGAACAATATCAGGAAAACCGTAAAAACCCAATTAAAAAGCTTGGCGTAAGTATAGTAGCGGAGAGTGTAGATGAAAAAATATTAGAATAAAACAAACAAATAAAGCCCAAATAAAATAACCCGGAGGATTAGAGCGTTAATACATAAAATTAAGTACCTGGTTTTAAACAATATAATTTTAACTTTATACGAAATTGCTTTTTTGTAAAAAAGCTTTTTCTATTTATAACACACGGTATGGATAAAATATTATTAAGCGGAGGGCTGGCATTCCTAATTACTTTTTTTTCTATACCCGTAATCATTGAGGTTGCTAAAAATAAAAAATTATTTGATGAGCCAGATGAAAGAAAAGTTCATAAAGCTGTAGTACCAACTTTGGGTGGCCTCGGCATTTTTGCAGGATTTATTATTGCCACGCTTATGGGTGTGCCTCCAGTTGTGCCATCAGTGTTTCAGTATTTTATCGCTTCGGTTATGGTTATCTTTTTTTTAGGAATAAAAGATGATATTTTAATTCTGTCAGCTAGTAAAAAATTCATCGGACAACTCGTAGCTGCAGGTATCCTGATCAAGTTTGGTGGTATACAAATCACCAATATGTATGGATTTTTAGGCATGCATCAAATTCCTAATACGGCGAGCATATTACTTACTTTGTTTACAATTATTGTTATCACCAATTCTTTTAATTTAATTGACGGTGTTGATGGATTGGCGGGATGCCTTGGGCTACTTACTTCCACAGTATTCGGGGTATACTTTTATTTGTCAGGTCAAATGTTATATTCAGTGATGGCCTTATCACTTTCAGGAAGCCTTATAGCTTATCTGATTTACAATTTTCATCCGGCAAAAATATTTATGGGCGATACTGGCTCATTGTTGATTGGCCTTTTGAATGCTATTTTTGTAATTAAATTTATTTCAATAGCAGCTGATCCAACCTCCGGAATGCCCTTAGAATCTGCACCAGCTATAGGTTTCGCTATTTTAATCGTTCCTCTTTTTGATACGTTACGCGTTGTAAGCCTTCGTATTCTGAAACGTCGCTCTCCTTTCAGCCCGGATAGAAATCATATTCATCATTTTTTACTCGAACTGGGGCTTTCTCATAAAATGATTTCCTTTACCTGTGTCGGCGCTAATATTTTATTTATCTTGTTAGCGTATTTTTTAAGATTTTCCGGAACGACTATGGTAATTCTCGCTCTTTCCGGCGCCGCTATTTTATTGGTAAGTATTGTTTATTATAATCGTCCTAAACCAAAAATTGGTATTACAAATGGTCAGATTGAAAAGGAAATCATTATCAAATCTCATAAGATATTGAAACTCGCTGGAAAGCCTGTTGAGCAAGAGTCCTCTTTTTAACTTTTTTTTCGCCTCATTTTACTAAATTTGTACACTTTTCAATGCCATTGTTGGTATAATCATTTATTTAAAAAATAAATAATGACAGACGATTCAAAAGAAATACTGGAAGAAGCAACCATCTCAATGAAAAAAGCAATGGATCATTTTGAAGCTGAACTGGTGAAGATCCGTGCTGGGAAAGCCAATCCAACTATGCTCGATGGAATAGTTGTCGATTATTATGGCAATCCAACTCCTATAAACCAGGTAGGAAATTTAAGCGCTATGGATGCGCGGACGCTAACAATACAGCCCTGGGAGAAAAACATGCTTCAGCCAATAGAGAGAGCGATCATTGCTGCGAATATTGGAATCAATCCGCAAAACGATGGAAATATGATTCGCCTGTTTCTGCCACCCCTTACAGAAGAAAGAAGAAAAGAATTGGTAAAAAGAAGTAATGGAGAAGGTGAACAGGCCAAAATTGCCGTGCGAAACATTCGCCGTGATGCGATAGAGCAAATAAAAAAGCTTCAAAAAGACGGCCTTAGCGAAGACGCCGCAAAAGATGGAGAAGATGAAATGCAGGAAATCACCAACAATTATATTTCCCTGGTAGATAAGCATCTTGAAGTAAAAGAAAAAGAGATCATGTTAGTTTAAATGGCAAATCATGTTGAAAGAGCAGTTACTTATATTAATAACAACTCCTTTATATTTAATTGTAATTGGCTTTGAGATTGTGTTAAGCAATCTTCATTTAAAGAGATACTACACACTTAAGGACACACTGATGAACATGTATCTCTGCATCCTCAATGGCGGCATAGATCTTTTATTCAGGGCGGTGTATGTATTGATTCTTGCCTTGATGTACAAGTTTCATTTTGCAGATTTTCATTTCAATCCAATTTTGTATTGGCTTTTGCTTTTTGTTCTGGAAGATGTAGCGTTTTATGCGGAGCATCGCGTAGATCATTTTTGCCGCTTTTTTTGGGCCGTCCACGTTACTCATCACTCTTCGGAGGAATTTAATTTAACTACCGGTTTTCGGTCATCCGTTCTTCAGCCTCTTTACCGTTTCATTTATTTTATTCCGCTTGCCTTTCTCGGATTCAGGCCCATCGATATTGTTTTCATGTATTCACTTACGCAGATTTATGGAATATTGGTTCACACACAATATATCAATAAAATGCCCCGGTGGTTTGAAGCAATTTTTGTAAGTCCTTCTCATCATCGTGTACATCATGCGAGTAATGTGCGTTATCTCGACAGGAATATGGGAATGGTTTTAATTATTTGGGATAGATTGTTTGGCACTTTTCAGCAAGAAGTAAAAAATGATCCCGTCAGATATGGACTAACCAAACAACCAGACAAGCCGTACCATCTTACAAATATTATTTTTCATGAATGGAAAAATATTTCTAAAGATCTGCATAAAAAAGTTCCACTCATCATCAAACTCAAATATCTAATAATGCCACCCGGTTGGAGCCACGATGGAAGCACTAAAACTGCCAGAGAATTGAGAAAAGAATTATTTGAATCAGAAGCAGGGCATTTGAAATATTGATTCGTATTATTCTCTGAAACAAATCAAAAAGTAGTTTTTTCCCATTTTTTGAATTTTAATATTTTATTTTGAAATTAAATTGAACAACTTACTTTTATAAAAAAAGTTAAATGAGTCGTATTAGTTTGAAAGATATTAGCACAAGGGCTCCAAAAGATTTTGATAAACAGGAAACGAAAAAAAAACTTGAAAAGATTCTTATAGAATTGAATGACCTGCAAAATCTTTTATTCGCAGAAAGCAAACATTCTGTTTTAGTCATTGTTCAGGGAATGGATGCCAGTGGAAAAGATGGTGTTATCAGAAATGTATTTACTTCAATGAATCCGCAGGGTGTAAATGTAAAAAGCTTCAAAACGCCTACGGCGGAAGAATTAAGCCACGATTTTTTGTGGCGCATCCACCATTATGCACCTGCGAAAGGAATGATTGAGTTATTCAACAGAAGTCAATACGAGGATATTTTGATTACCAGGGTTCATAAGTGGATTGATGATGAAACGGCACATAAAAGAATGAAGGCGATCAATAATTGGGAAAAATTAATTACCGAACATAACAATACCGCTGTTCTTAAATTTTATTTGCATGTTTCGCGTGAAGAACAAAAAGAAAGATTGGATGAGCGCATAAAAAATCCGGCGAAGATGTGGAAATACAATGCCAGTGATTATCAAGAAGCTAAACTGTGGGATGACTATATGGACATGTATGAAGATTGTTTTGAAAATTGTAATAATATTCCCTGGATAATCGTTCCAAGCGATCAAAACTGGTATAAAGAATACCTGATTGCCTCAAAACTGAAACAGACATTGGAAGATTTTAAGATGAATTTCCCTGGTCTTAAAAAATAAACAGATTATTCAATCACATTAAAAAAAATAAACACTATGAGTTTAGTCAAAGATTTCAAAGCCTTTGCAATGAGAGGCAACGTTATGGACCTAGCTATTGCTGTAATTATCGGGGCGGCCTTCGGAGCCATCGTTGCCTCTTTCGTATCAGATATCATAACTCCATTATTGCTTACACCAGCCCTGAATGCAGTTGGAGCGAAAGACATATCACAACTTAAGTGGGGCGAAGTAAAATATGGTAGTTTTCTCGCGGCGGTGATTAATTTTATTGTAATCGCGCTCGTGATCTTTTCACTTATACAGGGTATCAGCAAATTACAGAGGAGAAAAGAAATTGTAGTTCCCGAACCATCATCTACTGACCGGTTGCTTGCCGAAATAAGGGATGAACTCAGGAGAAGATAATAAATTAATATTTCAATAAATTTGCTATCCCAATGCCTCATCATTGGGATTTTTTTATTGACTTTTAGGTAAATCTTTCGTAGAAAAAATATTCAATGACTTCAGAAATTTATCAAATAAAATTACCCCAGTTTGAAGGGCCTTTCGATTTGCTTTTATTTTTTATCGAAAGAGATGAATTAGACATTTATAATATTCCAATTACGAAAATCACCAATGAATTTCTTGATTATATTCATAAAATCGAAGAACTGAATATTGAACTCAGCAGTGAATTTATTTTATTTATCAGCACGCTAATGCGTATAAAAGCCAAAATGCTTTTGCCCCGCAAAGAACTTGATCAACAGGGAAATGAAATTGACCCGCGCGAAGAATTGATTGCTAAAATTCTGGAATACAAAAGATTCAAAGAAGCTTCTGCGAAAATGAGTGAATTGGAAGCGTTGAGAATGCTGATGGTAAAGCGCGGAAATATCCAGGAAGAACTTTCTAAAGTTGGTGAAGAATCTGGCGAGGGAACAGAAATACAAACTGTTACTTTATTTAAATTAATGAAGGCATTTGAAAAAGTAGCCCAGCGTTTACATGACAAAAGGAACCGGCCGGTTCATACAGTGATCAGTTACAATTACACAATGGAGGGCACTCGCAAATATTTGCTGGACCTTATTAAAACCGCGCACACTCTTTCTTTCGAAAAGATATTTGATGTGTGTGAAGATCGGTTACACGCCATCTTTCTGTTTTTAAATATGCTGGAGCTTGTGCAATTAGAATACATGACCCTGATTACCGGAGAAGGAATTAATAATTTTATAATTGAATACAATGAAGATGGCTATAAAAATTTAGTCGAAATGGAAACCAGTCAAAATCCTTCTCAGAATGAGCCTCAGTAATTAAAAATTTCGTTTATGCTACCTTTTTGAAATATAAACTTTTCCCCAGGAATTGAAAATGCCAAAATCCGCGCACTTTTAATCCTCCATCTTCTTCTAACCACACACTTGCGTTCCATGTTCTGCCACTGGTGGCATCATAAATTTTACCGTTTTCCCAAACATCTTTTTTTGCATTGTAAAAAAGCCCTTTCAATACATTCATGCCAAGAATTTTTTGTGAGCGCAATGCTTTGTCAGGGTTTTCTTTATCCAATCTTTCATTCATTGGACTGCTTTTATCATCGCTATCATCAAACCAGGTTACTTTCGCCGCGAATTCATCGCCCGTCCTGTAAACCTCCACTTCCAGATTGTTGTCTTCGCTCATCCACCGGCCAATTATAGCATCAGCACGGTTTTGGAGTGCTGAACTAAAGACCGATTGAATTAATAAAAAAGAAAAAATAAGAAAGCGCATGATGAAAGAGCTAAGTAAATGAATATGAACCAAATGTATGCCATTGTTATTATCAAAATAATACTTTATAAAATATCTTCCTGATAAACTTTTGATCCTGGTAAGTAAAAAAATAGTTTTCTTACATTTTATTCAATAATTTAAATGTGATAATCAAAAAAAATTAAAGGGATAAAAGAATCAATATTTATCCATTATCTTGCAACGGTTTTTTTAAAAGATTTTTAATAAGATCTGAAATCATTAATCGAATTATGCTTCCTAAGTTTAAACGAATTCTTCTCAAGCTTTCCGGTGAATCTTTAATGGGTGATAAAAATTTCGGCCTCGATTCAAAAGTGCTTTCTCAATATGCGCAGGATATTAAGCTCATTACCGAACTCGGAGTACAGGTGGCTGTAGTTATCGGCGGCGGAAATATTTATCGTGGCATGAATGAAGCTGAAACCGGCATTGAGCGCGCGCAGGGAGACTATATGGGAATGTTGGCCACTGTTATTAATGGAATGGCGTTACAAAGTGCGCTGGAGCGCGCGGGAGTTTACACAAGGTTGCAAAGCGCCATCAAAATGGAACAGATCGCTGAACCTTATATCCGGCGCAGAGCCATCAGGCACCTGGAAAAAGGAAGGGTAGTAATTTTTGGTGCAGGCACGGGAAATCCTTATTTCACAACAGATACAGCCGGCTCATTAAGGGCAATTGAAATAAAAGCCGATGTGATCTTAAAAGGTACCCGCGTAGATGGAATTTATTCTGCCGATCCGGAAAAAGATAAATTGGCAAAAAAATTCGAGACTATAACTTTCGCAGAATGTATCTCTAAAAATTTAAAAGTGATGGACATGACCGCCTTCACCTTATGCATGGAAAATGAACTTCCCATCATTGTTTTTGATATGGATACACCGAGCACTTTGCTTCGCGTGGTAACTGGTGAAAAGGTTGGAACGTTGGTAACCGTATAATTTTTTATTTATCTCACTCGGGGGAAATTGATTTATAAAAATTCTTATTCGCAGCAATTATTGTATTGATTCTTAAGCATCATTCTATTTACAAAAATTGAAATTTTCTACTTTTTAGATTATATGGGTTTTATCTTGATTAAATTTGTTTGAATAAAAATAGATTGAAGAATAAGCATGAGTAAAACTAATTCCATTGCAGATATCAGAAAAGTTTATCAGTTGAAATCTCTTTTAGAAAAAGATGTTGATGCTAATCCTATAAAGCAATTTGAAAACTGGTGGCAGCAGGCGATTGAAAGCAGGATTGAAGAGCCCAACGCAATGACGCTTTCTACATCTACCACATCAGGCAAGCCTTCCGCAAGAATTGTTTTATTGAAAGAAATAAAAGAAGATGGGTTTGTTTTTTTTACCAATTACCAAAGCCGTAAAGGAAATGAGATAAAGGAAAACCCATTTGTTGCGCTTTTATTTTTTTGGAAAGAGATGGAAAGGCAGATAAGAATAGAAGGAAAAATAAAAAAAATAAGTGATGAGGAAAGTGATAAATATTTTTTTAAGCGCCCGGTAGAAAGCCAGATTGGCGCATGGAGCTCACCCCAAAGTAAGGTTATTGAAAACCGGGAATTGCTTCAGGAAAATGTCGAAAAATATAATTTTCAGTTTCGCGAAAAGCCAATTCCCCGGCCGGATTTTTGGGGCGGTTACATTGTAGAGCCAGACCGGATAGAATTCTGGCAGGGCAGGCCTGGCAGGCTTCACGACCGTTTATTATACACAATTACTAGAAATGGTTTGTGGAAAACAGCAAGGCTTGCTCCATGAATAAAAATTTTATTCAGGTTTGGTTTCAGATTTTTTTGCAGTGGATTTTGCCTTCACGGCCACAGGCCTTGATTTGCCAAATGATCCTTTGAATATTTTTCCTTTTTTTGTCTTTTTATCGCCGCGTCCCATTGAATTATTTGAATTAAATTTTATAATAAAAAAAGCAAGATACATCAATGCATCTTGCTTTTAAGATTTTTACTAAATCAGATCTTCGATGATAATTCTTTACCTGCTTTAAATTTAGCTACTCTCTTAGCTTTGATTTTAATAACAGCTCCTGTTTGAGGATTGCGGCCATTGCGCGCAGCTCTTTTGCTTACAGAAAAAGTACCGAAGCCAACAAGAGTAACTTTACCAGCGCCTTTTAGGGTTTTGGTAACTGCTGTAGTGAAAGAATCTAATGCAGCATTAGCCTGTGTTTTGGTAACTCCTGCATCATCGGCCATCTTGGCGATTAGTTCAGCTTTGTTCATAATATTTTATTTGATTTTTTTTAACAGTGACAAATATAGAAGGTTTTTCAATGCAATGAAATTTTTTTCAAAATTTTTTTCGCATTAATTGCTCTACAACCCACAATTGGCAAGGTTTCTCATAAATATGGCTGCTTCCAAGAGCTGTTGCAACAAAAATTTGTCCTGCATGGGGCTCAATGCCACACTATGTTTCAGAGAATTTAATGGCCATGTAAAAAAAAATGCAGTATAGAGAAAAACTATATTTTGGCTTATCAGATAAAAAAATAAAACTATTAGCCCACATTTTGTAGAAGTGTAGTAAAAGAAATAACTCGTTCACTCCATTTCTTTAAGCTTTTTTTCTGTAGATCCGAAGCAAATTGTTCAAGATATTTTTGATAATCTTTTTTGGAATTTGAAAGGAACTGAGTTACAAAAGTCTTTCCCGCTTCATCATCATGCTCTAACAATTGATAAAAGCGATGCTCATAAAAAAACTTTGTTTCCATTATCTCCGGAATATAAATTTCTTTTTGCCACTGTAGCCATTCATCCAAAATCGCGTGATCCACTTTTGTGGTAATATTATAAACGAACATGATTATAATTTTATTTCGAGCAATACCGGGCAATGATCGCTGTGTTTTACATCAGGAAAAATTTTTACATTTTGAATTTGATCTTTCAGGTTATCGGTAACATTAATGTAATCAATTCTCCAGCCTTTATTTTCTAAACGCGTGGTTGGGCGCAACACATTCCACCACGTATATTGATGCGGTTCTTTATTGATATACCGGAAGCCATCGACAAAACCATTTTCCAGAAATTTATCAAACCAGGCTCTTTCTTCTGGTAAAAAACCTGTCGCTTTTTTATTGGATACCGGATTATGAATGTCTATTACTTTATGAGCAATATTGTAATCGCCACAAACAATTAATCTTCTTCTGGTTTTTTTTAATTCATTTAAATAATCTAGAAATTCATCAAGCCAGATGTATTTGTAAGATTGGCGTACTTCACCGGTAGTGCCTGATGGAAAATAAGCATTGATCAAAGTGACATCGCCAAAGTCAGCGCGCAACACTCTTCCTTCAAAATCACTTTGCTCTTTTCCATGGCCGTATTCTACGTTGCCTGGTTCTATCTTACTTAAAATCCCCACGCCGCTATATCCTTTTTTCTGCGCGAGAAAAAAGTAAGGGCGATAGCCTGCAGATTCAATAGCAACGCGGTCTATATCCGCTTCGTGGGCTTTTACTTCCTGAATGCAAACTATATCTGCCGGGTCAGTTTTAAGCCAGTCGATAAAGCCTCTTTTTATAGCCGCTCTTATACCATTTACGTTGTATGAAATGATGCGCATTTGTTAATTAAGTTTATTGGTTGATTAGTTAATTAGTTGATTGGTTGGGGATATTTTATTATTTTTTCTAAAATAAATATTCTGACAAGCTATAAACTAGAAATTTCATTTTTTATTCCATAGACCTCCAATAACAGAGATCAGAAAATCAGAGATCAAAAAGTCAAATATTATGCATCATAATCCAACTGCGGCCTAAGCCATCTTTCAGTTTCTTCCAACGACATACCTTTTCTTTTTGCATAATCTTCCACCTGGTCTTTACCAATTTTTCCTATTCCGAAATATTTACTTGCAGGATTGGCAAAATACCAGCCGCATACTGATGAAGCAGGATACATAGCCAGTGATTCTGTCAAAGTTATGCCGGCATTTCCAGTCGCGTTTAATAATTCAAAAAGTTTATATTTTTCTGTATGATCGGGGCATGCAGGATAGCCCGGCGCGGGACGGATTCCCAAATAATTTTCTTCAATCAATTCTTTTGCTGATAAATTTTCTTCCTTGGCGTAACCCCAAAATTCTTTACGCGTTCTTTGATGCAATAACTCTGCAAAAGCCTCTGCCAATCGGTCTGCCAGGGCTTGCAACATGATCTTGCTGTAATCATCAAATTCTTTATTAAATCTTTCAATATGTGGTTCGATACCGTGAATGGAAACTGCAAATGCCCCTATAAAATCCGAATCGGGTTTTACAAAATCAGCCAGGGAAATATTCTGTTGCCCCGGCGCTTTCTTTATTTGTTGCCTCAAAAATTCAAGATTGAATTTTTTTTGATCAATATCTTTTACTTCAACTGTATCTTCTCCACTTGCGGCAGCTTCCCAAAATCCTACAACCCCTTTTGCAGTTAACCATTTTTCTTCGATTACTTTTTTCAAAAAAACCTGCGCCTCATTATAAAGTTTGGTAGCAGCCGAGCCGATTTTTTCATCGGATAATATTGCAGGGAATTTTCCGTGCATCTCCCATGCAATAAAGAATGGCTGCCAGTCTAAGTATTTATAAATTTCATTGAGATCATAATCTTCAAAAACTTTTGTTCCAATAAAATTGGGCTTTACCGGATTAAAATTATCCCAGTCAATCTGCAATTTATTTTTTTGTGCATCAGCAAATGAAAGCATTGCTTTTGCGGATCTTTTATTTCCGAAATCCTTTTTTAGCCTTTCATATTCCGTTTTAGTTCCCGATAAAAATTCATTTTTATTATCCAGGTTCAGTAAATTTCCGGCGACAGTTACGCTGCGTGATGCATCCAGCACGTGTATTACGCCATGATCGTATTCCTGCGCTATTCTAACGGCCGTGTGTAAACGCGAAGTGGTAGCGCCGCCAATTAAAAGAGGAATGGTAAAATTATTTCTTTTCATTTCCTTAGCCACATGTACCATCTCATCGAGAGAAGGAGTGATCAACCCGCTCAACCCAATCATAGCTACATCCTTTTCTTTGGCAACCTGTAAGATTTTCTCCGCAGGAACCATTACGCCCAAATCAATCACTTCATAGCCATTACAACCCAAAACAACCCCAACAATATTTTTCCCAATATCGTGCACATCGCCTTTTACAGTAGCCATCAAAATCTTCGCAGGGCCAGCGCCTTCTATATTTGATATGCCTGCTTCTATATTGGCTTGCTTGGTTTTTTCTTTTTCTGCTTCAATAAAAGGAAACAAATAATTTACACTTTTTTTCATCACGCGCGCGCTTTTTACTACCTGCGGAAGAAACATTTTTCCGCTTCCAAAAAGATCGCCTACCACATTCATCCCATCCATAAGCGGACCCTCAATTACATCAAGAGGCTTAGGGTATTTCAATCGCGCTTCTTCTGTATCCTGTTCAATATAATCGGTAATTCCATTTACTAACGCATGGCTTAAACGCTGTTGCACATCTTCATTTCGCCATGCTTCGTCTTTTACAATTTCCTTTCCTTTTGCTTTCACTGTTTCTGCGAAAGCCAGTAACTTATCCGTCGCATCTTCTTTTCTGTTTAAGATAACATCTTCACAAAGTTCTTTTAATTCAGAATCTATATTTTCGTAAATCTGCAACTGGCCTGCATTTACGATGCCCATGTCCATTCCTGCTTGGATGGCATGATACAAAAATACTGCGTGCATAGCTTCTCTAACCGTATCGTTGCCACGAAATGAAAATGAAACATTGCTTACGCCGCCGCTCACTTTTGTAAGTGGCATTAAACGTTTTATTTCTCTTGTCGCTTCTATAAAATCTACTCCATAGTTATTGTGTTCTTCAATGCCGGTTGCTATCGCAAAAATGTTTGGATCGAAAATAATATCTTCAGGTTTGTATCCTGCCTGTTCCGTTAATAATTTGTAAGCACGTTGACAAATTTCTATCTTTCGCACTTTAGTATCTGCCTGTCCTTTTTCATCAAAAGCCATTACGATTACGGCTGCGCCAAAGCTTTTACAAATGAATGCCTGCTCTAAAAATTTTTCTTCGCCTTCTTTCATCGAAATAGAATTGACAATGCATTTTCCCTGCACGCATCTCAATCCAGCCTCGATGATATTGAATTTAGAAGAATCAATCATTACCGGAATTTTTGCAATGTCCGGCTCCGCCTGTAATAAATTTAAAAAAGTGGACATGGCTTTTTCTCCATCAAGCAAGGCATCATCCATATTTACATCAAGCACCTGTGCGCCACCTTCCACCTGCTGGCGCGCTACAGACAAGGCTTCTTCATAATTTCCGCTACGGATTAATCTTGCGAATTTTTTGGAACCTGTAACATTAGTGCGTTCACCAATATTTATAAAAAGTGTTTCAGGGCGCACTATCAAGGGCTCTAATCCCGATAACCGGAGAAAAGGTTTTATCGTTTTATTTTCTGACATTTTTATTTTGTTTTTCGGGAACTCTAAAACCAATTGGATTTCCTGGCTTGTTTTCCTGAACTAATAATTTTTTCAAATACGCGAATATGGTTTTTAATTCTTCATCATGTTTTACTAAATGCTGTTCTATCTTTTCTATTTCCCTAGAATTATTTCTTCTTAAACTGTTGCAATTAGTAAACTCAATTTTGCCATTTTTAAAATTTAATATTATAAATCAGTCAATCAGAATTTAGATAATAGCTATCGCGATTAGCGATAGCAAGAAAAATTAAAAAAACTACATTTTGGTTTATCACACTTCTTCTAAAACCAACAATTTCCTTGGTTCAAAGTTTTTCACACGCGCTGCAATATGCCTGATATGATCCGGCGTGGTGCCGCAACATCCGCCGACAATATTTACAAATCCTTCACGCGCCCAATCTTCTAAAATGTGCGCTGTTTCTTCCGGCTGTTCATCATATTCTCCGAATGCATTTGGCAATCCTGCATTGGGATAAGCAGAAGTATAGCAGTTTGCTATCTCACTTAATTCTTCAATATGCGGGCGCATTTCTTTTGCGCCAAGCGCGCAATTTAATCCAACACTTATAGGATTGGCATGTGAAACAGAAATGTAAAATGCTTCCAAAGTTTGTCCGCTCAATGTTCTTCCGCTTGCGTCAGTTATTGTTCCGCTGATCATGATTGGAAGCTCAGCCTCGCTGCCCTCCAAATGAGGGTTTTGGCCATTTTTGCGAAGCGGATTCTCTTTAAAATATTTTTTTATGGCATAAATAGCGGCTTTGGCATTGAGCGTGTCAAAAATAGTTTCTACTAAAAGAAGATCAACTCCGCCATCAACCAACCCTCTTATTTGTTCATAATAAGCATTGGCTACTTCATCAAAGGTTACGGAACGATACCCGGGATTATTTACATCAGGTGAAAGACTCAGGGTTTTGTTGAGAGGGCCAATGGCGCCGGCGATGAAAACAGCCTCCCCTAAATCCCCTCCAAGGGCGGGGACTTTGCGAGACTCTACAAACTCGGAGACTGCTTTTCTGGCACATTGAGCGGCGGCCACATTCAATTCATAAGCAATTTCCTGTAAATTATAATCGGCCTGAGCAATACAAGTGCTGCTGAAAGTATTGGTTTCAATAATATCTGCGCCGGCTTCTAAATATTCTTTGTGGATTGCCTGAATAATTTTTGGTTGGGTAATGCTGAGCAAATCATTATTCCCTTTTAAATCTGAACGCCAGTCTTTAAATCTTTCTCCGCGAAAATCTTCTTCTTCCAGTTTATATTGCTGAATCATTGTTCCCATGGCGCCATCAATTATCAAGATGCGTTCATCGAGACATTGTTGAATTGTTTTTTTCATTTATAAAATATTTTAATCAAAAGAATTGTTATTTTTTAAAGAATTGGTTGCCTGATTTTTTAAAGAAGAGAGAAGCCATAAAAATCCAAATACCCCTGAAATCAGTGATGCGAACAGAATAGCAATTTTTGATTGAGTGATTAAATCCGGGTTTTCGTATGCTAAAAGTGTGATGAAAATCGACATAGTAAATCCAATTCCGGCGAGCATACCAATTCCCACAACCTGTTTCCATTTTAAATCAAGAGGTAATGAGCAGATGCCCATCGAAACGGCTAAAAAACTAAATAGAAACACACCCAAAGGTTTTCCGATAATTAACCCGGAAAAAATCCCAATGCTGCCAGCATTTGCTAAGCCTGTACTCCATCCGCTGCTGAAAATGATGGCTGTATTTGCCAACGCAAAAAGCGGCAAAATTATGAATGAAACAGGTTTATGGAGCCAATGCTCAAGTTTATTTGAAAGTGAATTTTCATCATCTTTTTTAAATGGAATGGCGAAGGCCAGTAATATTCCTGCGAGTGTGGAATGCACGCCGGATTGCAGCATAAAATACCACATGAAGATGCCGCCCAAAATATAAAGAAACAGGAAATTTATTTTTAATTTATTTAATAAAAGTAAAATTCCAAAAATCGCGAAAACGATAAATAAGCTTATGAGAGATAATGAAGCGGTATAAAAAATTGCGATTACTAAGATTGCGCCCAGATCATCTATCACAGCAATCGCCGTTAATAATGTTTTTAAAGAGGCGGAAACACGATTTCCTAAAAGCGAAAGAACTCCGATTGCAAAAGCAATATCAGTTGCCATCGGAATTCCGGCACCGGATTGAGTAATTTTTCCATGATTAAAGAACGCATATAATGCAGCAGGAATTATCATTCCGCCAGCGGCAGCAAAAACTGGAAGCAAAGCATTTTTAAAACTCGAAAGTTCTCCTACAAATAATTCTCTTTTTAATTCAAGCCCGATAAGCAAAAAGAAAATCGCCATTAAGGCTTCATTTATCCAATGCTCAATGCTTAAGCCCGCAAATTGAAGATGCCATAAATGCAAATAATTATGCTGCAAAGAAGAATTCGCTAACAAAAGTGAAATGATAGTGCAAATAATGAGCACAATTCCTGCACTCTTTTCGCTGTCAAAAAATTCTTTGAATAACCGCGTGGGTGTCATTAATTTATATGATTTAATCTTAGATCATTAAAGAAACCTGGAATACATTGAATATTGCCCAAGCTGAATAGCTAAAAATTAACTGGAAAACGAATTTGAAATTCTGTGGAAAGAATGCAGAATGTTTTTTCGTTTATTAGTTCAGTTAAGTTGAAGTAGTCAACTTTGCAATTTTTTCCAGGCCGAACAATAAACAAATCCGCCTGGTTGCCCTGTAAAATTAATGCAAAGGGTTTAGAAAACAAAAAATGAAGTTGACTGAGGTAAATACCAAATTGCTATTTTTTGACTTTTCACATCACTATTAGCTTTTGATGATGAGATAATTTTTATTGTTACCTTTTTATAATTCCACTAATGCTTATTAAGAAAATAACAAATGATTCAAGTTTAAAAAATGATATTTTATGACGATTAAACCGAAGCAACTATAAAAATTATTTATTAAAAAATTATTTGCAGCAGTCTTTTTTTCTTACAAAAATGGCTTTAAAAGTTTTCCATAAAAAATGGCCGATTTTATGAAGAATGGGCATTACAATAATTTTTGAAACCTTAAAATTACATTAGCAGCTTAAATCCGTTTCATAAAAAATTTTTGGACAAGCGAGAAAATAGTTTTTTCAAATATTATTCAGTTCAAAAATAGGATCGGCCGGCGTAGTGGAATCCATATCAAAAACAGGATTAATAATTCCATCGCGCAAATCATACACCCAGCCATGGAGATAAGGAATTTTATCATTTTTCCAGGCGTTTTGTATAATAGATGTTTTTGCGAGATTCTTTACTTGTTCTATCACGTTTAATTCTGTGAGCAGGTGATGTTTTTCTTCATAAGTGGGCAAGGCATTTATTTTATCGCGGTGCATGCGGTAAACATTCTTTATGTTCCAAATCCATTGATCCATCAGTCCATAGCTTTGGTTAGACATGGCAGCTGTGATCCCACCGCAGTTATGATGGCCAACAACAATTACATGTCTTACTTTTAAAATTTCCACTGCGTATTGAAGTACACTCAACATGTTTAAATCGGTATGAACAACAAGGTTAGAAATATTTCGGTGAACAAATATTTCTCCGGGATGAGTGCCTGTAATCCTATCTGCCGGAACACGGCTGTCACTGCAGCCTATCCATAATATTTCAGGAGCCTGCGATTTTAGCCTTTCAAAATATTGCGGGTCAACATCAAGTTGCTCAGAAGCCCATTCCCTGTTATTTTTTAAAAGTTTTTTATAAGCATCCACAGTTTTGAATCAAAAATTAAAAATTAAGAATTAATACATTTTGGCTTTACACATCACTTATCATTTGAGATATAGTAGAAGGTATCAATCAAAAAACTTCATTTACTTTTTGTAAGTTCCCTTCTTTTATCTTGTCTTTTATTTTTTCCACAAGTATCTGTAAACTTTGTCTGCGGTTATTGATAGCTAATAGCAGAAAAATCTTTAATTCAATGCGGTCAAGATTTTGCTGATAACGCAGGTTTTTGTCAATAGTAATAAAAAAATCAAATCCATTGAAAACAATAAGACCTAAAAGTTCGCCGTTTCTTTTGCCTTGCCAGCCCATATCCCGGACTGTTTTTACATAATAATCAGGGCCAAAATCTGTTTTAAGCTGTTTTGGCAAATTCTCATCAAGCAAAATTTTCATGAAGCATCTTTTCGGTTGTCAATGATTTTTTTGCCATTTCCAATACTTGAATAGCGGCTTCTTTTGAAACCGTTGGATAGTCATCTAGAAATTCATTAAGGTCATCTCCACCTTCGATATAGTCAAAAAGGGTCTGAATAGGAACTCGGGTTCCAGTAAAAACTGGTGTTCCGCCCATTGTTTCCTGGTCAATATTGATAGCGCCATATTTCATAATCTAATGCGTTTGTTCTAATACGAAGTTACAGAATATAGAATCTTTCCTACAATGAAGGCCTACAAAACAACTTGCTACTAATATACATCGTACATTTCTTCCTGATTAAATATTCAATCCTCCGCAAACACTTATAACTTGTCCTGTAATGTAAGAGCTCATTTCACTTGCGAGAAAAAGTGTAACGTTAGCGATTTCCTCCGCACTGCCAAACCTGCCCAAAGGTATTTTTTCTAAAAATGATTTTGCGGCCTCGCCTTCTTTTAAATAATGTGTCATATCGGTTTCTACAAAACCCGGCGCGATGGCATTGCACCTGATGTTTCGGCTGCCGAGCTCCGCCGCAATTGATTTTGTAAATCCGATGATTCCGGCTTTGCTCGCTGCATAGCTGCTCTGGCCAGCATTTCCTCTCATCCCCACAATTGAGCTCATATTAATAATGCTTCCTTTGCGTGATTTCATCATTGGTTTTATCACTTGTTTGGTCATATTGAAAACGCTTGTGAGATTGGTGTTGATCACTTCTTCCCATTGCTCCGGAGTCATTCTTAGCAAAAGATTGTCTTTCGAAATACCGGCATTATTCACACAAATATCTATGGCGCCAAATTCTTTTATTACCTCATTTACCATGGTTTCGCATTCCTGAAAGCTCGCGGCGTTGCTTTTATGCGCTTTTGCTTTCACGCCAAAAGATTTTATTTTTTCTTCCAATGACTTGGCTTTTTCATCGCTGCTTACATACGTGAAAGCAATGTGCGCGCCGCTTTCAGCAAGCTTTAATGCGATGGCTTCGCCGATGCCCCGACTTCCGCCGGTTATGATAGCTATTTTATTTTCCAATAATTTCATAAAAGATTGTTTTGTATGGTTCGCTTTTGCAATTATACTGAATGCGAAAGTAAATGGATTAGGATTTATTTTTTTTATTTATTCCGGGTTTTTTTGTCCAAATCAAAAATGCTATTCCTGGTAAACCGAAATGTAGTTTTCATGTTTTTTTAGATTCAGTCTTGCAACAATTTAACTTCAGCGTCTCAACAATAAAACAATCCAACAATTCAACCAATATTTTTACCTTTATCCCATAAAAGCAAACCGTTATGTCACCTTTCAATTTAGCCTTGCCTGTAGCCATTGGCTGCGACCACGCGGGTTTTGATTATAAAGAATCCATTATCTCTTTTCTTGATGGGAAAAATGTAACCTGGAAAGATTTCGGAACGTACTCCACTGACTCTGTTGATTATCCGGATTTCGCGCATCCTGTGGCGTGCGAGGTGGAAAATAAAAAAGCGGCTTTTGGAATTTTAATTTGCGGAAGCGCAAACGGAGTGGCCATTACGGCAAATAAACACCAGCACATAAGAGCCGCCATTTGCTGGGGAGAAGAACTGGCGGAACTTGCTCGCAAACACAATGATGCCAACATTATTTGTATTCCCGCACGCTTTGTGCGCGAAGGCGATGTTGAAAAAATGCTGGAGATTTTTATTCATACAGATTTTGAAGGAGGCAGGCATTTTAAAAGGGTGAAAAAGATTGCGTGTGTTTAGAGTTTACAGAAGAATTTAATTAGTTTCAATAGAAATAATTTCTTTTTTTTAAGGTTTCAATTTATTTTGCGGTATTTCAATAGCTGAATTAAAACGAACCAGTTTATTCCAATCTATTGAGCCATTGTTCAAACAAAATGTTTCAGTAAATTCTTTAGTGAATTTATTTATCATTTGTGAATAGGATTCAATAAAATCATCGTTTCTTTCTCTTGCGTAATGTCCAAATGGTTCAATAATTTTTATAAATAAATCAGAATCTCCTGAAATGAATTCCCAAAATTTCTGACCACAATATTTGAAATAGTCCCCTTTGTCAGATTGATTATCTCTGCCATAGCAACATCCATTGACAGCAGTTACAATGATTTGAGAGTTACTTGTTCGAAGTGTTTTCTTTGCTGTTTTAAAATCTACTATCATTTTTTTAATCTGCGAACTGTTTCCCCAATTTGGACCAGATTTGATGGTAACTATATAGCGGATGTTGTCTTTGTCAAATTCCAAGTCAATACAGGGAATACCAGATTTGCGGCCCAAGTACACTTCTCCATTTATAAAGATTGCAAGACCTTCAAGCCAATCGCCAAAGATGGTTTCTTCCTGAGATGAAATAAAGGCATCACTCAAACTCTTGATAATGTCCTGAGCAGTTAAAATATATTTTGCTTTAAAAAGATATGGATTCTTCTTTCCAAGAACTTTCTTGAGTTTCAAATCATTCAAACCTGCGATCCTTTTTTGGTGGAATGTTCCAATGTTTTGTTCAACGTACTGCGTAACGTCTTTTAGATTTAGTTGTTTCATATTTTACTTTCGGCTCAAATAAATATAATTCTACAGATTCAACTTGTTCTTTCACCATGTCGTAATATGAGGGCGTAATATCAATTCCTATAGAATGACGTTTCATTCTATTTGCAACTATTACAGTGGTGCCAGACCCCATGAACGGGTCAAGTACCGTATCCTTTTCTTTTGTAAACAATTTCATAAACCATTCAGGAAGCCCCTCCGGGAATGCTGCACTATGATTTTTATTATTACATTCAGTAGCTAAATGCAAAACGTTTGTAGGATATGCTTTGTCCCGAGTCAACCAATTTGAAATATTTTTGCCGAATCCGCTGCCAACTTTTGAGTTGTCACGTATTTTATCTGTATCACTAAGATTTTTAAGTCTTGATTTGGCCCAGTCACCCATCGGAACCATTACTTCCTCCTGATACATTTGAAACTTTTTGTCTTTATTGAATTGAAGAAGTCTTTCCCATGCATCACGAAAACGGTTTGGCCATTTGCCAGGATAACAATTTTTTTTATGCCAAATGAATTCCTCAGTCCAAAGCCATCCTTGCTTACGCATTTCAATAATTAATTCCATCACATAAGTACTGCGTTCACCATCAAGAACCTTTTCTTTAATGTTTAGAATAAATGTGCCCGTCGACTTCAAAGTCCGAAGTAATTCTTTTGTAATAGGAAGAAACCATTCAACATATTTGTCAGGATGAATACCGCCATAAGTTTCTTTTCTTTGGTCGGCATAAGGTGGAGATGTTACAATTAAGTCAACGGAATTATCAGGGATTTTTTTGAGTATTTTCGAACAGTCTCCAAGGAATAAATCTGTTTTTATCTTCATAATTAAATCCTATTTCTACAAATGTAAAGTTCTTTAAATCGAATGCCAAAAAATTTAGTAATAATTAATTAATGAGCTGCAAAATTACCTCAAACCCACCTAAATCATTTTGAATGAAGAGTTGCTCATATGAATTGATGTGTTGCAAATGACCCCAATCCACTAACGGTAAAAAAATTCCGTCTTTCCCTTTTATATTTACATTTCACAAAAATTTTCATTGAATGAAAAATCTTTTTTTTCTCACCATTTCTTTATTTTTTTCTGCAGGAACATTTCCCCAAACTGATGACGCTTTGAAATATGCCGAAACCATTACACAATCAGGTTTAAAAAAACAATTAACCATCATTGCCTCGGCAGAAATGGAAGGAAGAGAAACGGGCACTGAAGGCCAAAGAAAAGCGGCGGCTTATATCGAAAGCCAGTTTAAAGAAATCGGTTTGAAATATCCTGAATCATTAAAAGGTTATCAGCAACATTATCCTCTATTCAAAGATACTTTGATACCTAAATCTTTGAAAATCGGGAAAGAAAAATTAATGTTTGGAAAAGATTATTTGTTGCAGCCTGGTTCTTCAGAAGAAAGTGAATTCAAATCTGATGATATCATTTTTGCCGGCTATGGAATAGAAGATAAAAATTATAATGATTATGCCGGAAAAAATGTGAAAAGCAAAGTAGTTTTGATCTTTAATGGCGAGCCGGAAGTGAATGAAAAATATCTTGTAAGCGGAACTGATAAGCGTTCCACATGGGGATACAGCATAGCCAGGAAAGCCGCGCTGGCAAAGGAAAAGGGCGCCGTTGCAGTTTTATTAATTAATTCTTCATGGGATTCTATTCCTTTTTCATTGGCGCAGAACTCGAGAAAAACAAATGTTTATTTCCCGCATCTGAATGAAAAAGAAAGACTAACTGTAGTCACGCTGATTGCCTCTTCTTTAAAAAATATTGTTGGAGAAAATGATGCGGCAGAAATGATTGAAATCGTAAAATCAAAAGGCGCATTAAATGAAATTAATTTTGATAAGAAAATAAAAACACAATTGGCTTATAAAAAGGTCAGCATCAAATCAAGCGCCAGCAATGTAATTGGATATGTTGAGGGAACTGATAAAAAAGATGAGTATGTTTTTCTTACCGCGCATTATGACCATTTAGGAAAACACGGCGATGCGATCTATTATGGGGCCGATGATGATGGCAGCGGAACAGTAAGCGTAATTGAAATGGCGCAGGCGTTTGCAAAAGCAAAACATGATGGACACGGCCCTAAAAGAACAGTTGTTTTCATGACGGTAAGCGGCGAGGAAAAAGGTTTGTGGGGATCAGAATATTATTCGGATCATCCGGTTTTTCCTTTGGATAAAACTACTGTTGATTTGAATACTGACATGATCGGACGCATAGATACAGAGCGCAAAACCGGCGACACTTCCAATTATATTTATGTAATAGGCCACGACAAGCTAAGCAGCGATTTGCCTGTGTTAAATGAGGGCGTAAATAATAAATATACGCATCTGACCCTTGATTATAAATTTGACGACCCGGAAGATAAAGAAAGGATTTATTTCCGCAGCGACCATTATAATTTTGCCCGCAAAGGAGTGCCCATTTTATTTTTTTATGATGGAATGTTGCTCGCTGATTACCACAAGCCAACTGATACAGTTGATAAAATTAATTTCGCTTTGATGGAAAAACGTGCACGCTTTATTTTCTTAACTGCATGGGAGATAGCCAATAGAAATGATATGTTGAAACGGGATATTCCATTGCCCGCAGAAGTGAGATAATCTACTTTTTTGCTTATCAGGCCTTAAAAAAAATTTAATAAATAACTTAACTTTGATTTTGAAAAAATATAAAATGTCAGTTTCATTGATAGACAGAATAACCATCAATCCTGAAATGGCGCATGGAAAACCTACCATCCGTAATAAACGGTATACTGTTGAAGGATTGCTTGAATACCTTGCCGCCGGTGATACTATTGAAGATTTATTAAAAGAATTTCCAGACCTTGAAAAAGAGGATTTTCAGGCCTGCCTGCAATATGCATTATTGAATATGAAACAAAAATATGCAGAAATTAATGCAGCATAAAGTTTCTAATAGATGCACAACTCCCACCTTTATTAAAACAACTGTTTATCTCTAAAGGACACGATTGCATTCATACGCTTGACCTTGAATTGCAAAACAATACGCCAGACAGAACTATTAATTTTATTTCTTTAACTCAGCAAAGGATTGTAATAACAAAGGACGCTGATTTTTTAGACAGTTTTATTTTAAAACAAGAGCCATATAAACTCATATTGGTAAAGTTGGGGAATAGTTCTAAAAACGAATTACTTCATTTTTTTGCAAATAAGTTTGATGAAATAATTGAAAAAATAAAGTCAGAACAAATGATCTTGTTAACGAAGGAGTAATCTCAATCTCTTGAAACCGTTGGTATCACTGGCAAGCTTTCATTTCCCGTTTCATTCACCGATTGCACCGCGAAGAAATAATTGTCTTTTGAAAAAGGCAAAGTGATTTTATTTTCAGAAGTGAATATTTTATTTTGCCAAACCGGGCTCGTGGTCTCTCTCATTAAAATATAATAGCCTTTTACTTTTCCGGTTTTTGGCGCAACCCACGAAAGATTGGTATTGCTGGATAATTTTTTTATTTCAATTTTTACTTCTTCGGGAACAGCAGGCGCTTTGACAAGATTAGCAAGATTTGATAAATTCAACGCTGTGTTTTTCCGTAAATATTCATAATCAATATGCTCTGGCAAATCGCCGTATTGAATACCGTTTTCTTTTCTGACATCCTGGTGCTGGCGGGAAAAATTTTCATTCATCTCTGTTATTCTCACTGCCGTAAATCCATTTTGCAAATAAGGCAAATGATCTCCGCCTCTCAAAAAACGATCTGTTCTGTAGATCATAACCACTTCCAAATTATCAACATAACGCTCGCCGATTTCTTTTACGTAACGCGCCAACTGCCTGGATTTGCTATCGTTTTCCAAACCAAGCGACATAATCCTTTTTATAGATTTTTCGGTTTCATAAGCAGGAATCCCTTCACTGAAAACACGAACTTTTGTGTTGTCAATAATATTTGTTTCGTTGCTGTTGTTGCTTCCCATGATATCATTATTCAAAACTGCTTGTATGTTCCAGCCTTCTTTTTTTGCTTTATCAGCCATGTAAGTAGAACCTAACAAACCTTGTTCTTCGCCACTCGCGGCAACAAAAATAACCGTTGCGGGAAAAGAATGGTTACTCATAATTCTTGCACATTCCAACACAGCTGATGTTCCGCTTCCGTCATCATCAGCGCCTGGCGCATCGCCAGTTTTATCCGTTACATCAGACCTCCTGGAATCAAGATGGCCACTGATGATAAAAATCCTGTTATCGTTCGGGTTAGTTCCTTTTAAAGTAGCCATTACATTTCCTAAAACAAATGGTGCATCTACGCGTTTCCCATTTGATAGAATGGTTGTTGTGTCAATAAAAGCCGTTAATTTTCCCGAAGAATTTTTTGCAAATTCATTGAATTTTTTCAGCACCCAATTTCTTGCTGCGCCGATTCCTCTTTTTAAATCTGTTTGAGTGCTTAATGTATTTCGTGTGCCAAAAGCAACTAAAGTATTTATATAAGATTTTAAAGAATCCGGTGAAACTTCTGAAACCATTTTTTCAATTTCCGGATCCCGGTGAATAATGGTTTGAGAAAAAAGATGTGTTGAAGAAAAGAAAATAACAAAAAATAAAATTTGTTTCATGTTCAGGATTTATTTTCTAAAATTATTTCCATGTTCTAAAATTTTTTCTTTTCATAAAATAAATTTCCAATTCTGTTTATGTGTTCAATCAAATCTTTATTATCAATTTGATGAAAAATAGAAAGGTCAAAAGTATAAGGCAATAGAAGGTCATCAAGCTTCATGCTGATGTTGTTAAGAATTTTTAAGTTCAGGTTATTTCCTTTCAAAGTGAGGTCAATATCAGAGCCTGGTTTGTAATTTCCTTTAGCACGTGAGCCATAAATGATCACTGACTCAACTTCTGGAAAGCCAGAAAGTAGATTATTTATTTTTTCAACAATACTTTCTTTAAGGCCGAATTTCATTGATTGTTTTTTTTAAAAAAGTTGTGTTTCATTTGCATTCAATAAACTTTCCATTTTCGCTTGCAGTTGAATGAATAGCTGAAAATAAATATTGAAAATATTTTCAGAGATTTCATTCGCTGTTGTTTCATTATATGAATGTGAAGTTTGATTTCTGTCCTTAAACATTTGCATCCAGGCTTCGCCGTTAATTATTAAATCTTTTCTAAATGCCTCATTGATAGCGTCTCGTGAGCCATTGATATTTTTGTTTCCCTGGTATTCAAAATAATCTTTCAACACATTCCAGGCTAATTCATAAGTATATTCAAAAGCTTTAATGAGGCCTTGCTTTTCCAAATCATTCAATTCATTTTTATCAATAAATTTTTTTAATTGAGATAAGGCTTTATTAAAATTGCGGAAACGCTGAAGCCACCGAATATCCTGGTTTTGATGCTGCATGTTTTTAAATTAACTGCTAAAATTCTGATTAAAAATACGCCTATTTTACAAACGGGAAGCAGGGATTATTTTTATTCGCAATGCTCAAATTTATCTTACATTAGTGCACCGAAATTAAAAACTACACAACTAATTTGTTTTAAGCTATAATAAGATTTTAATAATAACAACCCTTAATCTCCGTACATAATGCTAAAGGCATTTATCATAGATGATGAATTCCAGGGGAGGAATTTTCTAAATAAAATGTTGCAGCAATATTTCCCTGAAATTTCTGTGGCTGGCGAGGCTGCGACTGTAAAGGAGGGATTGTGGGGGATAAAAGAATATAATCCTAACATTGTTTTTCTTGACATACAAATGAAAGGTGAAACCGGGTTTGATCTGTTGAACCGTTTACCTGAAATTAATTTCAATCTCATTTTTACAACTGCATTTGATCAGTATGCAATTAAAGCTTTTCGTTTTAATGCGATTGATTATTTACTGAAACCTATTGTAACAGAAGAGCTAATACAAGCTGTAAATAAAGTAAAACAAAGAACCACAACAATGCCCGCTGCTTCCAGGCAACAGGTAGAACAGTTGTATAGTGATATTAAAAATCCAAAAAAAATTCATGATAAAATTGCTATACCAACAGCAGAGGGCTTCGTTATTATTTCGATAAATGAAATCGTATATTGCCATGCAAGCTGCAACTATACTGAGTTTCATCTTACTGACAAAAAGTGTATTTTATCAAGCTATACATTAAAACAGTATGATGAAATGCTCACTGACCAATCGTTCTTCCGTTCGCATCGTTCATACCTCATTAATTTATCGCATGTAAAAAAATACAGAAAAGGTGAAGGCGGCGAAATTGTTATGAGCAACGGGCATGAAATAGAATTAGCACGTACGCATAAAGATGAATTTTTACATCTTTTAAATTTAAAGTAGTGAAGACTTCACTTACTCATTTTTACTTCAAGATTTTATGCGCTTTGGTATTGCTTGCCTTACCATCAATTTTGTATGCCCAACAATTCAGTACAAAGCTTTACAATGTAAATGATGGTTTGCCGGGCACGCAAGTATTTGGAGCTTATCAGGATCATTATGGTTATTTATGGGTGGGTGCACCTACTGGCCTAAGCCGTTTTGATGGAAGACAATTTGTAAACTATAGTCTTGCGGATGGATTACCATCGCTTCATGTAACCGGAGTTTTCCAGGATAGCAGGGAACGGCTTTGGGTAGGTAGTAAGGCCGGTATGGCGCAATTTAAAAATAATAAATTTATAACTTATCCGCTAAGCGATAGCCTTACTAACTTGTATTTATTCAACTTTTTTGAAAAAAAAGATAAAAATATTTGGGCTCTTACAGGTAAAGGTGTTTACGAATTTTCAGATAGTGTTTGGAAAAAAATATCTCTTTGCCAAGGTTATGAAAACCGCATGTGCAGAAGCATAATAGAAACAAACGGAGAATTATATATTAATTACGGCACAGATATTCTTTGCAGAAATAAAGATGGCAAATGGATCCACATATCATCAGAGATTGATGGCTCAATCTTTAACGTGATGTCTTTACAAAAAAATGAAATCTGGATAAGTAACGTTAAAGGTATTTATGCAGTCAGTAATTATCAGCTTGTTCCGATATTCAAAATGGATCCTAATGAAAAACAATTTTTTTCTTATTTGGTTGATTCAAAAAAACGTTTGTGGATTGTAAAACAAAATCTTATAGAAATTTCGCAACCTGGAAACTGGAAACATTTTACTGATTCAATAATTAATAAATATAACTATACCTTCTCAATCTCGGAGGATGCAAGTCATGATATTTGGATTGGTACAAGTCAGGGTTTACTAAAAATAAAAGATATGGCTTTCAATGTTATTGATAAAAATAACATTGCATTACTTGATGGAATTTATAATATAATTGCGCTTCCTGATAATAAGTTAATTTTTTCATCAGGTGCAAAAAAACCATTCTTACTTTATGAAAACAACAGAGCCAAACAGATATTGGCAACACATTCATCTGGTAATAATAATAATAATAAAGACATTATAGATGCCTACGCTTTTGATAAAAACAATGAGCTATGGATGAGTACACGATTCAGAAAATTTTTATCTTTCAATGGTAAAACGCTGGAAGATCATTCAAATGCATTGCACATTAAAACAACAGAGTATATTTATGATCTGACTTATGTAAAAAACAGGAATCAATTTTTTGTTTGCGCCGATTCTACTTTATTGTTTGGTGATTCTACAAACTTCTCAACTTTTATTCCGCATAACACGGGTGTTCCCATTATCAAGCCCACAAGAGTGCGCATGATTGCAAATGGTTTGCTGCTTTTGTATATTGATGGCGTTGGGGTTTATTGCATTGATGCAGCAAATAATCTTATCCCGCTTATTAAAGAAACAGGTATTGATGGCAGCAAAAAAGGTATTGAATTACCGGTTTGTTTTTATGAGGATGCCAGGAATAATTTTTGGATTTCCGTTTCGGGCCTGGGGTTATACGAATATGGATTTACTCAAAATAAACTTCCTTTTTTAAAAAATCATTTCACAATCAAAGACGGATTGCAAGGCAATAACATACTTAGCATAACCAGCGATAATCAAAACAGGCTTTGGGTTGCAACCAACACTGGCCTGGATATTTTACAGCCTTTAAAGACCGGCACTTATGAGGTATTTAATTTTGCCAGGGCCGATGAACTTACTTTAGACGACTGCGACTTTGTAAAACTTGTAACCGACGTAAAAGGTAATGTATGGCTTTCTTCACCCAATAAAATTTTGAAATTTAATCCTGATAATATCAAACTTTACAAAGAATCACCGCACATCATCATTGAGAAAGTTTCGCTTGCCTTTGCCGAAACAAACTGGAGCAAACTAACTGATTCTTTATATAGTTATTATCAGTTGCCTTATAATCCTGTATTAAAATATGATCAAAATTCGCTTGGTATTTTTTTCAATGCTGTTGATCTTTCAACATCCAATTCTGCCCCTGAATATTCTTATAAATTATTGCCGCTTGATACTTCATGGAGCATTCCTGCAAAAATAAAATCTGTTTCATTTGCTCAATTGCCTGCCGGCAAATATCAATTTATGGTAAGAGCAAAGGATTTAGCTTCCACATGGAGCGAGCCAGCAGTTTTCCGGTTTACTATTGCACCCGCTTTTTGGAACAGATGGTGGTTTCGTTCAATAATTATTGCAATTGTTGCTTACATTATTATCGGCATATTTAAACGAAGAATAAAAAAAATAAAACGTGATGTTTTTATTCAAAATCAATTAAAAGAGCTGGAGATGAAAGCGCTGAAGGCGCAAATGAATCCACACTTTATTTACAATGCGCTCAATTCAATCCAGGCATTGGTTGCAAGTGATAAAAAAGAAGAAGGCATACATTACATTGGTTCTTTTTCAAGATTGCTGAGGCAGGTGCTGGATAATTCAGAAAATAATGTAATAAGCTTAGACAAAGAACTTGAAACAATCGGGCTTTATATTCAGCTTGAAGAGCTCCGGATGGATACGCAATTGAAATTTGAAAAAATTATTCCCGAAAATATAGTTACAGAATTTGAAAAAATACCTCCGCTTATTTTGCAGCCCTTTGTTGAAAATGCTTTGTGGCATGGGCTAAGCCGAAAGGAAGGAAAAAAAGAAATAAAAATTACGATTAGTATACAAGGCGATTGGCTGCTTTGCGATATAACAGATAACGGCATCGGCAGAAAAAAAGCGCAGGAATGGAAAAGCCATTCTATAGAGTTGCACCTCTCAAAAGCCATTGATATAACCCGTAAAAGATTAATTGATTTTAATGAAAATAATTTAGTTACCCCAATAGAATTTTTTGATTTAAACGATTCTGAAGGCAATGCCAGTGGCACAAGCGTAAATGTTCGCATAAGACGAAAGAGAAGTACTGCGTAATAAGCCAAAAAGTACTTTTTACTAATCGTTGATTTACTAAAGCAACTACCTCTTTCAAAGCATTTATTCCGTCGTTCACTAAATAGCGCTTTACAGCAGTTTCATACAATTGTATTTTTAATTATGGATTTCTTTCTGGCTATATTGATGTTGCTCGTTGCAATATTGATTGGTCTTTTTTGGAAGGAAATAACGGATTGGATATTTCACAAAAAATAAAATAAATCGAATTATTTTCTCAACTAAAAAAAAGTATGAAATGCGATAAACATGAATGCTGCTTATGACAGAATAACCACGAAAGCTTAAAAGTAGAAAATTCAAATTGTTATAAAATCCATCCCAATAACATTATGAAGAACCACTAAAATGGTATTCATTATTAACATTAAAATAAACAATTATGAAAATGCGATTAAAATCTGTACTTCTAATTTTTGGAGTATCATTGGTGAGCATTACTGGATGCAAAAAAAACAACGAATCACCACCTTTATGTGGTGGCGGCGACAGCACTGTTACAACAACAAAAGTCATTTACACAGGGCTCAATGATCCAAGAGGATTAAAGTTTGGCCCCGATGGAAATCTCTATGTTGCTGAAGCGGGTACCGGCGGCAAAACTATTTGCACTACATGCTTACAGGTAGTGCCACCTGTTGGGCCTTACTTCGGTAGCAATACCGGTGCCCGCATTTCAAGAATTGACATGAATGGTGTAAGAACAACGGTTGCTGATAACATTCCTTCAAGCGTTACACAACCTGCAGCGGGAAGCGGGATTCAGGGTGTGGCAGATGTGGAATTTATTGGCAATACACTTTACGCAGTTACTGCAGGGTCAGGGCCTTCTCATTCAGTGCCCGATGTGCCTAACGGAATTATTAAAGTAAATAAGGATGGAACATGGAACATAGTTGCTAACTGCAGCGAATACCTGATGAGCCATCCCGTTGCCCACATGGATCCGGATGATTTTGAACCGGATGGCACCCCGTACAGCATGACAAGCGTAGGAGAAGATTTATATATTACCCAGCCTAACCAGCAGGAAATAGATCGTATCAATCCAAAAACAGGCAAAATATCACGTATTGTGGACATTTCTGTTCTTCACCCCGGGGGTGGCAACACATGGATTGGCCCAACATCTATGGTACGGCATAATGGTGATTTTTATTTTGGCACACTTACTCCATTTCCAAGCGTTACTGGAGCTGCAAATGTTTACAAGCTCAATGAAAATGGCAAATACAGCATTTATGCTTCCGGTTTTACTGCCATCTTGGGAATTGTTTTTGATGCGCGCAACAGGTTATATGTTCTACAGGATATCGGCTTATCTTCCGGCACTCCTGGCTTAAGTAATATTGTGAGAGTTGATGAAAACGGCAGCAGGCAGGTAATTGCAAGCGGCCTCAATTTCCCCTCAGCAATGACTTTTGGCCCTGATGGAAGATTGTATGTGTCTGCCTGGGGTATTGGCCCTCCGGGCTTAGGCCAGATTTTACAAATTGGGTTCAGGTGTGAAGAAGTGCATGGTGATAAGGCTGCCCAGTAAAACTGATTGATTTTTACAATTCAAAACAAAAAGCTACGCAAAAGCGTGGCTTTTTTTCTGTTAGGAAGATGTAACCAATATCTTATATTAAAATTCAAAAATGCTATATTTTGGCTTATCACAATATTATAATCTGCTAAATAAAATCAGTAAAAAAATAGTTCTCTATACCGGCGAGCATCTTACTTTTGCAAACTAAAATTTTACCATGAGCAAAGGTCCCGTTTCACAATTTATTGAACACCATTACCGCCATTTTAATGCAGCCGCCTTGATGGATGCAGCCAAAGGCTATGAAGCGCATATTAATGAAGGCGGAAAAATGCTGGTTTCTCTTGCGGGCGCGATGAGCACTGCTGAATTAGGAATTTCTTTTGCGGAAATGATACGGCAGGATAAAGTGGCTATCATCAGTTGCACGGGTGCAAATCTTGAAGAAGACATCATGAATCTGGTGGCGCACAGTCATTATAAAAGAGTGCCAAATTACCGCGATCTAAGCCCGCAGGAAGAATGGGATTTGTTAGAAAATCACTACAACCGGGTTACCGACACCTGCATTCCTGAGGAGGAAGCATTCAGGAGATTGCAACAACATATTCATAAAATTTGGAAAGATGCGGAAGCGGCGAAAGAAAGATATTTTCCGCATGAATATATGTATAAAATGCTGCTGAGCGGAGTGTTGGAACAGTATTATGAAATAGATCCAAAGAATAGCTGGATGCTTGCTGCGGCTGAAAAAAATATTCCGATCGTAGTGCCTGGTTGGGAAGACAGCACGATGGGAAATATTTTTGCCTCGTACTTAATAAAAGGAGAATTGAAAGCAGCCACCATGAAAAGCGGGATTGAATATATGGTTGAATTGAGCGACTGGTATCGAAAAAATTCTTCCGGAAAAGGGATTGGCTTTTTCCAGATTGGCGGCGGTATTGCGGGCGACTTTCCAATTTGCGTAGTGCCGATGATGTACCAGGATTTAGGATGGACAGACGTTCCTTTCTGGAATTATTTTTGCCAGATCTCTGATTCTACCACATCTTACGGATCCTATTCCGGCGCTGTTCCCAATGAAAAAATTACCTGGGGGAAATTGGATATTCATACCCCAAAATTTATTGTAGAAAGTGACGCTACGATTGTGGCGCCGTTGATCTTCGCATGGATATTAGGTTGGTGAAGCCTCGCCAGCGCCTCTCCGAAATGAGAGCGACAATATTTTAGAGAAACTACATTTTGGCTTGCCCCTTCTGCAAACGTCAGGATACTCAAAAAATAGTTTTTGCTTTTTCTTTCAGAGAAAAGATATTTTGTAAATACCTACCTTTCGGCTGTCTTGCTACTTGCTACTCAATACTTGACTCTTAGTTAAAATGTTAAGCAAAAATTTTTCATCTCAACAGGCTGCTATTTTTACTGCTGTTCCAATTGGCGTGTTGGGAAGCCTCGCGGTTTATTTTTACAGTAAGTTATGGCTGGAATCATTAATATTTTTTATTTGCATTACGCTCTTTTCTTATCTTCTTATAAATTATACCGTTCAACGGTTTATTTACCGGAAAATAAAACTCATCTACAAATTAATTTATCAAACCAAAGCCAGCAAGAAAGAAGAATTTTATTTTAAAAGTATCCTTCCTCAAAAACCAATAGAAGAAGTGAATGAAGATGTGGAGCAATGGGCTGTTCAGCATAAAGGCGAAATTGAAACGCTCCAAAAAAACGAAGCATTTAGAAAAGAGTTTTTACTCAATCTTTCACACGAATTAAAAACGCCGATTTTCGCTATTCAGGGTTATGTAGATACTTTGCTGAACGGTGCAATAGACAACAATGAAGTCAATAAAAAATTCCTGGAAAATACCGGCAAAAATGTTGATCGTCTGGTGAATTTATTAGATGATCTGGATGAAATTACCAAGCTGGAAAGCGGCGAACTTGTTTTGTATAAAAAGAGTTTTATCATCCAGGATTTGATCAAAGAAGTTTTTGAATCTCTTTCAATAAAAGCGGATGAAAAGAAAATAAAATGTTTTATAAAAAGCGGCTGTGAAGTGCCCCTCACGGTTTATGCGGATAAAGAAAAAATAAGGCAAGTGATCATTAACCTGGTTGATAATAGCATCAAATATGGGAAACAAAACGGAATCATTGAAGGAAGTGCTTATAAAATAGATGGCAAAAAAATATTGGTAGAAATCAGCGACGATGGCTATGGAATTTCGGAAGAGCATTTGCCCAGGATATTTGAAAGATTTTATCGTACTGACCTTGCACGCACACGCAAAGCCGGCGGCAGCGGTCTCGGTTTATCAATAGTAAAACACATTATTGAAGCTCATGAAGACACAATTCATGTAAGAAGTACCATTGACGTGGGAAGTACGTTTGGGTTTATACTTCCGGCGGGGAAGGGTTGAGGAATGAGTAGTATATAATAGGATATTTCGATCTATTGATTTCTGTTACGACTAAACAAAATTTTGTTTATAAATTTTTGTAAAAGAATCCAACAGACAACAGAAGAAAAAACTCCCATAACCGAGCCGGCCAGCACATCGTCCATAAAATGTTGTCCTAAATACAGCCGGCTGTAACCTACTAAAGTAGCTATCATTAAATAAATTATGGAATAGCTTTTATTTTTCAATGAAAAACTCAAAACAGCCGCCAGCGCAAATGCCGAAGCCGTGTGGCCGGAAGGAAAAGAATGAAAATTATGAAGCGTAACATCATTAATAAAGTAAGGGTAAGTATTTTTTTGCAGGTAGACTGCTGGCCTTGCTTCTAAAATAAAATATTTTAAGATCTGTGCAATGATGCCCGATAAAACATAGCTGCTGAATATCATTAGAGACAGAAAACGTTTCTTATAAAGAAATAAAATCAACGCTAAAGCAATTACAAATATTCCATCACCGAGATAAGTGAAGAAGATAAAAAAATAATTTAATGGACGTGGATGCCATGGATTCATTAAAATAAATCCATCCGCTTTTGAATAAAAGATCAAAACAAAAATGGCTACCAGCGCCAGCAAAAAATATCCAATGAAGAAATTTCTATTTTCCTTGTAAAGAGTTTTTAAAGTCATGCTATTTTTCAAAAATAGTCAATGTTAAAAAAAAGAAGCTCAAAAATTATAAGCTAATAATTAATTAATTTCTGAACCATTTCATCTAATCTTGATTTTGCCAGAAAGTTTTTTTCAAGGTTGGTATTAAACGGAATTGGCGTATCAAGAGATGCACAACGCATAACCGGAGCATCTAAAAATTCAAAACAATTCTGAGCAATCCATGCAGCCACTTCGCCACCAATGCCGCCTGTCAGCGTGTCTTCGTGCAGCACTAAAACCTTACCGGTATTTTTTACAGAAGTTCTGATGGCTTTATAATCCAATGGCAGCAAGGTTCTCAGATCAAGGATATCAATTAAAATTTCAGGATGTGCATCCGCATATTCATTCGCCCATATCACACCCATTCCGTAAGTGATGATACTAACGTCCTTGCCTAAACGCACTTGCCTGGCTTTGCCAATTTCAACTTCATAATATTCCTGTGGAAAATCGGCGCTGATGCTTCTATACAAAACTTTGTGTTCGAAAAACAGCACCGGATTGGGGTCATTAATTGCAGCAATCAATAAACCTTTTGCATCTTCAGGAGTAGAAGGATAAACCACTTTCAAACCGGGAGTATGTGCAAACCAGGCTTCATTGCTTTGGCTATGGAATGGCCCTGCGCCTACTCCCGCGCCGGTCGGCATCCGGATTACCACGTCTGCATTTTGTCCCCAGCGGTAATGGATCTTTGCAAGATTATTGATGATCTGGTTAAAGCCGGCCGTAACAAAATCCGCGAACTGCATTTCTATTACGCTTTTAAATCCTTCCAGAGAAAGGCCCAAAGCCGCGCCAACAATTGCGCTTTCACAAAGAGGTGTATTGCGTACTCTTTCTTTTCCAAATTCATTTAGAAGCCCTTCGGTTATTTTAAAAGCGCCTCCATATTCTGCAATATCCTGTCCCATTAAAATCAAGTTGGGATGAGCAAGCATTGATTGGTGAAGCGCTTCTTTGATGGCATCAATAAAACGCTGCCCCCTAACCACCGAAGGTGGAATTACGTGAATCTTTCCTGATTGGACAATCCCAGGTGATTTAATTGAAACATCTTTTTTAGTATAAACATCTTCCATTTCTTTTTTTGATATTTCTGAATTTTCATCAGTGATATTGCTTATTCTCCCTTCGGCGGTTAGAGGGCAATTATCAATATATTCCTTTATTTGTTTTTTTATTTCAGCAATTTCAGGATTGGCCAGAATATTTTCTTCCACTAAAAATCTTTCATAATTTTTTATCGGATCTTTTTCAATCCACTTTTCAAACATTTCTTTAGGTACATATTTTACGCCGCTCGCTTCTTCATGGCCGCGCATCCGGAAAGTCATGCATTCAATCAAATAAGGTTTTTGGTTTTTGATACAATATTCACGCACTCCTTTTACAGTATCATAAACAGAAAGAATATTGTTTCCATCAATTTGTACGCCTTCCATTCCATATCCTTTAGCTTTATCCACTAAGTTTTCGCAACGGTATTGTTCAGCTACAGGCGTACTTAATCCGTATCCGTTATTTTCAATGATAAAAATTACCGGCAAATCCCAAACTGCAGCCACATTCAATGCTTCATGAAAATCTCCTTCGCTGGTGCCGCCTTCGCCTGTAAAAGCAAGAGAAACTTTTTTTTCTTTTTTTAATTTATAAGCGAGCGCGGCTCCGCCTGCTACGGCAAGCTGAGGGCCGAGATGTGATATCATTCCGCAAATAAAATGTTCTTTATTTCCAAAATGAAAACTGCGCTCTCTTCCTTTGCTGTAGCCATCTAATGCGCCCTGCCATTGTTTTATTAATTCTGATAAAGGCAATTTTCTTGTAGTGAAAACCCCAAGATTCCTATGCAACGGCATGATCCATTCATCAGGCTGAAGTGCGGATGTAGCGCCGACTGAAATGGCTTCCTGGCCAATGCCGCTAAACCATTTTGATACTTTTCCCTGGCGCAATAATAAAAGCATTTTCTCTTCGATCATCCGCGGAAGAAGTAAATTCCTGTAAAGTTCAATGAGGGTTTCATCAGACAAATTATTTCTATTAAATCGCATCTCACAAATTTCAACTTTTCAATTGTAAATAAAAAAGATAAAGGCAGGAGTAGAAAAAGAAATTGAATTTTCTATTTTTTGGCTTTCCTCATATTCGCAATAATTGCCGAAGAAAGAAATGATAATAATAGCCCGAAAATAAATGCCCATAAAAAACCATGAACTTGAATGCCTGAAACAAATTCGCCGGCAAGGAGGATCATCAGGACGTTAATTATTAAGAGAAATATCCCTAATGTGAGAATAGTAATGGGAAGGGTCAGAATTATAAGAATTGGTTTTACAAGAACATTCAAAATTGAGAGGACTAACACAAAAATTAAAGCGGTTGAAAAAGAATCAATGTGAACATGTGGCTCCAATATCATTGATAATCCATAGGCCACAGCTGCGGTTATAAGAAGACGTAGAATAAATTTCATAATTTTTTAAAACGATTAAATCACCACCAGTTCATAAAATTCACCGGGCAATAAATATTTATTGGCAAGCTCCTGTATCTCTTTAGCAGTAATAGTTTTAATCGTATCCAGGCTATCATAAAAATATTGCTCATCAAGGCCATGCAATATCAGGCTTTTCCAGCGGGCGATTACGTGAAAGGGGCCATCTACATATCCGAGATTAAGCCCCATTATATAATTTTTTACCAGCAATAATTCCTCTTCATCAACCGGTTCTTCTCTCAAAAGTTCCATCTCTTTATAAACTTCATCAATCGCGGCTTCGCAAACATCTTTTCCAGCTTCGGTACTTATTACCCATGCGCCGTCTTCAACATGGTTTTGAATATAGCTTGAAATGCCATACGTGTAGCCCTTTTCTTCTCTGATATTATTCATGAGCCTGGAGCCAAAATAACCACCCAATAAAGTATTTAGTACGATTACTTTTTTAAAATCAGGATGGTGACGGTTAGGAAACGGCCGGGCGATCCGTATAGCGCCCTGGACACCGCTTTTATCATTTGCAATCCGGTATTTCTTTTTGGATGCCAATTTTCGTTTATGCATTACCGTTAGTGAATTTCTGCTGAGAGAAAGATCGCCGAAATATTGATCAAGTAGTGATTCAAAGTCAGCAGGAAGTTTTCCGGCCGAGAAAATGCTGCACTTTGCACTTAAGTAAAATTGTTTGAAGAAAGCAGTTAATTCTTCTCTGTTCAAAGCTTCAATATCTTCTTTATGATTTACTCTTCCATATGGATGTTGAGCCCCGTATAGATATTCATCAATTAATCTATTAGCAACAAAATCGCATTTCAATAAATTCACCGATAGTTTTTGAATGCTGTTTTGCTTAAATATCTCCAATTCATTTTGAGGGAAAACCGCGTCAGTTATGATTTCTCTCATCACAGGAAGTAATTCTTTTAAATGCTTTGAAAGGCAATGCAAAGTGATGGAAGCAGTTTCATTATAACAGTTGAGGCTTAAATAGGCACCGTAATATTCAAAATGCTCTGTTATTTCGAATGCGTTTTTTTTGCTTGTGCCATTCTTGATCAGATAATTTGTAGTTGCGGCTACGCCATTTTTATTTTCATAGGAATTGCCACCTTCAAAAACAAGCTCAATCATTGCCACTTCTTCAGCGCCATCATTTATATAGTAGACGGGTGCGCCATTTGAAAGTGAAAAACGGGTACAGGGTTTCAGGGCGATTTTGAATTCGATCGCGTCTTTTATTGGCGGTGCTATTGTTCTGTCTGGCATTTGATTTTTAAATGTGGTTAAGTCTAAATAGAACGATAATAAAGCGTGCTGCAATTGGTTTCAACAAAAACTTCCCGGCATTCTTTCAAAATATCTTCAGCAGTTACTGCCTGGTAATTTATTAATTCTTTGTTCATTAAATCAGCATCGCCCAGCAATTCATAATTGGCAAGGCTGTTGGCCCGGTTCATTAAACTGATATCTTCAAAAGCCATCAGGCTTTCTGTTTTATTTTTTATTTTTTGCAATTCTGTTCCAGAAATTTTTTCTGATTTCATTTTTTGCAATTCAAGCAAAACCGCTTTTTCTCCATCTTCTATTTTTATTCCTTTTACTAATTTTCCTTCGATATAAAGCAGGCCTGCATCAATGCTTCCGAGGTGAGCACATTGAATATTGCTGAACAATTGCTGCTCTTTTACCAGGCTTTGAAATAACCTTGAAGAAGTGCCGTTACCAAGAATTTCAGTGATCATATCAGCAACATAATATCTTTTATCAAGGCGTGTCGAAATATGCCAGCATTTATAAAGTGCATCCAAAGGCACTGCGGCTTTCACTTCTAAAAAATGAGGCTCCTGTTGAACAGGCTCCTGCGGAATATTTCTTTCATTTTTTTTTCCTGAGGGAATATCGCCAAACCATTTTTCGGCTAATTCTTTTACGCGCTCAGTTGTAACATTTCCGGCAACGGTAAGTATCGCATTGCTTGGTGTGTAATGTTTTGAAAAAAAATCTTTTACATCCTGCAATTGCGCGTTTTCTACATGGCTTAATTCTTTTCCGATCGTCATCCATTTATAAGGATGCTCCTTATAAGCGAGCTCTCGCAGCTTGTGCCATACATCGCCGTAAGGCTTATTAATATAATGCTCTTTAAATTCTTCTGAAACCACTTTTCGCTGCACATCGAGTGAATTTTCATTGAAGCCAAGAGATAACATTCTATCGCTTTCAAGCCAGAAACCTGTTTCTAAATTTTCTGCAGGAAGCTGTAAATAATAATTAGTGAGGTCATTGGTTGTATAAGCATTGTTTTCACCGCCCGCCATTTGCAGCGGCTCGTCATACGATTCGATGTTAATGCTTCCGCCAAACATCAAATGCTCAAATAAATGCGCAAACCCTGTGCGGTGTGGCTCTTCATCGCGCGCACCCACATCGTACATAACATCCAGAACTGCCATCGGTGTGCTTTTATCTTCATGCACTATTACACGCAGCCCATTATCTAAAACAAATTTTTCAAAATTTATCATGGCTGCAAAATTGCGGCAAACGAAATTGTTTTCCCAAAAAAGAATTAGAAGGAAATGTAAAAAAATGCTTCTGTGAAAAGTCAATTTGTAGGAATTTGGGATTTTCAAAGTTAGCTGTAGAATTGTTTCGATCCTGGTCATTGGTTACTTTCCTAGAAAAGCCAATTTATAGATTTAAGATTTTTAATTAAAAAACTTTTTAAAAAATTTTCCCGACCCTGAAAGAGATCAGCATGGGCACATTATTTCTCAGAACAAGCACATTGATCCTTTCACCCACATTTTGCATGAGATTTTTATAAGCACTGATATCGTTGCTTAAATTATTATTCACTCCGATAATAACATCGTCTTTTTTTAATCCTCCCCTGTATGCGGGGGAGCCTTTTATCACATCGTCTGTAATTATTCTTCCGTTGATATAATACATATTCATTCCTGTATAAGAGTAGTCGAAATTATCGCGGTAATGACTATTCGGGAGCAAATGGATTTCACGCCGGGGATAATTAATGGTAACATTAAACCGGCGCAAAATATCATTTCCAATTAAACCGCCCAGGAAAGGATAAGAAGTTGCATTGAATTCATCGTCAAGTATGTTGGTGGGCACTTTTCTGAATTTATATGGGCCGATCTGCACTTCTTTAATTACGGTGATCAACATTTGCTTTTTGCCTCCGAGGCCCTGCACCTGAATCGGAACAGGTTTTCTTTTTTTTCTTAAAACTGAGCTATCATCATTGAATTGCTTACTCATCAAAAAGCACAATCCGGCGCCCGTGTCAAAGTAAAAATTAGCATCGAAAGTTCTCGAATCTTTTATAGTCAAAGCCTGGATGGGAAGTGCTGTAAATAAAGGATGTAAGAGGGTTCCGCCCTGCGGGTAAAGGTATTTCCCGGGATGATATACCTGGATCCACATACTGTCATAATTAATGTTTATAATGTATCTGCTTATAAAACTATATCCTATTATCCCATCAATTTTTTCGCCATATACACTGCTTAAAATATCATAATCATTTATGTAAAAATCAAGACTATCAACGGTTAGCCCTGGCAGAGTAATGCTGTTATGTTGCGCATAATCAACTTCGTGAATGCCCGCGATTCCATTTACCGATCTTCCGGAGGAAACATGCGGTATATTGAATTCGGCTGTCGTAGAAGAATCTAATGAGATACCGCCGCTGCCGGTGTCTAAAATGAAATTTAAGGGCTGATCAATTTTATTAAACTTCGCCTGGATCAGGATAACGCCTCCGCTCAGTTGCTTAAATGGAAATTGTGTAATAAATTTTGCAGGCTTTTCATATATTTCCTGAGCAGAAGAAACGAAAGTATAAAGAGAAAAAAAAAGATAAAATAAAATTCTCATAATTGATAAAAACTGAATTTAAGATTT
>JALYVO010000084.1 GCA_030853195.1 Bacteroidota bacterium | reverse complement strand
TCGCCTGCAAGTTGGCGGCATCGGCAGGCGGGAGGTTGACGGGTTTGGCCAGGCGGGGCATCAGCAAAAAACGGATGGTGTCCACTCGTTACTGTTACTGGCGAAATTAAGTTGTCAGACCACTAGCAGGAGGTGGGCCTCGGTTAAAAGTTTGGTCCAAAGGTTAAACGGATTGATGCTGAGGGTAGTACTCGCGGTTCAAAATAGTGCAGTTGGAGGCCAGGTCGGCACTTTTGTTCACTAAAATAACCCTTTTACTGAACAACTAAGTCGACCACCTGCCGAACGGGTAACTGGCACCAAAAGAAGTCGATTTGGTTCAGAAAACTTGTTCAGTAATCAAAGTACAATTAACCCGTCTACGTAATGAGAAAAATGTACTTCAACTCCTCGAATGGCCACCTGAATGCGTCAAATGCAGGTTTTCTGCTGTGAGAACACACTGTCAGCACCTATTCTCGTGTAAAAAGCGGTGGTTGACAAGCTCGCCAATTAACATTTGGACCAAACTTTTAACCAGGGCCAACCTATGCTGTTCCGTTTTAGCTGACCGCCTGCTGCTTTCCCCGCGCGGCTTTTCTTTGCCCCATGCGCGCGCATCCCTCTTCTCAATTTGTCGTCGGCAGTTTCGTGCGCCTCGTGGCGGACGGGCCGGTGCACCGCGTCATCTGGCGCGGCAAACTACCCATGCCCCACTACAGCGACTGGCCGGGCGAGATAGCCGTGTACCGCCTCGATAACGACTACTGGGACTGCTACTATGAGTATCAACTGCAGCCGGCCCAGCCCTGGGAAAACAACCCGCTCAGCCACAAGACTGGTTCATAGCTGCCCGCCTCCGTTTCCCACGCCGGCAGCTGCCTACCCTAATCCTACTCCTGCAGCGGCTCCAAGTGGCTGAAGCTACGTAGCCCCACGGCGCGCCCACAACTAGCATCCACGCCTACTTCGAGGGGTAGCGCCAGCGTAGGAACGGAAAACAACGCGAAGGCCGGTTGGCCAAATTTTGGCGAGGTATCTCGCAAAACGTGCGTTTCGTATTTAGGAGTTTATTGCTACGCGGAACAGTACTAATTCAAGCATTTAATAGGTTTACTAACTACTGTAAATCAGCCATTTGCCATTCGTGTTTTAAAATTGGCTAATCCCACACAAATAGCTACGGCCTCATCGAGCTTATTCTTTTGCCGCAACCGATTTTCGATGCGTAAGCTAAAAAATGCTTTGGCTTTCGCAATGGCATGTTCCACCCGCACGCGTGCACTGGCTAAAGCCTGGTTGCACAGTCGTTGTAACGCAGTGAGGGGATGATTCCGGGAAGCCTTTTTTGGTCTAAAGATAAAGGACGGCGTGACGTATTTTTCTAATCCGCTAAAGCCGGAATCGACGTGAATTCGAAATAAGGAAAAATCAAATTCAGCAAAAACCTCTTTAAAAATAGTAAAATCATGCACATGCCCCTCATACATCCCACTAACGAATAAAATACGGCGAAATTGGTCGCAAATGAGTAGCCACTTTAGCGTATGCTGTTTTTTTTACCACTATACCAGTCCTTTTGAACATCTTGGTTTTCAGGTCTTTCAACTGGTATTTCAGTGACATCAATAAACAGGTCCTGCACGCCGGCAAAGGTTTGTTCGAAACCCTGTTGGCCCGTAAAAAGGCGCTTTGCCAGCAGGTTTTGTTGCTGAAGTGCCGCTTTTAAGCACGGTTTAAGTAGTTCCAAATACTGGCTGGCAGCCGCATCCGATAGGCCGAAATACATTCCTAAATTCTGGAGGGTAGGATACGCTTTGTAATAGTGCAAAATAAAAAATAAGGCCTCTTTTTTATTTGTTAAAACGGGTAAAAAAGGCGAATAAGGAGCCGGTTTTTTAGGCGTATAAAAGTGTTGAAATATATCAAATAGTGCCTCGAATTCGGCGATAGACAAGCCAGTGGCTGCTTTGTATTGACGCTCATTCCGAGCATTGAGGAAGATGCTAGCAGGCATGGTTAAAAGGAAAATGGAATGTTCTGCGCAATTTACTGATTATTAGCAGGTAGTAACCCTAATTACAGCCCTCTGACCATAAAAAAACGCAATTGATTACTCAAGTTGCGCTGCCACCGTTAATGACCAACCTGCTTCAGCGGGCGCAAACGTCGGTGGGACTGGTGCAGGAGGTAGTGCGAGAAAGCTCGGCGGAATATTGGTTTGGACTGGGAATGGATAAGCTAGATGATAACCAATGGCTTGAAGCGATTTACGCATTTGAGCGGTGTATTGAGTTGGATATCACTGACCTTTCTCCACACTTTGAGATAATAGAC
>JALYVO010000050.1 GCA_030853195.1 Bacteroidota bacterium | reverse complement strand
TCGCCATATTGATAAACAGGAAAAAAGTATTTGCGCGCTTTTTTATTCAATTGAATCTCAATGTTATTATTAATTCTAAAATCAAAATTGAGCATCTGGTTCAAATGCCAGCAAAAGCGATATTGCTCAATGGGCGCTACAATGCCCAATAGGCGTGTATCTTCAAAGAAGTCGTCAAGCATTATATTATTGTCAATACGCAGTTTCATTTTCTATTTATAAAAAAAATTTTTGTTATTTAAAAAATTATATCAAATGTTTTCTCTTCTTTTCCTCTTGAAACAGTGACTTTTGTGGCATCGCCTTTTTTAAATTTACTTAGCGCAAACATATAAGAATTCAAATCTGTTACCTTGAAGCTTCCCAGCTTTGTGATTATATCTCCGGCAACCATGCCGGCTCTTTCAGCGATTTTTCCATCAATTATCGCATTGGCGCGCACACCATTTCCTGCAAAATCATAATCCGGCATTATTCCAAGTGTCACTGTAAAATGCGCGGCATTTATTTGCGGTTCGCGGGTTTTTGAAAATGTAATTTTATCTATCTTATTGGTTTCACTAATGATATTGAAAATGTATTGAATGATCCGTAATTCACCTGTAAAATTTATTTTTTCTACAACATCGGTTGGTTTATGATAATCTTTGTGAGTTCCCGTGAAGAAGAATAATACAGGAATATTTTTAAGATAAAAAGAAGTATGGTCGCTGGGCCCGATACCGCTTGAATCAAATTTTACACTTAACGCTTTTGTTTTTTCCGGTAAAAGATTTTTCCACGAAGGCGATGTGCCAAATCCGCCAATTATAAGTGTTTGTGTGCTGTCATTTAGCCTGCCAACCATATCACAGTTGATCATATAATCTACATCATCAAGTTTTATGGTCGGATGTTCTGTAAAATATTTTGATCCAAGTAAACCCAATTCTTCACCTGAAAAGCTAATAAGTAGATAATTGTTATTTTTTAGTTTAGAGCTTTTAAGCAATTTAGCCAATTCCAGCATGGTAGCGGTTCCGCTGGCATTGTCATCGGCGCCATGATGTATCTCTGGCGTTCCTGTCCATAATGAATTGTGATCTTCACCATAACCCAGGTGATCATAATGCGCGCCAATAATTATCGTGTGTGCGTCGCCGTTATCTATGTAACCGATTACATTGTGCCCGGTTCTTTTTTTGTTACCGAGGGCCACCTGTATTTTGATATCGAGGTTAGCAGATTTATCACTGAAATATTTTTTTGCAGCTTCTTTATTGATGAATATAACGGGAATTTTTACCGCATTTATTTTTGATTTGCCCTCAAATTTTAATTCATCATCCTTCGGTCCTGAATTGTAAATAATAAAAGCAGAAGCCTCTTTTTCTTCACACTCTACCGCTTTATTCCTTATCGCTTCTATTAGATCAAAATGGGGATTGTTATTATTTTCTTCTAAAATTTCATTTAAATCCCAAAACCAGGGCATTCCCTTTTCACTGATAGACGGGGACGCATAAGCCATTATTTCGCCATTGTTACTAAAAATAAAAGGAAAGAAATCTTTTTCTAAAACCAAAGAATCATCATTAATAATTAAATGTGTTGACGACAGAATTTGTTTTCCTTCATTCACTTTGAAACTCTGGATAAAACTTTTTTCGTCTCCTCTTGGGATAAGACCAGCCTTGGTAAATTGATCAGATAAATATTCGTAAGCCAACTTTTCGCCAGGAGTGCCCGTGCGCCTTCCTTCTAATTGATCGCTTGCGAGATAGGTGATTTCTGATTTTAAATTATCAATAATTATTTTGTCAGATTTAGTTAACTTTTGACCTGCTGCAAATTGCGAGACGAGAATTATAAAAAGTAAAATATTTTTCATAAGGTTATCTTTTCATTTACCAGACAAATTTAAGAGGAATATATTAGTGAAGAATATGATAAAAATACTAACTCTCTCATCTCTTTTCCTATTTCGTAAAGTACTAAAGGTTAATTCAGGTTAATTTTACCGATTCTATAAAAATAATTTGAGCCAACAACTACATATTGCGTTAGTAGGAAATCCGAACAGTGGAAAAAGTTCTCTTTTTAATTCTTTAACTGGATTAAATCAGAAAGTCGGCAATTTTCCCGGTGTTACTGTTGATAAAAAAACAGGATTAAGTAAAATCTCTGAAAAGCTTTCTGCTAAAATTATTGATCTGCCCGGAACTTACAGTTTATATCCAAAAAGAGATGATGAATGGGTTTCTTATAAAGTGCTCCTTGACCAGGATCCTCACGTAAAAGCGGACATTATTGTTTTGGTTGCCGATGCAAGTAATCTTAAAAGAAACCTTCTTTTTTGCTCACAGATAATTGACCTGAAACGGCCTGTGGTAATAGCTCTTACCATGATGGACATCGCAAAGAAAAATAATATCCAGATTGATTTGGGAGGATTGGAAAGAGAATTGGGAGTATTAATAATTCCTGTTAATCCACGAAAAAATAAAGGAATTAACGAGTTAAAAAAAGCAATAGAACAGACTGCTGAAAATTTAGATAAAATTCGTGAACGGGATTTTATTGATATGGAACCATTAGCGCCCGAAGCGATTAAAAAAGTACAATATATTTTCCCTGAAGCCAGCCATTACCGGGCGATACATTATCTCATCAATCATGAAAATTTTGATCTGAAAGAACCACTTCAGCAAACAATCGAAAATATAGAAATTGATACTAAATTCAATCCAACCAAAACACAGGCAGAGGAAATTTTGCAGCGATATGGAAAAATAAAAACCATAATGAAGCAAACGGTGGTTGAAGCCGATCCGCTTCAAAAAACATTATTCACTCAAAGGCTTGATGATATTTTATTGCATCGGACATGGGGATATTTGATTTTGATTGTTGTACTTTTTTTATTATTCCAAAGTGTTTTTTTGATAGCGCAATTCCCGATGAATGGCATTGAATGGACGTTTGCGAAAGCCGGCGGCTGGCTTGGTAATGTGCTCCCCGGCGGCTGGCTCACCGATCTTTTTATCAACGGAATCCTTGCAGGATTAAGCGGTATCATCGTTTTTGTTCCGCAGATAATGATTTTATTTGGCCTGATAACTTTATTAGAAGACACAGGATACATGGCAAGAATAAGTTTTCTAACGGATAAGATCATGCGAAAAGCCGGCCTCAACGGAAAGAGCGTAATGCCTATGGTGAGCGGGCTTGCGTGCGCCGTGCCTGCGATCATGAGCGCAAGAAGCATTGAAAATAAAAAAGAACGGCTGCTCACAATTATGTGTACGCCGCTGATGAGTTGCAGCGCCCGGCTTCCTGTTTATACAGTGCTTATTGCGTTAGTCGTTCCCAATAAAATGTTTTTAGGCTTTATAAGTTTGCAGGGAATGGTGATGATGCTGATGTATTTCATTGGAACCTTTATGGCGCTGCTGGCCGCGTTTATAATGAAATGGTTTATTAAGAGCAAAGAGAAAAGTTTTTTTATTCTGGAACTTCCTGCTTATCGCGGCCCACGGTGGAAAAACATTTTAACCACGATGATTGAAAGGGCGAAGATTTTTGTTTTCGAAGCTGGCAAAGTAATTATGGTGATTAGTTTATTGCTTTGGGTTTTGAGCTCGTATGGGCCGCCTAAAAAAATGCATGCAGTTACTGAAAAATATGCTTTGCTGGCGCAACAAAATCCCTCGCAAATACATGAACTTGATAAATTAAAAGGGACTGAGCATCTTCAAAACTCTTATGCAGGAATTTTGGGTAAAGCAATTGAGCCGGTGATAAAGCCATTAGGGTATGATTGGAAAATCGGCATCGCATTGATCACTTCTTTTGCAGCACGCGAGGTTTTTGTAGGCACCATGGCAACACTCTATAGCGTCGGCGATGATAAAGATGAAAACAATGCGACGCTGCGCCAAAAGATGACATCTGCAACCTGGCCTGATGGCGCAAAGGTTTATACACTTGCTGCTGGCTTATCGCTGTTGATTTTTTATGTTCTGGCAATGCAATGCATGAGCACTTTGGCGGTTGTAAAACGCGAAACCCAATCATGGAAATGGCCACTCATTATGGTTGCGTATATGACTAGCCTTGCGTATATTATGAGCTTTGTTACTTTTCATTTGTTCAAATAATGCGGTCTTCTTGTCTCTAAGGACAGTTCCAAACCAACAATTTAGCAATTCAACATTTAATTTTTCGCCAGCTCAAGTAATTTATTTACCGTTTTCCAATTACGCGTAGTTGCATTTACTTTAAGTTTCTTTTCAAAAAAATTATTAGACAATTTTGTTTCTCCATAGCCACCCGGGCAATACAAAAAAACTTCCTTGCCAATAATTATAAATTGATCAGGGGAAAAATTTAAAGCATTTATATTCTCTACATTTTCTTTTTTTGGGATCTCCGAAAGAAAGGTGATATGCAGTTTTTCTAAATTAATATTTTTTTCTTTCAAAAAAGGATTTATTGAAATTGCTTTCGTTAATTCTTGCACGCTTCGTATAATTACCGGCACATTAAAACCATATTTTTTCAAAATAGACAGTTCAATTTTCTTTGCCAACTCTATGTCTGATATTTTTACTTCGCTTTTAAAAATAACATTTCCACTTTGAATATAAGTGATTACATCTTTAAATTTTAAGCCTTCATAAAGCACTTTTAAATCAGACATCAGCATTTTCTTTTGGCCTGAAACATTGATGCCTCTTAATATGGAAACGAAAGTTTGCATTTTTATTTTTCTAAAATTTATTAATGATATTTTTTATGATTCCATTTTGCAAAAACCGGATACTTTATTAAGAACTAATTTTTTTATCTTTTAAGGTAACTCAAAAAAAACGCGGTTTTCTTTGCAAAAATCTATTTCATAATTTAATATGATATAAGCTTAAACGTAGTTTTTTAAGTTTTTCTTTCCTGTAAACAAAACCGCCTTTTCATATCTTCGCCGCCATGTTGAATCTTGAAAAATATGAACCGGTTATCGGGTTGGAAGTTCATGCTCAGTTGCTCACTAAAAGTAAATTATTTTGTGGAGACAGCACGCTTTTCGGAAATTCGCCCAATACCAATGTAAGCGCTATTTCTTTGGCGCACCCGGGAACATTGCCGATGATGAATGAAAAAGCAGTAGAGCTGGCCATCAAATTGGGCATTTCTTTCAATTGCGACATTATCAACGAGAATTATTTTGCAAGAAAAAATTACTTTTATCCGGATCTGCCCAAAGGTTACCAGGTAACACAACATACAACACCGATCTGTAAAAATGGAAATGTAACCATTCATGTAAATGGAAAAGAAAGAAATGTTTTATTGAACCGGATTCATTTGGAAGAAGATGCGGGAAAAAGTATTCATGATGCTGATGAAAATTACACCTGCGTTGACCTTAACCGCGCTGGTGTTCCATTGGTTGAGATAGTTTCTGAGCCTGATATGTATTCTGCCGAAGAAGCATTTTCTTATGTAACTGAAATAAGAAAAATGGTTCGCTATTTACAGATTTGTGATGGCAATATGGAAGAAGGAAGTATGCGCTGCGATGCCAACGTTTCTGTAAGAAAAAAAGGTGACAAGAACCTGGGAACAAAAGTGGAAGTGAAAAATCTTAACTCAATAAGAAATGTAAAAAGAGCCATTGATTTTGAAATAAACCGCTTGATAAGTTTGCTGGAAAACGGAGAAGATGTAATTCAGCAAACAAGGAGTTTCGATGCTGCGAACGGAACTACTTTTTCTTTAAGAACAAAAGAAGAAGCCAACGATTACCGCTATTTTCCGGAGCCTGATCTTGCGCCATTTTGTGTTTCAGAAAAAGAGATTGCTTTGATAAAATCAGCTATGCCTGAATTGCCTTTAGCTTTGGAAAAAAGATTTATTGTGCAATATTTATTATCTCCTGAAGCGGCAAAAGTGATTTGTGATGACAGGGAAACGGTCGCTTTTTTTCAAAATATAATTCAGCATACCAATCATTATAAAGCAGCTGCCAATTGGATCATAGGGCCCATAAAATCTTATTTGAATGAAAACAATATAAAGATCGAAAAGTTTTCTGTTGCTCCACAAACAATGGCAAAGCTGGTGGAATTGGTTGAAGAAGGAAGCGTAGGTTTTGGTGTTGCCGTTTCTAAAATCTTTGTTGAATTGATTAACTCAGTTAAAGAACCGCTTGAGATCGCAAAAGAATTAAATACCTTCCAGGAGAAAAATGACGCTACCCTACAGCAATGGATAGACGAAGTTTTAAATAGCATGCACGTAAAAGTTTCAGAATATAAGAATGGAAAAAAAAATTTAATAGGCTTATTTGCCGGCGAAGTAAAAAAGAAAAGCAAAGGAAAAGCAGATATGCAGGCGGTTAATAAAATTCTCAATCAAAAATTAAATCAATAAATAATCAAATAATAATCATGAACAAAATATTTCTTTTTTTTAGTCTGTTTTTTTTAGTCAGCTGTTCTTCCCAAAATAAAACGGGCAGCTTCAAAGTAAAAGGTGAATTAAAAGATGCGCCCGATCAAAAAGTTTTTTTAGAACAAATATTTTTCAATCAAAACCCGCCACAGGTTTTGGATACAGCAAATATGACGAAAGGAAAGTTCGAAGTCAAAGCTACATCTTCTGAGGAAGGTTTGTATAGAATTCGATTCGAAAAAAATGCGGGCTATCTTTTTATCAACGATCAGGATCAAATTAATTTTGAGGCAAATGCTGCCGATTCTACTTTGCGGTCTGCGCTGTTCAACACGCCTGCAAACGCTTCGCTTACCAAACTCATCATCATGCTGGATTCTATTCACAGCAATTTGATTAGTGAAGACCAAACAAGAAAAAACTATCAGCAGCAGAATAACGATTCTCTGGCTTTTATAGCGGAAAATAACTTCAACATTAGCAATGAATGGTATAAAAATTTTTTGATGAAATATATAGATACTACTTCCAGTCCTATAATTTCGGTATTCGCATTGAGTTATGCGCAGGATATTAATATAGATACGGTAAAAACATTATTAGCCAACCTGGTAAAAAAACATCCAAACAATTCTTCGGTTAGTGAAATAGTAAAACAATTTGAACAGTATACAGCTTCGCAACAATCCAAGACTCAAGGCGGTACAATTGTCGTGGGACAAACGGCGCCTGATTTTTCATTACCGGATGTAGATGGAAAGCCTTTCAAATTAAGCTCACTTCGTGGAAAATATGTTTTATTGGATTTCTGGGCAAGCTGGTGTGGCCCTTGCCGTGAAGAAAATCCTAATGTAGTGGCGAATTACAAGCAGTTCAAGGACAAAAATTTCACGATTCTCGGTGTTTCGCTTGATAAAGATAAAACAGCATGGCTGAAAGCGATAAAAGACGATGGCCTTGTCTGGAAACAAATAAGTGATTTAAAATTCTGGAACAGCGATGCTGCAACTTTATACCAGGTGCAGGGAATTCCTTACAATGTATTAATTGACCCGCAAGGAAAAATAATTGCTACAGAATTAAGAGGCGCAGACCTTAAAAACAAACTTGCAGAATTATTGAAATAAATTTTTGTCAATAATTATATTATCCTCATCGCCTTGCTAAAGCTGGTAAGTACGAATGGAAGTATCAGCCAAAAAAATTGACGGATAAAAATTAAAAAAAGGATAATCACAATCGAGGAGATAACAAACATTATCCAATATTGCCTTACGGGTTGAGTTTTGTCCATCTGATAAAATATTTAGGCAAATATAATTGTAAAACTAATTGACTCCGAATTTTTAAAAATTACGAAAATCTATAAAATGAATTATAAGACGCTTATTAGAAAATTTTAAAGTATGTTTCTAATTTTCATTCCAGTTTTTCCACAAAGAAAATTACTTTGAGTCTATTTTTTTGTTTTTTAATATCTGAAGATTTTATTTAAATCAAATAATTCCAATGGACTATTTTCTGATGCAAATTTTTTATAGATAATCAAGTAGTTATGCGCATCCAATAAAAAAAGGAGATCAAATTGAAGTATTTTAAAATCATTTCCCCTTACCTTCGCACTCCTTAAAAAAATGCCGGGATAGCGGCAAATTCAATTTAACGGTTTCTTTGATAAACCAATCAAAGAAACTACAAAAAACAAAGATGAGTAAATTACATTTCACCACTAAACATGCGAATGAGGCTACCGTTCAGCGTAACTGGTACGTTGTTGACGGCACTAATCAAACCGTAGGCCGCATGTGCGCTAAAATAGCGTCTGTTCTCCGTGGTAAGAACAAAGCCTATTACACGCCTCACGTAGATTGTGGCGATTTTGTGATTGTTACCAATTGCGATAAAGTAAAATTTACCGGGAAAAAATTAGACGATAAAATCTATATTAATTATAGCGGTTATCCAGGCGGAAAAAAAGAAGAAACAGCCGGTGAATTATTAAAGCGCAGGCCTGATGCGGTAATTGAAAGAGCCGTAAAAGGAATGTTGCCTAAAAATCGCCTTGGCCGCAAAATGTATAAAAAATTGTATGTGTACGCAGGATCAGAACATCCGCATACTGCCCAAAAACCACTGGAACTAAAATTCTAAATTCCTCATTCCCCTAAAGGGAGGAAAAAATTAAATAATGGAAAAACAAAAAAATGCAGTAGGCCGTAGAAAACAAGCCGTAACAAGGGTTTTTCTTTCTAAAGGAGATGGCCACATCACAATAAACGGAAAGGATTATAAAACTTATTTCCCTTTGGTTTATTTGCAAAACCAGGTGGAAGCGCCATTGAAAACTATTGAGTCCAGCGATAAATTTGATGTAACCGTAAATGCCAGTGGTGGCGGAGTCAAAGGCCAGGCAGAAGCAGTAAAGCTCGGTATTTCACGCGCGCTCTTACAAGTAAATCCTGACTACAGGCCGGCTTTAAAAGCTGCAGGATTGCTTACCCGCGATCCGCGTTCTGTAGAACGCAAAAAGCCTGGTAAAAAGAAAGCAAGAAAGAGCTTCCAGTTCAGTAAGAGATAAAGCCTCCTCCATCTCCTCCAAAAGAGGAGGGTTGGAAACTATATAAATGAAACAAAATTCGTAATTAAAACTTCTTCTTAGCCCCTCCTTCGGAGGGATTTAGGGAAGCTTCAAATTTAATAAATGGAAAATAATACTTCTTTGCAACAGCAGCTTTTAGAAGCAGGCGTACACTTCGGCCATTTAAAAAAGAAGTGGAACCCTAAAATGTTGCCTTACATTTTTGCTGAAAAAAAAGGTATTCATATCATTGACCTCAACAAGACAGTTGAAGGCCTTGAAGAAGCTGCTGCAGCAATGAAATCTATCGCTAAGAGTGGTAAGAAGATCATGTTTGTGGCCACTAAAAAACAGGCAAAGGAAATAGTAACCGAAGCTGCAAAAAAGGTTAATATGCCCTTCGTTACTGAGCGCTGGCTGGGCGGAATGCTTACCAATTTCAACACGGTTCGCAAAAGCGTAAAGAAAATGCAGAGCATTGAAAAAATGCTAAATGATGGAACCCTCGACAGCATCACGAAAAAAGAGCGCCTTACATTAACCCGCGATAGGGATAAAATGGAAAAGGTTTTGGGCGGTATCGCAGCGATCAGCCGTGTTCCTGCAGCATTATTCCTGGTGGATATTGGCCACGAACATATTGCGCTGGCAGAAGCAAGACGCCTGAACATTACTACATTCGGAATGGTTGACACTAATTGCGATCCAAATAAAGTAGAATTTTCTATTCCCGCAAATGACGATGCTACCAAATCAATCGCTATAATCACCAACTATATTACCGCAGCAATTGCCGAAGGGCTTGCAGAAAGACAAGCGGAAAAAGAAGATGACACAGAAGACACCGATGAGCATGATTCACGCGCGGTGAAATTTGACGAAGGAAACGATGAAGGCGGAGATCGCCGCAGGAGCGCTGGTGGCCCGGCTGGCGGAAAAGGACGTAGCGCAGCAGGCCCGCAAAAACGACGCGTGGCAGGTCCTGGCCAAGGAGGCAACCGGCCCGGAGGCCCGGGCGGAAGGAGATAATTTTAACATAAAAAGGAACAGGCGAAAGTAAGAAGCTAAAAAGTAGTTTTTACATTTTTTTAAACAACCTGATACCTGAATAATTAATTAAAATATTATATAAATGACAGCTACAATAACACCAGCAGATATTAATAAGTTGCGCCAGCAAACCGGCGCTGGTATGATGGATTGCCGAAAGGCATTGGTAGAATCTAATGGCGATTTCGAAGCAGCCATTGATTATCTAAGAAAAAAAGGACAAAAAGTTGCTGCGCTTCGTGGCGACCGCGAAGCAAAAGAAGGTGTCGTGATCGCAAAGACTACTTCAGATAATAAAACCGGTTACATAATTAATGTAAGCTGCGAAACTGATTTTGTAAGTAAAAATGCGGAATATATTGCCTTTGCACATTCTATCATGAATGCAGTAATTGATAATAAAGTAAATAGCATTGAAAAAATAAACGCTATAAAAATCGGCAATGAAACTTTAGCAGATAAACTAAATGAGCAAGTGGCAAAAATTGGTGAAAAAATAAGCGTTTCTAAATTTGAAAAAGTAGAAGCCCCTTATGTAGCCGCATATATTCATGGTTCATACAGAATGGGCGTTCTCGTTGGTTTAAATAAAGAAAATGAAGAAGCAGGAAAAGATGTAGCGATGCAGATTGCTGCTATGAATCCGATCGCTATTGATCAATCCTCAGTACCTGTAGAAACTATTGAGCGCGAAAGAAACATCGCCATTGAACAAGTAAAAGCAGAAGGAAAGCCCGCTGAAATGGCTGAGAAAATCGCGGTTGGCAAAATCAATAAATTCTTTAAAGAAAGTACATTGCTCGCGCAGGCTTTTGTAAAAGACGGTAATAAATCAGTAGGCGACTTTTTGAAAGGGTTGGATCCGGATTTGAAAGTTACTGAATTTAAGAGAGTGGCGCTGGGATAATCGCAGTGTACAAAGTACGATCTTAAAAAAGATAATTTTATTTAAAAAGGAAGAGCCGTTTTTGCGGCTCTTTTAAATTATTTTATTTCAGCACAATGCATTTATTTTTTAAATGCCACACAAACTAATGTAGCTTTCTTGATTTTTTTTACTGATAGTAGTTTTAAGAATTTGCAGTTTTTTATGATCCCATTCAATCAAATAACAAATACCTTTCCGTTATGAAGACTTTTTTAATAATTACTTTTTGTTTCTCAGGGATCACTTCTTTTTCACAACAACAAATCAAAGTGGAAGAAGCCAAAAATCACATAGGTGATTCAGTAAAAATCTGCAGCAAAATTTATGGTGCTAAATATTTTGCATCCGCTAAAGAACCAATAACACTGTTGGATGCGGGCGCTAAATATCCTGATAACTTTCTTACCCTTGTTATCCACGATGATGCCAGGAAACTTTTTAAAAAGCCGCCGGAAGAATATTATAAAGGAGCTAACGTTTGTATATACGGCAGGATACAAATCTTTAAAGAAAAACCCGAGATAGTAATTTATAATCCCGCACAAATAAATGAAGTAATCATCGATGATAAAATGATAAAGAACGAACCGAGATGATCAAAGAAAATTTAGCTTATTAAACCGTTTGCAAATGGTTTTTTCAGGGGAATTGAAATGCTAAAATCTTGAATTTTCAAACTTCTGATTATCCGGGAAGGAATTGATAATTTTATAATTGAATACAATGAAGTTGAATGAAAATTTAAATCTTCCTTATAATTAAATAAAAGGTAATCATAAATTGGGCGAAAGAATCAATCCGACAATAATTTATTTACTTCGATCTTAGCCATATCTCTTATCGCATCAGCAATATGATCAGCATCAATTCCTATTTCCTGGTATAACTGCTTTGGTGAGCCATGTTCTATAAAATGATCAGGAATACCTAACATTTTTATATCTGCTTTATAATGATGCTCATTCATAAACTCTAAGATAGCTGAGCCAAAACCACCGACGATGGTTCCGTCTTCTACAGTGATTATTTTAGAATATTTTTGGAAAACTTCATGGAGTAAATTTTCATCCAAAGGCTTTACAAAACGAATATCATAGTGTCCGGGATTCAATCCTTCCGATTTCACATCTCTTATCGCAGCCGAGGCAAAATTACCCGGATGCCCAAAAGATAAAATAGCGATTTCTTCTCCATCTTTTAACCTCCTTCCTGTGCCTATTTTTATTTCTTTCATCTCTGTTCTCCAATCCGCTTTCACCGATTCGCCGCGTGGATAACGAATTACGAAGGGATTTTTGGTAGTCTCCAATTGAGCCGTGAACATCAGGTTGCGCAATTCGTTTTCATTCATTGGCGCACTTATGATCATGTTGGGGATGCAGCGCATGTAGGCAATATCATATGCACCGTGATGTGTTGGCCCATCCTCTCCCACCAAACCGGCACGATCCAAACAAAAAACCACAGGTAAATTTTGTATCGCTACATCATGAATTACCTGGTCGTAGGCACGCTGCATAAATGAAGAATAAATATTGCAAAAAACTTTCATTCCCTGTGTTGCAAGCCCGGCGCTCAATGTAACAGAATGTTGTTCACAAATACCTACATCAAATGCACGATCCGGCATTTTCTCCATCATATATTTTAATGAACATCCACTCGGCATTGCCGGAGTAACTCCCATTATTTTATCATTATTTTCAGCAAGCTCAATAATGGTATAGCCAAATACATCCTGGTACTTTGGTGGCTGAGGAATGTCAAACTTCTTTTTATAGATCTCTCCTGTTATTTTATCAAACAATCCAGGTGCATGCCATTTGGTTTGATCTTGTTCTGCAAGTTCATAACCTTTTCCTTTTATCGTTTTTATGTGCAATAATTTTGGGCCCGGAATATCTTTCAGGTCTTTTAATGTGTCAACTAATTTGGTAATATTATGCCCGTCAATCGGGCCAAAATATCGCAGGTTCAATGCTTCAAAAAGATTACTGCTTTTGCTAACCATTCCTTTTAAAGAAGCTTCTATTTTTGAAACGATTCTTCTTGAAGTGGTTTTTCCCGGAAGCTTCCCCAATGCTTTCCAAAAATCGTCGCGGAATTTATTATACGTTTGAGAAGTGGTAATATCAGTGAGATAATCCTTTAAAGCGCCCACATTCGGATCAATGCTCATGCAGTTGTCATTCAAAATAATAAGCAAATTACTCTTCTCAATGCCTGCATGATTCATTGCTTCGAAAGCTTCTCCGGCAGTCATTGCGCCATCGCCAATAATCGCCACATGCTGCCGGTCATTTTCCCCTTTGTAATGCGATGCCATCGCCATGCCAAGCGCCGCAGAAATAGAAGTAGAAGAATGGCCTACGCCGAAAGTATCATACTCACTCTCTGATCTTTTAGGAAAACCGCTTAAGCCTTTATATTTTCTGTTGGTTGCAAAATTATCCCTGCGTCCCGTAAGTATTTTATGGCCGTAAGCCTGGTGGCCGACATCCCAAACCAATTGATCGTAAGGCGTATTAAAAACATAATGAAGTGCAACTGTAAGCTCTACTACTCCCAGGCTCGCTCCAAAATGGCCACCATGCACACTTACCACATCCACAATATATTGACGTAATTCATCGCAAACTTCATGTAGCTGGCTTCTGTCAAGCCTTTTTAAATCGGCCGGAGAATTAATGTTTTTTAAAAGAAGGCCCGGTAAAATATCCATTGAGTAGGAAAATTAATTTGTAAAAATACAATTTTTGAGAGATACTTTTTATAAAACGGTGAAATAAGATGTATAGTTTGTGGTGATCAATAAATTTTCAAACAGGTAAAAATTCAAAAGTGTGAAAAGCTAAAAAGTAGAAAGTTGGTTTTTTGAGAAATGAATAATCGAATGATATATGAAAGAGGAAGTAGAAATTTATTTTCAAGAATCATTTTATATGTTCAAAAATCTATTGAACAATAAAATTGAAAGAACGAAGAAAGAATCCAAGCCAGGATCGGAAAATGCTATGCATAATTGATCAATAAATATTTCCAAAATCAAATTAAATTATGATTATGAATATTCCTGCCAATAAAACAATCAATCAGAAAAAATAACAAAAAACTATAAACTGGCTTATCTCTATTTTATAATCAAAATCAGCTTTTTATTTTTGCAGCTTTTCCATCACTAAAGCTCCAATTTTTTTGCCTTGTTCATAAGCATCGAATACAGATTGTTTGTAATGAATGCCTCCATAGAAACGGCTCATGGAAACTTCAATTGCAGCTTCATCCATAGTTTTAAAATGCCTGTCGGGCCATCCCCAATTTCTTTCAGAAGAATCCCTAAAGGCAGTTTTTCCTTTATAAACGTCATTAAGAACAACAGCCGCAGCACTTGAAATGGTGGAATGCGCGCTATTGTATTCAGGAAATGGCGGAGTTTGTAAGTACGGCCTCCATTCCTGGTCAATATAGCGGTTAATGTAAGTTTCAGGCCTTATCACATCGAATTTGTATTTTGTATACCAGCAGCAGATAAACCCATCATAAATAGCGGAGCTGACGCCCGTGTAGGCATAAACCGTTTTGTAGAAATCTGCATTATTATTTTTAGAAATGATACCCGTAATCTCCATCCAATGGCCTGCCGGAGTCATCGCTTTTGTAGCAAACATAGCGTGGCCTTCCACATGCAATTTGAAGCTGTTGCAATCCCAGAAATTGGCGATCCATTTTTGTGTAGAATCTAAATTATTTCCGGTAACCATCACGCTATTTACCATTTTATAAAAAACGCTGGCTGTGTCTTTACTGAATGGCGGAGGGCCCGGCGGCGGAAACATATTCGCTGAATCCATCACCATGCAACGCAGGGTTTGCCATAATGGCTCTACGGCTTCAAAATACCCGGGAGGCGTTGGTGACCAATGGCCTTCGAGGCCGCTAAGGGCAAAGCTTGAGCCGCGCGTTTGCGCATAATTGTCTTTTTTACTCCATGAAATTATAGAATCCGCCACCTGCCCACCATAACTTACTGAGTTGTCAAAAAGAGTATCTGGCATACCCGAATCTTTAGCCAGTAATTTCACAGAGTCAATAATGTGTTGAATAGTGTCATCGGAAAAAGTAAGCTGTTTTCCTACTTTCAAAAAAGCCATAATTGAGGCAAAGGGAAAATCAATTTTAGCGTTAGCCGGAACGGCAGGAATATTATTTAAACCTTTTACTTTTCCTTGAAGTGAGGAAAAATGGTGCCCTTCTTTTGCAAGAACTTCATAGGCTGCAAGGTTGGAATATGCGTAAATGCGTGAGGCAACAGGAGGAGTAAAAATATCATAAATGATCACGAAGCTAAGCTGATGCTCTAAAGCTGCATACAGGTTAGGATCGTGCATTACCTTAACATAATTAGATTTTTTGTGATTGCAACCGGCCAGTGATTGGATGATCAGGAAAATGCAAACATACCTGTTAATGAATTTATAGAAAAAGCGCTTCATATTATTCTTGAATAAAATTACTATTAAAAATTGATTCGGTTTATTTCCCCATATTTTTTAAAACGATGAATGGTGGGGAGTGTTTCCAATCCACCTTATGTTTCATCATTACCGGGCCGATAGAAAAATTTCCTAAAATGATATCTGTTTTTCCATCCCCGTCAATATCACCTGCATCCATAGTAAGCCATCTTCCCATATTCGCTTCAGGAAAAGTATAGGGCTGAAAATCAAAGTTGCCATTATTTTTTAAATATACAAAACTCTCTTCCGGCTGACGCGCATAGTCTGCGAAAAAAGAGATCGTGGCAACATCCAAATCACCATCTCCGTCAAAATCACGCGCAATGGCTTTGTAACAGCCATTTATGGGAAAGAAATATTTCTGTTTAAAATGATTGGTTTTGTCGTTCATAAAAATATAAACTCCATGATAAGGTTTTAAAACCGGAGAAAAATCCGCATTATCACCGCAGGTGTAAACTATATCAGGATAACCATCTTTATTAAAATCTGCGAGCTCGAAAGAAGAGGAACCGTAAGAAGGTGGAAATCTCAAAACCTCTTCCTGGTCAAAATTGCCATTTCCTTTATTGGTGAAAAGAAAAATGCCTTCTTCTCCCTGAGCGAATAAAGCGAGGATATCGGGCTTGCCATCATGATTAAAATCCTGCACATAAGCTTTTATAGCGCCGGGAGCATTTCTTAAAACATGCCTTTGAAATTTATTATTTCCTAAATTTTCCATCCACGATAATGAACCTGTCAAATAGCCGAATTCGCAAACAATGTAATCCTGTTTTCCATCATTATTTAAATCTGCCGAAACGATTTGCACTGGCCTTTGCAGGCTATCAATTAGCGGAATTGCATCTTTATGCATCTGGCCATTAGAGTTTAACTCAATGATCTCTACTTTCCCGAATTTTCCATTGTTGGGATTGAGCACGCCAATATTACAAGCTAATAAAAAGCTTTTTGTAAAATCAATATCAACAACCGGCCCGGCACCTATAACAGAATCTGTGATTTCAAGTTTTCGGTTGATAAAATAAAGATTTTGTTTTATCGCATCGCTTATGATAATCGGATGAGAAGTATCCTGCGAATTGATTTTTACATAACAGGTTGCAGCCATTGGATAATTTATCTGCGGAATTTCTACTTTGAAAAAAGACAACCCTGTTTTAATTGGTTCATTTCTTTTTTGAGCCGGAAGAGAATCGGGCGAAGTGGCTGTATAATAATCCAGGATATTCTGCCAGTCAGTTAAACTCATCACAGGCTGTGATGGGTAAAAATTATTGCCAATATTTTTATCCCTTGATCTTGGATAAACTTCAAAGCCAAAATTGAAAATGCCAAGCCGGGGCGCCATTTCCGGCAATACGCCTTTTTCCCAGCTTTTGGTATCCAGCAGCGAAGGATCGGGCAACATGTGGCACGATTGGCAATATATCTTTGCCAGTGCTTCTCCTTTTTCTATGTTTATCGATGAAACATCTTTATGAGCGCTGTTTCTATGATATGTTTTGCAGGAATAAAACAGAATAAAACAAAGAAAAAACGGTGCAGTGTTTCGATTGAATTTTATCATCTCAAAATTTGGAAATTATTAAATTAAGAAAACTAGATTTTGGGTTTTGACAGTAAAGCCAACTGCAATCCCTTTCGCAATGGAGAAACTCAAACAATTCTAAACTACATCCGGTTCCCCTACCTTTGAGGGGTTAGGGGGAGGCCAATAGACACTCAAAACTATTGTAAACTTACATCCCGGACTTCATCTCTGTTATTTTTTATTTGCACAGAAATCACATTCTCATCAATGGTGAGAAATCTTCCGGACTGTGATAAAAATGAAGACCCATAAGTTATCTCACGCTTTTGCTTTTTCCCATTTTTATAAGTAATAATAGCGCTTTCATCCAAAGGCATTAAAGGTATTATTTTGTCGTTTCTTTTCAATTCAAAAACTTTCAACGGCCCTTTATTTTGGCTTGCTGCCATTAAATAATTTCCTTTTTTATTTTTTAAAGAAACCAATGCCTTTCCATTTCCCGGGATATAAATACCACTTTGCAAAATGGATTGGGGAGTGAAATTTCCGTTGCCATCACCTTTAAGCACCAATCCATTAAGCGCATCATATCTTCCTACTATTGGCTCAGTGCCGAAATCATTTCCATTGATGGCTACATCAGCATTTCCATCTCCATCGAAATCGCCGACAGTCATTCCATTGAGAACAGAAAATTGCGCCTCCGCAGGCAAGGGCGTCATTGTAAATTTGCCGTTGCCATCATTTCTTAAAAAAGCAGATGAAAAATAATTAGCGCTTAATTTTAAGGCGCCTCTTCGCTGATCAGTCGTTAAAAATGAATCCATTGGTGCATTGGCAAATGATTTATAATTTTCATAATTTTTCCTGACGTTTGGCATTTGTCTTAAAATTTCGTCTCTTGATTCCGCAGGAAATTCTCTTACCTCCGTGTCACTTTGCGAGGTGGGAAAAAAACAGGAAACGAATGCATCATATGTGCCATTGTTATCAAAATCTTTGGCGATAATATTAACAGGATATTGCCTGGTGGCTTTATAAAAAGAATTCTTGCCAAGATTCCCGACGATATAATCCATACGCCCGTCATTATTGAAATCGCCTGCAACAATTGTATTCCACCAGCCAACATTATTACTAATGCCACTTGCCGAAGTTACATTTTTGAAGATGCCATGATCATTTTTGAGAAAAGTAACCGGCATCCATTCGCCTGCCAAAATCAAATCGGGCCAGCCATCATTATCAAAATCGGTAAATATTGCATCGCAAACCAAGCCGATATTTTTCAAAGCAGGCGCTACAGAATCTGTGACATCAGTAAATTTGATGTGGCCGTTTTTGGAATCGTTCCTAAAAATAAAGCTGGATACAGGTTTGGGATAATTTCCCGGATCCACCCTTCCCGAAACAAATAAATCCAAATCTCCATCTTTATCATAATCTATAGCTCTTACACAAAATTTACTAGTGAAATTCCGGGGCAAGGCCGTAGTGTCTTCGGTAAAATTCCCGTTTCCGTCATTAAGATATAATTTATCCTGGTAAGAAGAAGTGCCGGTTGATGATTGAAAGCCACCGCTGGCAATGTAAAGATCTAAATCGCCATCTCCATCGGCGTCAAACAATAAAATACCTTCATCATCATGGCTTTTATTGAGTGTATCTTTTGCTTTCAGTAAATTTTTTTGAATGAATTTTCCATTAGGCTGCTGAAGAAATAATTGGGCGCTTTTACCGAAAGAACCACCACTGATAATATCATCTAATCCATTTCCGTCAATGTCGCCGACAGCTAGCGCCGGGCCATATTCAGAGAATTTATGCGGCAACAATCTTTGTTTGTAAAAATCTATATAATCGCTTTGCTGGTGTGTGTAATGAATATTTAAGGAATCTGTTACTTCTTTAAACAAGGTATTTTGAGCAATTTCTTTTTTTGGAAAAGAGTAATTAGTTATTGCATTATTTATATTTACTTTCAAGAGCTGATCAGCTTTTACATTTTGCAAGATCTGCATTTTTCCATTTGGCCATTTTATAACGAGTGAATCAATAATGGTAACTTTCCCCAGTCCAAAATGAGCAACATCTTGTATGGATGATAAATATCCGCGATAAGGATTATTTTCCCAAACCTGCTGTTTTCCGTTATCATAATGAATTTCCGCAAAGGCACCAATACCATTGATATTTAAATTACTTCCCTGAAATTTTATTTGTAAAAAATGGCTTGAATCTTTATTCATTTCACGAGACATGTTTTTATAAATTAATGCTTCATCATTAATGTTATTAATGATCATATCCATATCTCCATCATTATCAAGATCTGCATAAGCGGCTCCATTTGAAAAAGAAGGTTCGCTCAAACCCCACTTTTGAGATACATCACTGAATGTGAGATCACCATTATTCATAAAGGCATAGTTATGGATTTTTACTTCAGGAATTTGAGAAAGTATATCCTTTTTCGATGCTATTGTATAGGAATTTGCCCTGAAGGCCATAAAATCATGATCAGTAACATCCTTAGGATAGCCATTTGTTATTATAATATCCCTATACCCATCGTTATTGAAATCAACTATAAGGGGCGTCCAACTCCAGTCAGTCTGCGAAATCCCACTCAAAAAACCGATCTCACTGAAAGCGGGCGGGCCTATTGAATCATTACTTCCCACCCGCGGACCTTGGTTTAATTGTAGCGTATTGCGCACATATTGGTATTGGTATCCATACAAATCAAAGTTGAGGTAAGTCTGGTAACTATTGCTTCCCATCATCATTTTCTTCCGGTAATTATCGGGTGGATTCATATCCAGTGAAATAACATCGGGAAGGCCATCATTGTTGATATCCACAATATCCTGGCCCATCGCCGTCGCTGAAGTATGCTTGAAATATTCTTTGGATCTGTCCGTAAACGTACCATCATGATTATTGATGTAAAGAATATCATCAGACAGAAAATCGTTGGTGACATAAATATCTTTCCAGCCGTCATTATTGATATCCGCAATTGTAGTTCCATGTCCGTAACCTTCCGTAAGTATGCCAGCTTCCTTTGACACGTCTGTGAATACCGGATGATTCAGTTTTTTATTGAAATCATTTCGATAAAGCTTGCCTGTACTGGGGAAGGAGCCATTTGTAACAACCGGGCGAAAGGTATTTGGATTGTTTGTGCGGATGTTTTCGTTTACGGTTAGATACATATCCAAATCTCCATCATTATCATAATCAAAAAAACTTGCCATAGTAGAATGCGTCGTATCATTCAAGCCATATTCCGCAGCCATTTCCTTAAAATGAGGAATTCCATTTTTATCAATCCCCTGGTTTACATATAAGAGATTTTGTCGTTTTTCAGGATTTTTTGAAATTGTGGCGCAAACATACATATCCATTAAGCCATCATTATTAATATCAATCACTGACACTCCCCTGCACCATTCGCCCTTTCCACCTACGCCGGCGATATCGGTAATATCCTGAAATTTGAAATCTCCTTTGTTGAGATAAAGTTTATTGGAAACAAGATTACCCGTAAAATAAATATCAGGCAAACCGTCATTATTAAAATCCCCAATTCCTACGCCACCGCCGTTATACACATTGATCATATCTGCCGCATTGATGGAATCATTTTCAATGATTTTATTATTGAAATGGATACTGGACTGCTCTGAAGAAATCCCCAGGAACAAAGAAGCCTTTTTGTGTTTACAGGCTATAAAAAAAAAAGAAAGAAATAAAACAAATCTCAGGTTTAAAAATGATCTCATAGAAATTGATTTCGGAATGAAGTTAATAGAAAAGGGGCAGATAGCGCTGCCCCTTTAAGAAATTTCAGATATTAAAATACTGGAATTTAATAACCAGGATTTTGCTTCAATAGCACTTTACCTTTTGCATTCGCAATATCTATATCTTGTTGTGGAATTGGATAAATTTCGTTTTTACCTTTTGTGAAAACAGCACTTTTATTAAAGGAGAAAAAACCGGGCCTTGATTTTTCTGCTGCTGCATAGGCGTTTAACTCTGCCGCCATAGAGCCGGTACCATTATCCCAACGTTGAAGATCAAAGAAACGATGGCCTTCCATTGCTAATTCTAATTTTCTTTCAAAATGAATTGCCTGACGCGCATAATCCTGAGAAGTAAAATCAGTATAAGTTTTGATAAGATAATTATCTGCTGGTGTGGTTTGTGTTGCATATGTACCAGTTGCTGTACTATAAGCACTGTTCAAATAAACCCAACCTTTAGGATCGGCCGCCCTGCTTCGAACCATATTAACATACATTGTTGCCTGATGTAAAGTACCCACTTCCACTTCAGCTTCTGCCGCCATTAGTAACAGATCAGCAAACCTCAATATATTGGTATTGTTGGCATCTAACTGTGTAGGACCCCAGAAACTGGTTTCAGTAGATGAAGTACTTCCTTTCTGAGATTGCGCATATACATTTTTCTTTGGGCTCATCCAACCATTACTTGCGATGTCGCGTATCCAAGAGTTCTTTGGATATGCTCCCCAATCAAGATATGGAACTCCTGTTCGTCCCACAGTCCAGTCAATGCGAGGATCTAAAGTGCCAGAGTAAGGAGTTGCATTAGGATCACTGACATTATTTCCACTATTAAATGTAGTGAACAAAGGCAATCCATCCGCGCCTGTTTTATAGGAATTAGCAAGGCTGATAGATGGATTATTAAACCCACAACAACCGCCAGGCCCACCACCATTCGGGAAATTCAGTACGTCTCCATAACTTCCATTCGTACCTGAACCGTCATTCACAGAATTTTGGGCCGCAAATATAGATTCAGCACTATTATCGGTGGATGCATTAAAGTTCTGCTCGAACGTAACCAGAGCATATTTATCCCCTTTAGCCGTTTTTCCTGATGCTATGATCTGATCAAATAATGCTTTAGCTGCAGTATATTTATGTTCAAACATGTAAGTCTTGGCAAGAAAAGAGGCAGCAGCCCATTTATTTGCTCTTCCCGGCTGGGGTTGGGTTTCAGGTAGATTATCCATTGCAAATTGAAAATCAGCTTCTATCTGTGGATAAATGTCAACATACTTTCCTGAGGCATCGACATTGGATATAAGCGCGGCACTGTCTGTTGTTACTGTTTCACTAACAAATGGTACATTTTGCCACAGTTTCTTTGCCTCAAGGTGCCAGTAGCCCCTTAAAAAACGGGATTCGCCCATAATTTGTTTTTGATCTGTTGCAGAAAGGTCTTTAGCAAGCGCCATAGTTCTTAAAACATCATTAGCCCGTTGTGCGCCATGATAAATTGCCTTCCATTTTGAATCTAAATATGGATTGGACAGATTATATGCCCAATTCTCCAAATCAGAAACATCACTTTGATCTGTAGGTATGGAACCCTTGTAGGAATCACCTCCTACCACGCTACCGAAAGACCAGTTAGATGGCCCGGAAGCAAAATTTACTTCTCCCAGCAATGCATGGTAAGCGCCTACCAAAATAGTTTCTACTCCCGTTTTGTTAGCTAGCGGGGCGGGGACTAAATTTCCAAGCGGTTGCTTGTCAAGGAAATTCTTTTTGCATGCGTAAAAAGTTATTGCTGCTAATAAGCAAAGAGGAGCAATGAATTTATAATTTAATCGTTTCATAATTTTCACTTTTTTTATTTAAAAAGAAACATTAACACCTACTGTGTAATTTTTTTGATTTGCAGGATAATTTCCAAAATCAATTCCAAAATTGGTATTGTCACCCAGGTTTGATCCTTGTAATTCTGGATCAAGTCCTTTATATTTTGTTATTGTAAATAGATTAGCTGCCTGAACATAAATTCTAAAACGATCGATTTTAAAACGATTTAGTGCTTTAGTTGGAATGCTATAACCAAGAATCAAAGACTTCATTCTTAAAAATGACCCGTCTTCCATATAATAGGAATTGAAGTTTTTAGTGGTACTAAAGTTTGCAGCCCGTTCTAATAACGGTACAAATGCTCCTGGATTAGCAACGTGTGCCGTTGGATCCTGGTAAAAAGTAGGCTGGCCGGCAGCATTTACTAGTTTAGCCGAATTATAAACTGCATCTTTACTCAAGGCGCCATCAAATACCTGGGGGAAATCTATCCAGTAACGTACATAATTTATCACTTTATTCCCTACTGAAGCATACAAAAAGGCAGAAAGATCAAAATTCTTATAATTCACAGTTAGATTTAAACCTGTCGTAAATTTTGGATTAGGGTTCCCAATAAAAGTGCGGTCTTTATCATCTATTACACCATCTCCATTTATATCTTTAAATTTAAGACGCCCGGGTGCGGCATCTTGTTGTTTTGGCGCTTTTATTGTATCACCCCAATTTTGGTACAAACCTACTGCTTGATAACCAAAAAATTCGCCAACCGGTTGTCCGGGTTGTAAACGTGTAAAGGGCTGGCCAAAACGATTTGAGCCTGAGCTATATTCATCTATATATTTATTGTCTCCTATGCTTACAACTTTATTATTATAGGTAGTAAAAGTACCTGTTACATCAAACCTAAAATCTTTTTTAGCACTACCATGATACGTTAAAGATGCATCAATACCTTTATTCTCAATGTTACCAACATTTATTGCTGCTGGTATGGATCCACCTGCAAAAGCTGAAGTATTTGGTGTAAACAATAAACCACTAACTGCCTTTTTATACCAGTCAATCGAAAGATCGAGTTTGTTAAATAATGTCGCATCAAGACCTACATTAGTGATAATATCCTCTTCCCAGGTAGTATGAGTATTTCCTGTTCGGTAGGCATAAGCCCCTGTCATTGAACTATTATTAGCACCTGCTAAATCATAACTCGCATTTGCTGTAGATAAGCTATATAGATTATAAGGATTAGTATTAGGAATATTAAGATTTGAACCCAGTTTGCCCCAGCCACCCCTGAATTTGAGATCATTAAGCCATGAAATAGTTGGGAAGAAAGCTTCGTGCGAAATTCTCCAACCCGCGGTTACTGAAGGGAACCAACCGTACTGATGGCCGGGTGCAAAAACTGAAGACCCATCTCTACGAAGAGTTCCGCTTAATAAATACCGATCGCCGTAGCTATAATCGAATCTTCCAAATTGGGAATACAATGAACTTTGGTAAACTCCACTGTTATCAGTATTGGTTTGGGTTGAAGCAGGGCCAAAACCTAAAGTCCAGAGATTTGGATCTACCGTTAAATTACTTGAATTTGTTATAAAATAACCACCTCTGGTAGTCGCTATCTGTCTCCCATAGTAAGTGATCGCTTCTGTTCCCAAGAGTACTTTTAAAGTATGTTTACCAAATGTGTTATTATAAGTTAGGGTGTTAGTCCAGGTTACCGATGAGTTGTAACCCGCTCCTTCACCAAAAGTATTTGGATTAGTATTATTTTCAGCGTTTTCATAGGGTGTGTAATTAAAATACCTATAATAATAATTATCCACATTTCCTCCAATACTGGTTCTAACTGTAAAATGCTGTAGAAAATCAACTTCAGCAAAAGCATTACCATTTATCTGCCAGTCATTAGACCTGTTGTTTAATGAACGCAACTGGTTTGCAACTGGGTTTTGAGAATTTCCTAAACCTTGAGAACCGGTTCCTGCATAATTACCCTTTATATCATATACAGGGATAATAGGGCTTTCGCGATAGCTGTATGAAATAGCATTTCCTTCATTCTGATTAGTAAATCCCGGATTTTGTTTATTGAAAATATAGGCGTTTTCACCAATCCGTATATGATCTTTTACGTTAAAAACGGTATTGATCCTTGCAGAATATCTTTTTAAATAGGTTCCTATCAAAGTCCCCTGCTGATCAAGATAACCCAATGAAAAATAATAGCTTGATCTATCGCCGCCACCACTTGCAGATATAGTATGACTTTGAAAGATGGCTGGTTTAAAAATTTCATGAAACCAGTCAGTCCCTTGTTTATTAGCTTTTGTAATCTGGTTAGTATAAAGCGCGTAAGTAGAAGGGTCGGTTAAAGAATCTGTACCCACTAATCCTGTAGGAGTAATATAATCGGGTATTTGGAAAACGCCATTCGGAGCGAATTGTTTATGGCTGAGTGGCAGACTATCGTCAAAAAACTCTCTTTGAGTCGCCTGTCCAGTTTCTGCAGTGTTTGCGAGATTAAATCCCTTTTTTAGTGGGCGCTGGGTACCTACAAATCCATCATAAGTTATTCTGGCTTTACCCTCCCTCCCTTTTTTTGTTGTAATTATAACTACTCCATTAGAGCCACGAACTCCATAAATTGCAGCGGCTCCCGCATCTTTCAATACCTGGATAGATTGAATGTCATTTACATCAAGGTCATGCATGCTGCCCTGAACACCGTCCACAATTATCAATGGGTCACTGTTGCCGATAGAAGTTACACCTCGTACCCTGACATTACTGCCGCCACCTGGTTGCCCTGAATTAATTACTGTTACTCCTGAAGCCTGTCCTTGAAGCAGCGCTTCAGTTGTTCCCGATGGTATTTGTTTTAGATCATTGACATTTACTACGGCAACTGCGCCCGTAATATCTTTCTTTTTTTGTGAGCTGTACCCTGTAACTACTACTTCATTTAAATTAGTAGTCGATGACTGAAGGGTTATGGAAACTGTATTTTGTCCTGCAATAGAGAGCTGTTGGGGTTCATAGCCAACATAGCTAACTTTTAATTGTCTCGCGTTCGCAGGAACTTTGATGGAAAAGGTACCATCAGGTCCTGTTGTTTCACCGGATTTTTGCCCAGGGACACTTAGTGAAGCACCTGATAAAGGTGTTCCATCTTTAGAAGTAACTGTACCGGTAATTGTTCGCTGTGCAATCGTTTGCATGAAAGAAAAGAGCACAAGCAGTCCACCAAGCAGTAATTTTTTTTTCATAATCAGTAATTGTTTGATGTTTAAAATAATTGGATGCCCAATTTACAACCTTTTGTCAATTAATAACATACTGTTAAAAATAATTTTACAATTTTTTTACAATGGAACAAAAAAAAATTTCATATTAAACAATTCTGACGACTTATTTTATAATCAAAATCTTACTGATTTCATGTTAGGTTTTGAATGAAATGATAAAGGCTTTTTTCATTTGGTATAAATAAAAAACCCGCTCAAAGCAGGTTTTTTTACATTAAAAATTATAATCGATTACCAGTTACTCAATCGAATGCCAATAGTATAAGGCCTGTAATCCAGGCCGCTTGAGAAAATAGATTTCGGGCTATATGAACCATACAAATGGGCGGGACCAAGACCAAGTTCAGCAATGTAGGAAAATTTCCATTTCTCTAAATCATAATCTCCATGATTTTTACGTTTCCCTCGCTCATCACTTATTTGCTTGTTGCGGCTGCTGTACAAATATCCCGCGCTCACGCCTGCGCTAAGGCTGACTCCTTTATTAGAATAATTTTGGTTGGTTCTAAAATTTAGCATTAAGGGAATTGTTACATAATCCGCTGCCAGCTTGTTTTTAGAGAAGCTGATTGAATCACGGAAAAC
>JALYVO010000083.1 GCA_030853195.1 Bacteroidota bacterium | reverse complement strand
GTCGAAAACTCGCGAAACAGGATGAAAATTCCGGAACGAGGTAGGACTGCACTGGACTTAGGATGGCCGTCCCGCTCTGCAGAGTTCTGCTTGTCAGCTTTTCCACTTGTTGATATGTGGAATTGGCCATCCTGTTCATAATCTGTTCTTTGCAATTTTCGTTTTGTTGAATCTTCGTTCATTACTGGAACACTTACTGAAAATGTTAAAGAAAACTATCATTTTTGAGATAGCGAGCGTTTCTCCTGTTTTTGGAGCTTAATTTTGTTATTTTAATTCAAAAAAATCTCCAGAATAGGAGAAAATTGCCTAATAAGTTACTCCAAACTTAGAGAAAATTATATGATAGGCTACTCCGAACTCAGAGAAAATTGCTTGCAGGTTTCTCCACAACCAACGAATATTGATTGATAGGTTTTCTCCAGAATCGGAGGAATCTGTCTCATATATTTCTCAGAAATAAGAGAAAACTGTCTAATAGGTTTCTCCAAAATCCGAGAAAATTCGTTGATAGGTTTTCTCAGAATTGGAGAAAACTCAATGATAGGTTTCTCCAAAATCCGAGAAAATTCGTTGATAGGTTTTCTCAGAATTGGAGAAAACTCAATGATAGGTTTTCTCCAAAACCCGAGAAAACTGTCTCATAGGTTTCTCCAAAATCGGAGAAAATTGCCTACTAAGTTTCTCCAAATTTGGAGAAATTTACCCGTCAAAATTTCCAAATCCGGAGAAAGTCCCAGCCAAAATTTCTCGGAGCAGGGGGAGGGTGACCCACCCATCCCTCCCCGGTCTCGCCGCTCTGGGAACGGTATTTTGAGAAACTGACGATATTTGAAGCAATCGAGTGGGACCATCAACTTTTGAAAATTTTGAAATGAAATTTCTCACTTAGGGAAGCTTGATTTTGAGAAAATAATGATATTTTATAAAGTTTGACCAAACGTGTTCGAGGTCAAGCAATCGAATAGGACCATTAGCTTTTGAAAATTTTGAAATGAAATTTTTCACTTAGGCAAGCCTAATTCTCTGAAAATAACGATATTTTATGAAGGACGGGGGCGTATTAGAGCTCGAATTAACTCACTGACGTTTTACGACCTGACGTTCTGAAACAGACATGGAACGATAGATCTCGGCATGGTGAACATTTTGGTTCTATTTTGGATGCATTTCGATACCACCTTATGAGAAATTTTGTTTCGTCTTTTTCCAGTATTTTTATGTCTTTTTACATCATATATGATTTGATGAAAACTGACCCGTGCACCTGTTATATGTCGACTTTGAGTTCGGGAATTTTTCTCTTTTGTTAAAGGACAGATAGGTCTTCTAAATGATACTAAATTGTTCAGATCACCAAGGTAGTCAATTCGGCTATAACCAAAACAGTGGCCAGAGCCTGATATAAAATCATGAAAATATGATCAGTTTCGAACATGTCTGAACAATATTTCGTGAATAGCAAAATACCTGTTTCTGATCTTTCCAGTATATAGATCGAGCACAGATAGACCTTGAAAATGATATCACATAGTACGGCTTCCTAGGATGACCACTTGAGACAGATCGTAGCACACTATTATTGAGACACAATCTTGGATCTTTTTGACAAATATGTCACCGATTTCAGTCGGACATATTGGGCATGTGCCACGAACTAATAACATATTTGAAATCAACATGAAATTCTGAGTCGACTTCAGTCTATTTCAAGTATTTCTATGGACATTTGCTTTTGTCGAAAAATTCCGACCTGGCCCTCATGGATGAGTCAAAAAATGAACTACACGAAAAAAGCATTTGAACGCTATTACACAGGTTCAAATCGTCTAAAATGTTACGGGAACCCACAAGGACATATAACTTCACGATAATAACGGTGCTTTGATGGAACTCATTTTTTTGACTCATCCTTGAGAGGACCAGGGCCGAATTTTGGACAAAAACAAATGGCGATAGCAATAATTGAAATAGGCTGAAGTCAACGCAGTTTTTTATGCTGATTTCAAATATGTTATTAATTCATGACACGAGCCCAATATGTCCGACTGAAATCGGTGAAATACTAGTCAAAAAGATGCAAAATTGTGTCTCAATAATAGTGTGCTTGGACCTATCTCAAGTGGCCATCTTAGGAAACCGTATTATGTGATATGATTTTCAAGATCTATCTGTACTCTATCGATACTGACAAAATGAGAAACAGGTATTTTGCTATTCACGAAATATTGTTCAAACAGTGCTCGAAATTGGTCAGATTTTCATGCTTTTATACCAGGCTCTGGCGACTGCTTTGATTATACCGAAATTGACTACCTT
>JALYVO010000022.1 GCA_030853195.1 Bacteroidota bacterium | reverse complement strand
TTTCTTTCAGCGCCAATTGATAAATGCTATCCCTGTTACCGGTGAGGAGCCACCAGCTATCAGGATTCACATTAAATTTCCTGGCCCAATTTCTTAATTGCTGCAATGAATCATGTTTGGGATCTACAGTTATAGAAACAAATTGCACAATAGAATCACTATTCGGAAAAGAATTTTGGAGGCGTTTCATAGCTTTGGCAAGTTGTGGGCAAATGGTAGGGCAGCGGGTAAAAAAGAAATCAAGCACAATAATTTTTCCTTTGAGGTCATCAAAAGAAACCTGTTGACCCAATTGATTGGTGAAATGCATATTGCTTACGCTATGCCACGCCGTATCATAAGTGGATTTGCCATTTTTATCTGCCACAATCACACTGTCGTAAAAATATCTTTGCGGCATTTGCACATCACGGGCGCTGTAATAACTTACCAATAAATATCCGGTCAAGGGCAACACAATCGCCAACATCAATGCCAGCAGCGCTTTCTTATTCATATTCTCTCGTCTGAAAAGCAAAATTAGTCTTTACGAAGTGCAACAGCTAATATCTCAATAATTTTCTATTAGCTTAAGTCATTACCATTCACAACCAGGGTAGGCTCTTTGTAAAAATTGCATTTCGGCCAGCAGGTATCCCAAATGCTCTGTGTGAATACCGTTCTTTCCGCCGGAATGCATCCATGCATTTTCATTTGGAGATGGAAGTGTTGCCTTTTCAAGAACATCTTTTATTTTGCCCAGCCAATCATTTTTTATTTCGTTAACAGGAGTACATATTTGATTATTCACCGCTTCGTTTTCAAAATATGCTGCCACGAACATTTCTCCGGTATACTGCCAAAGCTCTTCCAGGGCTTTTTCCATTCTTTGATGGCTTTCTTCTGTTCCATCGCCCAGCCTGATCACCCATTCACTACTCCATTTTACATGATAGGTCACTTCTTTCAAAGATTTTTCAGCAATTGCAGATAATTGTTTATCTGCAGAGTAAATTAATTTTTGATAAAAATAAAACTGCCATGTGCTGAAAAGGAATATTTTAAGAATGGTTTTCCCCCAATCACCATTTGGTAATTCTGTTAATAATAGATTTTTAAATTCACCGGCATCCCGCAAATATGCCAGATCATCTTCAGTAATATTTTCTCTTTCGTGAGAATTTGTATTTGCAATTGCTGCTGCATATTGATAAAAATTCCTTGATTGCCCTATAAGATCCAAAGCAATATTGCTGATAGCGATATCCTGTTCCAGCATTGGCCCATGACCTGTCCATTCGCTCAGGCGATGCCCCATAATTAAAGAACTATCAGCTAAATATAGAACAAGGCTGAATGGCTGAATGGTTAGAGTGTTTGATTGTTTTGTTGGCATTTTCTCAAAAAATTCTAAGTCTTGATTTGATGTGAGCTACATATATTTTAATTCGTCCGGCAAGTTATAAAATGTAGGATGACGATAAACTTTATCATTGGCCGGGTCAAAAAAATTACCTGCTTCATCGGGATTGGTAGAGTGAATATATTTCGATTCCACCACCCAAATGCTCACACCTTCCATACGCCGTGTATAGACATCACGGGCATTTTCAATGGCCATCTGCGCATCGGCGGCATGAAGGCTTCCCACATGTTTGTGGTCGAGTCCTTGCTTGCTTCTTATGAAAACCTCCCAAAGCGGTTCGGATTGATCCTTCATTGTTTCATTTTTATTTTTTGCAGAAATAACTTTTGCAGGTCAGATTTCTATTTAGCTTTTTCTATTGTTTTATCTTTATTAAAACCTATTCGTTCTCTTTTTTCAAAATCTTGCTGTTGTTGCTTATCAGCTAATAATAAATTTGCGACTTTAGCAAAGTGTAATTTGCCTTATATCATTTCTGCGATTTCTCTCTATCTTATATTTGTAAACTTTTTTTGAGGTCACAATTTGTGACCTCAAACGCTGCGATCCTTGCTGTGATTAGTTTTTAGAGGTCTCAAATTACGATATCAAACTTTTGCCATACTATTTAAACTGCATTTAATTCCCTTTCAGGGGCGGAGATTTTATTTTTCTTCTCCGCATAAGCCATTACTGCTTCTCTCACCCACGCTCCGTTTTCATGAGCACTAACCCTCATGCTTAAACGCTCTTTATTACAAGGCCCGTTTCCTTTTACTACATCCCGGAATTCATTCCAGTTTATTTCTCCAAAATCAAAATGCCCTCTTTCTTCATTCCATTTCAAATCTTCGTCCGGAATAGTGATTCCCAAAATATCTGCTTGCTCTTTGCAGATGTCTACAAATTTTTGCCTTAGCTCGTCGTTGGAAAATCTTTTTATTTTCCATTTCATGCTTTGCGCTGTATGCGGCGATGCATCGTCATTTGGCCCAAACATCATAAGGCTCGGCCACCACCAGCGGTTGAGCGAATCCTGTGCCATTGCCTTTTGTTCCTTACTTCCACGGCAGAGCGTTAACAAAATTTCATAACCCTGTCTTTGGTGAAAACTTTCTTCTTTGCAAATGCGTACCATCGCTCTTGCATAAGGGGCATAAGAAGCGCGGCACAGTGGAACCTGGTTCATGATGGCGGCGCCATCTACTAACCAGCCGATAGCGCCCATATCTGCCCATGTGAGTGTTGGATAATTGAAAATAGATGAATATTTCGCCTGCCCGCTCAATAGTTGATCTATCATTTCTTCACGGGAAATATTTAAAGTTTCGGCTGCGCAATATAAATACAATCCGTGTCCCGCCTCATCCTGCACTTTGGCCAGCAACGTGGCTTTTCTTCTCAATGATGGAGCACGCGTGATCCAGTTTGCTTCAGGAAGCATGCCCACAATTTCGCTGTGCGCATGCTGGCTTATTTGCCTGATCAATGTTTTGCGATAATCATCCGGCATCCAGTCTTTAGGTTCAATCTTTATTTCCTGAGCAATTTTATCATCAAAAGTTTTTAATAATTCTTCTTCTGCCATATTCTAAATTTTATTCTCAAAGTTACTGATTTCAAAAATGAAATCTTTTAGCCAAGGGTGTTACAGAATTTTCACAGATCGATATTTATCAGTTTTATTTATAACATCAGGAAAAATTATAAAGTATTTTATATTTAAACCGCATCATAATCCACGATCACTCTTTTAGTTCGTGGGTGCGATTGGCAGGTAAGAATATAGCCTGCTTTCAATTCACTTTTATCAAGCCCGTAATTAGCTTCCATTTCCACTTTGCCTTCCAGGAGTTTTGCTTTGCATGTGCAGCAAACGCCGCCCTTGCAGGCAAATGGAACATCTGCGCCTTCGGCCAGCGCAGCTTCTAAAATGGTGTTGCCATTAAAATCTAACGTAAAATCAAACGTTCGCCCATCAAGCGTTACGCTTATTTCGCTTCCTTCTTCCGATGCTTCTTTAACCGTGGTGTAAATCTTTATGTGTTCCCTGGTTGGAGTAGTAAACAACTCAAAATGTATTTTTTCAAAATTAATTCCCCATCCATTCAAGAAATCTTTTACCGTGAAGATCATTTGCTCTGGCCCGCAGATAAAAAACTCATCAACTTTATTGAAATCAATCAGCCGCGAAAGATGATTGCATTTATCAATATCTATCCTTCCGTAATTAAAATCTGAATCTGTTTTTTCCCTGCTCAAAATATGATAAATCCTGAAACGCTCAAGGTGCTTATCTTTCAGAGCTTCAAGCTCTTCTTTAAAAATAATTGATGTCACGCTTTTATTTCCATAGATAAGCGTAACATTACTTTTAGCTTCAGTTTTCAATATGGTTTTTATAATAGAAATTATCGGAGTAATTCCACTTCCGGAGGCAAAAAAAACATACTCTCTTTTCTGATCAGGTTTTACTTCTGTGAAAAAAGTACCTGTCGGGGGCATAACTTCCAATACGTCACCTATTTTAAGTTTGTCATTGGCAAATGAAGAAAAGAAACCATTTTCCACCTTTTTTACAGCCACTCTGAATTCATTATCCAAAGGGCTGCTGCAAATAGAATATGATCTTCTTGTGTCATCCAAAACAGTTTTTATGGTGATGTTTTGTCCTTGTATGAACCGAAATTCTTTTTGCAATTCTTTAGGAATTTCGAACGCGATTGAAACACAATCCGGGGTTTCGTGTTTGATGTCTTTAACGATAAGGTTGTGAAAATGTAAAGCCAAGGTGATTGTGATTTAGAATTTTAGATAAAGATGAAAATGCTGATTCATCTCAATTTATAAAATACAATTAATAATTTTTTGTAAAGGTAAAACATCAATTCTCTTTGGAGATATGATTTTGTAGTTTTAGCGCTTTTGATAATGCCAGGAAAGTGTCGAAGTTGTTTTCAGGGTTGATTTATAAACTCTTAAGAATTCAGTTTGTAATAAAGATTTCAGAATGCCTAATTTCGCAGCGCAAAATATATTGTATGCAACTGAATCCGGTAGATACCGTAGAAAGCATTTCTCCGGAAGATTTTAAAAAAAAATATTATACTCCAAAAAAACCTTTGGTAATAAAAGGCCTTGCTAAAGAATGGCCTGCCTATAAAAAATGGAACTGGGATTATTTCAAAGAGATTGTGGGCGATAAAAAAGTGGGCCTTTATAATAACGTAAAAAGTGATGCTTACACGCCTATCAATACTGCCGATGATTACAAAACTTTTGGGGAATATGTTGATATGATAAAAAGTGGACCGGCAGCCTGGAGAATTTTTCTTTTTAATATTTTTGATCACGCGCCTCAATTGATCCAGGATTTTACCTGGCCCGAAAACCTCATGAAAGGTTATGTGAAAAAATACCCGATGCTTTTCACCGGTGGCGAAACTTCCATAACACACATGCACTTTGATATTGACCTTTCACACATTTTGCATACCCAGTTTGCGGGGCGAAAAAGAGTGCTCCTGTTCAGGCATGAAGAGCAGCATAAATTATATCGTAAACCTTTTGAAGTATTGAGCTTAGCCGATTTTTCCAATTACAGTAAAAATTCAGGAAGCCCGGATTATGAAAAATTCCCTGCTTTAAAATATGCCGTTGGATATGACCTTATTCTCAATCCCGGTGAAACACTTTTTATGCCCGCCGGCTACTGGCACCACATGGAATATATTGACAGCGGATTCGCCATGAGCCTGCGCGCGCTTCAAAGTTCGCTTTCGGGAAAAATGAAGGGCGTTTGGAATTTATTTGGAATGAGAAGCATAGATACTGTAATGAAAAAGACCAGCCCAAAATGGTGGTATAATTATAAAATAAAGAAAATCGGAGAGCTGGCAAATGATGAACTCAGGAAATATTCAAATTAAAAACATAGAAAAATTACTTTTATAAATAAATTATATTAGTTTTACGTCTCCAACCACACCATTCTATTCCTATCCATTAAAGACCGCACACAAACCAATAGCCATAAAACTTGTAATTAGGTTTTTCATTTATTATATTAATTATCCTCTATCGAATTTTTATCAGGAAAATCTTAAACTTTTTCTTGTGGTTTCAGAGGTAAGCAAGGCCGGTGATTTTTATCACTGGCCATTTTTTTTTATAAAACAAAGAATTGATGCCAAAGTGAAAATATAGATTTTCTCTTTTTTTAGTTAATGAGTATGCAATTATTCAAAAGCTCTGTTCATGAATTTCACAAATGGCATCAACACTTTAAAAGCCTTTAAAATTTCCCCAGATAAATTTTGGAGCAGTAGGGCAGAATCAGGAATTTTTTTTGTGGCTACGAAACTTTTTAATTTTAAAAAGTCTCCAGCGGGATTTTCTTTATCATAGCCTTTAGGAACATTAACCAGCATTTGATCTTTTTCTCTTTCTAATTCACCGTATTGTTTTTTAAAAACCGTATTGCTAATGATCTTTTTGAATTCCGGAAAACAGTAATCAATTTCCTGCCTCAGTTTTTTCAATTCAGGCGCAGCAGGCATCCAGAGGCCGCCTCCGGCGAAACTATTTCCGCCGGGCTGCAGGTGAAAATAATATCCGGCATTGATAGATTTCTTTCCTCCTTTGTTGAAAGATGCGCTGAGGTTGATTTTGTATGGAGTTTTGTCTTTCGAAAAACGAATGTCCCGGTTTATTCTAAACATGCAATTTTTGGCTTCAAGTTCCTTCATATCAAGATCGAAAGAAATCATTTTATGCAAAAGCTCATTTACAAATTCTTCAAAATTATTTTTTGCAGAAATATATTTTTCCCGGTTTTCATCAAACCAAACTTTGTTGTTGTTTTTTTTGAGGTCTTTTAAAAATGTAAGAGTGGATGGATGGAGCATGGTGAATGATGATTGTGAAAGTTGAAGGTTGAATGCTTATGGCTAATTGCCCATTGCCCATTGCCCTTGTTCAGACTTTCTTCCAGCTTTCGCCACTTTTGATCCGATAAATGGTCATTGGAGTTACTTTATATTTATCCGCGATTTGCAGATGAGTAAGCTTTCGGCGCGGATTATCGAGAATAACTTTTATGGCCTTCACTTGTGTGGTAGTAAGCTTCAATCCTTTGGCTCTTGTGTTCTGGACTTTTTTATACGCTACTTTACCAGGGCTTTTTTGCTGGTGCTCAATCGCTTCTTTTTGTGTGGCCCACTTTAAATTTTTCGATTGGTTATCGATTTTATTATAATTGATATGAATAACAAACTTATCCTTTGAAGAATTTTTCTTATTAAATAATTTTGCTACTTCGCGATGTATATAAATGGTACCGTTATTACTGTCAATATGGAGATTCAATGTTTTATAGCCTGAAGTAAGAGAGCCCTCAAGCAATTTTCCATCGGCAAGAATATCTTCTTTATAACTTGCAGCCCGGCCATGAGATGAGATCGCATAATAATTTCTCATTGATTTCCATCCCGGAAACGTGAGATGTTTCCAGGTTTCAGTACTAATTTTTTTGATCATGGCTGAAGTTTGAAATGAAGTTACAAAACTAACTTTGTAACAAATTTAAAAAATCTGCTTCGCTGATTATTTTTATAGAGGCAATTTTTTTTGCTTTATCAAGTTTGCTGCCTGCTGCATCTCCGGTTACCAAATAATTAAGATTAGCACTTACTGATGAAAGTAATTTACCCCCATTTTCTTCTGCTAATTTTTCTGCCTCGGTTCTTTTTAAAGTGGGTAAAGTTCCCGTAAACAAAAAAGTAGTTCCTGAAAGTTTTCCAATTTGCGGCTCAGTTTTATCTCCGTGTATATTTACTCCTTTTTTAGCAAGCTTTTCGAGCATTATAAGATTATCTTCATTATGAAAAAAATCAAAAATACTTTCGGCTACTTTATTTCCAATGTCTTTTAATTGCTGCAGATCTCCGATTGAAAATTCTTTTAAATGAAAAATGGTATCCACATTTTTTGCCAGAATTTTTGCCGTGGTTTCTCCGACGTATCTTATTCCCAGGCCAAATATAAGCCTGTTCAAATTTTGTGTTTTTGAGCTTTCAATCGCATTACGAAGATTGTCTGCCGATTTTTGTTTGAAGCCTTCAAGCGCGGCGATTTTTTCAAAATCAATAGAATAAATGGAAGGGATGTCATTGATTATTTTTTCTGCATAGAATTTCCTAACATTGGCTTCCCCAAAGGTTTTGATGTCCATAGCGTCTTTGCTTACAAAGTGAATGATCCGCTCAACGACCTGCGCTTCGCAATTAATATTTACACATCTCCATACAGCTTCTTCTCCGGGTTTTATTAAAGCATCACCGCACACCGGGCAGGTGGTAGGGAAATGAATTTTCTTTTCTTTTCCGGTCCTTAATTCAGGTAAAGGTTTTACAATATAAGGAATTACATCTCCCGCACGTTCCACTATAACAGTATCGCCTAAACGCAAATCTTTTTCTTCAATGATCCCTTCATTAAAAAGCGAAACAGAAGTGACGGTGACCCCGCCGATATGCACCGGTTCTATTTTTGCAACCGGCGTAATAGATCCGGTTCTTCCAACCTGAAATTCAACATTGATCAATTTCGAAGTTGCCTGGCGTGCTTTAAATTTGAAAGCGATTGCCCACCGCGGATGATGCGTGGTGCTGCCTGACTGTTGCTGAAGTTCTATCTCATTTACTTTTATTACCATGCCGTCAATTTCATAAGGCAGTGCATCTCTTTTATTTTCAAAGGCAACACAAAATTTGACAACATCATTAATATCGTGAAAAACTACTTTTTCGTTTATGGGAGTTTTGAATCCAAGCTCCGATAAAAGTTGCAAGGTTCCTGAGTGAGTGGTGAGCAATTCAGGATAATTTTTTGAACCAACCGCATTCAGTTTTATAAAACTTACATGATATAAAATGGCTTCCAGCTTCCGTTTTCTCACTGCCGCGGGATCTTTCATCCTGAGCGATCCGGCCGCCGCGTTTCTTGGATTGGCAAGTGGCGAAAGGCCTTCCGCAATAAGAGATTCATTATATTTTTTAAAATTTTCTTTGGTCAATAAAACCTCACCGCGAATTTCAATTTTTTCAATTCCATATTCAGAAAATTTCGCAGATAGAGGAACAGAACCTATCTGTTTAATATTGATAGTGACATCATCGCCGGCGGCTCCGTCTCCACGCGTAGCTCCGCGAATAAGCAAATCGTTTTCATAAATAAGCGAAATGCTTGCCCCGTCAAATTTTGGCTCTACACTGAAATGAAGTTTTTGTTCATCTACCAATCCCTTTAACCTGTTATCCCAGTCAACAAGGTCTTTCGGATTATAACTGTTTTCCAGGCTGAGCATAGGCACCAAATGTGGTACTGTAACAAAATCTTTATTGAGGCTGTTGCCAACTCTTTGTGTGGGAGAATCGGAAGTTATTAAAGTTGGATTTTCTTTTTCAAGATCTTCTAATTGTTTATAAAGCTGGTCGTATTGTGTGTCAGAAATTAATGGCTCATTTAAAATGTAATAACGATGCTCATGAAACTGAAGTGCTGAGCGCAACTCGTTTATTGCGCCTTTTGTTTTGAGAAGTTGATTGGTTAAATTTTGTAGTTCCTTGATCTGTGCTTTTGTGTACATCTTTTGTTTTGGATAAAATTAAAAATACTAAAAAATGAAATAGGTATCAGCTAACAATTATCAATTATCAGGTGACAAAATATTTTTTTTAAAAAACATTTTTTTCAAATAATGTGTTTAATTTACACATAGACATTAAACGATTGTTATGAAAAAATATTTACTCATTTTTTTTACCCTGCTTTTTTCTTTACAAAGTTTTTCCCAATTATTATCCTGGACACCTGCTTTTCCTGTTGAAAGCACAACGCCTTTTATCATTACGGTTGACGCAAGTAAAGGCAACCAGGGATTGCTGAATTATAATCCTGCCGATGTATACGTGCATATCGGAGTGATCACCAATTTAAGCACCTCATCCAGCGATTGGAAGTATGTAAAAACAACCTGGGGAACCACGGATCCCGCAGCCAAGGCGACTTCCCTGGGGAATAATAAATGGTCTTTTACCATAACTGGCGGCTTGCGCACTTATTTTGGATTAACTAATACTGCCGAAACCATTCAAAAAATTGCCGTTCTTTTCAGAAGCGGAAATGGAAACTTAAAGCAGGCAAATGCAGATGGAAGTGATATGTACATTCGGGTTTATACAAGCGCACTTGCAGTCCGTATTACCAATCCATTTTTCCAGCCAACTTATAAAACTATACCTGAACTGATAACTAAAACAGTGGGCGATAACATCCCATTGACTGCTTTAAGCAATAAGGCAGCAACTCTTAAACTCTATTCAAATGGAAATGTGATCCAAACGGCAACGTCTGCTACAACCATTTCAGCAAACCTTGCACTGACTGCAAGTGGCAACCAACAGATCATTGCGGAAGCAAATGATGGTGTGAATATCTCGCGTGATACAGTAAACTTTTTCGTAACGAGCGCAGTGAATATTGCGCCGCTGCCTGCAGGGGTAAAAGATGGGATCAATTATAATCCCAATAATACTTCTGCTACCCTTGTTCTTTATGCGCCGGGTAAAACCAGAGTTTGCGTTATCGGAGAATTTTCCGGGAGTAACTGGGTAGAACAAACGCAATTTGAAATGAATAAAACGCCTGATGGAAATTATTGGTGGATCATGATCAATGGATTGACTCCGGCTAAGGAATATAGTTTTCAATACCTGGTAAACGGTACATTAAAGATCGCCGAGCCTTACACCGAAAAAATTCTTGATCCGGCAAACGATCAATATATTTCTGCATCAACTTATCCTAATTTAAAAGCTTATCCCACAGGATTAACAACAGGCATAGTGAGTATTTTACAAACCGCGCAGCCTGTTTACAACTGGCAAGTAAATAATTTTTCAAGGCCCGACAAAAGAAGCCTGGTTATTTATGAATTGCTCGTTCGCGATTTTGTGGCCAATCATGATTGGAAAACGCTGAGCGACACATTGAATTATTTAAAAAAATTAGGGATAAATGCAATAGAGGTAATGCCTTTCAACGAATTTGAAGGAAACATAAGCTGGGGCTATAACCCTGATTTTTATTTTGCGCCCGATAAATATTACGGACCTGAAAATACATTGAAGGCATTTATAGACAAGTGTCATGAGAACGGAATAGCTGTTATAATGGATATGGTTTTGAATCATTCTTTTGGATCATCTCCACTGGTACAGTTGTATTGGGATTCGGTGAACAACCGGCCTGCACCGGATAATCCATGGTTTAATCCTGTAGCCAAGCACGCTTACAACGTTGGCTACGATATGAATCATGAAAGCCCTGCCACACACTATTTCGTTAGCAGAGTATTATCCCACTGGCTTAATAATTATAAAATAGATGGTTTCCGATTCGACCTTTCCAAAGGATTTACACAAACGCAAACCTGCGATACTTCCGGTAACAATTGCGATGTGGCTGCCTGGGGGCATTATGATCAAAGCAGGATAAATATCTGGAAAGGGTATTATGATACTCTGCAATTGAAGTCGCCTTCAGCCTATTGTATTCTTGAGCATTTTGCTGATAATTCAGAAGAAACTGTGTTGGCAAATGATGAAATGATGCTATGGGGAAATGAAAATTATAATTATAACCAGGCTACCATGGGATACAATACAGGATGGGATTTTAGCTATGGAATTGCCAACCAGCGCGGATGGAGCAATCCCTATCTGGTTACTTATATGGAAAGCCATGATGAAGAAAGGTTGATGTATAAAAACATACAGTATGGAAATTCATCAGGCACCTATAATATAAAAGATACGGCCACAGCTTTAAAAAGACAGGAAATGGCTGCCGCATTTTTCTTTACTATTCCCGGCCCGAAAATGCTCTGGCAGTTCGGCGAGCTGGGTTATGATTATTCTATCAATACCTGTGCAGATGGTTCTGTTAATAACGCTTGCCGTACCGATCCAAAACCTATTCGCTGGGATTATCTTCAGCAGCCGAATCGCAAAAAATTGCATGATGTATATAGTAAGCTGATTAAGCTCAGGTTTGATCCTTCTTATGAAAGTGAGTTTATAAGCAATACCACAGCCCAGGATTTTAGCGGCAGCGTAAAATGGCTAAGATTGAGCAAAATAGTAGCAGTTGGTAATTTTGATGTAGTAAACCAATCTGCTTCAATTTATTTCCCTACTAATGGTATATGGTACGATTACCTGAACGGAACTACTATTAATGTTACAGGAAATAACTATACATTCAGTAATTTATTGCCAGGCGAATACCACGTATTCACTGCTACCAATGTAGTATTACCAGTAACATTGGTGAGCTTCAATGGTATAAAACAAGGCAATGCCAACGTTCTTTCATGGCAGGTGGCCAACGAAATCAATCTTAACTATTATGAATTGCAAAAATGTGAAGACGGACAAAATTTTTCTCCAATAGCAAAAATAAATGCGTCAGGAAAAAGCAATTACAGCTATGCTGATAATGATCTAGCCAGTTCTTCTTCCATAGAATATTATCGTTTGAAAAGTGTTGATATAGACGGAAAATTTGATTACAGTGGTATTGTAAAAATAAGAAGAGATATTACTAACTGGCAAGCCCGCGTAAATCCAAATCCTTTCACCAGTGATTTAAAACTGAATATTGAATCGCCCGTGCAGGATAAAGCGGATTTAATAATAACTGATTTAAGCGGAAGACAATTGTTTAAGCAAAATATTTCAATATCCGCCGGAACCAATTCTTTTGATATTTATGAGACAAATAAGCTTGCGAAAGGTTCTTATTTATTAACTATTATTGCTTCGCAACAAGCTCAAAGTATAAAGGTGATCAAATCAACTCCTTAACGACGAAGGAATAAATGAAAAGGTTTATGGCAGAAATAGATATTAGTTTAAAAAATATTAAAACTTTAAAAGGCCTTCAGTCGGAAGTTCAAAGCATCAACCGTGTTGCTCTTTCGGTGGATTGTGTCATTTTTGGATTTGATGAGAATAAATTGAAAGTGCTGCTTATCCGTTCTGATCTTAAAAAATACCAAAGTAAATGGTCCCTGCTTGGGGATCTTGTGAAGCCGGAAGAAGACCTTGAGACATCAGCATACCGGATATTGAAACAGCGCACAGGCCTTAGAGATCTTTACCTGGAGCAGGTGCACACCTTCGGAGAAGTAGGCCGCCATCCTGCGGGAAGAGTGGTTACTACAGTTTACTGTACCTTGATTAATATCCAAAGCCACCGGTTAAAAATTCTCGATAACGAATTGCACTGGCATGAAATAGAAAGTGTTACAGACCTTGCTTTTGATCATAAAAGAATTTTTGATACATGCTATGCATGGCTTCAAAAAAGAGTGCAGGAACATCCATTGGGATTTAGTTTGCTGCCCAATAAATTTTCGCTGCGCGAATTGCAAAATCTTTACGAGGCTATTTTGAATATCAAGCTTGACAGAAGAAATTTCAGAAAGAAATTTTTCTCAATGGATTTTTTGGTTGATATAGGCGAGGATGAGCAAAACGTTCCTCACAGGCCTGGCAAGCTTTATAAGTTTGATTACGAAAAATATGAAAGACAGAAGAAAACATGGTCAGGAATTGATTTTTGATTTTTGATAATCGAAAAAAAATCAAATAACTACTTTTTGATTTACCAGGCGTAATAAAATAAACCTCATTGTTTTTCTTTTTGTAGAAAGTTTAAGCCGATGCAGCAATTCCTGACAACAGGATGTCTTTAAAAGACCTATCAGATAATAAAGCGCAATAGTAGTTATTATAACGCGGAATTCTAAGTTCAGCAATACAAGTATCCCTAAAAATATTATTTTTCTTTTTAAAAAAACTTTCTAATGCTTCGGTTCAAAAAAAATCTATTTTTTTTTGTAAAAAGTACACATTGATAAACGATGTTTGATTGTAATAAATTAAAACTTCAAAAACTTAATTTTCACTTATGAGAAGTAGAGCTATTAAATTATCAAAACATATAAGTGTCTTGCCCTTTCTATTATTATTTGCCTTTGCGGCAGTCGCCCAAAACCGGGCAATCACCGGCACTGTTATGTCAAAAGATGGTACACCATTGGGGAATGCATCGGTAATAGTAGCTGGACAAAAAACGGGGGTAAGAACTTCTCCCGACGGAACATTCTCTATCAGTGTTCCTGCAAATGCACGTCAACTGCTGGTAAGTTATGTAGGCTCTATAAGCCAAAAAATAGATATTTCCTCGGCCTCAAACGTAAGCGTTACTCTTGAAAATTCTACCCAGTCGCTTACAGATGTGGTGGTAGTAGCTTATGGCACCAAGCGGAAATCAGATTTAACGAGTTCCATAACTTCGGTTTCAGCAAAAGATTTTCAAAAAGGGTTTATTCCTTCTTCCGAACAATTGTTGCAGGGTAAAGTACCTGGTTTGCAAATTACATCAGGCGGCGGTTCAGCAGGTGGTGGAAGCACGATCAGGATTCGTGGCGGCGCTTCGTTAAATGGAAGTAATGATCCATTGATTGTTATTGATGGTGTACCTGTTGACAATAATAATTTGCCAGGTTCAGCTAATTTATTAAATACAATTAATCCCAATGATATTGAATCTATGAGCGTATTGAAAGATGCCTCTGCTACGGCCCTATATGGTGTAAGGGCTTCTAATGGAGTAATAATTATTACTACAAAAAAGGGTATAAAAGGAAAAATAAGACTCAATTTTAATACCCAGTTTTCTGTTGGTTCAGTTGTTAAGGAAGTAAATGTGCTTAATGGCGATCAAATCAGGAGTATTATAAATGCTGATGCGACTACTACAGGAAACAATACATACAAGAACCTTCTCGGTAAAGCAAATACTAACTGGCAGGATCAAATTTATCAAAAGGCTTTTGGTAACGATAATAATATAAGTGCAAGCGGTGCACTCGGAAATATCCCTTTTCGCATTTCATTGGGTTATTTAAACCAGGATGGAATTTTAAAAACCGATCATTTCGACAGGTATTCTTCCGCATTAAATTTATCCCCCAAATTTTTTGACGATCATTTGTCCATAAATGTGAATGCAAAATATTCTACTACTAATAATCGCTTCGCGGATCAGGGAGCAGTTGGCAGCGCGGCGGCTTTTGACCCTACGCAGCCTGTATATTCTACTAATGCTAATAAATGGGGTGGTTATTTTGAATGGTTGCAGCCTGGTAGCACTCTGCCTGTAGATTTAGCTACACGTAATCCTTTGGCATTACTGGAATTGAGACACAACACTTCTTCAGTGAACAGGCTTATTGGTAATGTACAGTTAGATTATAAGCTTCATTTTTTTCCTGATTTACATTTGCAGGCAAACATTGGACTGGATTATTCAAGTGGCAGCGGCAATGACCGTAAAGATTCTATCATGGCTACTGATTATCACACTGCCGGCAGATACTCATACTACAAACAAAGTAAACAAAACAATTTATATGAATTTTCACTATTTTATTCAAAAGAAATAAAGAATATAAAAAGCAAGGTTGATGTGCTATTGTTACATGGCTATGAAGAATTTCCAACTAACGTTTATAACTATCCTTCTTATGGACAAAATGGAGTTGTAGTAGCAACGAGTGTTCCTACTTTCGCTACTGATAAACCTGAGTATGCACTAGAGTCTTATTTAGGCCGTTTAAATTACTCATATGATAATAAATATCTTCTAACTGCATCTTTGCGTAGAGATGCAAGTTCAAGATTCTCGCCGGCCACGCGTGTTGGTTATTTTCCTGCCGTTTCTGCTGCCTGGAAATTGAAGGAAGATTTTTTTAATACAAGCGGCGTTGTAAGCGAGTTAAAAATTCGCGGGAGCTGGGGCATTACAGGCCAGCAGGATATTGGCGGAATTACAGGGGCCAGTTATAATCCACTTTATCCCTATTTGCCAGTTTATTCTTTGAGTAACTCGGCAGCAGAATATCAGTTTGGCAATACTTTTTACAATTATCTGCGCCCTGGCGCTTATGATCCGAAAATTAAATGGGAAACGACAACTACTTCAAACTTAGGATTGGATTTTGGATTTTTAAATAACAGGATTTCCGGTTCGATTGACATTTATGATAAAAAAACAAAAGACCTCTTAAGCCCGATAAACCAGGCGCCAGGGCAAAACTTCGATATTTCCATAGTTACCAATATTGGTAATCTTGAAAGCAAGGGAATTGAATTTGTATTAAATACGACACCTGTAAAAACAAAAAATATTACCTGGGATTTTGGATTCAATGTTGCATACAACAGTGACAAGATCACTAACCTTGGCGCGAATGTTACCGCCTTGACACAAAGCAATATCAGCGGGGGAACTGGAAATCAAATTGGAATATTTGCAGTTGGCTATGCACCTTTTACTTTTAATGCCTATCAGCAGATATATGATTCAAAAACAGGAAAGCCTATAGAAGGATTGTATGAAGATAGAAACAGGGATGGGTCTGTCAGCGCTGCTGATTTGTATTATTACAAGAAGCCCGCCCCGGATGTGTTGTTGGGTATAAATACACAAGTTGCTTACAAACGGTGGTTATTAAGCGTTACAGCGCATGGTTCATTTGGAAATTATTTGTACAACAATTTTGCATCAAATAATACGGTGCTCCGGGCAATCAAGAATCCAATTAATTTTATTGGCAATGCCAGCTCAAATTACACGGCAACAGGTTTTGTAAATAATCAGTATTTATCTGATTATTATATTGAAAACGCTTCTTTTTTACGGTTGGATAATATCAATGTTGGCTACAATCTTGGTAAAGTTTTTAATAAAAAAGCCTTTTTACGAATAAATGCAAGCGTTCAGAATGTTTTTGTTATAACAAAATATACAGGGTTGGATCCGGAAAATGCTGATCCGCATGGAGTGGATAACAATATTTATCCACGGCCACGTATTTATTCATTAGGCGCTAACCTTGACTTTTAAATTCTATAAAATGACTTATATGATAAATAAAATATTGAGAAATCTATCTTTTAGCTTTGCAGTTGTGTTAACGGTAACATCGTGTGCGAAAAAATTGAACTTATATCCGCGAAACGATCTTACACCCGATAAAGTGTATTCCACGCCTGCTGGTTATAAAAGTGTTCTCGCAAAAATATACGGTGGCTTAGCATCCGGAGGAAACCAGGGCCCTGCGGGTCAACCGGATATCAGCGGAGGCCTGGATGAAGGTTCCCAGATCGCATTTATCCGCCCGTTTTTTAATTGCGAGGAATTGCCAACCGATGAAGCGGTAGTTGCCTGGAATGACCAAACCATCCATGATTATCATAATTTATCATTCACAAGCGGCGATCCTTTTTTAAAAGGAATGTATGCCCGGCCAATGTACAATATTACATTAGCGAATGAATATTTAAGATCATCAACTGATGCTGCAGTAGCATCTCATGGAATAACCGGAGCGGACGCTGCTGCCATTAAAGGTTCAAGAGCTGAAGTTCGTTTTTTGCGGGCTTTCAATTATTGGTTAATGATGGACCTATTTGGTAATTCCACTTTCATTACTGAAGCGGATATTGTAGGCTCCTCAGTGCCAAAGCAAATCAAAAGAGCAGATTTATTTAATTATGTTGTGGGCGAATTAAAAGCGATCGACGGCGATTTGGCTCCTGTAAAAACAATTGAATACGGCAGGGTAGACCAGGGCGCAGAATGGGCTTTATTGGCTCGAGTATATTTGAATGCAGCAGTATATACAGGTACACCAAAGTATGACAGCGCAATAATTTATGCTTCAAAAGTAATTGGCGGAGGCTATTCCCTTCAGCCAAATTATGCCCAGTTATTCATGGCTGATAATGATAAGCGAAAAGATGAATTCATGTTTGCTGTTCCCATTGATGGTTTGCATACACAGGGTTATGGAAATACTACCTTCTTTGTACACGCACCTTCCGGTGATGAAGCAACTACAGATTATGGGGTGACTGGTGGCGGATGGTATGGATACCGGGGCACTGCTGCTTTTGCAAATTTGTTTGCTGATAAAACGGGCTCAACTGATACCCGGGCTTTGTTTACCACTTCAAAATACGGTACCAGCTCTTCTCAGTTAGCTATTGCAGATGTCAGTAATTTTGATCAGGGCCTGCATATAAAAAAATATGTAAACATACGATCTGATGGTGGGCCTGTATCAGATCCTACAGGTTATTTTGCAGATATTGATTTTCCCGTTTTTCGTTTATCAGAAATGTATCTTATTTATGCAGAAGCTACATTGCGCGGAGGCGCCGGTGGTGATAACGGAACAGCGTTAAGTTATTTAAATTTGATAAGGGCGAGGGCTTATGGAGGCACTTCTTCAGGCCAAATAACGATGAACGATATGACACTTCAATATATATTAGATGAAAGAGGGCGCGAATTATATTGGGAAGGCCATCGCCGTACGGATTTAATACGTTATGGCTTGCTGACCACTGGCGATTATTTGTGGCCATGGAAAGGCGGAGTAGCATCAGGTACGGCAGTTGATTCAAAATACAATTTGTTTCCGGTTCCTGCTTCTGTTTTAACATCCAATCCTAACCTGACACAAAATCCGGGATATAATTAATTAATGATAAATCATATAAAAAAATGAAAAAACTATTTTTCAGCTTATCCTTACTTTTCGCAATTCTTGCATCCTGTAAAAAGGATGAACATAAGGTTTATTTCAAGGGTGGCACCAATCCGGTGTTAACTTCTTCAGTTACTTCAGATACATTGCCGCTTTCTTATTCAAATAAAGATAATAATGCTTTAACCTTAACCTGGACAAATCCTAATTATAATTTTACAACAGGAATCAGTTCGCAGGATGTCAATTATGAGATAGAAATTGATACGGCGGGTTCTAATTTTACCAGTCCCAAAAGGCAGACAATTTCAGTAAATAAAGATTTGTCTCTTTCTATTGCGCAAAGTCAGTTCAACGATTATTTATTAAATCAATTGCAATTAGCTCCTGGAACACCTCATAACCTTGAAATAGCGATAACTTCATTTTTGAAGAATTCTACAGGGCCTTTGATTTCCAACGTTTTGAAGTATGTTGTTACACCGTATTCGATTCCTGCAAAAGTAAGCCCGCCAACTTCAGGTGAATTATATATTACAGGTAATGCATTAGCAAGTGGCTGGACAAATGCTCCTCCGACTTCTCAGAAATTCACTCAGGTTTCAACAACGCTTTATGTAATCACCGTTGGCTTGATTGGTGGTAATTCATACACTTTTCTTCCAACTTATGCCTCATGGAATGATAAATATAGTATTGCAGTAAAAAATGATCCGAATGAAGTAAACGGCGGTGATTTTCAATGGCAGGGTAATGATATTCTTGCACCTGCTGCAAGCGGCAATTATATGATCACTGTTGATTTTCAAAGAGGAAAATTCACTGTCGTGAAGCAATAAATCCGTGTTAATAAAAGCATTCAAAAATTTTAGCATAAAAAAAAGCTTATGAAATATTTATTAAAATTATTTTCAGCACTTGTAATAATACTTTCATTTGCTGCCTGTAAAAAAGTTGGTGAATTGCCATTTTATCCAAACGGAAATGCTGTCGTACTATCCTCTTCCGTGAATATGATTTCCACAGCTCCCGCTGATTCCAATAAAAATGTTTTAAAGCTTTTCTGGACTAACCCAAAATATTCTCAGGATTCTTCCTTGTATAAATATATTGTTGAAATTGACTCTACAGGTAGAAATTTTTCTAAAGAATATAAGATTGTAGTTACAGGGGCAAGAGACACTGTTTTAAACGGAAAGCAATTCAATGATATCCTCGCCGGGCTAGGAGTGATTGCCGGAGTTCCTTCAACTGTAGATGTCAGAGTAACTTCTTCGTATGGTAATAATAATGAATCTCACTTTTCCAATGTAATTAATATTAAAACCACTCCTTATATTGTTCCTATTACGGCTACTGTATCACCTGCCGGTCCGCTGGTTTTGGCAATTAGTAATGGAAGTACAACTGCCCTTTCTTTTAGCTGGAATGGTACTTCTTATGGCACTTTCCCATTCACGTATGCGTTGCAGATGGATACAGCAGGCGGAAATTTTAGTAACCCACAGGTATTTAATACAAGAAGCGGGTTAACGCAAAACATCACAGTATCAAATCTAAACAATGCAGCAATATTAGCGGGCGTGAAAGCTGGGACTGCAAAGGATTTAATATTCAGGGTAGTAGCCTTCCAGGGAAGCAACACTACGCCATCGGTTATTTCAAATTTAACTACAGTAAATGTAACTACCTATATTCCTTTCTTATACCTGTATGTTCCGGGTGATTACCAGGGATGGAGCCCTGGAAGCGCACCTCAACTGGGAGCTACTTCACCGGATCTTAACAACTTTGAAGGTTATGTGAATGTATCAGCCGGAGGAAGCTATGAATTTAAAATAACGAATGCACCTGATTGGAACCATGTAGCTTATGGCGGCGCTCCGGGAACTTTAAGTACCTCAGGTGGGAATTTAAAATGGCCAAAAGGTGCGGGGTATTATTATGTAAAAGCCAACCCCACAGCGCTTACCTGGTCAGCTTTAAAAACTTCCTGGTCAATTATTGGCGATGCTCCACCAGGCGGATGGAATACAGATACTCCACTTACATATGATGTTGCCAATAATGTATGGGTGATCAATTCAGTTGCTTTGACATCGAATAATTTAAAATTCAGGGCAAATGATGATTGGGGAATTAATTTAGGAGGTAATCTGAGTTCTTTAAACTATGGTGGTTCGAATATTTCAATTAGTACTGCAGGCAATTACAAAATTGTTTTAGATCTCAGCCAGCCTTTTAAATATACAGCGACACTGACTAAGTTATAATCATTTTGTAATCTAATTTTAGTAAGGACTGTAAATTTACAGTCGCTAGAAAAGTTCATTTTATTTACTCAAATGCATGCTTCTTTCCTTATATAACTGCCGGAAATATGGGTCTCGCAAATCCTTTATAAAACGTATGGCTTCACCGGTGCTTTTCATTTCGGGGCCTAATTCTTTATTGACATTGGGAAATTTATTGAAAGAAAACACCGGTTCTTTTATAGCAAATCCTTTTAGTTTTTTTTCGAAGGTAAAATCTTTCAATTTTGCTTCGCCAAGCATTACTTTAGTTGCAATATTCAAATAAGGGATTTGATATGCTTTGGCAATAAAAGGTGTTGTACGTGAAGCGCGGGGATTAGCTTCAATTACAAAAACCTCATTATTTTTTATGGCAAATTGAATATTGATAAGGCCTTTTATATTTAAAGCTCTCGCGATTTTTTCAGCATACTCTTCCATTGTTTGAACAATCAATGGCGACAAATTGAATTGTGGAAGTACGGCATTACTATCGCCACTGTGAATACCTGCAGGCTCAATGTGTTCCATTAATCCCATCACATGAAAAGTTTCACCGTCAAAAATGGCATCAATTTCTGCCTCCTGGCAGCGATCTAAAAATTGGTCAATCAAAATTTTATTTCCGGGTAGATGTTTCAATAAACTCAGTACGCCATTTTCCAATTCTTCATCATTCAAAACAATCCGCATACGCTGTCCACCGAGCACATAACTTGGCCTAACCAAAACCGGGTAACCAACCTGACGGGCAATCTCAATGGCCTCATCAGAATCATGGGCAGTTCCATATCTTGGATAAGGAATTTTCAATGCTTTAAGCATATCGCTAAACCGCCCGCGATCTTCAGCAATATCCATATTATCGTAAGAAGTTCCGATGATCTTTATCCCTTTTTCATCTAATCTTCTTGCAAGTTTCAAAGCTGTTTGTCCGCCAAGCTGTACGATAACGCCATGCGGCTTTTCCAGTTCAATGATTTCCCAGATATGTTCCCAGAAAACGGGTTCAAAATACAATTTATCGGCAATGTCAAAATCGGTGGAAACCGTTTCGGGATTGCAATTGATCATGATAGCTTCCATGCCGCATTCTTTAATGGCAAGCAATCCGTGTACGCAGCAATAATCAAATTCAATTCCCTGGCCTATGCGGTTTGGGCCGCTTCCAAGAACGATGATTTTCTTTTTTGAAGATGGGATAGATTCGTTGTAGATAATGTTAGAGTTCATTTATTTTTGTCAAAACGCTTATATATAAAATTTTGTCAATTTTAAAAATAGTATTTGTAATTAGTTCATTCTTATAATGCTTTCATAAGCGGTATTTTTTGTTTCTGTTTTGGTAATTTGACAAACTACTCTTATACGTAGTTTCATATCTTTTTTAGCTTTGAAAGTTTCTTAATTTATTGAAATAATTGTCCCACAAATCTTTCTGGTTTGTAGATTGATTTACAGGATTTGTTCCATCATTGTATAAAAAGATTCTGTTTATTTCGTCTTTCTCATTACGCTGAATTCCTTCTGGACTGTGAGCAATATCTATCAAGAATTTTTCAGTCAATCTTTGATATTTTGTATAGATTGACATATCGCTATAAGTTTCATTAGAATCTTTATAATCCATACTATTGTATCCTAATGGCATATATTCTCGATTAAAGGCCATCCACTCATCATTGTCATTTTTTACAATTCCATATGGAAGATTAATTCTAAAAAAATTATTAAGCATAAATAAGTTTTGATGGTGTTTTAGAATTTCTAATCAAATATCTTTCCTGATAAAGGAGTTAAATTCGATTCCTTTTCATCAATAGTAATCATAAAAATTGTTTAACGATGAAGGATTAGTTTTACTCAAAGGTACTGTAAAAATAAGGCGTCTTCGCTTCAAACTCTGCACTGCATGTGTCTACCATCTTATAAACCCTGGTAATTTTTAATGCCTTTCTTTTTTCATAAACATCTTCATCAGTGCTTCCATCTTTCATTATTCTCGCAATTTGCTCATCACCAAAACCCAGATGCTTTGCTTCTTTCAAAAGTTCTGGTGAAATATTTTCCAAAGTAACTCCTGACAACGCTTTTTCACAATTGCAAATTTTTTGGATCTGGAAAATAAACCAACGGTCAATTCCGGTAGATTCACAAATTCGTTTTACGCTCACTCCGATCATCAGGGCATCTTTTATCCTAAAAATCCTGTCCCATTTAGGAATTTTTATGTATTCAATAATCTCTTCAGCATACATCAAACTCTTTCCATAATAACCCAAACCAACTGCTTCATTTTCCAGGCTCTGACAAGCTTTTTGAACGGCTTCAGCAAAGCTTCTGCCGATGGCCATGACTTCGCCTACTGATTTCATTTGAAAACCAAGCGTATCATCAGCTCCTTTAAATTTATCAAAATTCCAACGTGGAATTTTTACGATCACATAATCCAATGCTGGTTCAAAATACGCTGAAGTGGTTTTGGTAATCTGATTCTTTAATTCATCTAAAGTAAAGCCTACAGCAAGTTTGGCCGCGATCTTCGCTATCGGATAACCAGTCGCTTTGCTTGCCAACGCGGATGAACGGCTTACGCGCGGATTAATTTCTATTGCTATTATTTCTTCTGTATGTGGATTCAAAGCGAATTGTACATTACAACCACCGGCAAAATTCCCCAGGTTTCTCATCATGGCAATAGCCGTATTTCTCATATTTTGATAAGCCGTATCGCTCAAAGTCATTGCCGGAGCCACTGTTATGGAATCTCCGGTGTGGACACCCATCGGGTCGAAATTTTCAACTGTACAAATAATTACTACATTATCATTATTATCGCGAAGCAATTCCAGTTCAAATTCTTTCCAGCCCATCATCGCTTTTTCTACCAACACTTCATGCATCGGGGATGCAGTAAGCCCGCGGTTCAAAGCCTCATCAAGCTCGGACTTGTGAAAGACAATGCTTCCACCGGTGCCGCCTAATGTAAAAGATGGCCGAAGTACGAGCGGAAACCCAATTTCCTGGGCAAACTCTTTTCCTTCTAAAAATGAATTGGCGATTTTGGCCGGTGCTACCGGGATTTTCATTTCTATCATCCAGTTCCTGAATTTTTCGCGGTCTTCAGCTTTGTCAATCGCTTTGATATCCACACCGATCAACCGAATATTATTTTTCCCCCAGATGCCCATTTCATCCGCTTCTTTGCACAGATTAAGCGCCGTTTGCCCGCCCATTGTTGGCAATACTGCATCAATCAGGTTTTCTTCAATAATTTCTTCAATGCTTTCTACTGTAAGCGGAAGCAGGTAAACTCTGTCGGCCATCATTGGGTCAGTCATGATAGTGGCAGGGTTGCTGTTTATCAATATTACTTTGATTCCTTCTTCCCGTAAACTGCGTGCAGCCTGGGTTCCGGAATAATCAAATTCGCAGGCCTGACCAATGATAATGGGCCCGGAACCTATAATTAAAACTGTTTTGATGGAACTATCTAATGGCATGAAACTTAATTCTGTGGCCGCCAAAATTAACTGAAAGTGTTCAAACGAAAGGAAGAAAAATGTGAAGCAATAAAAAATGATCAACCAGTTAAGAAAATTCCTATAAGTTATTATGAAAGCAGATATCGTGATAAGCAGCAGCGTGGAAAGCCAGAATATATAAATCCACGATTTTTAAATTAATTTTTCTTCAACAAAAAAAGCAGGCCTTTTCGTAAAAGGCCGCTTTTGATTTATATAGAGTCAGATCTTTACAGAAGATAATGCTTATCAGAACCGTAAAGATTCTTGAACATTTTTTTTAGAATATATAATTTATCAATCCATTCATTTTCTCCTTTGGCCTTAAACTCATTCATAAAATGTTCCACTTTTTCCACAGTATTCTCGGCGTTGTCCAATAATTGATTCGTTTGATTTTTAAGGTGAGCTAAAAAAGCATCTCTATCTGCTTTAGGCATATTAAAGAACCTTACAAGAGCCACTCCGGCTGCGGCTCCTAAAATAATTGCTGATATTTTGTTTGTTTTTGCCATATAGTTTAAATTTTTAAGTTCATAACTTTGTAATGATATGAATATGATTTCTTTTAAAACGGATTCATTACATAAACCGTTCCTGTTTTTTATTTTTCTCTTTTTTTATTTTGTAACATGCGCACAAATTTTTCCGGAAAAAAATTATCCCAGGGAATATTTTATTTACCCGGTGAAAGCGAAGATCAGCATCGCTGCAAATTTTGGCGAGTTGCGTCCCAATCATTATCATATGGGATTAGATTGCCGTACGGATCAGTCGGAAAATAAAATAGTGAAAGCCGCCGCGGACGGCTATATCTCGCGTGTAAGTATTACGCCATTCGGATTTGGGCGTGCGATCTATATTGAACATCCAAACGGACTTACTACAGTTTATGGCCACTTGAATAATTTCTATCCTGAACTTGAAAAATATGTAAAAGAGAAACAATATCAATTACAATCGTGGGAAGTTTCTCTAAATATTTCTCCGAATTTATTTTTTGTAAAACAAGGGCAATTTATTGCATATAGCGGAAATACAGGCGGCTCGCAAGGGCCACATTGCCATTTCGAAATTCGCGATACCAAAACTGACAAGGTTTTGAACCCGCTTTTATTTGGGTTGCCAATTCCGGATAATGTGCCGCCAACAATTTCGCGGCTCGCCATGTATGACAGAAACAAAAGCACTTACAACCAATCACCCAAATTATTTAGCTTGAAAAAAGCGAACGGGAATTATACAACAGCCCAAAATATAATTTATGTAAATACTGCAAAACTAAGTTTTGGTATTTCTGCAAATGATAAAGTTTCCGGCTCTAATAACCCGAACGGAATTTATGAAGCAGTAATTTATCTTGATGGAAAGCCGCTTTCAGGGTTTCAACTGGATAATATTTCTTATAATGAAACACGTTATGTAAACGCTCATATAGATTACAAAACCCGCGCTGCGGGCGGGCCTTACATTGAACATCTTTCAAGGTTGCCGGGTTATCCGCAAGGAGTTTATAAAGATATTAATGGCGATGGAGTGATTGAATTAACTGATAATAATGTTCATGAAATTAAAATTGTAGTAAAAGATGCTACAAAAAACTCATCGGTGCTTACATTCAAAATAAAAAAAGATACAATTCTACAAAAAGGCTTATCACAAGATTCTACTTCTTATTTTAAGCCGGAAGAGTTTCATCCCGGATTTGTAAACATTTTTGAAAATAATAGCCTGCAACTTTATTTATCTCCGGAAGCTTTATACGACTCTGTGTTATTTACTCAATCGGATAAAATTTCCTCCTCTCCCGACAGTTATTCTTTGGTCCATTTTGTTTTGTCAGGGTTGATTCCAGTTCAGGATAGTTTCACGATCAGGATAAAAATGAATAAGCCAATTTTAGAAAATCTTACGGATAAAATTTTGATGAAAAGAACCTGGAAGGGAAAATCAGAAATAATGAAAGCAAAAAATGAGGGCGATTGGTATTCGGCAAAATTCAGGGATTTTGGAAATTTTGAATTGATTGCCGATGATAAACCGCCGGCAATAAGTGTAAGTTTTTCGGAGAATGCCAATCTTTCTCATGCCTCAAGAATTATTATTGTTCCAAAAGATAACAATGATGAGATAAAAAATTTCCGTGCAGAACTTGATGGAAAATGGCTGCGTTTTACCAATGACAAGGGCCGTTCATTTATTTATATTTTTGATGAAATGTGCCTGCAAGGAAAACATGAATTAAAAATTTCAGTAGAAGATGAAGCTGGAAATAATACACAAAAAATATATCATTTCACCAGATAAAACAATCAATGACAAACTTAACGGAAGGCCAGAAAGCGCCAGATTTCAAAACCAAAGATCAAAATGGAAATGTTGTTTCATTAAAAGATTTCCTGGGCAAAAAAGTAGCGCTTTATTTTTATCCTGAAGATGACACGCCCACCTGCACGATCGAAGCGTGTAATCTGAGAGATAATTATGAAGAATTAAAGAATGCCGGAATTGTAATTTTGGGCGTTAGCCCTGATGATAAAATCAAGCATAAAAAATTTGAAGAAAAATATGTGCTTCCTTTCATTTTGCTGGAAGATCCTGAAAAAAAAATCATCGATCAATATGGCGTTTGGGGCGAAAAAAATCTTTATGGAAGGAAATATATGGGGCTTTATCGCACTACATTTTTAATTGATGAATATGGAATTATTTTTAAAATTTTCAGAAAGCCAAGATCAAAAATTCACAGTGAAGAAATTTTAAAAGCGGCCTCGCAACTTCAAAAGGTGAAATAAAGAATGTGTAATTCCTTTAATAAAAATTCAGGAATTGCTGCGGTTCTTAAACTTTGTTATTTTTGAAACAATTTTTTATAATGACGGAGAATTTAATTAATCCCTGGCAGGCACTCATTGTGACAATAAAATGAATGATTTTTAATGTTCGAATGTTATGATGTAAGTTGTGAAAAGCCAAAATATAGATTCTTATCTTTTAATTCCTGATCCTAATTCCTACTTCAACAAATGCTTCCTGTAGATAATATCAAATTTTTTTTCCAGAATTTTAAATCTGACGAAATAAAAAGCCTTGAAAAGCTTCCCAAATCAGGCGGCGACAGGATTTATTTTCGCATAAAAACAGACAACGATTCTTACATCGCAACCTATAATGAAAACATAAAAGAGAATATTGCCTTTCTGAAATTTACGGATCATTTTAAAAAAATCAATGCTCCCGTTCCGGAAATCTTTCTGAAACATCCAGATGGTACAATGTATATCCAACAAGACTTTGGCAGTGTTTCTTTACTTGATGAACTGGAGCATAGAGGGCAAACAGAATATGTTTACGGCCTTTTTCAAAAAAGCTTAAAGGCGCTTGCATGGCTGCAAATAAAAGGGAGTGATAATTTCGATTATGCAAATTGCCTTACCTCAAAAAAATTTGGGAAACAAGCCATCCTCAGCGATTTTTTGTATTTTAAATACTACTTTTTAGACACGCTCAAAATTCCCTATGATAAAGAAAAACTGATTGATGACTTTGAAGCGCTCAGTACCCACTTGACTCATGTGGAGTATAAATATTTTATGTTTCGCGATTTTCAAAGCAGGAATATTATAATACAAAATAATGAAGTGCATTTTATAGATTACCAGGGCGGCATGAAAGGTGCTTTGCAGTACGATGTTGCTTCTCTTTTATGGCAAGCAAGGGCCAATCTTTCTGAAAACTGGAAAAATAGTTTATTGGAATATTATATGGATTGTGTGAGTGAAATTTTGGATAAACCAATTGACCGGGAGCGTTTCGTAAGTCAATACAATGGTTATGTATTAATCAGGCTGATGCAGGTTTTGGGCGCTTATGGCTTTCGCGGATTGTTCGAAAGAAAGGCGCAGTTTTTAACCAGCATTCCTCTTGCCCTTAACAATCTTGAATGGTTTTTGGCGAATAAAAAAACAGGGATTTCGTTGCCGGAATTTGAACGAATTCTCAAACTGATTGTGCAGGATAATGTCGTTGAGAGATTCAAACCTTTGCAGGCAGATGATTCCACTTTATTAATTATTACCATCAACAGTTTTTCATTTATAAAAAGAGGTTATCCGAAAGAAAAAAGCAGTAATGGCGGCGGTTTTGTTTTTGATTGCAGAGGCTTAATGAATCCAGGCCGCTTTGAAGAATTTATGCCGCTCACCGGAAGAGATAAACCGGTGATTGATTTTTTAGAACAGCAAACGTCGATGCCCGAATTTCTAAACGGTGTTTACAATATTGTTGATATTTCGGTGCAAGAATATATCAAAAGAAATTTTGCATTTTTAACGATCAACTTTGGATGCACAGGCGGCCAGCACCGCAGCGTATATGCCGCTGATGCGCTTGCACGGTATCTCCGCAATAAATTTAAAGTAAAAATTGAATTGAATCATTTAGAACAAAATATCCATGAGAGAAAAGGATAGCCCATCTTCAACAACCTTTAAACAAATGAAATTTTCTAAAGTCCTCTCCCTAAGAAAAGCGGTGAAGAATTCTGCTGTATTTCAGGAAGAAAGTTCAGCATTCCCATCATTAGAGAACCAACAATCAAATGAGGAAACATCTGCTCTAAGTTCCCCCATCAGAGTTCAGGGAGCTAAAGCAATGATCCTGGCTGCAGGGTTTGGCACAAGGCTGAAACCTTTTACAGATAAGCATCCTAAAGCACTGGCGGTTGTTAATGGCAAAACTATTCTCCAAAGAAATGTTGAATACCTCGCGTCGTTTGGTATAAAAGATGTAATTGTGAATGCGCATCATTTTGCAGATCAAATAATTAATTTGATAAAACTACAAAATGGCTTTGGCAGTAATATTTCAATTTCTGATGAAACAAATGAAGTGTTGGAAACCGGCGGCGGGATAAAAAAAGCGGCCTGGTTTTTTGAAAAAGAAAAAGAACCTTTTGTAGTGCTAAATGTAGATGTACTTACGGATATGGATTTAGGAGAAATGCTTGCGCAACACAAAAAGAATAACCCGCTTGCAACGCTGGCTGTTACTTCACGCAAAACATCGCGCTATTTTTTATTCGATGAAATGGATAATTTATGCGGTTGGAAAAATGAGCGAACCGGCGAACAAAAAATAAGCAGGGAATCAAATAAATATATGCAAAAAGCTTTTAGCGGTATTCATATTATTTCGCCGGAGATATTTCCTTTGATAAAATTTACCGGAAAATTTTCAATGGTTGATGTTTATCTTGAACTGGCTAAAACACATGCTATTGCTACATTTGACCACAGCAATTCAAAATTTATTGATGTAGGGAAACCGGAAAGTATCTTGAAAGCGGGAGAAGTCTTTTTATAGTTTTTTGGGATTTGTTTGCCTCATTTTCATTTACTTTAAATTCAAATGAATCTTTATTGCATTCTCAAGATTAGAAATTATTATTGAAGGAAGGCTTCCAATTTCTTTAATAATACGACTCTTATCGATGGTTCTTATCTGATCTGTTCTTGCCTTTGAATCTTTGGGCAAATTCGCAATACCGGATTTAAGCAAAATTTCAAATGGATATAGTTTGATTGTATTTGAGGTGAGTGGTATCACGGTCACTGTATTACTAAATTCATTATTAATATCATTTGAAATCACAATAACAGGTCGTGTTTTATTTATCTCATTTCCTATTGTGGGATCCAAGGAAGCCAAAAAAACATTCCCGCGCTTAATATTCATTCCAATGTTCTAAATCAGTGTGAAAAAAATCTTTACCGAGAAGTTCATTTTCCTTCTTTCTTTCTTTATAGCCTTCGATCAACAAATTGTCAAGATTGGCAATCTTTTCAGACCTCATTTTTTCTCGCAAAGCTTCTAATAAATATTCCTCTTTTCGTATGGTCAGTTCGGAAAGTTCCTTGTCTATATCAGCTGGTAATTTTAAAGTTATGGTTGACATAAAAACTTTTTTACTAAGTTAGTATTTATTTTTTTAAGCCTACTGAACAAGATATGAAGGATACATAATGTTTTGAATTGACCACAGCAATTCAAAATTTATTGATGTAGGGAAACCGGAAAGTATCTTGAAAGCGGGAGAAGTGTTTTTATAGCTTTTTAGGATTTGGTTGACTCATTTTCATTTACTATAACAGGACGTGTTTTATTTATCTCATATCCTATTGGGAACAATAGAAGAAATTATAATTTTTAAATTTTGTACTGTGTCAAACTAAGAGTGTTTTTGTTTGTTAAGTGTTTATAAAATCACTCTGAATTGAAACTGTCAGCCTAAAGCAACAAAGCTAATATAGTTCTATTGCCATGTATCTTAATAAAATATTCTAAGAGGTTTTATTTGAAAGAAGAAACAACAATTTATTCATCTTCTCCACCTTCTTTATGATATGCTTTAATAAACAGCGCGCCAAGGTTTTTTTGTGGCGGAATATAATCTTCAAAAGTTTCCCTCACATCTTTGGGCGCTTTGTTGAAAGAGGAGGTTAAGCCAGCCCACATCTGCCGCCAGTCTATGTTGTCGCCAGCACGAAGTGTATTATCCAAAGCATCTATAATGGGTTTGTTTACATTCTTCGCGCCGGTTTGTTTGGTAGAAATAATATGCGCTTCCGGAGCGTAATTAAGGATATTTTTTAAATTTTGATAACCGCCGCAGGAACCGAGCATAATGATCTTTGCATTTTCAGGTAGCTGCTGAATAGTATAAGGCAGATGATAACTGTGCCCGCGATGAATTACAACAGATGGTTTTAATCCTTTGGCATCAAGATAATCAATCAAATCACTTTGCGCAGCAGCATCTTTATCAGTGTCATTGTCTAACGGAAGATTAGCGAAAATCAGGACAGGCTTGCCTTTGATAGATTTTATTTCAATCCATTCTTTATTACGGACTATAGACCAATCACTTTTTGGGAATGAAGTGAGGTAACTCGCAAAAGATTCTTTGCCATCTTTATCTCCGTAAAAAAAAACCTGCTCAATGATGCGCCCGCTGTCATCAGCAAGATATTTATAATCCACTGTGTAGATGGGTGGAATGCCAATTTCTTTGGAAAGATCAATTCCATTTTTTGGATCCGCCGAAAGAAATATTGTTTTCAGCAAAGCATAAATTTTCTGCCCTCTTTCATTGTCTTCTTTTAAACATCTTTGATAATTCCATTCTACATTCTGCAGCATTGATTGCTGAAGCGCAGGATTGGTTATGCTTCCATAAGAATCTGCAACATCCACCGCATCTTCAAGAGTTTTTGTTTTTTCTAATTTCGAAACGAATGCCTGCATCAGTTTTTCCGAATTTTCAGGCATGGTTTTTAAGAATTCGTCCAGTTTATTATAACCCGCCGCCATCTTGATGAATTTTTTGAAACGGTCAAAATTTACCGATACTAATAATGAATCACCACGCGGCACCGGTCCCATTTTTTGGATCATTCTATCAAAAGCGTATTTGTAGCTTGAAGTATAAATATCATTTTCTCCTAAAACCATCATGTAGTAAAGTTCCTGTGCATTCAAGGGTTCTATTGCGCGAAACCTTACAGAGTTAGGGCTTTCATGTAATCCATTAATTGGATTTATGAAATGTTGAATGGCTTTTTGCTGCAACATATCTACCAATCCATTCGCTCCAAGCATAGCGATTGGCGTATCGCCTCTTACCAATCTTGAATAGTAATCTATTTCAGTTTTTACCAATAGCTTGTAATAACCTACACTGTCATATTTTTTATCTGTAGCGCCCGCAACTTTAGAAATATTTTCAATGGTTTGTTTCCCGCTGATAAGATCATCTAAAAATGGAAAATAAAAAAGAGCGCGGTTTTGCGTACTCAGTTGCACCACCGTTTTAATGCGCGCGTCATCAATTTTTCGGATTAATATCCCTTGCTTACTGTTAGCAGATTGGGCATAAGAATATAACTGGCTTGGGCTATTATTGAAAGCCTCAAGAACCAATGTATCGACAAAAGGTTCATTTACATAAGGGCCGATATTAGCTAATATTTTATCAGGGTGTATTTTGCAAAATTTTCTGTATAATATTACCTGGCTTTCTTTGTAACCTGGGTTATCTGGAAAAATATCCGCGTTGATCTCTCCTACTTCATATGGCACTTTTTGAATGAAAGGAGCCATACTTTCTTTGTTAACATTGGCATTCAATATTTCCCTGAAATTATCTACCAGCAAGGGCGCCAGCGCAGGATTTAATTTGTGTTGCTTCCAGTTATTAGTGAAATCGCGCACTAAAAGTTCAATATAGCGGAGGTATCTTATTTTATCATTATTGGTTGGCAACAAGGTATTATTCTCAACATCATTGCGCAGCACATTCACTTTTCTAATCAGCGCATCTGTTACCTGCAAATTGATTTCTTCATTGCCACCAACTTTTATCAATCCGTCAAGATGGCCATCAGCTTTATCAGCACGTTTTTGTTCAGCTATGATCTTATCATGAAATACCCGTCGTCCAAGGGGAATGTTTGTAGTGTCGCCACTGGCGAAGGAAGATTGGGAGAAAGTAAAACTAAAAATAACAAAGTAAAATAAAAGCCTCATAATATTAATATAAGTGATAAGCAAAAATACTTCCAATAGTTGCAAATTTACTTTTGCCACTAAGTTATAAGAGATTTTATAAATGAAAATGCTGCATCATGAAATGTTATTAACCTTTTGTTAGGAGAGGGCTTTATATTATTGTAAATTGATTTTGGTAACTCCAACCCGATATTAAAAAATTGTAAACAGATTAAATCAGAATAATATTTGATATAGGTTTGCATTTCATGACACAGGAAACAAAGGCACGCACTATCTTAATTGCTGATGATGAACCCGATATTCTGGAGATCATCAATTACAATCTGCTGACGGAAGGCTATAATGTATTTACTGCAAAAAATGGAAATGAGGCAGTAGAATTAGCTAAACTTCAAAAGCCGGATATGATCATTCTCGATGTGATGATGCCCGGGAAAACAGGATTTGAAGTTTGCAAAATTTTAAGAACTCTTCCTGAATTTGAAAATACTATTATTTTGTTTCTGACGGCGCTCAATGATGACAGCACGCAAATCAAAGGATTGGAAACAGGCGGTGATGATTACATTACCAAACCCATCAGCCCGAAAGTTTTATTAAGCCGCGTGAATGCGCATTTCAGGAGAAGCATAAAAGAAACAGGCAGCATTTTGCAAATTGGCGATCTTTCAATTGACCGGGAAAAATATATTGTTACTTCAAAAGATGAAGAGATTGTTCTTGCACGAAAAGAATTTGAATTGCTGGCGCTGCTTGCTTCAAAGCCATCCAAAGTTTTTTTGAGAAATGAAATCCTGCATAAAGTTTGGGGCACTGATGTAATTGTTGGCGACCGCACGATTGATGTACATATCCGAAAAATCCGCCAGAAGCTGGGCGATGAATGTATCACCACCGTTAAAGGAGTAGGATATAAATTTCAGATGTAAAAAGGCCTCACTCAATCCATATAAATGAGGGCTTAATACACTACAGCAGTTTTTAACTTTTTCGAAACAGTAACACAAACTACAACAATTTAACAATCTAACAATTCAACAATAAAGCAATTCAATTTACATTTGGAATTATGTTTAAAATATTCCTATGAAAAAAATCATAATTTCTACTTTTTCACTTTTCCTTTCTTTTTCGCTTTTTGCTCAAAAAGATTCTTCTGATAATTTGAATGGATTATTTAAAAAAGCCGGTTCTGTTTTTTCAAAAAATTCTTCTTCCTCCTCTTCTTCAAATAATTTATCATCTGGTGAAATTATTTCAGGGTTGAAAGAAGCGCTTTCATTGGGCGCTCAAAAAAGTGGCGACAAGCTTTCAAAACCGGACGGTTTTTTTAAAGATGCAGCGGTAAAAATTTTATTGCCAAAACAAGTGCAGGATGCTGAAAAAAAATTGAGAATGTTTGGAATGGGAAAGTTAGTAGATAAAGCGGAGCTCAGCATGAACCGCGCAGCGGAAGATGCTTCCAAACAAGCAGCGCCAATTTTTTTGGCATCTATCAAAAAAATGTCGGTAACAGATGCCTTGAATATTTTGAGAGGCACAGATACTGCAGCTACAGGCTATTTGAGAAAATCAACCACGCCTGAATTGGTCGCTTCTTTCAAACCTATAATAGAAGAATCGTTGAAAAAAACAGATGCGAATAAATATTGGAAAGATGTTTTTTCCACCTACAACAGCTTCTCATCCAAACCCGTTGAAACGGATATTAATACTTACGTTACCAACAAAGCGCTTGACGGATTATTTTATTACGTTGCGCAGGAAGAAGTGAACATCAGGAAAAATCCGGCAGGAAGAGTTACGGATGTTTTGAAAAGTGTTTTTGGAAAATAATTTTATACAGAACTAATCTTATAAATTAGGAAAAACTACTTTTTAGTTTTCCCGGCTTTATATCAACTTGTCAAATTGTTAACTACTTTTATAAAAAAAAGTAATGAAACAATTTCTGATTATATCCATCCTGTCATTTTCTTTTTCTCCCTTATTTTCTCAAAATATTGCAGGCAACTGGAAAGGAATTATTCATGCAAACGGTAATGAAATACCTATTGATTTGCATTTTAAAAATGATAATGGCAAAATAGATGGCACATGGGACAGTCCTTCACAAAATTCTATGGGACAGTCTTTCAGTGGAATTAATGTCAAAGGAGATAGTGTGCGCCTTGATGTGGAATCTGTCCAGGGTTTTTACGAAGGGAAATTTGTTGGCAACGATTCAATCGCGGGAACGTGGCATCAGAACGGTGGAGAAGCACCTTTAGGATTTTCAAGATCGTTAGAAAATGGAGTATCAAAGACTGTTTTATCTTATCCTGATGAGAAAGAAATTTCCATCACTTCTGCAGGCGGAAGCCCGCTTTATGGAACTTTACTTTCAAAAAATAATAAGCAAAAACTCGCAATTATCATTGCAGGCTCCGGGCCAACCGACAGAGAAGGAAATAATCCATTGGGAAATAAAATCAATTCTTACGAGATGCTTGCTCATGCTTTGGATTCTCAAAATATTGCTACGTTCCGTTATGATAAGCGCGGAATTGCAAAAAGTGCAGTACAAAATTTTAAAGAAAGTGATTTGGTTTTTGATGATTACATAAGAGACGCAGAAAAGATTTATGATTATTTTCATGATACGCTTGGCTTTAAAAATATTTACTTTATTGGCCACAGCGAAGGCTCATTAATTGCAATGGTTGCTTCGCAAAAGAAGAAAGTGAAAGGCTACATTTCTTTAGCAGGGGCAGGCAGGCCGATTGATGTGATAATTGAAGAACAAATTAATAAACAACCTTTGCCCGATTCTGTAAAAAATAAAATCCCTCTTTTGTTTAAGGAATTAAAGGAAGGTAAAATAGTAGATACTTTTCCAATAATTTTATATCCACTTTTTCATAAATCTATTCAGCCTTATATGATTTCCTGGATGAAATATTCGCCGGAAAACGAGATAAAAAAATTAAACTGCCCTATACTTATTTTACAGGGAAGCTGTGATGTACAAATTGATTTGGCTGATGCTGAAAATTTGCATAAAGGCAATAAAAAAAGCACTCTTGATATTGTTCCTCTAATGACACATACATTGAAAGATGCCGGAAAAAATTGTGAAGGCCAGCAGAAAACCTACACGGACGGTACCTTGCCTTTGGATAAATCATTGGTAAATGATATTGTGAATTTTATAAAAGCCTGATCCCAATCCTTCTTCGAAGGAGAAAGACACAATCACAAAAAACCATGATTGTTTAATATAATTTGATGAATTTAATGTTTTAGATATTTTATTATTTCGCTTTAGGGATTAGGAGATGAGGGTTCTTTTTCTTTTAATAAACCTTCAATATCCTTATCCAGCCTGGTAAGTTCATCGGGTTTTAATCCGTCATAAATACCACGAACCCTTTTTTGTTTATCGACCAAGGCAAAAAACTGTGTATGAATAAAATGGTCAGCGATATTAATGTTGTTATTTTTATCATTGTCTAAAAGATAACTCTGGCGCGCCATTTTATACAATGAATCTTTTGAACCTGTAACGAAATACCATTTCGCGGCAAACTGCGGATTTCTTCCAATCATTTTTTCTTCATAAGCTTTCATCAATGGAACTGAGTCTGTCTCTGGCATTGAAGTGTGAGAAATTACCGCGAAATCTTTTTGATCTTTAAACTTCTCAAAAATTTTTTTCATGTTGGCATTCATCTTCGGGCAAATACCTTTGCACGTTGTGAAAAAATATTCAGTTACATATACTTTTCCCTCAACCGTTTTTCCGGTTACAGTTTGATTATTTTGATCGGTAAATGAAAAATCCTGGACATAACTCATCACAGGTAATTTAATCACAAAAAAACCTTTTTGAAAAGAAAGTAAAAACCAAAACAAGCTCACTAACACAATCAGAAAACCACCAAGCAAAATCAATTTCTTTTTCATTTTGCAAAGGTATTACAAAATGTTTCCTCTGTTCTTTTATCAAAATTTATTCGTTAGATTGTAAGTAATTTTTATAACAATGAACAAAAGATTAGTCTTCACTTTTATTGTATTCTTTTCACTTTTTTCTACTCATTCTTTTTCTCAATCAAAAGATAAAAATGTTATACTTGAAATTTTGCACGCCCAGGAAATTGCATGGAATTCAGGCAATATAGAAAGCTTCATGCGAGGTTATTGGAACAATGATTCATTGATGTTTATTGGCAAATCGGGCATTAATTATGGTTGGGAAAAAACATTGAAAAACTATAAAAAGAGTTATCCGGACACGGTTTCAATGGGTAAACTAGCTTTTACTATTCTCCAAATAAAACCACTTGCTACCGGTTATTATTTTATTGTTGGCGAGTTTCATTTAGAAAGAAAGATGGGAAACCTCCAGGGTTATTTTGATTTATTATTTAAAAAAATAAATGGAAAATGGCTGATAGTTGCTGACCATACAAGTTGAGATGCACTGAGTTACTGAATTAACAAATTATCAAAATCGGTGCTGTCGCCAAAAAAAACATTAAAATCTACCGGAGCTTTTATGCCATTCACTCTGCCGATTTCGCTGTGCTGCCAAAAGACCCATTTACTTTCTATGCGAGGTTTATCAGGTTGCAAATAATGCGCGATCCACAGTGGATAATCTTCAAAGCCCTGCTGAAAATATTTTTGATAAAAATCTATATTGGTGTAAATGATTGGCTTTACGCCATAATTTTTTTCAACCGCATCAAGCCATGTTTTCACTTCTTTTTGCATTTCACCGACAGAAAACCTGCGCCCTATTTCTATGTCAATCACAGGCGGCAGATCGCCTTTTTTTAAATTGACTATTTCTATAAAATTACTTGCCTGCCGCTTTGCATCTTTGCCCGGAATAAAAAAATGATATGCGCCTTTAGGAATATTTTGTTCTTCTGCGCTTAGCCAGTTTCGCCGGAATTGCTCGTCCACATTATAAATTCCTTCAGTTGCTTTCATAAAAGCAAAGCCAATCTTTATGCCTTCCACTTCCATATTTTTCACTTCTTTCCAGTTAACCGTGTTTTGATAACGGCTTATATCAATTCCATGAATTACATATCCGTTAGGAATTTCAATATTAAAGCCGGGATAAAAAACATGTGGCTGTTTGATAAAATAATTTACGACGTAATAAGACACAATTATTATCAGGCAAAGCCAAAAAAGTATTTTAAAAAATGATTTATAGGAAGAGCCTTTTCTTTTTCTTGCCACAGACAGATCTTGATTATTTAAGAAGCAATAAAGCGATTATTGTTTCAGATCTGCAAACTTAACGACATTGCCTGCTTGAAGTTGATATAATTTTCGCCTGAATATTTTTATAATATAATAAAAGAGAAAAACTACATTTTGACTTACACTGTTTCCATTGTATCTATATGTGCCCCTCACGGTTTTTTGAAAAAGCCAATCCCTTTTTTAAATATATTCATCATTAAACCAGCTTTCAAGAAAATGAATTTTTTTATTTTTTATTATAATTATACTTTGATTATTGCCATAACCAACTGAATAGTAGTTTTATAGATTGAATCTAAAAGTTATCCGAAATTTTTCTTTAACCGGTTGTTAACTCCAAAACTTGCATGTTAAGATTTTGGGCATTACTTTTGCAACCTTTGACAAACTTCTTTAAAGTTCAATAAATTTTCAATTAACATCAACAAATAAAAATTATAAATCGGTATACAAAAACCTCTAACCGAAAAAATTCTAAGGACAATGATTCTGTGAGCGTTATTTAAAACGTGTAATAATAATTCGAGACTGAAAAAATTCTAAATGAAAACTATTCAATCAAAAAGCTTATTAACGTTGATTATAATTTTTTTTATAATTGGCTTTAGCACTTCGGCAAAAAATATTATGGGAAATGATAGTAAATTCTATTATGATTCCATTCCATTAGCCGCAATTTCATCAACCAACAACATTGAAAATACTCTCGTTAAAAATCCTGAGTGGGTTGCCTATCCATCAAGCTTGCAGGAGCACCGGAATGAAAGCAAGGATTATGTAAAACGTTATAGTACCAAAGAACGCTCTTACATTATTCATATGTTTAATAAAGGAAAGAGCTTTTTTTCTAAGGCAACTAAAATTTTTGATAAATATAATGTTCCCTTCGAATTCCAGATGCTCCCTGTTTTGGAATCTGATTTTAATGCGAATGCAATTTCGCCGGCTGGCGCAGTCGGTTATTGGCAGTTCATGTCGCAGCTTGCAAGAGAATATGGGTTGAGCATCGGAGGAAGGAATGATGAACGTAAAAGTTTTTCAAAATCAACTGTTGCTGCTGCAAAATATTTTCGTGACCAGTTAGCCTTTTTTAATGATGATGTTTTGCTTACAGTGGCCGCTTACAATTGCGGACAAGGCCGCGTAAAATCCGCTCTTAAAAAAAGCAGAAAAGCAGACGCAGATTTTTGGGATATAAAACAATATTTACCTGCGGAAACAAGAAAATTTGTATTGAACTTTGTTGCCCTCAATGTGATTGCCGCCAATTATGATAAATTTTTAAGTAAAAAGATGAATTTTGATGAGCCTCATTTAATTCAATTGGCTTCGGCAGATTCAACAAAACCGGATAATTCCTCTTCAGATAATTCATTATAATATACACTAGTTATTTAGGCGTTACCTTTGGACTCTTATGCCTGGGATAAACTATAATGACAGCATCAATTTTTTTAAGAAGCTTACGGCACGAAGAATTTGGAATGCTACAAAAGTATATTCCAGTTTTTATGTGAGCCGACTGCTAAAGAAGCCTGTACAATGGGGTTTGCCCATTTCTATATCGTTTGAGCCTACTACTTCATGTAATTTAAGATGCCCCGAATGCCCCAGCGGACTAAGGGATTTTACTAGGCCAACCGGCATGTTGAAAAAAGATTTCTTCCGCCAAACTATTGATGATATTTATAAAGATATTCTTTACCTGATCTTTTACTTTCAGGGCGAACCATTTCTGAATAAAGATTTTTTGGAAATGGTAAAATATGCTTCATCAAAAGGAATTTATACAGCTACTTCTACTAATGCGCATTACCTCACAGATGATGTTGCGCGGAAAACCGTGGAAAGCGGATTAGACAGATTGATCATTTCAATTGACGGCACTACGCAGGAAGTGTATCAGCAATACCGAGTCGGTGGAAGGATTGATAAAGTAATTGCCGGCGCAAAAAATATTGTGAAATGGAAAAAGGAATTGAAGAGTAAAACGCCTTTTGTTTTTTTTCAGTTTTTGGTGGTAAAACCAAATGAGCACCAGATTGAAGAAATCAAGAAACTGGGTGAAGAAATAGGAGTGGATGAAGTTCGTTTTAAAACCGCGCAGGTTTATGATTATGAAAATGATCCGAACAATTTAATACCGGTGAATGAAAAATTCAGCCGATACAAAAAAAATAAGGAAGGCAAACATGATGCAAAAAACAAGCTGGCCAATCATTGCTGGAAATTGTGGCAGGCAAATGTAATCACCTGGGATGGAATGGTGGTTCCTTGCTGCTTTGATAAAGACGCGGCGCATAGATTAGGCAATCTGAAAGATCAATCCTTCAAAGAAATATGGCACAATGATAACTACAAACAATTTCGTAAAGAACTAATGACAAGCCGCAAAAACATTGACATCTGCGCGAATTGTAGTGAAGGGGTTTCCGTTTGGAAGGATTGAATCGGCTCTTTTTTTAAATGTCTTTTTCTATGTTTTGGTTTGTTTTGTAACCAACGTTTTAATATAGAATTATAAGTTGATTTGGCGTGTGTTGGCAAGATGAATTATTTTATTTTGAATCCCTAATTCTCTTTTATTAATCCGGATGTTTGTAAATTGCCGCCTTACATTTATCCTGCCCCATGAATAAAATTTCCTTTGTTCTGTTCATTCTTATTCTAATAAATATTCAAAAAATTCTTGCACAGCCAAAATATGAATTTCGCGGCGTGTGGATAGCTACGGTTGAAAACATTGATTTCCCCTCAGTAAAAACTTTGAATACAGATGCGCAAAAAGCAGAATTCATCAGCTTGCTTGACATGCATAAACGAAATGGAATGAACGCAGTTGTAGTGCAGATTCGCCCCGCTGCTGATGCGCTTTATGCTTCACAATATGAGCCGTGGAGCGAGTATTTAACAGGAAGGCAGGGCAAGCCGCCGTTTCCATATTATGATCCGCTGGAGTTTATGATAACGGAGACGCATAAACGCGGAATGGAATTTCATGCCTGGATGAATCCTTACCGTGCAGTTTTTCGCGTGGGCAAATCATCAATATCGCCAACACATATTACCAGGCTACATCCTGAATGGTTTATTGATTACGGAACTGTAAAATATTTTGATCCGGGCAATAAAGATGTTCAAAAATTTGTAACAAATATAGTAGGAGATGTAGTGCATCGTTATCACATAGATGCCATTCATTTTGATGATTATTTTTATCCTTACCGCATTGCGGGAAAAGAATTTGGCGATTGGAAAACTTTCAAACAATATGGAAATGGTTTGGATAAAGAAACTTGGCGAAGAAGCAATGTGGATTCTATAATTGTGATGTTGGGAAAAATTATCAAACATGAAAATCCTTATTGCAAATTTGGCATCAGCCCGTTTGGCGTATGGCGCAATATTGATAAAGATCCTGAAGGAAGCAATACTAAAGCAGGCCAAACTAATTATGATGATTTGTATGCGGATATTTTATTGTGGCTGAAAATGAAATGGATTGATTATGTAGTGCCCCAATTATATTGGGAGTTTGGGCATAAATTAGTGGGCTATGAAGTACTAAGCGATTGGTGGGCAAGACACTCTTATGGCAGGCAAATGTATATCGGGCAAGGGATTTACAGGGCCATGGAATCAAAATCATATGCGTGGCACAACAAAAATGAATTACCAAACCAGATAAAACGCTTGCGCCAATATCCGCAGCAAATCCAGGGCAGCGTATTTTTCAGCAGCAGCTCTTTCAGTAATAACCCAAATGGATGGAGCGACAGTTTGAAAAATAATTATTATAAATATCCGGCAATCCCACCACCAATGCCGTGGATCGATTCAGTAAAACCTAAGAGCCCGGTCTTACTTTATGATAGCAGCAAACCTACATATTATACGGGTTCTATCGATCTTTATTTTCATCAGAGTGAACCGAATAACATGATCAACCGTTATGTGATCTACCAGTTTGATGACCTTAAAAATATGGATGAAAATGATCCGAAAAATATAAAGGAAATAATTATTGCAGGAAATAATTTTTACACTTTTGACCTTCAGAAAATTCCTGCCAGTCAAAATAAAATTATTATTTCCGCTACATCATTAACTAATACGAATAACGAAAGTAAACTAAGCCAATATGTTTATATGGAAAGAAGAGGAAATGGCTGGCAAATTATTTCGAAGTGAATGATGAATAGTCAATTGTGAATCGGGAAAACTATAAAATAGCTTATGTGGCTTCATTTAATCAATGATTTTATTTCCTCAATGATTTCTCTAAATCCTGATACATCTTGTCCGCCGGCAGTGGCTAAAGTTTCCTGGCCACCGCCGCCACCTTTTATCAATGGCGCTACTTTTTCTTTAATTATTTTTATTGCATCTGTATTTAGAATTGAAATTAATTTCTCATCAATGGCAATGGCTACATTTGCTTTGCCTTCGATATTAGCAGCAAGTACAATTAAATAATTTTTAAGATTTTCACTTAATAATAAACAAAGTTTTCTCAAAGATTCTGAATTGGGCACACTAACTATTTCACCAATAAAATTGATATCATTTATCGGTGTAATTTTTTCAATCAATTTTTCTTTTTCTACTAAAAGCAATTGTGTTGTCAAATGCTCAATTTGCCTGTTAGCTTTTTCTCTTTCCAATAAAATATTTTCTATCGCTTTTTGAATATCTTTTGGACTTTTCAGGCTTTCGCGAATAGAACGAATTGTTTCAAATTCATGATTGATAAAATCTTCAGCAGCTTTTCCGCTCATGGCTTCGAGCCTTCGCAAACCAGCGCCGATAGCCGTTTCATTGATTATTTTGAAGATACCTAATTCGCCGGTATTGCCTACATGAGTGCCACCGCAAAGTTCAATTGAATACCCGGGATCAATAATCACTACCCTCACTTTATCACCATATTTTTCTCCAAATAATGCCATAGCGCCTGTTTTCAATGCTTCTTCCTTCGGCATTTCTTTTATTACGACCGGCACGTTTTCTCTTATTTTTTCATTAACCAACTTTTCTACTTTTTGGCTTTCCAGGCTGGTCATTTTGCTGAAGTGTGAAAAGTCAAAACGTAGATATTCATCATTCACCAAACTTCCTTTTTGTTGAACATGAGTTCCTAAAACTTTGCGTAATGCGGCGTGCATCAAATGTGTAGCGCTATGATGAATTGCGGTGCTTTTTCTTTTTTCCGCATCAACTTTTGCTGTAACGTTTGCTTCAATATTTTCCGGAAGTTCTTCTGTAAAATGTAAAATGAGCTCGTTTTCTTTTTTAGTATTTAGTATTGGAATTTTTTCTTCCCCAAATATCAAAACTCCTGTATCGCCCACCTGGCCACCGCTTTCAGCATAAAAAGGTGTGGTATCTAAAACCAATTGAAAAACTTCTTTTCCTTTTGTTTTTGTTTTCCGGTATTTTACGACTTTACTTTCTGATTCCAGATTTTCATAACCAATAAAGCCATTTCCTACATTTTCGCTTATCACGATCCAATCTTCTATATCTACAACAGAGGCTGCGCGGCTGCGGTTTTTTTGTTGAAGCATTTCTTTTTCAAAACCTTCATCATCAAACTCAAAGTTATTTTCGTAAGCAATTAATTGAGATAAGTCAAAAGGAAAACCAAATCTATCGTAGAGTACAAATGCCATTTCTCCCATAATCTTTTTAACGCCAGAAACGGGGTCAACTGTGAAAAGATTTAATTTTTCATGGGATAAGGTGAGTTCCTGAATAAGAGTTGGCATTTGCATATGCGGAATTGCCTGTCCTGAAAGCGGATAAATAGAAAAATTCTTGAAGTAATCAAAAATTTCAGTTGATGTATCTATACCTTTTCCTAAGGTTCTCAAAAAATTATTTTCTTCTTCATGAATTACTTTGGCAACAAAATCTTTTTGCTTATCCAATTCAGGAAATACATTTTTAAACTGCTCGGCAATTACCGGAACTAATTTATGAAGTAAAGGCTGTTTTACATCAAGATAAGAGAAATAATAACGTATTGCCCGGCGAAGTATGCGGCGTATTACATAGCCTGCGCCTGTATTTGAAGGCAATTGCCCATCTGTAATTGGAAAAGCAATTGCACGGATATGATCTGCAATCACACGGAAAGAAACGGCTTCTTTTGAATCAGAATAATCATATTTTTTACCGGATATTTTTTCAATCTCAACAATAGTTCCGGTAAAAATATCCGTATCGTAATTGCTTTTTTTATTTTGTAAAACTCGTACCAGTCTTTCAAAGCCCATTCCGGTGTCAACATGCTTTGCAGGCAATAATTCTAATGATCCATCTTTTTTCCGGTTATATTGAATGAACACATTATTCCATATTTCTATTACCTGCGGATCATCATTATTAACAAGGCTTTTCCCGGGAATTAATTTTTTTTCTTCTTCGCTTCTGCAATCCACATGAATCTCTGTGCATGGGCCACAGGGGCCGGTATCACCCATTTCCCAAAAATTATCTTTTTTATTTCCCAGAATTATCCTGTCTTCATCAATCCATTTTTTCCAGAAATTCAATGATTCTTCATCTTTGGGCAAGCCTTCTTTTTCATCGCCGCCAAAAATTGAAACGTATAGATTTTCTTTCGGGATTTTATAAATTTTGGTTAGTAATTCCCAACTCCAGGCGATGGCTTCTTCTTTAAAATAAGGCGGCGGATTTTCGGTTGCATTCCCAAAACTCCAGTTGCCCAACATTTCAAACATCGTATGATGATACGTATCCACACCTACTTCTTCAAGATCATTATGCTTGCCGCTTACACGAAGGCATTTTTGTGTGTCAGCCACACGGGAATAAGGAGCAGGGCTGTTTCCTAAAAAAAAATCTTTAAACTGGTTCATGCCCGCGTTAGTAAAAAGCAAGGTTGGATCGTTTTTAATAACGATGGGCGCAGAGGGAACAATGATATGCCCTTTCGCTTTGAAAAAATCAAGAAAATGCTTTCTTATTTCTGCACTTTGCATCATGCTTCCGGATTGAATTTTAAGATCGATTTAGAATATTATGAAGTTATCTTTGTTAGCTTTTAAATAAATAATGACGGCAAAGGTATTTTGTTTGGCCGCATTTACAAACAAGCCCAACGTTCTAAATAGCCAGCGAAACTTCTTTTCTTGTTTTTAAGAAATGAAAAAGATAAAATATTATTATAACACCAATTCATTACGCTACGAAAAATTAGTAACGCCATTGCGTGTAAAGCTTTTGCGTTTCTTTGGATTTTTAGCTGCAGCTTTTCTTACGGCGTTTATTTTAGTTTCACTCGCATTTCGTTTTATTCCTTCTCCACAATTAAAATTAGCTGAAATACGCTATGAAAAAATGCGGCAAAATTATGAAACGCTCGCAAACCAAACACAACAATTACAACAGGAAATGGCTTCTTTAGAAAAAAGAGACAACCAGGTTTACCGTTCTATTTTTGAAGCAAACCCTTTGCCGGACAGCGCACGGGCAAAGCTTACGGAGAAAAAAAATGAATTTCAAAAAGTCGCTGCAATCAATGATGAAGAACTTGGAAATGAATTGGCAAAAACATTGAATAATATCAGCGCGAGAATAAATTTTCAATATACGAGCTATGATCAAATCGAAAAACTAATTAAAAATCAGGGAGAAAAGTTAGCTTGCATACCAGCGATTCAACCAGTGAGCAACCGTGATCTTGACAGGATTGCTTCAGGATTTGGAATGAGGATTGATCCCGTTTATGGAACTTTAAAAATGCATAAAGGCCATGATTTTACTGCGCCGCAGGGCACGCCAATCTATGCAACAGGAAATGGAAGAGTGGCCATGGCGGGATTTGATGAAAGTGGTTTTGGTAATCACGTTATCATAAATAATGGTTACGGGTATGAAACATTATTTGGCCACATGGTAAGAGTAAAAGTAAGAGCCGGACAAATGGTAAAACGCGGTGAAGTGATCGGTTGGGTGGGAAGCTCGGGGAAAAGCACCGGGCCTCATTGTCATTATGAAGTGCACATTAATGGAAGCGAAGTGGACCCGGTATATTTTTTTTACAACGATCTTACACCTGAACAATTTGACAGGATTTTAAAAATCGCTTCTTCAGGAAGCGCAAAAAGCCTCGATTGATTATTATGGCACTATCACAAATAACTTTCGACTTTGATGAGCTTGCTAAGAAAACTGAAGAGAAGAATTTAGTCGAGGCACCAGAAAATCAAAAGTCAAAAAGAGGCAGAAAAAGCCTGAAACAGCCAGTTGCAGAGCCAGACAGGCTAAGCATTCCTGAAGATGAGGTTCTTTTTCAGAAGCAATATTATCCGATTGGAGATGTGGCTGAAATGTTCAAAGAAAATACTTCTCTGATAAGATATTGGGAAAATGAATTTTCTATTCTAAAGCCAAAGAAAAATAAAAAAGGTGATCGTTTTTTTAGGCCGGAGGATATAAAAAATCTTAAAATGATCTATCATTTATTGCGCGAAAGAAAATATACTATCGAGGGGGCAAAAGAGTTTTTGAAAAATAATAAAGCCGCCGGGGAAAAACACGAAATGATAGAATCTTTAGAAAAAATAAAATTATTTTTATTAGAATTAAAAAACAATCTGTAACACTTTTATGAAGAATTTATTGACCATCTTTTGCTTATTGATGACAACCGCTTTTCAATCCAATGCTCAAAAAACTTATGAAATTCTTTCTGATTCGGCGCATGATAATACAAAGATGCTGAGGGGAATTATTTCTAAAGAAGATATAAATCGTGATCCTGTTTTTGACTGGTATGCTGAAAGCCAGCGAATTTATCCTCACCCCGACACTGCTGCTGTAGCGGCTTTTAGAAACAATAAAGATAAAATCTACTTTATCGTTTTCGGTGGAACCTGGTGTGAGGATACTCATTTTGTGTTACCTAAATTTTTTAAAATTCAGGAAGCGAGCAATTTTCCTGAAAACAGGATCGCACTTTTTGCAGTTGATAGATTTAAACATACTACAGGAAATATCGCCCAGGCATTGCATGTTACCAACGTGCCTACAATCATTGTAATGAAAGATGGAAGGGAAATAGGAAGAGTAGTTGAATATGGAAAAAATGGCAAATGGGATAAAGACCTGGCAGAAATTATTGATAAATAAGATTTAAGTAAACAGGTCTTTAATGATTGCAAAATCTACTTTTTGGGTTATATAGCTCTTGATAAATTTTTATTATGAGAAAGCTGATTTCTACTCTTGATTCGTATGATTCATGTTTTTTTCTCTGTGTTCACCAGCGTTATTTTGCTTGCATTGGAAGGTTCCATTTCATGCTTTTCCTGCAGTTTTCTGATGTCAATATAAATCTCCTGCCTTAATAGATTCACCTCATCCTGTGTCATCCCGGGCACTGTAAAAAAAACTGAAATAATTAATGCGCTGTCTTTTGTTATTTCCTGCAAATGCACATTATATGATTTTATTTCTCCCTGGTGAGAAAGTATCTCTTTAATTCCATTGACTGCATTTTCAAGATTTTCAGCTGAAGTATTGGGTGATAATTGTGTGTCAACCTGGTTTCGCACAAAATCACGCGAGCTCCAGTTGTCGAGAATGCTATCCACCATTTGTTTATTAGGAACCGTCACTAATGATTTTTCTACAGTGCGAATTCTTGTACTTCTTAATCCAATTCTTTCAACTGTCCCCTTCACTTCTTTTACCTGAACTATATCACCGGTTTCAAAAGGTTTGTCAAAGAAAATAATAAAAGATGCAATTAGGTTCTCAAGGCTTTCTCTTGCAGAGAGTGCTAATGCAGCGCCAACAATACTTAGCCCGGTAAGCAGATTACCGATATCAACCCGGAAAGAATATTTAAGAATAAAAATGATTCCAAAAATGATGATGATCACTTTTATAAAATCTTTGAAAAAAAACAATAGCTGGTATTCACTTGCCGTTTTTGCATTTCCGGATTTATAACGGATTACCTGCACCAAAAAATCCATGAACCGGAGAATAAGAGAAACTATACAAATAATTATAATCGCCGCAGCAATAGATTCAACAATATCCTGGCTGGTAAACTTGTGAACAGAAAATAGTAAAGCCTGTGGAAAATTAAGGCGGTCGAGCGCAAAAATACTTATGATGACCAATAAAATTCGTTCTAAAGGAGTAATGATAATGCTGTCGAATCTCTGCTTATCCATATTACTCCATTGTGCTTTGCCAAGCCTGAAGATTAATGCAGTGGCGTATTTCGAGACAATTCTTTTTAATATAACAGCCATCAAAATAGTGATGGCAACAGCGATGTAACTGCGGATGGTATTGTCAAAATAAATTTGATCAAGAAAATTCATAAAGTTTTTTTAAAAAAAATGAAATTTACCAATTAACTACCCAACAAATTAACTGCAAGACTTTTTCTTATTGAATCGAATAAATCTGCAATTGCTGATCTTTTAAAACATACATTTTGTGATTGCTCAACTTTATAGAATTATTATTTTGCAATCCAATTGGTAACTCATATTCTTTTATATCAGGCAATGGCGAGGTGTATTTGTATAAATTTTTTTTATCGAAACCGTAAATAGTTTTGCCGATTAAAGCAATATCTGTCCAATGCAAAAAAATTAATTTGCTTTTAAAGCTGCCATAATAATCAAATACATAAATTCCTTTTTGAGGATCATATAAATAAACAAAACCATCGCGGTCAATTATTTTTTGAGGCGTAGGAACAGAATCAAAGAGCAGACGAAAATCAACTGTTTCTGAAAGAATATTACCATTGTCATCTATTTTTTTTAATTTATTATCCTGCTCATCATAAAGCCAGATGTTGTTGTCATAAGAAGTGGTAACGGCTTTTACCTGGAAAATATTTTGGGTGGGGAGATTGATACTTCCAAGCACATTCAGGTATTTATCCAATAAAACTATGGTTGAAAAATTCTGGTAAAAAAGAATTGTCTTCCACGGATTTTCCGCTTCCACATAGCTCAGCTTTCCATATTTGGTTACCTGGTTGAAAACACCAACTGAATCGCCTTTTTCATTGTATTTTTTTAGCTGGTTGTCAATATTAATAATATAGAGTTCGCCAATATTATCAACTGCAAAGGAAGAAATAGGATATTCTATTTTTTTCAAAAAATTAAAAAGAGAATCGTCCTGCGCTTTTACAGGTATTTGAAGAACGCCTGAAAAGAGATAAAGTAGAAAAAAGGATTTTTTTAGGTTTGCAGTCATGATTGATGATATTTCAATTCGATATTTTCTCCATCAAATACTGCATAGCTGTTATGCTTTATCCAATCGCCAAGATTTATATAAATGCTGTTCTCATTCAATTTGAATTCAGTGGGCAAGTGCCTGTGTCCGAAAATAAAAAAATCAAAATGTTTCTCCTGAAGAATTTCTTTGCAATAAATGATCAGCCATTCTTTTTCTTCACCCAGAAAATGTTCATCTTCTTTTTCTGTAGCAGAGCGGCTTTTGCGGCTGAAATAATCTGCCAGGCCAATTCCTGCGGCGGGGTGGAGCATTCCAAAAAGCGTTTGTGAAAATTTATTTCTGAAAACTTTTTTTATAAATTTATACCTGTGATCACCGGGGCCTAATCCGTCTCCGTGCCCGATTAAAAATTTCTTTCCGTTGAATTCAAATTCCCACGGCTCATGAAAAACATCAATATTTAATTCCTGTTCAAAATAACCACTCATCCACATATCGTGGTTGCCAACAAAAAATTTAATGATAATTCCATTGTCCGTTAGCTCGGCAAGCTTCCCTAAAATTCTTACAAATCCTTTTGGCACCACTCTTTTATATTCAAACCAGAAATCAAATAAATCGCCTACAATAAAAATGAATGCTGCATCAGTTTTAATTTCATCCAGGAATTTTACAATGCGCTTTTCCCTCACCATGCTTGCTGCATGATCGGGTGCGCCGAGATGAAAGTCTGACAGAAAATATATTTTTTTACCGGGATTGAGTTGCATTGATTTATTATTTTCACCTTCACAATGATAAAGACGGTTCATCCACAAGGAATACATAAACTTCTTTAGGGCCGTGAACTCCTACAACTAAAGTTTTTTCAATATCCGCCGTACGGCTTGGCCCTGCGGCAAATGTGATGAGAGAGGGAAGATTGTTTGCATATTTATCTTTCATCGCTTTAAGCGCATCACGTGTATCAAAAACCAATTGATCAATATAAGCAATGCAAATATGAACGGGAGCGTAAGCGCTTACGGTGCGACCGCTTTCCTGCGCGCTGCTCGTTACAATAGAGCCTGTTCTTGCAATAAGATAATTGCAGGAAGTAACAGAAGCATCGCAATCATGCAAAGTGGATTGGTTTATTTTTGGAAAACCATCTTCACCAAACATTTTTGAAAGTTTATTTTCAACACAATAGATATGTTTCCATTTTTTTTGAGCTATCAGATTCTTTAATTGAATTTTTAGATCTGCTTCGCTCATGCAAAAAGCAAATTTCCCCAAAAGCTTCGTAAATTCTTCTGCAAACAAAAGTTCCAAATCCTGGGTTTGAGGCAGAAAAACAGAATTGGTTCCTTCGCTTTTTGGAAAAGGCAAAGGCACCGGATTACTCAGTGCCTCGCGAATTTTTTTTAAAATTTTTTCTTTTGAAGAAGAAACTTTCATTTAATCTTGTTTAATCAGCTCGACATGGATGGGAGATTCTATCACTCCTTCTTTTGGATTATCTATGAAGTCTAATGCTTTTTTTTCTTCATATGGACGTTTGCCGATTAAAGCTTCTACATCACTTTGAAATAAAACTTCTCTTTTCAACAAAGCTTTGGCAAGAACTTCTACTTCATTTCTTTTTTCAGTCAATAAGGCTTTGGTTCTTTCAAATGCTGTTTCAATTAATTTGCGTACTTCCTCATCTATCATTTTGCCTGTTTCTTCGCTGAAAGGTTTTTGAAAAGAATTTTCCTGTGAAGGATCATAGTAGCTTACATTTCCTACTTTATCATTCATTCCATAAACGGTTACCATTGAATAAGCCATTTTGGTAATTTGCTGCAAATCGTTGCTGGCGCCGGTTGATATTTTTCCAAAGAAAATTGTTTCTGCGGCTCTTCCGCCAAGCGTCATGCAAATCTGGTCATTCAGCTGGTCAGTGTTATAAAGATATTGTTCCTTCGGCGTGTATTGGGCATAACCCAGTGCAGCAGTGCCTCTTGGCACAATCGTTACCTTTAATAACGGGTATGCGTGTTCGAGAAACCATCCGCAAATTGCGTGGCCTGCCTCGTGGTATGCGATAATCTCTTTTTCTTCTGGTAAAATTATTTTATTCTTTTTCTCTAATCCACCGATAACCCGGTCAATCGCGTCCTGGAAATCACTCATGTCAACAGCATCCTTTCCTTTTCTTGCAGCAATTAGTGCAGCCTCATTGCATACATTGGCAATATCTGCACCGGCAAATCCTGGGGTTTGCTCTGCTAGTTTATGAACGTCAAGAGTTTGAGAAACCTTAATAGGTAAAAGATGTACTTTAAAAATTGCTTCACGCCCTACAAGATCCGGGCGGTCAATTGTTATCTGCCTGTCAAATCTTCCGGGACGTAACAAAGCGCTGTCAAGCACATCAGGCCTGTTAGTTGCGGCCAGAATAATGATCCCAATGTCAGTTCCAAAACCATCCATCTCTACCAGCAATTGATTCAAAGTATTTTCTCTTTCATCATTGCTCATCATCATATTTTTTCCCCGCGCGCGACCTATCGCATCTATTTCATCAATAAAGATTATACACGGGGCTTTCTCCCTTGCCTGCTTAAATAAATCGCGAACGCGGCTTGCGCCCACGCCGACAAACATTTCTACAAAATCACTTCCGCTCAGGCTGAAGAAAGGAACCTGGGCCTCGCCCGCCATGGCCTTTGCCAATAATGTTTTGCCCGTGCCCGGCGGGCCTATCAATAATGCACCTTTAGGGATCTTTCCGCCGAGAGCCGTATATTTTTTAGGATTCTTAAGAAAATCTACAATTTCCATTACCTCTACTTTCGCTTCGTCAAGCCCTGCAACATCACCGAAATTGATATTAACCCTGGTTCCTTTTTCAAAAAGAGTGGCCTTTGATTTCCCAATATTAAAAATACCCCCAGGGCCGCCCGCACCCGCTCCACCGCCTACTTTGCGCATCATCATTATAAATACTAATCCAATTAACAATATCGGTAAAAGCGTGCTGATGATCTGGCCAAATAATTCACCTTCATCGCCTGGCTTATCAGGCACTTGTTTTATTGTAGGATTATCTTTATAATATGAAGCAAGTTGATTTGCAAAGACTTCATCTTTTATAATGCCAAAATATGCCTGGGGACCATCTATAATCTTTTTTACAGCATCATAGTTTTGACCAAAAATAGATTTATAATACCCTGCAGAATCAGCCTGTAGCTTTTGGGGATTGATATTTACCCTGACTAATTTTTTATTACCAACAGTTTTTATCTGATCCACATCTCCCTGGCGAAGCATAGTGTAAAAATCAGTATTATTAATTTCTACTCCACTTCCCCCGCTCGAGGTTCGGTAAAGATTATAGCCTATAATGATAGCGAATATAATTCCATATACCCAGTAAATACTGAGCTTCGGCCGCTTTTTAGGATCTTCATCCGGCCCGGGAACAGGATTTGGATTAAGCCTTCTTTGTAGTGATTTTTTTTTCTGTTCTTCAGTTGCCATATCTTCTTGCCTTCGCAATATTTTCATCTTATTCCTAACGTAAGAATAAAACTTTTTGTTTCAATATTTAAAATAAAATCTAATGTATAATTTATTATTTTTCTTAATTAATTAATGTTCCGCAGCTGCAGCATCATTCCACATTTCTTCAAGCTTATAGAATTTTCTTGGTTCGGGTAACATGATATGAACTACTACATTTATATAGTCAATTAATATCCATTGCTCACCCTGGCGCCCTTCATGCTTATATGGTAATTCCCCGCATTTTTTTTTCACTTCTTCTTCTACAAAGTCTGCAACGGCCTTTAATTGTATAGGATTTGACGTTTCGCAAATAATAAAAAAATCTGTAACAGCTTCCGGGATTTTTTTAAGATCAAGGCTGATTATCTTTTCGCCTTTTTTTTCCTGGATAGCATTGATAATGGTTTTAAATATTTTACTATTCCGGGTTAACCTTGTTACAGTTGATTTCTTTCTTTTATCTAATAAGATTAAATTATTCAAATGTTGATGTTTTCTCTTTTTGTTTTTTTGAATCTGCGAAAATAAAATTTATTCTGTTAGCTTGCAGATTTATAAACAAAATTTGCAACTATTTCACCAAAAATAACTATTTCTTTTATCAATACCTTTTTATGCTTTTTTCTTCTGAGAAAATAATCGTTCTTGAAAGCACAGAGAGCACCAACAACTATGCCATGGCATTGATTCGAAATGGCCAGTCAATCAATGAAAATGCTGTGTTCGCACTTGAGCAAACAAACGGAAAAGGAAGGCGCGGCAAAGACTGGAAAAGCCGCAAAAGTGAAAATATTATTTTGTCGATCATGTTGCAAATGCAATGGCTGCCTGTGTCTTATCAATTTCGCCTGAGCGTGGCAGCTGCGCTCGGATGCTATGATCTTATTTCAAAATATATTCCTTCGGGAACTACTATTAAATGGCCTAATGACATTTTTATAAACGACAGTAAGGCAGGAGGCATTTTGATTGAAAATGTGATTAAGGGTACTTTATGGCAGTGGACTGTGATTGGCATTGGAATCAATATTAACCAGATTAATTTCGAAGAATACAATTTTCACGCGGTTTCGTTGAAGCAAATAACAGGAAAGGATTATGATATAATGAAATTAGCTGAACAACTTCATGAATCAGTCCTGAAAAGAATCTCTGAATTGAAATCAGGAAATTTTCCAAAAATGATCAACGAGTATAATGAAAATTTATTTGGCAAAAATCGTTTAGTAAAACTCAAAGCACAAAACGTTGTTTTCAAAACAAAAATTATTGCAGTTTCTGCTTCCGGTCAATTAATAACTCAGGATGTTTTTGAAAGGCATTTTAATTTTGATGAAGTAGAATATAAGGAATTTCTATAAAATGGCTTATCTCTCTTCAGCGAGGAGACTTCTGCCTCATATATTTTATCCTAATAATCTTCCATTACGCGTTGATCGTTGGTTGTTACCTTACAATCTATACAGTAAAAGGATATTAACTATTACAAGACAGCTGGAACGACTTCAACATTTGCTTTCAATCTTTCAACAAACATCATTGTTGCAGGGCAATATTCTATATTCTGCTTGTGTACATATATATAATCAGCAGTGGGTTTTTTAAGAAAATGAGGAAATCCGGCACAATCTGCCGGCCTTACTTCATAAATCGAGCACATATTGGTTTTCAAATCAAGAAACTGGCATGGCCTGGATTTGTTCATCCAGTCATTGTCTCTTTTATCCAGGTAAAGCCATTTTTCTCTGAAGTCTTTTGGCCGCATTCCAAGATGCGCGGAAATCCGTTTTATATCCTGGAAAGTATAAGTAGGGCTCATTACCTTGCAGCAGTTGGCACAGCCGAGGCAATCAATTTTTGCCCAAACTTCTTTGTCGGCTTTTTCAATTATGGAATCAAGATTTGAAGGTGGCTTATTTTCTATGCGCGTGATGAAATACCTAAATGATTTCCTGTTGAGATCAAATTTGTTTTTGAACTTCTTTAGATTAACTACCTCCATTAAGTAAAAATTATTGCGCTGAAGTAAAAAGAAGGATTATATGTTTTGAGAATGTAAAAGTAGTGTAAATTTTATTTTAATTTCACAGAAATTGATGCCAGGCAAACTCGTATAAATAAAAAAACCGGGCCAAAAAAGCCCGGGTTAACTATGGTAAAAAAAAATGCGAATCATTTATTAAACGCAGGATTTTAATTTTTATTATTAAAAATGTGGGAAATCTATAAAAAGGGTTTTAAGGCTTATTTACAATTAGAAAAGTCATTGTCAGAAAACTCTGTTGAAGCTTATGCCCATGATATCGAAAAGCTCACACAGTTTCTTTCTATCAATCATACCGGAAAAAATCCGAAGGAACTGGAATTAAAGGACCTTGAGGATTTTTTGAAATGGATTAGCGAATTGGGAATGACACCATCTTCGCAATCAAGGATCATTTCAGGATTGAGAAGCTTCTATAAGTTTTGTTTGCAGGAGCAAATTTCCTCAACAGACCCAACTGCGCTCATTGAAACTCCAAAGCTTGAAAGAAAACTTCCTGATTTTTTAAGCTTTTCTGAAATAGAAAAAATAATTTTATCGGTGGATGTGAGCACTCCTGAAGGCACCAGGAACAAAGCGATTATTGAAACGCTTTATAGTTGTGGATTACGGGTGAGTGAATTGGTGAATTTAAAATTATCATGTCTTTATTTTGAAGTAGGATATATCCGTATCACCGGAAAAGGTGACAAGGAAAGATTAGTTCCAATTGGTTCATTTGCCATAAAATATATTGACCTTTACAGAAAAAATATTCGTGTGCACTTGCCTGTTATTTCTGGCAATGAAGACATTCTTTTCCTGAACAGAAGAGGAAGAAAGCTTTCGCGGGTAATGATTTTTATGATCATAAAAAATCTTGCAAAAAAAGCCGGCATCACAAAAAATATTTCACCGCATACTTTCAGGCATTCCTTTGCGACACATCTTGTGGAGGGCGGTGCAGATTTGCGTGCAGTACAGGAAATGCTTGGCCATGAAAGCATTACGACCACAGAAATATACACACATCTTGACAAGGAATATTTGCGGGAAACACTGCAGCAGTTTCATCCGGCATTCAAATAATCCAGGTTTTGATTCATTTGTTGTTGACTAAACGGATTAAAATAATTTCATTTAGATTTGAATTTTAAACTTTGCCATGGATATAATGTATGCTTAAAAACAAAAAATACACTTATCGTTAATGCAGTTTGACTGGGAAATTTGCCTGACAGCTATATTTTACGCATCATAGCAAATGGCCGGCGAAAAAGTCAGGCTTTAATCTTAAAATTTGAAAACTGCGTTAATAAAATACTTTTTTCAATTCCTGAGCGCAAATCTTAACAGAGCAATCCGTTCATTACATAATTTTAATAAAGACAAAATAGAAATACAATGACCCGATTTTCCCAACACAATTTCAATAATGAAAAAGCCCTCGTGAGGGTTGATTTTAATGTGCCGCTTGATAAAGATTTTAATATCACTGATGATACAAGAATGAAAGCCGCGGTTCCTACTATTAAAAAAATTTTGAACGATGGAGGAAGTGTTATCCTGATGTCCCATTTCGGAAGGCCAAAAGGCGGCCCGGAAGATAAATTTTCTTTAAAACATTTGTTGCCTCATCTGAAAGAGTTATTATCCGGAACTACCATTTTATTTGCTGATGATTGCATGGGGAAAGATGCACAGCAAAAAGCCAAAGATTTGCGACCTGGTGAAGTCTTGCTTTTAGAAAATCTTCGTTTTTATAAAGAAGAAGAAAAAGGAGATGAAGAATTTGCCAGGAAACTAGGTGAATTGGGCGATGTTTATGTAAATGATGCGTTTGGTACGGCGCACCGTGCACACGCATCCACAGCGGTTATCGCGCAATTTTTTCCTGAAGAAAAAAAGATGTTTGGGTTATTGATGAACAGCGAAGTAGAAAATGCTGAAAAAATTTTACACAATTCTGAAAAGCCTTTTACAGCAATTTTGGGCGGTGCAAAAGTTTCTGATAAAATAGAAATTATTGAGAATCTTTTAAATAAAGCCAACAACATTATCATTGGCGGTGGCATGGCTTATACATTTTTAAAAGCGCAGGGCAAAGAAATTGGCAACAGCCTTTGCGAAGAAGATAAACTCGATCTTGCAAATGAAATTCTTTCAAAAGCAAAAGCTAAAAATGTATCCTTTCACTTACCAGAGGATAGCGTGATCGCGGATAAATTTTCTGAAGATGCCAATACGAAAACAGTCGATAACAACCATATAGAAAAAGGATGGATGGCGCTTGATATTGGCAGTGAAACCATCAAAGCTTTTTCAAAAGTAATCATGGAAAGCAAAACAATTTTATGGAATGGCCCGATGGGCGTTTTTGAGATGAAAAAATTTCAAGAAGGAACAAAAGCTATTGCTGAAACAATTGCTAAAGCAACTCAAAATGGAGCTTATAGCCTTGTTGGCGGCGGCGATAGCGTGGCAGCTATAAATGAATTCGACCTGGCAGATAAAGTTAGCTATGTTTCGACAGGCGGCGGCGCTTTACTTGAATATTTTGAAGGAAAAGAATTGCCAGGAATAAAAGCGATTAAGAATTAAGAAATGAGAATTATGAATTAAAAATTAAGAATTAGGAATTGATTTTAAGAACAAGAATCAATCAGTTAATGAACAATTTTAATAATTAATCTTTCTTTAAAAGCGAAAATATATATCTTTAGCTTTTTTATTAAAACAATAAACATGAAATCAAGAACAGGCCTCTTTGTAATTCTCGGAATAATAGTTTTGCTGCTCTTTTGGGGCTGCGGAGCTTATAATAACTTAATTGGTGTTGACCAAGATGTGAAAACCAAATGGGGAAACGTTGAAACCAACTACCAGAGAAGAACTGATCTTTACAATAGTGTAATAAAAACCATTGAAGGTTCTGCCAATTTTGAAAAGGGAACTTTGACAGAAGTAGTTCAGGCGCGTGCAAAAGCTACTTCAATAAATGTAGATATCAATGATCCAAAATCATTGGAAGCTTATCAAAACGCGCAGGCAGGTTTACAGAGTTCTTTCAGTAAATTGTTGGCTGTTGTGGAGAACTATCCTGACTTAAAAACTACTGCTGCTTTCCAGGGTTTTCAAACACAGATTGAAGGGACTGAAAACAGGATAAACGTAGCGCGGCAAGATTACAATGCTTCAGTGCAACAATACAATTTAAGAGTAAAAACATTCCCTAACAACATTTTCGCGGGCATATTTGGCTACCATGAAAAGCCTTTCTACAAAGCAGATCCCGGAAGTGAAAAAGCGCCCAACGTACAATTCAATATAAAATAAACAGGAATTGCTATGTGGCCATTTCCAAAAAAGAAACATTTTTTTACGCAGGAAGAAAATGATAAGATCGTTCAATCCATACAAGAGGCGGAAAGGCAAACCAGTGGAGAGATCAGGATATTTGTGGAGCATCGCTGTAAATATGTAGATCCTTTAGATCGGGCAGCTGAAATTTTCGCCAATTTACAAATGGAGAAAACAGAGCTTCGGAATGGCGTGCTTTTTTATATAGCCACAAAAGACAAGCAACTGGCCATTTTTGCAGACAGTGGAATACACTCGGCTACCGGAGAAAAACATTGGAAGGAAGTGGTTCAACAAATACTTGCTGTTTTTAGTAAAGAAAGCATTGTTGCGGGTATTACCACCACGATCGCAAAAATTAGTGATGCGCTTAAAACTCATTTTCCCTACGATAAAAATGTTGATAAAAATGAGCTTCCGGATGAAATAGTTTTTGGCAGTTAACTTCATGTAATAATTCTTTAATGAAAAATATTTTTTTACTGCTTTTTCTTTTTGTCTTTCAATCTCTTTCCGCGCAAAATATTGAACCCAGGCCACAGCCTCCGACGGCAGTGAATGATTTTGCAAACATGCTTGCACCTTTTCAACGCCAGGCGCTGGAAGAAAAATTGAGAAACTACAATGACAGCACTTCTACCGGAATTGTAATTATCACGGTGCCGGATCTGCAAGGTTATGACATAGCCGAAGTATCGCTTAAATACATGCGCACCTGGGGGCCGGGGTTAAAGGGTAAAAATAATGGAGTAATTATTTTAGTTTCCAAAACCGACAGGAAAGCCCGCATCGAAACCGGATATGGCATGGAAGGAGTGTTGCCTGATATCCTCGCAAAGCAGATCATTGATGAAAGAATGATCCCTTTTTTTAAACAAAATGATTATTACCGCGGATTCGATAACGCTGTAGATGCCATTATACAGGCATCTGCGGGTGAATACAAAGCAAATCCTGCTGCGGCAAAATCCCATGGGCCATCTGTTGGGACTATCATACTTCTTGCGATAATTTTCTTTGTTATCATCTCACTGTTTTCCGGTAGAGGCGGTGGCGGCTCTTACATGAGTGGAGGAGGTTCGAGGAGTTTTCTTGGAGGCTTGCCATGGTTTTTGTTAGGCAACATGCTGGGCGGTGGTGGAAGAGGCGGGGGCTTTGGAGGCGGAGGCGGTGGTGGTTTTGGAGGAGGTGGCGGTTTCGGAGGTTTTGGCGGCGGCGGGGGCGGCGGCGGCGGAGCGAGTGGTGGATGGTAGGACAGGAATAAATATGGCATATATGTAGTCAAAACACAAATAAACCTGTAAACCCACGAGATTTTCGTGGGTATTTTTTTGTTGTATAATTGATTGATACCTTTGTATTTATGGAATACTCAAACGAAATACAAATGGTTTTAGAGAGCCTAACAAAAGACAAGAGAGAGCTATTAGATAAGGTCAATGAGATTGATAAAGTAATTAAGAGAATTAAATATGGTAACCTTAATCTCGGGTTATCTAAGGTTCAAACGAATGAAGTAAATAATGATACAATTGCTGAAAGCAAGCAAGAGCAAGTCTTTCCAATGAAATCTGAATTGAAAGTTCAAGTAATTAAAATATTTGATATTCTCGGGGTGGCTTGTAAACTCAAAGATGTTCAGGATAAATACAAGGAATTTACAGGCGTTTGGCACAATCTAAGAGAAGCCCTAAGAAACCTGAACAAACACGAAATACTTAAACTCATGCAACCTAAAGGAACAATGAGAGGTTTATATTGGGTAAAAGCTGAATGGCTTGATGAAGCCGGAAAATTAAAAGAACAATATAAATTTGAAGGATTTGATTTGCTTTATACTGATGATATGATTGAATTCAAATAATTAATAGTGTTTATTGAATTATTTAAATTTGTAAAAGCTAAATAAAAATAATCTTGCTTGATGTGTAATTCCTAATGGAATTGATTTCCAAAAATTGTCATGTTTCCAGTTTGCAGGAAATCCAGCCGAATCTATATCAATTTCGTCAAATCTTTTAAGTAAGACTTTAACTTTGCCTACAAAAATGGGGTTATTGCCAATTATATTAAGCAGGTAAGAAGCAATTGAAAGAGTTGTGTACAATTTATCCGGCTTCGATGGTGCAATTGTTATCCATTTTTTTATTGGATTTGAAGGTATAACGGCCTTGACGGTCATTATCCTATTCCAAAGCCTCCCATGGTGAGCACAAATATTGCGTATGTAAACCAAATGCTCAATCCAAGATTCCAGAACAGGAACACTTACACCAAAATGAGATGCAATAGATTTTTTTGCATCATTAGTTGCTAAGTTTTTATAAAGAGTAGAAACTTGCCCAAAAGATAATATTTCAATTGCCATCCATGCAGGCGGATTGTGTGGATTTGTATACTTATTAAAATAATGTGATATAAAAACCTCTTTGGATCCTTTTAATTCATTTTGAAGCAAATCCATGAATTGTCTGTGTTTTCTTAGAAATAGTGTTGAATTCTCATACCAGTTATTACCGTATTTATGACAATATTCATAAACCAATCTACATCTCAATGCTACTTCAATTCTTTCAATGCCATCTAATAAAATGTTTCTTAACTCCCTATCAAAAACATATAGATTTATAACATTTTTAAATGTAGCAGACTTAATATAATTATGATTAGGGTCACCGTGAATTTGAAAAGTAAGAAAATAGGCACTCAGTCTATAATAACTAATATTCTCTAAATATCGAATAGCAAATTCTTCGTTATCTATCTTTAACCCTCTTGACTTTAAGAGATTAATTTGGTCTGAAAATGCCTGTGGTGTTTTGGTAAAGTCCATATTTAAAAAAGAAAACCTGCCGGGTGCGCTGATCTAACGAGAAGCGTGGCAGGTATTATTACAACAAATATAAAAAATTTCTTGAACCTAACATACAAGTTATACACATTTTGAGTAATTTATTCACATGATTGTATTAATTCGTTGATTTACAATAAACCATATTCAAAAAAATTGATAAAAAAATATTAGTTATAAGTTGTAAACTAATAAATAATTACTATATTTGCATTATGAAGGTTGATATCTCTAATTTGTTAACGATTAAAAATTTCGCTTTGAAAGAGAAAGTCACACCTGCATATATTTATAAATTAATCAAAGAAGGAAAGATGCAACCAGTTACAGTTAATGATGTACAATTTATTAATGTAAAAGATTACAATACTATTCCTGTTTTGAACCGACGGAAATAAATATATTTTTTTCAGTTGTTAGTTGAAAGTTATAAACTATAAATTATGAAACGTTTTACAATTACAGAATTTAGGGAAATGTACCCTGATAATGATACTTGCTTAGATAAAATATTCCAATTGCGTTTTAAAGGGCTTATTTGCCCTAAATGCGAAAGTGATAATACATTCCACGCGCGTAAAGAATAGAAGGTCTTATCAGTGTCCTAATTGCGGTTTTCAAGTATATCCAACAAAGGACACAGTATTTGAAAAAACTACAACGCCACTAACATATTGGTTTTATGCTATTTTCTTACAAACTACAACCCGCAACGGCGTTGCTGCAAAGGAATTGGAAAGGCAATTATCAATATGCTATAAAACAGCGTTAAGAATGTCACACCAAATAAAAATATTAATAGCTGACAAATCAATGGGTAAACTTAGTGGCTTAGTTCAAATAGATGAGATTTAGGCAACTAAAAATGTGGATTAAAAATTTCCTAAAGTTGTTTTGTGTTTTGACTACATATATGCCATATTGAGAGTTCCCATATTATCTATTGAACAAAAGAAAGAAACAGCCATCAAAAAAAATTTGAAATAACTACTTTTTGGTTTGTTTAATCATTATCCTTAGTTGGAACAATGAAGGCTGCCCTTCTCGAAGAAGGAACCGGGCTGTTCATTCCTTTAATTCCTTTCCAGAGTATTTCATTAAATTCCTTTTCGGGGACAGCATCTTCTTTAGAAAAATTGAATGCTGCACTTTTTTTCGATAATTTATTTACTGCAGTATTTTTATCATTGAGGTTCACAATTGCCGGCAAAAAATTAAAAACGCTTTCATCAGGAGCAGCAGTAAAGCAACGCCACAGCGGTGTAGCGGCAGCATCATATTGGCTCATTGGCGAAATGCCCAATATCAATTCAATAGTTCTTAAAACCCCTGAAGTGGTGTAAGGCGTGTGGTCAACGAAATTTCTTTTTACATAAGGCCCTGCAACATAAACCGGGCTTCGATGCGCGTCCACATGATCGGGACCGTCCTGGGCGTCATCTTCCAGAATGAAAATTACGCTTTGTTTCCAGACGGGGCTTCTGCTTAAATAATCAATGAACATTCCTACCGCTAAATCATTATCTGCAACCGCTGCAAATGGCGTGGGACTTCCTTTCCGCATCCCTTCTGTATGATCATTTATGAAACGAAAAGTGTTAAGCTGCGGCAAAGCATTTACTTTTATCAAAGAGTCGAAATCTTTTTTCCATTGGCCAAATCTGGTAGTATCTCTTACACTTTGGTCCCAACTTGTATAATATGGACAATAGTGATTTTTCAACACAGGAATATTTGGCTTATAATTATCCGCAAATTCTCCATATGTCCGATAGCTAACTCCGGCGCGTTTGCAATTATCCCAAAGAAAACCGTTTTTGTTATTGGCGATCGCGCGATTTCCTTCGGCGTCATAGTCTCCGCCGCGGCCCCCATAACTGGTAACCCATGTTTTTTCCAAATAATCCGTTGCATAAGCGCCCAGGCTCCAGTTGTGGCCGTCTGCGCTCACTTCTGCATCCACATAAAAATTATCAAGCAGCACAAAATCATTTACAACTTTATGTTGGTTGGGAGTAATATTCTTTCCGAATAAAACCAGGCTGGTATCACCATTTCCTTTTTTTACATCGCCCAAAACCTGGTCGTAAGTGCGGTTTTCTTTCACAATGTAAAACACATATTTTATGGGAGATTTTTCTTTAGAAGAACGCGGAATCGGGTTTCCTTTTTCTCCCTGTGAAATTGTTTCTTTTTCTTTGGTGTAAGGTGTATTTGCATAAACCTGCTTAGAATATTCAGCCAATTGCTTTTTATCAGGAACGCTAATGATACTCATTGTTCCAATAAATAAACCGCCGATATACTGAACATACTTTCCTTTTGAAGTATCGCTTTTTTGATACGTTACTTTACTTTTTATGTAAGTGGGATTTGGGCCTTGAGGGTTTGCAAAAGAAGAAAACCCCTTGCCGTTTGTTACAAATATTTTGTTGCCAATAGCTTTCACGGCTGTCGGGTACCAGCCCGTTGGAATAAAACCTTTTGAAACGCTATATCCCGGTTTGGACACATCAAACAAGGTAAGACAATTATTATCAGCATTAGCAATGTATAACGTTTTTTCATCAGGGCTAAGTGCAAGGCCGTTTGTCGTAGAGCCCTGTGGTGCATTGGGATACAACGATGAAGTTAAAGTCTCAATTACTTTTTGTAATCGGATATCGATAACAGAAACTGAATTATCATTTGAGTTTGCAACAAATAAATATTTTCCGTTTTTTGTTAAACATATATCGTTAGGATTATCGCCAACGTTTATTTCTGATGAGATGATTCTTTTTTTGGTATCGAATACAATTAATTTATCGCATCCCCAGCAACTGATATACAATTTATTTTTGTCCAGTGATAATAAACAGGTATATCCTTCACCACCCAATTTATATTTTCCTAAATTTTTTTTTGTAATTAAATCAAGAATGTATAATGAATTATTTTCTTTGGTAACTACATATAATAGATTTTTCTTATCATCAATATCTATTCCGGCAGGAGAAATTTTTTCAGGCCATTTTTTGCCCAATTTTAATGTGTCTTTCAAAAAAAGCTTATTGTTTTTTATAGCATATTTCAAAATCCAGTTATCGTTTCCGCCGGAGGCGTAAAGAAATTTTTCGTCAGCGCTGAATTTTAAACCAAGCCAGCATTCTTTTACGACAATATTATCCAGGATATTTCCTGTGGAAATATTTATCAATTGAATGCTTTGAGTGCTTTCGCCATTATTGGTAACTGCCATTAATTTTTTTGAGGAACTGACCGCCATATTCAAAGGAAGATCGCCTAACAGATATCCATGTCCCGCAGGCGAAAGGCTCCATCCGTTGGGCAAAGTAATTTTTTCAGGCGCTGGTTTTTGTGCTAATGATGAAAAAGAAATTGAAAAAGAAATAAAAAAAACAAAAACGATTTTTTTCATGTTGATAGGTTTTTTATGGTAAAATTACAATGTTTGAGATTTGATACTGGATTAAGATTAAATTAAGATTTGATTGGTTTTCAAAAGTTGTCAAATCTATTGTCGAATCTGTTGTGTTTTTCACCCTATCCCCTTACCTTTGCCGCCAAATTGAAATAAGACATTTTATGGCAAATATTGGAAAGATCACACAGATCATCGGAGCCGTTCTTGATGTGCATTTTGAAAATGATAATAAACTTCCGGAAATTTTTCATGCTTTAGAACTTACCAAGCCTAATGGTGATAAGCTGATCATGGAAGTTCAGCAACATTTGGGGGAAGACAGCGTTCGTTGCATCGCAATGGATGGTACGGAAGGATTGACTCGTGGAATGGAAGCAGTGGACACCGGTTCGCCAATATTAATGCCTGTCGGCGAAGATATTAATGGCAGATTATTTAATGTAACCGGCGATGCAATTGACGGTTTGCCACAAGTAAGCAAAAAAAATGGCCGCCCCATTCACAATAAGCCGCCATTGTTTGAAAATCTAAGTACAGCGTCAGAAATATTATATACAGGCATCAAAGTAATTGATTTGATCGAGCCTTATGCAAAAGGTGGTAAGATCGGTTTATTTGGCGGCGCCGGCGTAGGTAAAACCGTGCTGATACAGGAATTGATCAATAATATTGCGAAAGCATACAGCGGGTTATCCGTATTTGCAGGTGTGGGAGAAAGAACCCGTGAAGGAAATGATCTGATGCGTGAAATGATTGAAGCCGGAATTATGAAATATGGCGATAAATTTATCCATAGTATGGAAGAAGGAGGATGGGATCTGAATTCTGTGAATATGGAGGATCTAAAAGATTCAAAAGCTACTTTTGTGTTTGGCCAGATGAACGAACCTCCGGGAGCAAGAGCCCGCGTGGCTTTGAGCGGGTTGACAGTAGCAGAATATTTTCGTGATGGTGATGGCACCGGGAAAGGAAAAGATATTTTATTTTTTGTTGATAATATTTTCCGTTTTACACAAGCCGGCTCTGAGGTATCCGCATTGCTCGGAAGGATGCCAAGTGCTGTGGGCTATCAACCAACGCTCGCAACGGAAATGGGATTAATGCAGGAACGAATTACTTCAACAAGAAATGGCTCTATCACTTCAGTTCAGGCGGTATATGTGCCTGCGGATGATTTGACAGATCCCGCGCCTGCAACTACTTTCGCGCATTTGGATGCCACAACCGTGTTGAGCAGAAAGATTGCCGATCTTGGTATTTATCCGGCAGTGGATCCATTGGATTCTACTTCAAGAATTCTTTCACCTGCAATTGTAGGCGACGAGCATTATGATTGTGCCAACAGGGTAAAATTGACTTTACAGCGATATAAAGAATTACAGGATATCATTGCCATTCTTGGTTTGGACGAATTAAGTGATGAAGATAAACTAACGGTGAGCCGTGCACGAAGAGTCCAGCGTTTCCTTTCGCAACCCTTTCACGTGGCAGAACAGTTTACCGGGTTGAAGGGAGTTTTGGTTTCGATAGAAGATACAATTCGTGGTTTCAATGCAATTATGGATGGAGAAGTGGATGAATATCCTGAAGCAGCATTCAACCTGGTTGGCAATCTTGATGATGCAATTACAAAAGGTAAAAAAATGATGGAAGCGGCGCAAGCATGAATCCTGCCCAAAAGGGGTGAAGCAACATTTCAAACTTTAAATTAGCCCTAAGGGCTTGGGGTATGAATCTAGAAATATTAACACCGGAGAAAAAAATTTTTAGCGGAGACGTATATGGGGTACAGCTTCCCGGTATTGGCGGCATGTTCGAAGTATTAGAAAAACATGCGCCTTTGGTGAGCGCTTTAAAAACCGGTACCCTTAAAGTTTTAAAAGATAAAAATACCACTTCTCTTTATTCAATTCAAAGCGGTTTCGTAGAAGTTTTGAATAATAAAACTACTGTTTTGGTGGAAGGAGCTAAAGAATTATAACCTCACTAAAGTTCTTTTTAGCTCCCGTATTAATGTGGTTTTTTATAAAATAGTAACCATAGTCAGTCACGAATTCCTAATCAATACTAATTTATTATCTCCAATATCTGCGTTCTATCAATTAATTCCAAAAAAGAATCCACATAAGCTAAAAAGTAGCTTTTGCATATACAGTATTTTTGAAATGAAGCAAACAATAAGCACTGAAAGGAAATATGAATAATAGTGAAAAAGAAAATGCATCATTTGTAATGAAAAAAATACTCAAAGTAGCAAGAAAAATATATAAAGGATAAATAAGAAACAACAATCCCATCATGATAGAATCGTAATGATCTTCCGCGCGATTTTTTATTATCAAATGAAGGCAAAAATATAATGGTGAATTTAAAATAAACCCTGTTATTGCCGGAATAAATAAAAAAATTTTTTTCAATAAAGATGATCTGATTGCAAAATATTTTTTTTGCCTGGAAAAATCATTCTCATCAATTTCATAAACCAGGTTTTGCAATTGCGATTTTAATTTTTCATTGAATTCATTTATGGTTTTTCCCGGAGATAAATATTCATCGAAATCATTTTTAGAAAATATTTCTCCAAAATTGCATATTACTGTTTTCCCAAAATGTCTGAACGAGCTGTAATTAAGTCCCAATGGTAAGATCTTTAGGGGAACATTGGTTTGCCACACCGCCATCGCAAGTCTGGCAGTTCCTTTTTTCAGTGACCGGAGATGCCACTCATTAATGCATCTTCCTTCGCTAAAAATTAAAACAATTTTATTTTGCTCAAAAAGTTTTTGGCAGGCGTCGAAAGTAGTGTAATTGTGTTCGAGATTTTCCGCTCCTTCACTCAACCTGAAAATGGGAAGCATATTCAAGGAGGAAAGAATTTTTGTAATCCACTTTCCTGCGAAAGCATCGCCACGGGTTAGTGAATAAACCGGCGATTTGAAAAGAGTTGATACAATTATAGCATCCAGAAAAGAATTGGGATGATTAGCTGCAATAAGCAGTGGGCCTTGCTCCTGCAGTTTCGCTTTATTATTGATGATAATTTTACGCAGGTAAAAACGAAGAGCGATCCTTGAAGGAAACAATAATAATTTATAAAGCAATTATTTTTTGATAAAAGTATAAAAACTTCTCCAACCCACTTAGCAACAAACGTTACACCTTAACAGGAAAGGAACTCTTCCTCAATTTTTTCTTCATTTTTTTCAAGTCTTTTTCGCCAGTTTCTTTTTTATCTTTTTCTGTAAGCATCAGGAAAGCGCCGAAACACATTATGCCAAAAATAATCGCTAATCGTTTCATAATTAATTTTTATATGGATACACAATAAGTTTGCCATTATCAATTCAGTGCTGGGTCTGTTGGAAAATTGATCATCATTTTATAATTGCCACCCAATTGTGTCAAAGAATCTTTCCAGATATTTTCCGGAGTTGTATTAAAAATTAATTTTCGTGTAGCCATTACCGTTAGCCAGCTCTCTTCTTTCAATTCATAGTCAAGCTGCCCTTCTGTCCAGCCGCTGTAACCTATAAAAAATCTGACCTTTGCAGGGTCTATCGAATCGTTTTTTAAATGGATCAACAAGCTTTCGAAATTGCCGCCCCAGTATATTCCCTTTGAAACTTCTTCGCCACCACTGATCAAATCGGGATATTGGTGCAAAAAGTGCAGGGCATCCTGTTGTACAGGGCCTCCAATGTAAACTGGTAAGTTGATGCCGATTAAATCTGGTAAGAGTTCTCCGAGCTTTTTAGGCAATTGTTTGTTTAGCACAAATCCAAAAGTACCTTCTGTTAAATGCTCGCATAGAAATATTACTGAGCGGCTAAAATTCGGATCTTTTAAAAACGGATTTGCAATAAGCAATATTCCTTTTGACGGTGAAATCATAAATCTAATTTATATTTATTTCCTGAAAAATTAAGAAACAACAACTTATTTGATAAAAATTAAAAGGTAAGAGTTAGTTAAAAACCAAACTTTGCCGCGCCGCACATATGTTTTAGCCTTTTGAAGTTTAAATTTGTGTTTGCATGAAGAAAATTTTCTCTATTATTACTGTGCTTGTTTTTATTTCCCTGCTAGGCATTATTTATTTTCAGATCGTTTGGATCCAGCAAGCACTGCAGGATAGGGAACTTCAATTTGAAGAAAACATAACGCTGGTTACTGCCACTGCTGCAAAGGATCTTATAGATGAAAAAGGAAAATTGTCTCCTTTTGAGAACAGGAAAAACTCAGACCTTCTTTTTCCTTTAAATGTTTTTCCATCTACCATCGCTCATAAATT
>JALYVO010000082.1 GCA_030853195.1 Bacteroidota bacterium | reverse complement strand
CAAATAACCTATACTCTTCCTGAATCAAAACACACGAAAACAAAGCTTCTGAAAATGGACGAGCAGCAGGCTGAATTATGCCAAATTATTGAAAAAAATTGCTAGGTGTTGCAACGCTGAAAACAGGTGATATTTGATGAATTCCCAACGATTTATTTTAACGGAATTGATAACTTAATTGCAACAGCAAGATCAAATAAAGTAGCAACTATTTTCCTGTTTTACGCACTTTTTAAAAACGTCCTCTGAAAGTATTGATTTTACTGGATCCAGTTTTGAAGATGGGTGTTGCAAAGCTATTTTTGTGCATGTTTTCAAGAAAATTAAAGAATAGGTCGGGTAGTACTTCCGTACAAATAATTTCCAAAGAAAGAGGAAAATATAAAGTTGTAAAAACAATAGGCAGCAGCAATAATGAACAAGAAATTCAAAAACTCGTACTTATTGCCAAGCAGGAAATTGAACGACTAAATGCTCAGCCTAAATTATTTATTTCTGAAAGCGACACTGTTATTGAACAAGTTTTTGAAGCGCTTGGCAATGCAAGTATCAGGACTGTTGGGCCGGAAATTATTTTCGGTAAAATATACGACAGTATTGGATTTAATAAGATTAAAGAAGAACTCTTCAGGCATCTGGTAATTGCACGCCTTGCCTTTCCTTTAAGCAAATTGAAGACGATAGAATATTTATATCGTTTCCAGGGCGTAACGCTTGATATAGATGCAGTTTATCGCTTTTTGGATAAGCTCAATAGTAAGCTGAAAGAGCGTGTAGAACAAATTGCTTTTGCACATACTCTTAAAGTTTTAGACGGAAAAATAAGCATCGTTTTTTATGATATGACCACGCTTTATTTTGAAGCAAGTGATGAGGATGATCTACGAAAAGCAGGTTTTAGCAAAGACGGCAAACATCAAAATCCACAAATATTTTTAGGACTGTTGGTTGGTTTGGGTGGTTATGCAATCGGCTACGATATCTTTGAAGGTAATATTTATGAAGGCCATACACTTATCCCTTTCATCGAAAAAATAGCAGCAAAATTTAATCTTGAAAAGCCAATTGTTGTTGCCGATTCAGGTTTATTATCGAAAGACAATATCATAGCTCTGAATGAAAAAAATTATGAATACATTATCGGTGCAAGATTGAAAAATGAATCAGAAAAAATCAAGCAACAAATACTTGACAAAAAACTCATTGATGGTGATATTCTGAAAATAAAGAGGTCTGCTAATACCCGCCTGATTGTTACCTACGCAAACAACAGAGCCGCCAAAGATGAACATAATCGAAGGAGAGGTTTACAACGACTGGAAAAACAAATTAAATCCGGCAAGCTTACCAAATCAAGCATTAACAACAAGGGATACAACAAGTATTTAAAATTGGAAGGCGAAATATCTATTAAAATAGATTATGAAAAGTTCAGCCAGGATAATGCCTGGGATGGATTAAAAGGTTACATCACCAATACTAAAATCCCAGATAAGCAGGTAATTGAAAATTATAAAAATCTTTGGCATATTGAAAAAGCATTCCGGATGTCAAAAACTGATTTAAGAATACGGCCAATCTATCACCGTTTACGACATCGAATTGAAGCGCATATCTCCATTTCGTTTACCGCCTACAGCATTTATAAAGAACTTGAGCGCATACTTTATAAAGAGAAATCAAATTTATCCATTAAGAAGGCGTCAGAATTAACTCACAATATATATCAAATAACCTATACTCTTCCTGAATCAAAACACACGAAAACAAAGCTTCTGAAAATGGACGAGCAGCAGGCTGAATTATGCCAAATTATTGAAAAAAATTGCTAGGTGTTGCAACGCTGAAAACAGGAAGACAAATTTCCTGATAACTATCTGATTTCTAATTCACTTTTAAGCCGTAGTGTAAAGTATTCGGAGCGCAAAGAAATAGAAATTAACGGTTTGCCAGCGATAAGAGCAAGGTTCGAGTCAATAGCAGGGCCGGTGCCAAACTGGGGTATAGAATATGCTATTCGTAAAGGTGAGAAAGTAATGAAAGTTTATATTAGTCAACCTAACTCTCAGGTTGAGCAACAGTTTGATAAAATGATTAAAACCCTCCATTGGTAAAAGACAAAAATTATTGACTTGACTCGTCCTAAAAAAAGTTTACCGTACCGATGAGGATTTGTACGTCAGCCAGCATAGCAGCAAGTCCCATGTAAGCAACTGTTTAACTTCAATTTTTGTAATTTTTCCCTTTAATGCCTTCGAAATTTGATTCATTAATTGTTCCGTATTACGAGGAGGAATTGCATCATCAATTATAATTTTGCCCTTTTTATTTATAAGAATATAGCGTGGTATGCCCATGCCTTCATTTCCC
>JALYVO010000021.1 GCA_030853195.1 Bacteroidota bacterium | reverse complement strand
GTTTTATGCACAAAAAAAGGATAGTATTGAAACCGGTTTCAATACTATCCTCTGAAATCAAATACTGTTATGACTTATTGATGAATTTTTGCACCATTTTTGACCACATTGTCTTTTTTATAGGATTAGGTAGAATAGGCATAAAGTCTTTTTAATATTGGATACGGATGAGGAATTTGATTCATCATATTATTCACTATTTTATGAAAAATAGTCTTTCTGTTATTTCTTCGGTTAAATCTAAAAACGTATTCATCGGCGTAGGCAAACAAATGTTGTGTAGAACATTTATGATGAATGCCTCTTAACCAGTTTTTGAACTGCATAATTTGTTTATGAAGCTCTTCCAGCGATTGGCCCATGTTGGATATTACGGTTTGTATTTTCATCTCTTTTTTTAAGTGTTGGTAAGAGCGGTGATGATCGGTTGTAATGGTTGCCTGTTCATGTATCATATCTCTCAAAGCGTATTTTAATGTCAAAGCTTTAAAGTTCTCAATGTGCTGCATACGAATATTACCTGTTCTGCCATCGGGCAATTTTTCTGCAGCTAATAGAATGGCTTCTTTGCTTTGCAAACTTCTGACCCTAAAAAAAGTGGAACCAAGATTTGGTTTTTTACACAGTCATGTAAACGGCTTTTTCTGGATATGAATAGCTTTCGGTCGTGTCGGGTTTAGAAAATGAATCCATCAATTGAACCTGATTTTTGTTCATAAGCGATGCGATATATTTTTTTTCTACGTTGTCAAATGCCGGGTCGTCAGGCTGCTTATCATAAAGTACTTTCAGAATTTTATTTGCAAGGGACGAATCTCCTAACAGAATTAAATTTATTGCTTTGTTGGTGACCAACATCACATAATCTCTGTTCGTTTCGTGCATCGTATCCAAAACACTATTGCATATTTTAAGTGATTTTCCAAAGATTAAATTTGCTAATGTGGTATCTCCAATTAATTCAAGAATGGAACCTTTCCGAATAAAAAGGTCATGTGCATTTGGCCGTAACCTGATTAATTCATTAACTGTATTAATTGATCTGTCATATTGTTTCAAACCATCCAAGAACATCAATTTATTATTATACGCAAGAAAGTCATTGCTGTCAATTGCAATTGTACTATCAAGAAATGAAAGTGCCTTTCGGCAACTGTCTGGATTATTTGTGAAGGAAATTGATGGTATTATCTTGTTGTTAAGTCTAACAGATTCAGGATTAACCTTATGCTTTTCAGTTGTCTGGCTACAAGAATAAAGTACTACAAGTAAAAAGAGAAATATAAATTTTAGGGTCATAATGCTGCCGCTTACACGCTAATTTATGTATTATATGCAATTACCGACTATCTTGTCTGCTTCCACCAAAGCCTGATAAGCCATTTTATAGTTTTCCACGATTTTCTTAAAAAAAGAAAATTGATAAACTAATTGATGATTTCCGCACTAAAATATTTAAGCAAAATTTGCGGTAGCAGAATCCCTTTTCCTGTCTGATTGTTTTCCAGCAACGCAGCAACAATTCTTGGCAGCGCCAAAGAAGAACCATTTAAAGAATGTACTAATTGCGTTTTGCCATCGGCCTTAAAACGAATCTTCATTCTGTTGGTTTGAAAAGATTCAAAGTTGCTGACAGAGCTAACTTCAAGCCATTTTTCCTGGGCGGCGCTATAGACTTCAAAGTCATAAGTGAGCGCGGATGTAAAGCTCATATCGCCGCCGCATAAACGCAAAATGCGGTAGGGCAAGTTTAATGATTGCAGCAACTTTTCTACATGCAAAACCATTTCTTCCAAAGTATCATAGCTTTTATCAGGATGCACCAATTGTACCAATTCTACTTTATCAAATTGATGCAAACGGTTTAATCCGCGCACATCTTTTCCATAACTCCCCGCTTCGCGACGAAAGCAGGGCGTGTAGGCCGTCATCTTCACCGGCAATTCATTTTCTTTTAAAATTTCATCGCGGTAAATATTGGTAAGTGGCACTTCTGAAGTAGGAATCAAATAAAAATTATCTGTAGCTGCATGATACATCTGGCCCTCTTTATCCGGTAACTGTCCGGTGCCATAAGCGCTGGCTTCATTTACCATCAACGGTGGCTCATATTCTGTGTATCCCGCTGCAGTATTGTAGTCCAGGAAATATTGTATTAATGCTCTTTGTAATTTCGCACCTTTATTTTTATAAAAAGGAAATCCACTTCCGGTTACTTTATTTCCTAATTCAAAATTGATCAGGTCATATTTTTTTGCCAACTCCCAATGAGGCACAGCGCCTGCAAACAGCGTTGGTTTTTGTCCGCCTTCCCTTACCATTTCATTTTCTTCCGGCGTTTTGCCTTCGGGCACGGAAATGTGTGGAAGATTAGGAATTTTTATTAAATCATCATGAATTTCTTTTTCAACAGCGATTAATTTTTCATTAACGGGTTGTAAAAAATTTTTTAGTATAGCCACTTCTGTTTTTTTTTCTTCGGCCAATTCCTTTTTTCCTGTTGCCATCAACGCGCCAATTTCTTTGGAAGCTGAATTTATTTTTGACTGGGTTTCATCCAATTCGAATTGTAGTTTTTTCCTTTTTTCATCATACGAAATAATTTTATCAACTAAATAATTTTCTAAGAAATTTTTTTTAGCCAATCTCCTCAATACTTCTTCCCTGTTTGCTTTTATGAAATTTACCTGTAACATGAGTTTTAAATTAGTTTGCAAATATAAAGTTGTATACCGGGATGAATAAACTGACAATGTGAAAAGCCAAAAAATAGTTTTTACCAATTAAACAATTCACCAATAAATGAATTAACTAATGAACCAATAAACTTTAATTTCGCCTCATGAACATTCAGGACGATCTTCAATCACGATGGTGGAAACTGGAAGAAAAATTTTTGGAAAAATTTGGCAAAAAACCTGATGTGGAAGCGATTTTATTTTTGATCGGCATCCAGGAAATTGGAAATTTCAAAAAGAAGTTTTCTAAAGAACAAAAACAGGACCTGATGCATGTATCAGTTTGTACGTTGCTTAGTCAAAGCGGTTACTATGAAAAGATAAGTTATGATGAGGAAGGTTGGCCACATTTTATCCAGTTAAAAGCGCTGCCCGAATACAATATGATTGAGCAGGAAAATTTTTTGAAAGACCATATATTGCTTTACTTTGAAAATATAGGCGATCCTTTTAAAAAATTTTAAAATGCGAAGAAATTTTCTTTATCTGTTATTTGTTGTTTTTAGTATTTCCTGTACAGCTACGAAATCCAGATCCACAAAGGCTTCCCAACAGCTGCTTTTAAAGATTGAGACGGATTCGGGAACAATGGTAGTAAAATTATATAATCAAACTCCTTTGCACCGCGATAATTTCGAAAAACTGGCTAAGAGTCATTTTTATGATGGCCTTTTATTTCACCGGGTAATAAAAGATTTTATGATTCAGGGCGGCGATCCAGACAGCAGGAATGCAAAATCCGGAGCGCAGCTTGGCGAAGGAGGATTAAAATATACGATTCCTGCAGAGTTTGATTCCACATTATTTCATAAAAAAGGCGCATTGGCGATGGGCAGAGAAGGAGATGATGTGAATCCCAAAAAAGCCAGCAGCCCCACACAGTTTTATATTGTAGAAGGCAAAATTTTTAGCGATGCGGATATGGATAAAATACAATCACGGTTCAAAATAAAAATCCCTGAAGCCCATCGTGAAGTGTACAGAACTATTGGCGGCGCTCCTTTTCTTGACATGAATTATACTGTTTTTGGAGAAGTGATAAGTGGCCTGGATGTAATACAGAAAATTGCAAATATGTCAAAGGACGCTCATGACAGGCCGTTGACAGACATTAAAATGAAAATAACACCATTGAAAGGAAATGAATTAAGACAATATCAATAAAAATATTAATTTGCGCATCCATATTTTTAAAAAAATAATCAACCTGTATGAATTTCCCACAAAATCTTAAATATACAAAAGACCACGAATGGATTTCCGTTGATGGCGATATTGCCACAATTGGCATTACTGATTTTGCCCAACACGAGCTTGGAGATATTGTGTATGTGGAAATAGGAACTAAAGGGAAAGCACTTTCAAAAGAAACTGTTTTTGGTACGATTGAGGCTGTAAAAACCGTGAGTGATTTGTTTCTTCCAACTTCCGGAACCATCACAGAAGTGAATGCGATATTGGAGAATGAGCCTGAAAAAGTAAACAGCGATCCTTATGGCGATGGTTGGATCGTAAAACTAAAAGTAGATAATCCTGATGACCTAAACCAGCTTATGAATGCTGAAGCATATCAAAAACTGGTTTCATAAAATAAGAAGAAATGGAGGAGAAAAAAATTCCTTTGAAAAAATTTTTTCCAGGCATAGCCTGGTTTTTTATTGTAGCCATTCTTACGCTCATGCCCGGTAGGGATTTGCCAAAAATAGGATGGCTCGACAGAATTCCTAATTTTGATAAATTAGTTCATGCGGGCTTGTTTGGCGGATTAACGCTTTTATTTTGTTTACCTTATTTTAAAACGCGTCTTTCTTTTCAAAAAAAGATAAATAATTTTATCAGAATTGCTTTGGCTGTAAGTATTTGGGGAATTACGGTTGAATTCCTACAAAAATATTTTATACCGGGCCGCGATTTTGAACTGCTCGATTGGGCTGCAGATTCGGCGGGCGCTTTAATTGCTTTTTTTCTTTGCAGAAAAATAATTTCAACAAAATTTTTAAAATATAATATACAAGTTTTTAGTAATGGAAATAAATATCAAAGCTATAAAAGCCAAAAAGTAGAAATTCCTGATTCCTGATTCTTCATTCATGGCTCCTGATATCCGATACCTAATTTTAATTTTATACATTTGCTTATGGAAAACGTAGAGAACATGGAATATAATACCCAACGAAATCACCTTATAATAAAAGAATATGGCCGCCACATTCAAAAAATGGTGGAATATGTGCTGACCATCGAAGACCGGGAAAAGCGCCAGAAAAACGCGTACTCTCTCATTGAACTTATGGGATTTCTAAACCCACATTTAAAAAATGTAGAGGATTTTCGACACAAGCTTTGGGATCATCTTTTTTTGATCAGCGATTTCAAATTAGATGTGGATAGCCCGTATCCAATACCAACTCGCGAAACTCTAAGAAGCAAGCCAGACCCGCTTCCTTATCCAAAGCGCTATCCCAAATACAATCATCTTGGTAAAAATATTGAAATCGTTATTGACAAGGCATTGCACGAAGAAGATGCTGAAAAACGCCAGGGCTTTGCTAATTCTATTGCTTATTATATGAAGCTTACTTACAGCAACTGGCATAAAGAATTAGTTCATGATGATAATATTCAAACAGAGCTTGCTTCTATTACCGACGGCGAACTTGAATTTAATAACCGTCCATTCATAAAGCACCGGGTTGAAAATAATCGTGAAGAATTTGCTACTGCCGGTGGAAAATACCGAAGAAATTTCACTCCGCGAAACAATAGAAATAACCAGGGAAGAGACAATCGGAATAATAACAACAACAGGAATAAATATCCTAAAAAAAGATACTGAGAAAAGCTGAATTATAGTCTTTGGCTTGTTACAACCTCCATTCAGGAACATCATACACCAAACCTTGTACATCTACATCTAACATTCCGATGAATTCATTTGAAGTTATAGGTAGCAGAAAATTACGAGGTGAAATAACACCGCAAGGCGCCAAAAATGAAGCGCTGCAAATCATTTCTGCGGTTTTGCTTACAAATGAAGAAATAACTATTCATAATATTCCTCATATTATTGATGTAAATCTACAAATTGACTTATTAGAGAGCCTTGGTGTTAAAGTTGAACGTACCAATCGTCATACATGCATTTTCCAGGCAAGCGAAATAGACATTGATTATCTTTCTTCTGCCTTATTCAGAAAACAAACAGGAAGGCTTCGTGGCAGTGTAATGCTTGCCGGGCCTATGCTTGCCCGTTTTAAAAAAGCTTACGTGCCCAAACCCGGCGGTGATAAGATCGGTAGAAGAAGGCTTGATACCCACATCATCGGTTTCAGGAAATTAGGCGCTCATTTTGATTACGACCACGATGAATCCTTTTTTTATCTGCATACTTCGCAATTGAAAGGAACAGATCTTTTATTAGATGAGCCAAGCGTAACCGGAACTGCAAACATAGTGATGGCAGCGGTTATGGCCTATGGCATCACAACCATTTACAATGCTGCATGCGAGCCATATATTCAGCAGCTTTGCAAAATGCTCAACCGCATGGGAGCTAAAATTTCAGGGATCGCCAGCAACATGCTAACGATCGAAGGGGTAGAAAATCTGCACGGAACTTCACACACGATTCTTCCCGATATGATTGAAGTAGGCTCTTTTATTGGACTTGCGGCAATGACTCAAAGTGATATTTTAATAAAAAATGCGGGCGTTGAACATCTTGGAATTATACCCGCCCGATTTCAGCAATTAGGGATAAAAATGAATTTTTCAGGCGACGATATCCATATTCCCGAACAGGACATTTATGAAATAGAAACATTTTTAGATAGTTCTATGCTAACTATTTCTGATCATCCCTGGCCGGGATTAACGCCAGATCTGCTAAGCATTATTTTAGTGGTGGCCACACAGGCGAAAGGCAGTGTTTTAATTCATCAGAAGATGTTTGAAAGCCGCTTATTTTTTGTTGACAAAGTAATTGAAATGGGCGCGCGGATCGTTTTGTGTGATCCTCACCGGGCTGTAGTCGTAGGCCTCGAAAGAAAATACTCGCTGAAAGGCATTATCATGAGCAGCCCCGATATAAGAGCCGGCGTTGCGTTGTTGATCGCAGCATTGAGCGCGGAAGGGAAAAGCATCATCCAGAATATAGAACAGATAGACCGGGGCTATCAAAATATTGATGAAAGATTAAGAAATCTGGGCGCGGAGATTATTAGAAAGTAAAAATGGATGATTAGTTTATTTGTTACAAGGAATAAAAGTGAATTGGTGTAATTCGTGGCAGAAAAATTTGTGTATTGAATATGGAGAAACATTACAATAAAATTATTTTAATAACTGCTCCATCCGGTGCAGGAAAAACTTCTATTGTAAAATATCTTTTGAAAAAATTTTCTTCTCTTGCTTTTTCTGTTTCTGCAACTACTAGATCGCCAAGAGACAATGAAAAAAATGGAAGTGATTATTATTTTATTTCTGAAGCGGACTTCCGGGAAAAAATTCACAATAAAGAATTCCTCGAATGGGAAATGGTTTATGAAGGAAAATATTATGGCACTTTAAAATCGGATATCTCGAGGATCTGGAAAGAAAATAAAATTCCCGTGCTCGATATCGATGTCCAGGGAGCCATTCATGTTCAACAACAATATCCTGTAAACACGATCGTGATATTTGTTCAGGCTCCATCAATTGAAGAATTAAAAAAACGCCTTGAAAGCAGGGGATCAGAAACCGAAGAATCGCTGCTGGCGCGGCTAAATAAATCTTCTTTCGAAATGACCTTTAAAAAGCATTTTGAAAATATCATCATTAATAAAGATTTCAATTCAGCCTGTAAAGAAGCGGAAAAAATTGTTGATCTTTTTCTTAAAAATTAAAATCTTATTACATTTTTTCTTTTATTGAAACTCATTTTGAAGATTTTATATGGTAAAACTACTTTTTGGCTTATCTGAATTATGACGCATCATAAACCTTTTAATATTATATAATCCTATTTTTGATAAAAAGATGCCGGAATTATTTAGAATGTTTGGAATGAAGTTTTTCTTTTTTTCATTGGAACACTTGCCAATTCATATTCATGTAAGGAATGCTGATGGAATTGCTAAATTTGATTTAGAACCAGAAATAATTTTGATCGAAGCTAAGGGCATAAGACCTAAAGATCTTGTTCTGGCAGAAGCTCTGATTCATGAAAGAAAAGATGATATAATAAAAAAGTGGAAAGAAATACATGGCGAATGATTTACCTTAAATCTCAATATGAGGGTATGAAAATTTTGAAGGTTTGGTTCGATAAGGAATATCTGTATGTTCAAATCAATACAGGGCACATAATCGGAAATCCTTTGAATTGGTTTGTGCGTTTAAAAAATGCTACTCCTGAGCAACGATTAAAATATGAAATAGGTCCATTCGGAGAAAGCCTTCATTGGGAAGAAATAGATGAAGATTTAAGCCTCGAAAGCCTTTTTGATTTTGAAAGAAAATTAAACTATGCAAAAGTCTAAAACTTTATTTTGCAAAATACTTATTTTCCACTTTCATGAAGAAGCTAAATTTGTCACATGGACTGGATAACGATAATCGCCATTACAATTACTTTATTACTGATCTGTTTTTTTTCAGGAGTAGAGATTGCTTTTATTTCTGTAAGTAAACTCTCCATCGAATTAAAAAAAAAACAGGGCAGCTATACCGGTAGAATCTGGTCTTCTTTTTTGGAAAATCCTGCGCGGTTCATAGGCACTACGTTACTTATATTTAATATTTTATTAGTGATCTATGGCCTGCTGTGGAGCAATGTGCTGGAAAGCGTTTGGAAATATTGGGGCATAAAAAATCCATATATCACACTGGCCTCCGAAACGCTTGTTTCCACCTTGATCCTGTTGTTTTTTGAGTTTATTTTCAAGGCGTTCTTTCGGGCAAAAGGCAATGCCGTTGTAGGCAATAGCTCTATCACTTTCATAATAGAATTTTTTTATTCCCTGTTTTCATGGTTAGCAAAATATTTTGTGAATATCGCTGAGTGGATATTAAAATATATTTTCAATGTAAAGCTTCAAAATAAAACAGAAGTATTTTCAAAAATTGATCTTGAGCAATATATACAACAATTGAAATTGAATGATACTGAAGATAATACCGAACGCAATAATGAAATTTTTGAGAATGTTTTATCCCTGTCAGATACAAAGATCAGGGCGTGTCTTATACCAAGAAAAGAAATCGTGGCAATAGATATTAATACTTCTTTGGACGATATAAAAAACCGTTTCATAGAAACCAAGCTCAGTAAATTAGTTGTTTATGAAAACAATATAGATAATGTGCGTGGCTATGTTCACCAGCTTGATATGTTTAAGAAACCGGATAATCTGCGATCAGTTTTATTGCCCATTCCGGCGATACCCGAAAGCATGAACGCAACCGATCTCATCAATAAATTAACCAAAGAAAGAAAAAGCATCGCCTGGGTGATTGATGAGTTTGGAGGCACTGCAGGCATTGTAACTATGGAAGATTTGCTGGAAGAAATTTTTGGAGATATCAATGATGAATACGACACAAAAGAAGAATTTGTGGATAAGCAGGTTGCGCCGAATGAATATATTTTTAGCGGCCGCCTGGAGCTAGATTATCTTATTGATAAATATGAATTCATTTTTAGAAAAAATGAAGAAACAGAAACTCTTTCCGGATATATTATAAGCCAGCATGAATCAATTCCCCGGCAAAAAGACCGCATCATCATTGACGATTACCAGTTTGATATTCTAAGTGTAAGTGAAACCAGGATTGAAACTGTGAAATTGAAAGTGCTGAGATAAAATCCATTATCTCATGAAAAAAAAATTATGAATATTGCTTTTAGTTTTTTTTCAAATGATAAAACCAATGAAGCAAATGAATTTATTTTTGAAACTTTTCAAAGAATTTTGAGATCACATTCTGATCACACTTTCATTCTTATTTCCAATAAATCCTTTTCCCAATCATTTGTTTTTTCTAAAAATATAATACCTGTCATAATAAATTATCCCGCAAAAAGTCCAAAGAAATGGCTCATTTGGTACAATTTCAAAATTCCAAAAATTTTAAAAAAATATGAAGCAGATATTTTTATAAGTGAAAATTTTTGTACTCTGTTTACTAAAATTCCACAACTATTAATTGCTCCTGATTTGAGTTTCATTCACCAGCCGTCTTTTTTTACAAAAACAGAAAAGTTCTTTTACAAAAAATTTATGCCCCTTTTTTTAAAAAAAGCAAAAACGATCATTTCATTTTCAGAATTTGAAAAAAGAGATATTGTTAGACAATATAAAATGGATGCAAATAAAATTAAAGTGATTCATGAAGGAATTGATAAAAGTTATTATCCTTTTAATTTAGAAGAAAGAGAAATAATTAAAGAAAAATATGCTGATGGAAATGAATATTTTGTTTACACAGGAATTATCAGCTCTCAAAAAAATTTGAAGAATTTATTGAAAGCTTTTTCAATATTTAAAAAAAGGCAGCGGAGCAGCATGCAAATGATTATTGCAGGAAAACAGGGAAAGCATTTTGAAGAATTTAATAAATCATTAGAGAATTACAAATTTAAAAAAGAGATAAAACTATTAAATGACTTATCAGAGCAGGAAATAATAAAAATAATTGCTTCTTCTTATGCAACGTTGTTTCCCCCGGTTTATGAAATTTCCGCAATCGGATTGTTGAAGGCTATGAAATGTGAAGTGCCGGTGATAGCTTCTGAAATTGGCTTCATGCGTGAAATCTGTGGAGACGCAGCTTTATATTTCGATCCGGAAAATGACAAGGACATTGCCTGGAAAATGATGCTTGTTTTTAAAGATGAAAAATTAAGAAAAGAATTTATTGAAAAAGGAAAAGAGCGAATCAAAAATTATGATTGGGATAAAAGTGCATCATTATTTTATAAAAATATTGAGGATGCATTATTATTATAACTTGAGATTATTGTTTTGAGAAAAATGAAATTAATACTTTTTGGCTTGTCCCGGCGTAGACGTTGATTGTTTTATAAATTCCCTAAGCTCATCATTTGCTATTGATAAATCCGGTTTGCGGATATACATCATATGCCCGCTGCGAAAGCCTTTCCAGCTTATGCGATCTTTTAGTTTACCACCGGGATCCATTTGCCATAAACTATATTTCGCATTAAAATAATCGCAGGCTCCATCATAATAGCCTGATTGAACCATCAAATGCAGGTAAGGGTTTTCGGCCATTGCCTGCCGAAGGTTTTCGCCAGTCCGGTTATTCTTCTCATCCCAAGGCCACACGGAGCCAAACATATTATATTTCAAATCTGTTTTGTATTTCAATTCTTCTCTCAAATAAATGTTCATGGCGGGTGTAAAAGCATGTAGCCAGGAAGTGAGCTCAGCATTGTAATCGGGGCCATCGCCAGCATCCTGCCTGTCTATGCCGCGATAGCGGCTGTCCAATCTTCCAATGGTAAATCCTTTATCACGGAGCAATTCTTTCCAAAAAAAGTTAGCGGGAATATCGAGGTTGTGTTGCAAAATTACCTTCTCAGATAATCCCGAATAATGCGCCATTTTCTCAGCAATTTGTTTTTTATCTGCATCACTCAGCGTACTTCCTTTTGCCAACGCCGGAATCAATTGATTGATGGTAAAATCTTCCACTTCGGGCAGCATATCCGTAAGATCTCTTTTCTGTAAATCTGTTGCAAGGGCTTGATGATACCATGCCGTAGCGGAAAAATAAGGCAACATCAAAGCTTCGCTGACCGGGCCATTGCGCTCAATTCCCAAATCGGTGGGAGACACCAGCACTACGCCATTTAAATACATCCATTGCGCATCCTGCAACTCCAAAGCAAGCCCTGAAACCCTTGTCGTTCCATAGCTTTCGCCGATCAGATATTTTGGCGAAGCCCACCGGCCATTTCGTGTAACAAAAGTGTTGATCCATTCAGCGAGATATTTGATATCCTCATTTACGCCATAAAATTTAGTGTCAGGAATGTCTTTGCTCATCTTTCGCGAAAATCCGGTATTGACAGGATCTACATACACAATGTCGGCTACATCTAAAATGGAATTAGGATTATCATGCAAGCCATAGGGTTGCACAGGGTTTCCTTCATCATCTATGTTCAAAATCCTTGGACCGGTGTAGCCAATTTCCATCCAAACTGACGGCGTTCCCGGGCCACCATTGAAAGAAATAACCAGTGGCCGCAACGCTTTATTTTTTATATCAGTTCTTTGATAATAAGTATAAAAAACAGACGCGATAGCTTTACCGTCTTCGTCCCAAAGTGGCAAAGTGCCTGCTGTAGCGGTGTATGGAACTGTTTCACCTTTGATCGTAACGATATTTTTTGTAGTAACAGAGGAATCAGGTTTTACCATACGGTTTAAAACCTGTGGTTTTTCATTTTTATTTTCAGCCGCATCATCCTGAGATTTTTTTTGCGCATTCAATTGGAGGTTCAAGCCAATAAAAAATAAAAAAACCGAAAATATTTTGATCATAAATATTTGATTTAAAAAATGAAACAGGCGGGTAATTTACTAAATGGTAACAATAACTCAGAAATATATTTTATCAATGGAAATAAACAGTGATCACTTTGTTACTCATCAAAATTTATAATTTAAAATTTATAATATTATAAATTTGCAGGCAATTATGACAGAATCAAATATAAATATCAACGTTCAGCTCGACGCAGAAAAAATGCCTCAACTAATAAGCTGGAGCGCTTCTGGAAGCACGGCAGATATACCGCAAAAGGCAAAAGCTATGTTTTTGGCTTTTTGGGATAGCATTGAAAAATCAGCTATGAGGATTGATCTCTGGACAAAAGATATGATGGTGGATGAAATGGCTGATTTTTATTTCCAGATTTTAGTAACGATGGCTGATACTTTTCAAAAAGCAACAAACCATCAGGATCTTACGAACGACATGAAAAATTTTGCTAAAGAATTTCATAAAAAATTTATGGAAAAAGAAGCGGAGAAGAATAAATAATTTATTGGTTTATTGGTTTACTAGTGATTGATTGTTTGCAACGTTTATTTCACGTTTATTATTCATAATTTATTATTACACTATGCCTCTCGAACAAAAAGTAATGACCGATTTAAAAACAGCCATGCTCGCTAAAGATGAAAAATCTCTACGCTCTTTGCGCGCCATTAAATCTGCGATCATCTATGCAAAAACCGCCGAAGGCTTCAGTGGCGAAATAAAAGAAGAAGATGAAATTAAACTACTTCAAAAATTAGTGAAACAAAGAAAAGATTCTTTAGAAATTTATGAAAAGCAAAACCGTGAAGACCTTGCTTCAAAGGAAAGAGAAGAGATCGAGGTGATCGAAAAGTTTTTGCCAAAGCAAATGAGTGAACAAGAATTGAAAGAAATTATAGAAAAAATTATAGCAGAAATCGGCGCTTCATCTCCCGCAGATATGGGAAAGGTAATGGGAATGGCCAATAAAAAACTCGCCGGAAAAGCAGATGGGAAGACGATTGCAGCGGTGGTAAAGGAATTGCTTGGTAAGAGGAATTGATGACCGACCACCGACTATCGTTGTAAAACTTGATATTCTGAAAGTTTGCTTTCGTCGTCGTTTGTGGGTGGTCTCTGGCCGGTTGTCCGATAAATAATTAAAATCTCCTAATGCCCATTGACCTCGCTTTTCTTATTGTAATGCTCTTTGCTATTTTCAAAGGATTTAGCAAAGGCCTGATTGTAGGAATTTTTTCTTTATTAGCCTTTATCATCGGACTGGCTGCAGCGTTGAAACTGTCAGTTGTTGTCGCGCATTATTTTGAAAATTCCAAGGGCTCCGGTGACAAATGGCTGCCCTTTCTTTCTTTTATATTAGTTTTTATCATAGTAGCTTTTTTGGTGAATCTTGGCGCAAAAATTATAAAAAAAACCATCAGCTTAGCCATGCTGGGTTGGGTTGACAGGATCGGAGGTATAATTTTTTATGTGATTCTCTATACCATTATTTTCAATGTTGTTTTATTTTTTTTAGAAAAAACATTTTTGATAAAACCGGAAACTATTGCTGCTTCTTCAGTTTACTATTATGTATCCCCTTGGGGGCCGAAAGTGATCAATAATCTTGGTAAAATTATTCCTGTATTTAAAGATTTATTTATGCAACTGCAAAGCTTTTTTGAAAATATAGGCCATAAATTTGCGCATAAATAAACCTCAAATATTATTTAGCTGTTTTTTTGAGCAGAAACATTTATTTTAGCAATAAATAAGCGGCAGCCTTATTAAAAATCACGACGAGCCAATTGCAAAATGGAATATCAAATACAACAAGAGGGTAAGTTTAAATTTATAGAGGTTGGACAAGGCGAGCCACTATTACTGCTGCACGGGCTTTTTGGGGCGTTGAGTAATTTTGCAGATCTCATTGAGTTTTTCAAAAATACAAATAAAGTGATCGTGCCGTTGCTTCCGCTTTTTGAGCTTGACCTGTTGCATACAACAGTTGGTGGCTTGCAAAAGTGGGTAAAAAGATTCATCGAGCAACGCGATTATAATGACATTCATTTGCTCGGAAATTCTTTAGGCGGACATGTGGCTCTGGTATATGTTTTAAAAAATCCTGAAAGAATTAAATCCCTTATTCTTACCGGCAGCTCAGGATTGTTTGAAAATGGAATGGGCGACAGCTATCCAAAGCGCGGTGATAAGGAATATATTCGTAAAAAAACGCAGCTTACTTTTTATGATCCTGCGATGGCAACTAATGAGCTGGTGGATGAATGTTTTGAAATTACCAACAATCGCATCAAGGTGATCAAGATCATTTCTTTGGCAAAATCTGCCATTCGCAATAATCTTGGAGAAGAAGTGAGCCAGATAAAACAGCCTACCTGCCTTATTTGGGGAAACAACGACACTATTACTCCACCCTTTGTTGCGCGTGAATTCAACAAACTGATCCCTAACAGCGAACTTCATTTTATTGATAAATGCGGCCACGCGCCAATGATGGAGATTCCGCATGAATTCAACACGATTCTGAATATTTTTCTTTCAAAATTAAAAGTGCCCGCTGCAACAATTCATTAATTTTTATTGTCATTATAAAAAAGATTCCGTTTGCAGTAAAAAATAAATCAGATTATAATGACAACCCTGCAGCTTATTGATAAAACGATTCCGCAATTGCATCTGCATGACAGCGTTGCTAAAGCGCTGCAACTGATGAATGATTTTAAGATCAGTCATCTTCCAGTAGTATCCGAAGAAAAATTCCTAGGGCTTATCAGTGAAAATGATCTGACTACCGAAATCAATAAAAATGTTACGATTAATTTTTTTCAAAATAATTTAATTCCTGCTGCAGTAAATGCGAGCCAGCATTTTTTAAAAGCAGTGTCTGTTTGTAACCTGTATCAAACAAATATGATCCCTGTGATAAATGAGAGCCACGATTTTCTGGGAAGCATCCGGGATTCTGCATTAATAAATGCTTTGGGAAATTTCTGCGGAGCAAATGAATACGGCGCCCTTGTAGTGATCGAAATGGAGCGAACCCGTTTTGCGATCTCAGAGCTCAACAGCATTATAGAAAGTGATGATGCGGTTATTCTTCATTTAAATATTTCACCAATTCCCTCATCACAATTATTAGAGGTAACCTTGCAAATAAATAAAAAAGAAATTTCTACCATCATCGCCACTTTAGAAAGGTATGAATACTTCGTTTCTTATTATTCAGGAGAAGAATTATTTGAAAATGATATCACTACGAACTATCAGAATTTGATGAACTATCTCGATATTTAGCGAAATCAGATTTCAGCAATCAACTTTAGATTTGTTTACTGAGATAAAGATTTGGCTGTTCTTTATAAGCCAAAATGTAGAAAAACGACATTTTATAAATATCTCTGCGCATTGTAATCTATCCAACAAAAGAATTATTTTTACGTCTTAAAAAACTACTTTTTGGCTTGTATGGATAGTTTAAAATCAATTCAATTATGCGTATAGCCATTTACAGCCGTGGTTTGGAATCTGAACAACTGCAAGGATTAAAATTATTAATTGCAGAGTTTTCTCATTATAAGATTGAAGCAGTTGTTTACCAGGATTTTTTTAATTTGTTTTATTCTTCGGTTGATATCAACAACAAATATTCCACCTTTAACCACCCGGACGATCTTGAAGAAATTGATTATATTATAAGCCTCGGTGGCGACGGAACTTTGCTCGACGCGATAACTTTTGTTGGAGACAAGGGAATTCCGGTTTTAGGGATCAATTATGGCCGGCTTGGTTTTTTAGCCAGCATCGGCAAAAATGAGATTCATTCAGCGATCGAAGCTTTGGTAAAACGCACATTTATGATTGATAAAAGATCTCTCGTGCACCTCGATGCCAATATGCCGTTATTCAAAGGAATGAGTTATGCGCTTAATGAATTTACGATCCATAAAAAAGATACTTCGCCGATGATCAAAATTCACACTTACCTCAATGGTGAATTTTTAAATACTTATTGGGCTGATGGCTTGATAGTGGCTACTCCCACAGGATCTACCGGGTATTCGCTTAGCTGCAACGGCCCCGTGGTATTTCCGGATTCCGCAAGTTTTGTTATTACTCCAGTTGCACCGCATAATTTAAACATCCGCCCTTTGGTAATTCCGGATGATTCAGTGATTTCATTTGAAGTAGAAGGACGCACAGACGGATTTTTATGCACTCTTGACAGCCGTCGCGAAATTGCTACAAAAGAAGTTTTACTTGCTATTCGCAAAGAAGTTTTTAGCATTAGCCTTATCCGTCTGAATGAAAATAATTTTCTGCAAACATTAAGAAATAAGCTTTCCTGGGGGCTTGATAAGAGAAATTGATGAAAATTTAACTTCTTGAATAATTAAAAGTTTCTTTCTTCGTTGTTCTAAAACATTCAACTATTTTTACAACCCATATGAAAAAGATCATCACAGTTTTAATAATTGCATTATCCGGCTTTTCTGCAAATGCTCAAATGTCAGATTATGAACATGTACAGGAAGGAGAATTTGGCATCACAGGCGGAGTTGCGCATTATTTTGGTGATCTTAATAACAGGGCTGCTATCAACAGGCCAAAAATAGCTGTCGGAGGATTCTTCAGAAAACAATTTGGCAACTATACTTCGCTTCGCATTACAGGGCATTATGCACAACTTGGTTATAGCGATAAATACAGCCAAAACGAGTACCAGCGCAGTAGGAACCTTAGCTTCAATACCAATATTTTTGAATTTGCCCTTCGTGGCGATTTTAATTTTTTTAAATTTATTCCTTCAGACCCTTCTCACGCCTTCACGCCTTATGCAACAGTGGGCATAGGAATTTTTAGTTATGACCCTTATGCTTTTTATAATGGGCAAAAAGTATATCTACGTCCCTTGCATACAGAGGGAGAAACTTTTTACCAGGGTCGAAAAGAATATGGCACAATGGCTTTATGTTTTCCAATAGGATTTGGGATAAAATATGCAGTCACAGATAAAATCAACGTTTCCGTGGAAGCCGCTTATCGTTTTACTACTACAGATTATATAGATGACGTAAGCACAACTTATGTAGGCGCTGATAAATTTCCTTCGCCAAATGGTGGTAAATCACTTGCAGGAATTTTACAGGACCGATCTTATGAAACCGGCAACACTATTGGGTTTGAAGGCCGTCAGCGTGGTTTCAGCAAGCAAAAAGATGCTTATGCGATGCTTGAGGTCGGCATTTCTTTCAACATCACATCTTACCGCTGCCCGACAGCACGATGAGGCATAAGACGCCCGGGAAAAAATAATTCTTTATCTACTTCTAAACACTCTTAGCCTCTAATGCCTGTAACAATAAACTAATTACCAAATAAATCAATTAACTATTTTCTTACTTTTGCTTCAAGTCAGGCTGATTTATGCCTGACTTAATTTTTTTTGAACCACATGAACTTAAAAGAAAATTTAAATGCAGAAAGGCTTCCCAGGCACATTGCGATTATCATGGATGGCAATGGCCGGTGGGCAAAAGAAAAGGGAAAAGACAGGTTATTCGGGCATTATAGCGGAGTAGAAAGTGTAAGAAATATTGTTGAAGGCTGCGCAGAATTAAAAATAGAATATCTCACACTTTATGCATTCAGCACCGAAAACTGGGATCGGCCAAAAGATGAAGTAAGCGGGTTGATGGAATTATTGGTTCAAACAATCAGGCAGGAAGTGGCCACACTTAATAAAAATAATATCAGGCTGCACATTATCGGCAACATTGAAATGCTTCCTGAATCTGCGCGTAAGGAATTATCCGAAGCTTGCCTGGAAACAAAATCCAATACAGGTCTGAATCTCATAATGGCATTGAGCTACAGCAGCCGGTGGGAAATTATAAACGCTATAAAAAATATCGCTATAGAAATAAAGAACGGGAATCTTGATCCCGAAAAAATTAGTGATGATGTTTTTAAAAACTATTTATGTACTGCATCTTTTCCCGATCCAGAGCTAATGATCCGCACCAGCGGCGAATACCGAATTAGTAATTTTTTGTTGTATCAATTGGCTTATTCTGAGCTTTATTTTACGGAGACGCTATGGCCCGATTTCAGAAAAGAGAATCTATACGAAGCCATCCTCGATTATCAGAACCGTGAAAGAAGATTCGGAAAAACGAGTGAGCAATTATAATTAGTCAATGCAAAAAGGCATGAATATAATAGAATTCCTTATAAACTAAAATATAGATTTTTTAAATTTTAGAAACTTCACCCATTACCTGCTTATTATCCTTGCTCAAACATTTTATTTTATTATTAAAATCCCTGAGGCACATCATTTGAATTTAGGGCTGATTTAACAAAAACTTTTGATTAATGAATTTAACTTGCCGCCCTAATAAAATTGATTTAATGCATAAGATCTACAAGATTTTACTCTTGATAGTTATCGCTATTACTGCCAAAACTCTCGTAAACGCCCAGGTAAAAGATTCTATACCACTTTCACCCTTACATAGAGATTCCCTTTTGACAGTTCCTGTGCATACAGATACGGTTCCTTCCTCAGTAAACGTAGATCTTGAAAATATTTTTAATGCAAAAACGCCGAAAGAATACATTATTGGTGATATAAAAGTAACAGGGGCAACATCTTTTGATCCTAATTTAATTATATCTATTTCCGGCCTAGCCATGGGTGATAAGGTAACTATCCCGGGGGGAGATAATTTTTCCAGAGCGATCAACAACTTGTGGAAACAAAACCTGGTTTCAAATGTGGATATTTATTTCACTCATCTCTCAGGAAATAAGCTTTCTGTAGAAATAAATATCACTGACAGGCCTTCATTAACTTCTTTCAAATTCAAAGGGATCAGCAAGAGCGAGGCAAGTGATCTTACTCCAAAACTTGGCCTGGCAAAGGGAAGAGTAACCAGGGTTACTGAAAGCCTGAAAATAACTTCAATAGATGTTATCAGGAAATTTTATGTAGATAAAGGATTTAGAAATGTAAGTGTGCAGGTGAATGAAACCAAAGATCCTAAAGCTGCTAATGCTGTAAATATAGTTTTTGTAGTTAATAAAAACGGCAAAGTAAGAGTGAACGACATTTATTTTGCAGGAAATGAATCTGTTTCTGATCTGAAATTAAAAAAACAGATGAAAGGAACCAAGGAACTAAGCCGGTTTTCTTTATTTCCCTCTGATGATCATAATGTTTACGACACTTCTAAAAACAACCACATTTCTTTTAATGAATATATGCATGAAAACGGATTTCTTATACCTTCTAAAACGAAGGAAGTTCTTGATCCGTATGTACGTTTCAAATTTCTAAGCTCATCTAAATTTAATGAGAAAAAGTATCTTGAAGACAGAGATGGTCTTTTAAACTATTATAATTCTTTAGGTTTTCGGGATGCAGCTATCATAGCCGATACTACTTATAATGATGACAAAGGAAACCTGGATGTGGCTATTAAGCTTTCGGAAGGCCACCGCTACTATTTTGGAAATATTACCTGGAAAGGGAATACCAAATATTCCGATTCTATATTAAGTCTTATCCTTGGAATCAAAAAGGGTGATACTTATAATGCAGAAACCTTTAATAAAAAATTAGGGAAGACACCTTCGCAGGAAGGAGGCGACATTAGCAGTCTTTACCAGGATGATGGGTATTTATTTTTTAGAATTGATCCTGTAGAAACAAAAGTTTATAATGATACCATCGACCATGAAATACGAATTGTGGAAGGGCCTCAGGCTAACATCGGTAAAGTGGAAATTACCGGTAATGAGAAAACAAAGGAATATGTAATCCGCAGGGAATTGCGTACTATTCCAGGTGATAAATTCAGTCGTGAATTAATTATTCGCACACAGCGTGAGCTTTCACAGCTAGGTTTTTTTAACCCAGAAAAAATTAATCCAGGCATTGTGCCAAATATAGACAATGGCACCGTGGATATTACGTGGGGATTGGAAGAAAAATCTTCAGATCAGTTAGAGCTTTCAGCAGGCTTTGGCGGAGGAATTGGGTTAACCGGAACCCTTGGTGTCACATTTAATAACTTTTCTATTTATAATATTTTTAAGAAAAAAGCATGGCAACCGTTGCCAAGCGGAGATGGACAAAAATTGAGCCTGCGGGCACAGAGTAATGGAAAACAATTTCGTTCTTACAATTTTTCATTTACAGAACCTTGGTTTGGAGGTAAAAAAAGAAACTCTTTTACAATTAGTTATTATGATACAAAATATGCTAATGCTTATTCGCCTTCAACCGGAAGATATAACGCCGCTTTTGCCGATTCTTCTTACATCAAAACAACCGGATTCAGTCTTTCTTTGGGTAAACAATTAAAATGGCCTGATGATTACTTTACGCTTATTTATCAATTAAATTATCAGCGTTATAAACTCAGAAATTACAATATTTTCCCTGGGCTAACAAATGGCATTTCGAACAACGTGAGTTTTAAGATCACACTGGCGCGCAATTCTGCCGGGCCAAATCCTATATTTCCTACCGGTGGTTCTAATTTAATTCTCAGTACCCAATTTACACCCCCATATTCTTTGTTCAAAACCACGGCTCAATTGCAAAATACTGATCAATATAAATTCGTCGAGTTTCACAAAGAGCGTTTTACGGGTCAATGGTATTTACCTCTAGGTAAGCCGCGGGGCCCGGATAAGAATAAGATGTTTATATTATACGCTGCGGCCAAATATGGTTTTCTTGGAAGGTATTCTGATAAAACCATCACGTCGCCATTTGAGCGTTTTCAACTTGGCGATGCAGGTTTGAGCAATAACTATGGATTATTAGGTTACGATATCATTGCTCACAGGGGTTACCCGATTTATGATAATTCTAACCCGAAGATCAACCCCGATATAAGCCAGGTAAGTGAATTCTTTACTATCTTCAACAAATATACTCTTGAGGTAAGATACCCGTTTAGTACCAGCGCCAGCAGTACTATTTATGGCCTTACTTTTTTTGAAGCTGCTAACGGATGGTATAATATCAAAGATTATAATCCTTTCAAACTCCGGAGATCAGTAGGGGCAGGAATGAGATTCTTTCTGCCAATGTTTGGCCTGTTAGGCTTCGATTATGGGGTTGGGATAGATCGTATAAACGGGAGTACAGGGTTGAAAGGGGCTGGTAAATTTACATTTATGCTGGGCCAGGAGCCTGAATAATTGTTAAGTGATTAGTTGAATTGAGAAACTAATATACTAATGAACTAATAGAAAACCTTAAAAAAATGAAAAAACTACTTTTAAGTTTATCTGCCTGTTTTTTATTTATTGCGGGCACTTATGCTCAGCGATATGCAGTAATTGATTCAAAATATATTCTCGAAAAATTATCCGATTATAAAGCCGCTCAAAAAAAATTAGATGATTTCAGTAAGATGTGGCAACAGGAAATTGATAAAAAATCTGCAGACCTGGATAGAATGTATAAAGAATATGATGCAGAACAGGTGATGCTAAGCGATGAGCTTAAGAAAAAAAGAGAAGACGAAATTTACAATAAAGAAAAAGAAGTAAGAGATCTTCAGAAGAAACGCTTTGGTTATGAAGGAGATATTTTTAAAAAACGGCAGGAATTGATAAAGCCAATACAGGACAGAGTTTACAATGCGATTCAAAAACTGGCAGCGGCAAAATTATATGATTTCATTTTAGATAAAAGTGAAGGAATTACCGTTATATTTGCCGACCCAAAATTGGATAAGAGCGATGATGTGCTGAAAGAGATGGGTGTTAAATAATTGCGAAACACAAATTGAAGTGATACCTAAAACATATTTTTAACTACTTAATTAAAATCAAATCTTAAAACAAAAATGAAACAAGTTCTTATCATCCTTTTTATTTCCGCAGGTATATTCGGATTATCAAATGCGGCGAATGCCCAAAAGATCGGCTACATAAGCGCTGATGAAGTTATACAATTAATGCCTGAAGCTGCTGCTGTGCAGACTCAGCTTGACCAGTATCAAAAATCCTTATATCAAAATGCGCAGGATAAGCAAACCACGTTAAATGCTGCGGTCCAGAGTTTTTACAAGGATTCTTCGACCATGAGCGCAAGCCTGAAAGAAGTAAAAAGAGGCGAATTGCAAAAACAAGTGCAGGATTTAAGTGGCGAAGATCAAAAAATTCAAAATCAATTTGAGCAAAAGAGGCAAGAGCTTTCTGTGCCGATTCAAAAGAAATTACAAGCCGCCATTGAGGAAGTAGCTAAAGAAAATGGCTATACTTATGTGTTGCCAAGGGAAGCCCTCATTATTATGCCGCCAAGCAGTGATATAGGGCCCTTAGTGAGAAAAAAACTTAACCTGAAAGAACCTTCAGCCTCTACTGCTCCAAGAAAAATGAAATAATATTTAATTATATTTTGCAAGCCATCCGTTAATCCGGATGGCTTGTTTATTTTTAAACAATGGGCGCATCCACTCCAATTGGCGTTTTTGATTCCGGTTATGGCGGACTAACCATATTAAAGGAATTAGAAAAAAGATTGCCTCAATATGACTTCCTATACCTCGGTGATAATGCCAGAACTCCCTATGGAACACGATCTTTCGAGACCGTTTACGAATATACTTTGCAATGTATTCAATGGTTGTTCAGCCAGGGTTGCCCGGTTATTGTAGTTGCGTGCAATACGGCTTCTGCAAAGGCTTTGAGAACAATCCAGCAAAAGGATCTACCCAAATATAATGATGGCAAAAGAGTTCTTGGGGTTATCAGGCCTTCAGCGGAAATCATTGGAAATTTTACCAAATCCCGTAAAATAGGAATTTTAGGAACAAAGGGAACTGTGAAATCTGATTCTTACCTTATTGAGATAAAAAGGACTTTTCCTGAAATCAAGGTGTTTCAGCATGCCTGTCCTCTTTGGGTCCCTTTGATAGAAAATAATGAATACAAATCCAAAGGAGCCGATTATTTTATAAAAAAAGACATAGAAGGGCTTTTAAAAATGTCTCCCGGCATTGATGCTATTTTGCTGGCCTGTACGCATTATCCTTTATTACTAAAGAAAATAAAAAAATACTTACCAAAGAAAATCAGGATTATTTCACAAGGAACAATAATCGCTAAAAGCTTCGAAGATTATTTGTTACGGCATCCTGAAATTGAGAAAAAATGCAGTAAAAACAGCCATTTACAATTTTTTACAACTGATTCTACACAAGATTTTGACAAACATTCTATTACGTTTTTTGGAAAGAAAGTGAATTCAGTTCATGTTGATTTAAATAGTGGATTTATTGGCAATAGTTAATTTATCGTTCAATATATTATTCTAATTCATGTAATTTGTGGCAAAAATATTCTTGGCAAAAATGTAATTAATTTCTTACTTTTGCCGCCCTTTCACAAACAGCAGGGATGGTGCCCGGCTGGCGAAATGAAACAATTTTTATAAAAGGAAAAACTTACAATAATGCCGGGAAAAAAACGCACGTATCAGCCGCATAAGCGCCGCCGTAAAAGTGTACATGGTTTCAGAGAGCGCATGTCTACAGCAAATGGCCGTAAGGTATTGTCAAGCCGTAGAAGAAAAGGACGCCATAAACTTACTGTTTCGGATGAACACGGAAGTAAAAAATAATATTTTTATTTCTTCATATTATATTAATAGCCTCGTTTTCGGGGCTATTTTTTATTTTAGCTTTTATTTTCTTAATTTTTTATAAACGTTTTATTATTCAACCAGGATTTTCATTGAAAGCGCACGAACGGTTAAAAAGCAGGAAGGTGATTCAACAGCTTTTTGAAAAAGGAAAAACTTTTTCATGTTTTCCTTTCAGGATTCTTTATCTTAAAACCGAAAAGCAATTGTCTCCACTGCAGTCTGCATTTTCTGTAAGTACGCGCCATTTTAAAAAGTCGGTTGATAGAAACAGGATAAAAAGATTGATGCGCGAATCTTACCGGCTTCAAAAAAATAATTTGCAAGCTTTGTTAGAACAAAATCATGAAAATCTTGCGGTATTTTTTATTTATACGGGATTAGAATTGCCGGAATATGAACTCGTATTTAACAAGATAGGCAAGGCGATCCGGCAGGTTGAAAAGCAACTAATTTAAATAGAGATCAAATCATTTCAACCTCTCATAATCCAATTTATAGATTTTCGATTTTTTACCATCTACAAAAACAGATCCGTATAAAGTTTTCCGCCGGGCTTCACTGAATATTTATCCAGGTCAGTAATTCCTTCCTGCGCCAACACTTCTTCATCAATAAAAGAATTACCGGTACATTCGGCTGAAGGCCTTTGCAAAATATAAAACGCAGCGTCTGCAATGATTTCAGGAGTGCGGCTCATTTGAATAAGCCTTTCTCCGCCAAGCAAATTACGAACGGCAGCTGTGGCGATCGTTGTTTTGGGCCATAGCGTATTTGCAGCGATATTGTATTTCTTCAACTCGCCTGATAAACCCAAAGCGATCATTGACATGTTGTATTTGCTCATTGTATACGCAACGTGATTCGTTAGCCATTTTTGAGAAAGATTGATTGGAGGCGAAAGATTCAGGATGTGAGCATTGGTGCTTTTTTTTAAATGTGGAATACATGCTTTACTCACAAAAAAAGTTCCTTTCACATTAATATCATGCATTAATTCAAAGGCTTTTTGCTCCGTTTGTTCAACCGTTGTCAATGAAATTGCGGAAGCGTTATTGATCAGAATATCTATTGCCCCAAATGTTTGTATCGCCTTTTCCACCGCGTTTTTAATTTGGTCCTCAAAGCGGATGTCGCATTGAACCGCTAATGATTTTCCGCCCGCATCCTCGATTTCTTTTGCCGCACTGAAAATAGTTCCGCCAAGTTTGGGATTTTCTTCGATAGATTTTGCCGCCACAATAATGTTAGCGCCTTCGGCTGCAAGCCTTATTGCTATTGCCTTCCCGATGCCGCGTGATGCGCCGGTAATAAATATTGTTTTATTCTTAAAGCTCATAAGTGTAAATGTAGATTTTTTTGTTTTGAGTTTTACATTTTTTAATATAAATGAAACGAAATTCAAACTGAAAGGTGATATTCAAATTGCCGAATGAAATACTTATGAAAATTTTGTTTAAACATGATTACATTCGTCAGGCTAATTTCTTTTCTTTTGTGAAATCAATTCGAAAGATCTTATGGTGAAAGAAAATCTTATCAAACAACGTTTTTATTCTCTCGATGTTTTTCGTGGCGCTACGGTCTGCCTTATGATAATGGTAAATAATCCCGGTAGCTGGGAGCATATTTATACGCCATTAGATCATTCGGCCTGGCACGGGGTTACGCCTACTGATCTTGTTTTTCCATTTTTTCTTTTCGCTGTCGGCAATGCGCTCGCATTTGTGATGCCACGTTTGGAAGCTGCGGGGCCATCAGTATTCTGGAAAAAAATTATTAAAAGAACGCTGCTTATTTTTTTAATCGGCTTAATGCTCAACTGGATGCCCTTTATAAAATGGGAGAATGATCATCTTGTTTTTAAACCCTGGATTTACATAGATGCTTTCGGGCAGCCCGCAGGAGTTAGGATTCTTGGCGTGTTACAACGAATTGCTCTGGCTTATTTTTTTGCTTCAGTGATTATTTATTTATTCAAATTTCGTGGCGCCTTTTTAGCAGCGTGTGTAATTCTCCTTGGCTATTGGTTCTTATGTGTAGCAGCTAATCCTTCTGATCCCTTCACTCTTTCAGGATGGTTTGGCACCAGTGTAGATAAATCAATTCTGGGCGAGGGGCACATGTATCACGGTGAAATAAGAAACGGGCATCCTGTTGTTTTTGATCCTGAGGGATTCATGAGCTTATTTGGATCAATTGTTCAGGTAATATTCGGCTATTTTGTTGGCGATTATATCATCAAAAAAGGTAAAACACCTGAGATGATAAATGGATTGTTCGTAGCTGGTGCAGTCTTTCTTTTTGCAGGATACGCATGGGATATGGTTTTCCCGATGAATAAAAAAATATGGACGAGTTCTTATACTGTTTTTACTACGGGGCTGGCGATGACCATTCTTGCAGTAATGATCTACCTGATCGAATTAAAAAACCAGAAAGGATGGCTGAGCAGGTTTTTTGATGTGTTTGGAAAAAATCCTTTATTTATTTTTGTATTGAGTGGTTTTCTTCCGCGCGCACTGGGGCTTATAAGGATTTCATCTTCGACAGACGCCCAGGGAAAACAATTATATCTTACTCCGTTTGCCTGGTTTTATGAGCACATCTGCAAACCAATTTTTCCTGATAATCTAAATAATGGTTCACTGTTATATGCACTTTGCATGATCACTTTTTACTGGCTGATCGTTTGGTGGATGGATAAGAAAAAGATTTATGTGAAAGTGTAGGTTGGATGAATTCATGATCAGTTTTAAATTGGGCCAAAGAAATTATAAAATACTAAAAGCTATAAAAAGAGTTATAAGGCTTTTATTTTGTTATTTATTTATTATTTATTATTATTTATTTTTTATCTCTTTTGTTATTTCCCCGGTTCCATTCACAATTTTTACATCGTAAATTTCTGCATCAATATTAAATTGCTTTTTATAAGCAGGTAATATTTTTGATAAAAAAGAAGAGGCCCCTTGTTTTCTTATAATATTAATCGTGCTGCCCCCAAAGCCGCCGCCCATAAGCCTTGCGCCAACTACTTCCTTATTTTCTGTGGCCACATCTACTAAAAAATCAAGTTCTTTGCAACTAACCTCGTAAAGATTTTTTAATCCTTCATGGGTTTGAAACATCAATTTTCCAAAACCAATGATATCGTTTTCCTTTAAAAACTTTGCGGCTTTTTTTGTACGCTCAATTTCTTCAACTACATAAAGGCAACGCATGTAAACTTTGTTTCCCATTATTTCTTCAAAGCCAAAAAGCTCGTCAGCGCTTTTTACATCCCTGAAAGATTGAATATCGCTTTCGCGTTGTAAAATTTCCAGGCCTTTTTCACATTCTTTTCTTCTTTGATTATATTCTGATGCGGCGAGCGAATGATGCACTTTTGTATTGATCAAAATAATTTCATACTCAGGAATATCAAATGGAACATATTCATGAGTAACATTCATACAATCTAACAGGATCACGGTATTCTTTTTTCCCATCATATTTGCATACTGATCCATAATGCCGCACATTACTCCGGGGAAATCATGCTCAGCGCGCTGGCCGAGCAAGGCAAGCTCCTTCCTGTTTTTACCAAAATTACAAAGCTCATTCAATCCAAATGAAATACCGCCTTCCAGCGCAGCTGATGAAGACATTCCGCCACCAATGGGAATATCGCCACCAAAAACACAATCAAATCCTTTTACCAAAAGTTTCATTTTCTGAAATTCATTTACCACACCCAGCACGTAATTTTTCCAGCTATCCATTTTTTTTACATCAGAGAGTGGGAGCGAAATGCTTTCATCAAAATCAATAGAATAACAGTTGATATGTTCAGAATTATTTAAAGCGATCGCAAAATAAATTCCTTTATCAATTGCAGCTGGCATTACAAAACCGTCATTGTAATCGATATGTTCTCCGATAAAATTGATCCTTCCGGGAGAATAATAAAGATGCGGCTCTTGTTTAAATTTTTCTTTGAAAATTTTTTCGACTTTTAATAAAAATTCATTCATCAGGTTTTATTTAAGAGCATGATTTTATAAGATGTTTTGAATAAAGCAGATTGACCTTGTTCAAGAGTAATAAATCCCATTCCGTTATTGAATGCATCCGGCGCCCCGCTTATATTTTCTATAGCAATACTCCGGCGATGGCCTGGCGTATAAATTTGTAAATAAGGATAAGATTCACCAGGAAAAAATTGTACTTCTATTTTTTTTTCAACATCTCTGAGAACACATAGCGGCTGGCATTCCTGCGTGTCTAATATAAAGCAATTGTCAAGTTTAATATTTCCGATTTTTTCGATTGAAGAAAACTTTGTGTAATCAATTAATTTTTTTGTTGGAATCAAATCACTGTTGAATTCAACCATTTTTTTTGCCTGGAATTCCAAATGCAAATCATCGATAGAATCTCCTAAAGTAAAATACGGATGCCATCCATCCTGCATAGGAATTAATCCTTGATCTTTATTGACACATTCTGTAATTACGGTAAGTTTATTTTCAGGTTGCAATTGCCAGGTTACGATGCAATCATAATTAAAAGGATATCCGGAATCTTCCGCTCGGTATTCATATTTCATGGTAACAAAAGCATTCAATTCATTGGATGCTTCAGAAATTATTATAAATTTTTTATCATACAATAAGCCGTGCAGCGCATGTTTGGCGGGCAATGATTTTTTTATGTGATATTTTTTTTCTGCAAAATTATATTCTGCATTATTCAGCCTGCAGAGGAACGGCGAAAGCTTGCAGCCTAAAAAACCTTTTTCTTCAACGTGGTTTTTAAATTCGTCAAAAGATTGATAACTGTCAATTACATTGATGGATTCGTTATTTTGGCGCACTGAAAATTCATGTAGCATGGCGCTGGACGAAGGAATAATAGCGGCAAAATTGCCCGTGGCATCATTTCTTAAAAAAACTTTTTCAAAACCGGCTTCTTCTTTTTTTTGGATTGAAAACATAAGAGAGCCAAATTACAAAAAAGTTTTTGGGTTCTTTCTCTTGCAATAAAATAAAATTTAATTCTAAAACCAGGTAAGTTAAAAAATTAGGATTAGGTAGAACGGGAACAAAGTAAAACTAGGGTTATTTTAAAACTAAATAAATTAGTACATTTGTTCTAAAATATTTAGTTATGTTAAAAGGAATAAATGCCATTGACTTTGGTAAGCGGTTTTATGATAATGAAAGCTGCTATTTGTACTTAATAGAACAGAAATGGGGAACGGTTTTTCATGCAGCAGATGTGGGCATCAAAAGCATTACAAAGGCAAAACTTATTATCATCGTAAATGCCGTCAATGTGGATACAGTGAAAGCGTTACAGCCAATACTGTTTTTCATGGTATAAAGATGCCGATGCTAAAAGCATTTCACATGGTATTCAGGCTTACGGCCAAGAAGAAAGGGATGTCAACAACAAAACTGGGTAGCGAGGTTGGCGTTCAGCAAAAGACAGCGTGGCTGTTTAAGCGTAAAGTTCAGGTAGCTATGAAACAAGATAATAATGATAAGCTCAAAGGCAATGTGGACGCCGATGAAACGTTAATTGGCGGTTATACCAATAAGAACAGGGGTGGCTGAGCAAAATTTGGTTGATACGTAGTTCTATTCTTCACCAACTGACCACCAAACAAACAAGAAAAGGCATTCACAAATAATATAGCTGTAACCTTCCCCGTTTTTCAGACAGTTCAAGATTAGACGTTAATAGTTAATTTTAAATTGTAAAATATGAAAAAACAAAAATTCACAGAAACACAGATTGTATCCATTTTAAAGCAATATGAAGGAGGCAGAGAAGCCCTGGATGTATGCAGGGAATATGGTATTAGCAAAGCTACCCTTTACAATTGGCGTAAACGATACAGTGGGATGGAATCGTCTCATATCAGAGAGTTAAAAGACTTAAAAGATGACAATAGGCGGCTTAAACAAATGTATGCCGAACTTATGTTGGATCATCAGTTAGCCAAGCACATTATCGAAAAAAAGTTATAAGGCTCTGCGACAAAAAAGAGCTGGCACAGTGGGCCGTGGAAGACTCACAAGTCAGTGTTGGCAGAGCCTGCAGGGTAGTATCCATGCGACGATCAGTTTGGTATTATAAAACAAAAAAGGATGACCGAAAGGTGATTGACAAACTGCATCAATATGCAGAAAGTCAACCTACCCGTGGTTTTGATGAATACTATGGAATGATAAGAAATGAAGGCCTGAAGTGGAATCGTAAAAAGGTGCTTCGTATTTACCGGAACATGAAGCTTGGACTACGTCGTAAATGCAAGCGAAGAGTTCCGGCAAGAGTAAAACAACCTTTGCAAAAACAACAACAACCTAATAAAAGCTATAGTATGGATTTTATGAGTGATGCATTAATTACCGGAAGAAAATTAAGAGTGCTTAATGTTATGGATGATTGCACCAGGGAATCACTGGCAGCTTATGCGGGCTTCAGTATTCCGGCAGAAAAAATGGTTTCAGTATTAAATGAAATCATCGATCATCGTGGCGTTCCGGAACAAATCAGGGTGGACAACGGCAGGAGGCAAATAAATAAATTGAATTTCTATTTTCTGAACGGGGTTTCAGCTTTAATAAAAAATCAAGCTATACAACATTCAAAATTTATTACACGATTACGGCTCATCTTTATTCTATTTCAAATATTCCATATCCTCGGCAGCCAGATTGATATTTGCTGCCTTTATATTTTCTTTAAAATGCTGTAACGAAGAAGTTCCGGGGATAGGCAATAGCCACGGTGAGTGGTGCAGCAGCCAAGCAATATTTATCTGCGCTTCGGTTGCATCATATTCCTTCGCAATTTCCGCTATCCTTGTATCTTTTTTTTGATTAGCTGTTTCCAGCGAAAAGAATGGAATTAGTGGAATTTCATTTTCCTCACACAGGTGCAATACTTCTTCCCCGCCACGTGTATCGCCGTGTGCGCCGGACATATCACCCCGTTGCGCATGCCCGAAAAGATTTTCAACGGTGGCTATCGCTCCGATGGACATTGCATTTTCCAATTCTTTGCGGTTCACATTACTTACGCCTACGTGCAATATTTTCCCCTCCCGTTGCATGGCAAACATCGCTTCCATTGATTCTTCCAAACCTTTGTCGCCATGCATAACCCTGAAATGCACCAGGCTTATCTGTTCCAACTTTAGCGTGCGCAAATTGTTTTCAATACTTTGGCGCAGTTCCAGTGGCTTATTGTAGGGAATCCAGCTTTTATCGGGTTTTCGTGCGCCGCCCACTTTTGTGCAAATCACTAGGTCGTCATTGTATGGATACAGGGCTTCCGCTATCAGTCGGTTGGTTACATCTTCGCCATAATAATCTGCCGTGTCTATAAAATTAATGCCTTGTTTTGTTGTTTCGCGTAATATTTCCAGGGCTTCATCCCGCCTTTTCGGTTCGCCCCAAATGCCTTCGCCTGTCAGTCGCATCGTACCATAGCCGAGACGTTTTACTGTTAACGGATGATTACTTTTACCTGCTATTGTAATTGTTTGTAGTATACTCATTTTATTTTTGTTTTAAATATTATAACAACATTCCACCACTTGCTTCTATTCTTTGCCCATTTATCCATTTTGCATCTTCTGTGCATAGGAAGGCTACAATGGGTCCGATGTCTGTTGGCAAACCTGCACGCCCAAGAGGTGTTGCTGCGGCTATCGCTGCGTTTGATTCCTTATTATCCCTTGTTCCGCCACCGCCAAAATCTGTTTCTATAGCTCCGGGTGCAACAACGTTTACGTTTATTTTTCTCGAGCCCAGTTCTTTGGCCATATATCTTGTCATCACTTCTATTGCACCTTTCAAAGAACCATAAACGGATAATCCGGGATAAGAAAATCTTGCAAGACCAGATGAAATATTGATTATACTTCCGCCGTCATTCATTAAAGGCAATGCTTTTTGGGTGAGAAAAAATACGCCCTTAAAATGGATATTCACGGCATCATCAAATTGAACTTCGGTTGTATTTGTTATTGATGAATAAAGCGCTGTGCCCGCATTGTTAATGATGAAATCGAACTTGCCCGTTCCAAATTCTTTTTCCAGTTGGCCTGTCATGGTTTCAAAAAAACTATCAAAAGATTTTACGTCGCTCGTATCCAATTGCAGGGCGATTGCTTTTTGGCCAAGGCTTTTAATTTGCACCACCACTTCCTCTGCTTTTTCTTTTTTGCTGTGGTAAGTAAGCACCACATCAATTCCTTTTTTGGCAATGTTGATGGCCATATCTTTTCCCAAGCCGCGGCTGCCACCGGTTACAAGGGCAATTTTGTTTTTTGTCATTATTTTTTATTTTTTATTATTTGTTATTGATAATTCTAAAAATTTTAATTTGCCATTTTCTTTTAAACGTGTGCCGATGAACGGATTATTATTTCACCTACATCAATGTTTTCCGGTTGTTCAATAGCATAAAGAATCGCATTGGCGACTGCAGATGGCGGCATCGCAATTTCTTCTTTTCCGGCGGCGGTTAAATATTTTTCAATCTCCGGGTTGGTACGTGTAAAACCCGGCGATATAATCGTAACTCTGATTTGAGGGCCAACTTCCTGTCGCAAGCCTTCAGATATATTACGAACTGCCGCTTTGGTTCCAGAATAAACGCCTTGCGTAGCAACGGTTTTGTAAGCCGCTGTGGAAGCGAGGTTTATAAAATGGCCAAACCCTTGTTTTTTAAAAACAGGAAGTGCCGCGGCGATGCCGTAAAGAACACCTTTGATATTTACATCTATCAAATCTTCCCAATCATCTACCCTAAGTTCTTCAAAAGGAGAAGTGGGCATAACGCCTGCATTGCTCACTAATACATCCAGTTGGCCAAATTTTTCTACTGCCAGGTTAACGAACTTCTTTACATCTTTTTGTTTCCTTACGTCCATGCTTACAAAGGCCGCTTCGCCATTTTCATTTTTTATAAGTTCAGCAAGGGCTTCAAGTTTTTTCAGGCCGCGGGCGCCCAGCAAAATCTTTGCGCCCATCTTTGCCAAACGCAATGCCGTCGCTTCGCCAATTCCTGAACTGGCGCCTGTAATGGCTACAACTTTTCCTTTTATATTATTTTTCATTTAGGATGAATGATAATTGTATTTTATAATTTAAACTCACGCCAGTAAACGGAATATTTAAAGCCCAATCTTTCATCAAAGAGTTGCCATATCAATTACAAACCTGTAACGCACATCGCCCTTTTCCATTCTTTCAAAAGCGGTATGGATATCTTTGATATTGATAAGTTCAATGTCGGAAACGATATTATGTTCGGCGCAAAAGTCAAGCATCTCCTGTGTTTCGGGTACGCCACCTGCACCGGAACCTGTTATTGTTTTGTTGCCCGCCACTAACGAAAAAGAAGAAATATCCCAGGGCTTCACGGGCATGCCCACATTTATATAGGTGCCGTTTGTTTTCAGTAAATTAAGGTAAGGATGTATATCGTGGTCGTTTGCCACTGTGTCTAAAATAAAATCAAAAGAACGTTGTGATTCTTTCATTTTCGATTCATCTTTTGATACTAAAAATTTATGTGCGCCTAATTTTTTTGCATCGGTTTCTTTGTGTGGCGATGTACTGATTACTGTAACCTCTGCACCAAATGCTACCCCAAATTTTACAGCCATGTGTCCCAGTCCGCCCAGTCCAACAATGGCCAGTTTATCGCCTTTGCCTACCTTCCATCTACGCAAAGGCGAATAGGTGGTAATGCCTGCGCATAGCAATGGCGCTACTGCTGCAAGATTTAATTTTTCGGAAATATGATGTGCAAAATGTTCGTTTACCACAATGGTTTCTGAATAGCCGCCATAAGTTGGCAAGCCATCTTTTCCTTTGGCGTTATAGGTTTGCACCGGGCTTACCATACAAAATTGTTCCTGCCCGTTTTCACAATCTTCACAATCCCGACAGCTATCTACCATCACACCAACGCCTGCAAGATCACCGGTTTTAAATTTTTTTACATCGCTGCCTGCGTTGATAACTTTACCTACAATTTCATGTCCGGGCACCATCGGAAAAGTGCCAGGTCCCCAATCGTTATTAATTTGGTGAATATCGGTATGGCAAACTCCGCAATAGGCAATCGCAATCTGTATGTCCTGCGGGCCAATGTCCCTGCGTTCAAAATTCCAGGGTGCCAGGTTGCTTTTTGGCTTTTGTGCAGCATAGCCTTTTGTCTTTATCATTGTTTTATTTTATTTTTTAAAAAAAATCAAATTAATGTCGAATAGTCCGTATATCCTTTTGCGCCTGGCGTGTAGGCTGTGCTATAATCAACTTCATTCAGGGCCGCACCGGTTTCAATTCTTTTTACAAAATCAGGGTTCGCCAGAAAATTTCTTGCAAAAGCTGCCAGGTCGGCAAATCCTTTATCCAAAGCCGCTTCCGCAGTTTCCGGCGTAAAGCCGTTGCATTGAATAATAGTATTGGTAAAATTGGAGCGGATAGCATCGAAAGTTTTTTGTGGTATATCTGCGTTTACCCCAATATGCAAATAGGCGATGCCCAGTTTATTTAATTCTTTTGAAAGATATGCGTAAGTTTCATGCACTTCATTTTCATCGTATTTGGCCATATCATTGAAGGTATTAAATGGTGAAAACCGGATACCCAATTTTTCATTACCGATAGCAGAGGCGATTTTTTCCGCAATATCCAACACAAACTTTGCACGGCTGGTTATGCTTCCTCCATATTCATCGGTGCGGTTGTTGATGTGCGGATTCAAAAACTGTTCTATTAAATATCCGTTAGCCCCGTGCAGCTCTGCACCATCAAAACCTGCTGCAATCGCATTTTTTGCCGCCGTTACAAATTGCGAAAGCACTTTTTCAATGCCTTCCGTACTCAATGCATCCGGTTCCGAATTATCCTGTAGGCCTAAAGTATCCGTAAATATTTGCCCTGCTGCTTTTATGTTTGAAACGCCAATAACTTCTGCGGCGTCGGGTAAGTTGGCTGTATGGCCAATGCGCCCAGTGTGCATAATTTGCAGAAAAATTTTACTGTTTCCTTCGTGTACTGCCTTCGTTATTTTTTTCCATCCCTGTATTTGCGCCTCACTAAAAATACCCGGAATTCTTGGATAACCTAAAGCTTCTGGCGCCGGTGCGGTACCTTCTGTAATGATTAAACCTGCGCCGGTGCGCTGGGCATAATATTCTGCCATTAAATCATTAGGAAGGTTATTGATGGCCCTGCTGCGTGTCATCGGTGCCATCACGATATGGTTTTTTAAACTTAGGCCATTTTTTGAGTATGGCTTTAGTATCTTTTGCATGTATTTTATTTTTTTTAGAATTTTTTTTATTGATTATATGCGTTGGCAAATCTTTGTCGCCGCCTGATGCATATAACAACTAACTATACATTCCCTGGCTTTAAATGTTCTACGAAAATCCAGTGTGCATTTATAATTAAAAAATGCACAAGCAAAAAGGCCTTTTACCAGTTGCTTATGCACTTTCTAAAATTTTATAATTAAACGGCTTCTGCCTCCACAAGCTCTGCAACCTGGATGTTAGCAATCAGTTTTATGTCTTCGCCAAGACCCAGTCCCCCGGTATCAGTAAGCTTATTCCAACTCATACCAAATTCTTTGCGGTTTACTATTCCCGTTACTTCAAAACCATGTTTGATAACTCCATGTCCATTGTCTTCTGACCCGCCGTGTTCTACATTTAATTCAACCAGCTTTGTTACGCCCTTCATGGTAAGGTTACCTGTCATTAAATAATTGCTTTCATCTTTGCTTGCGAAAGAGGTGGATTCAAAACTGATTTCCGGATATTTATCCGCTTCAAAAAAATCACCGCTTTGCAAATGTCCGTCACGCTGCGCCTGGTTGGTGTCAACGCTTTTTACGTCTATTGTTAAAGATACTTTTGCATTATTAAAATCCGGTCCGTCTGTAATTATTTTTCCTTCAAATTTTCTGAAAGATCCCGTCACAGTAGAAATAACCAGGTGCCTGATTTTAAAAAGTATTTCTGAATGCATTGGGTCAATTACCCATGTTGTTTTTGTTTGATTTGCTGTTGTAGTTTCCATTTTTTTTGTTTTTTGTTTATCCAATTTATTTTTTTAATGGCGCAAAGATAACTACATTTGCTTACCAAAAGTAACCAGTTACCTAAAAGTAAGCACAATGGCAAAATTTCCAGATCAAAAAAAGAAAGTGGATTGCGTGACAAAAATGATGGCTGTCAGTGATGCATTGGATGTAATCAACGGAAAATGGAAGTTGATGATTATAATTTCTATCAAGGATGGCAACAGTCGTTTTAGGGAAATTGAACGAAGCATTCCTAAAATAAATTCTAAGGTTCTTGCGAAGGAATTAAAAGATTTGGAAGAACATCAATTGATAAAAAGAACTGTCTATGACGATTATCCTGTAGTTATAGAATATACGGCAACAGATTATGTGAAGTCGTTATCGAAAGTTCTGGATGCGTTATCCGATTGGGGTATAAACCATCGTAAAAAAATATTGACAAAATAGTTTTGTTTTAGTACCAAGAATCATTTGGAAGGAAAAGCTTGCAATTTTTATGATACTTATTGAGAAGTATAACCGTTCTTTTTTGGACGAAAACAAGAACATTAATAAAGACAATCATGAACAAAAGAGATTTTTAATAGCTCATTGCAAAAATTATAGAACATAGAAATGTTTTTGCACATTTACCGGCAGACATATCCGATTCGGGAAATAAAGACTGTAGTGCTTATATTAGAACTACCGAAAATAAAATGACCGGCGATAAGACCACAGCCGCAACAAAACCCATTTTGGTTTCTACAGATGGAAGAAAATATGGTTTCAAAATAATCTTAATGCAAAGTTTAAAAGGGTCATTAATTTTTGATATTGAACCCGTTGAGGCCGGACATTGTATTTATAAGGAAGGAGAAATAAATATTCTTTTTACCGATGGTTCGATAATGCACTTTCAAATGATGTTGGATTTAATTGTAATTGAAAATCAACCGTTTATTTCAGAGAGTATTTTGATATTTATGACGGATTAAAACAACTCCAAACAAAAAATTGTAACCATGAGAGTTTGGACAAATAGTAGTTTTGTGGAAAAAGATTTTACAGAGGAAAATCGTAATGATTTTATCCACACCGTTAATTGTTTGACCAAATAAATATAACTAACATTTCAGTTTTTGTCCCTATTTGACTAAACTTTGTACTGTATCGAGCGAACTTAGTTCCCCCACACCATAAACTCCTCGCAGGTTTTTTTTGTGGTGTTTGACCAGATAAAGATAAAAAGGGCTTTGAATCACCCTTTCAAAACACATAATATTCAAACGCAACTATCTTCCAAAATCATCCTGCACTCTCACAATATCTTCTTCATCACTTGGATAATTAATATCCGTATGTTGCCATATCTCAGATACTATACCCCATTGATTTGTACCAATCAAACGGTGCCGCTGGCCTTGTTGTAAAATGATAATGTCTTCTACCTTTTTTATTTCCAAAGGAGTTTCTTTATTGGTTTGGCTTGTTACTACCGCTACTTCACCGGCGATCACTTTCCATACCTCCGCCCGGCGAAGATGATATTGCCAGCTTAAGCGTTTATTACTTTCTACGATCAAAATTTTGGGGCTTATTTTTCCAAACGTTTTTTGATTTGCTTCAGGAACATCGTTTAAAAAAAAGTCAATAAATTTTTTGGACTGGCTTTCATCAATTACGTAAAATCCCCCCCAGGGACGGGTTTCATCAGAATTGATAATTTTGAAGCTGTTTTTTTCAAGAAAAATTTTTACCTGTGCAAACACTTCTTTCTTGTCAGCATTGAATGTTAGTTTCAGTTCCATAGTTTATATATAACGGTTATGCGTAAACGAAAACTTGCGAATGATTGAATGTATTTATAACTCTCTAAACCATTTCGATACCTCAACTTTATCTCCTCATATAAACCATCAGAATCTGAACATCGCTAGGATTTACCCCGCTTATCCTGCTGGCCTGACCAAGGGTTTGGGGCTTTATTTTAATAAATTTTTGCCTCGCTTCATTTGACAGTGAAGAAATGTGATCATAATTAAAACTATCAGGGATAATCTGATTTTCAAGTCCACTCATCTTAGTCACCATCTCCTCTTCTTTTTTGAGATAAATTTCATATTTTATTTGAATCTCTGCTTGTTCCAAAGCTTCTTTTGAAAAATGACTTAGAGCGTTATGAATTAAGGGTACATTAATCATGTTTTCCAAATCAATTCCAGGTCTTAGTAAAATTTGAGATGTTTTAACTTTTTGTGTTATTGGCGTAGACGAATTAGCTAAAAGGAAATCATTAATATCATTGGTTTCGAATTTGATATCATTAAGAAGTGAGATGATTTCTTTGATTTCTACCTTCTTTTTTATAACTTTTTCCATCCTTGATTGCGAAGCCAATCCAATTCTATAGCTTTTTTCTGTTAAGCGTTGATCTGCATTGTCCTGCCTTAATAGAGTCCTATATTCTGCCCTGCTGGTAAACATTCTATATGGCTCATCTGTACCCTTATTAACCAAATCATCTATTAAAACACCAATATATGCCTCATTTCTTTTTAAAATGAAGGATTCTTTGTCGTTAATAGATTGATGGGCGTTAATTCCAGCCATAAGTCCTTGACAAGCAGCCTCTTCGTAGCCAGTTGTCCCATTTATTTGACCCGCAAAAAACAGATTTTCTATATTTTTGGTTTCTAGGCTTAATTTCAATTGTGTTGGTGGAAAATAATCATACTCAATTGCATATCCCGGCCTGAACATTTTGCAATTTTCAAATCCTGCAATTTTTCTAAGTGCTTTGTGTTGAATATTTTCCGGTAAAGAGGAAGAGAATCCATTGATATATGCTTCAATCGTATTCCAACCTTCAGGTTCAACGAAAAGCTGATGGCGATCTCTTTCCGCGAAACGGTTTATTTTATCTTCTATGCTCGGGCAATATCTTGGCCCGGTTCCCTTAATTCTTCCCTGAAACATTGGGCTTTCATCAAAACCGGTTTTTAATATCTCATGCACCTCTTTATTTGTATAGGTAATCCAGCAACTCCTTTGTTTCTTTGGTTTATTGGTTTCTGAAAAAGAAAACCCTACAATTTCCTTATCACCTTTTTGTTCTTCCATTTTAGAATAATCCAATGACCTTCCATCAATCCTTGGTGGAGTTCCGGTTTTCAAGCGAGCACTTTCAAAACCCCATTCTACTAATTGTTCAGTAATTCCTCCCGAGGATTTTTCAGCTATTCTGCCTCCTTTAGATTGCCGCTCTCCAATATGAATAATGCCATTTAAAAAAGTTCCGTTGGTTAAGACGATTGATTTTGCTAATATGTTATGGCCAAGTGAAGTTTTAATGCCTGAAATTTTGTTTTGATTTTTTGTTAAACCAACTACGTTATCCTGGTAAAAATCAAGGTTTGGGGTGTTTTCAAGCATTTCCCGCCATTTAATTGAAAATAGTTGTCGGTCACTTTGTGCTCGTGGACTCCACATTGCAGGGCCTTTGCTTTTATTGAGCATCCGAAACTGAATCATAGTTTCGTCTGTTACAATTCCAGAATATCCTCCAATTGCATCAATTTCTCTTATTATTTGACCTTTGGCAATTCCTCCCATAGCGGGATTGCAACTCATTTGAGCCATATGCTGCATATTCATAGTTATCAAAAGAGTTTTACTTCCCAAATTTGCAGCAGCAGCAGCTGCTTCACAACCTGCATGGCCTGCACCTACTACAATTACATCATATTCTTGAAACATGGAGCAAAAATACAGGAATAGATTTTTTTGAGCATAAATGTTTCACGTGGAACGTAGGTCGTGCCTGTAAACGATTATGGACACTATCTGAATTGTTTCACGTGAAACGGATTTAGGAACTCAGGTGTTCAATTTATCATTTTGGATAAATATTGATCCTCTTTTTTTCGCATTTCAAATTTCAGTTCTGTATTATGATCAGAATAACCACATAGGTGAAGGATACCATGTATCATAACCCTGTTGAGTTCATTGGAAAATTCAATTTGTAGTTCTTGCGCATTCTCTTTAACTCTTTCAATACTTATGTATATATCTGAAACTATCGGCAAAGAAGGATCTGACAAATTAAATGTGATAATATCAGTTAAAGTATCATGATTAAGATATTTTTTATTCAATTTTAATAAATACTCATCTGTGGAGAAAATGTAAGAGACTAATTCGAACTCATAACCTTCCTCTTTGAAAATGGAAGCGAGAAATATTTTTAAAAAAACTTTGTTTTTAATATCAATATTTAAACCATTATTATTAAATGAAATAGTGCCCATTTGTTTCCAAACTGAAATGAAGTGTTGAAGATGAATAATATATTTATGCCCTAATGAAATTATCACAAGTAAAACCAGGAATAAAAGTAAAAATAAAGTCTTTCGAAAATCATGAGATTATCCTAAAACTAATGGAAATGGGCTGCCTTCCGGAAGAGGAGATAATTGTGTGGAAAAAAGCCCCACTCGGCGATCCGATTTATGTGTTAGTGGCCGGATATTCACTGAGCCTCAGGCTTGACGAGGCCGAGCAAATCGTTGTGGAAACTATCTAAATAATTGAAAATCAAATAGTTAAATGAAGATCGGATTATATTTTGGTTCATTTAACCCAATTCATAATGGGCATTTAATAATTGCCAGCCATCTTGCAAATTATGCGCCTTTACAAGAAATTTGGTTAGTAGTTTCTCCGCAAAACCCACTTAAACAAAGTGCTTTTTTGATCAACGAGCACCATCGAAAACATTTAATTGATCTTGCCATTGAAGGAGAAAAAACCCTGCGCTCATCTAATATTGAATTTAAGCTTCCCAAGCCATCCTACACCATTGATACACTTGCTTATCTCACGGAAAAATATCCGCAACATCAGTTTTCCATTATCATGGGCAGCGATAGCTTCAGCAATATAAAAAAGTGGAAAAATTATGAATTGCTTTTAAAGAATTATGAAATTTATATTTATCAAAGGCCAGGTTTCATAGTGAAACAGGAAATGATCACTGAAAATATAAAAGTGTTCGAGGCACCTCTTTTGCAAATTTCAAGTACGCATATCCGTGATATGATTTCCAAAAAAAAATCTATTCGTTATCTCGTGCCTGATATTGTGAAGGAAGAAATTGAAGCGCAGCAATATTATGGATAAAATCTATAGTAATTGAGAAGCAGCTTATCGGCATTATAATAATTTAATTGCGTTTGTACATAACTGTTATACTAACAAATTTGTAGCCAATTATCCAAAGCAAGATAAACACCATTAGTCCAGCCAAAGCCGTCCTGCGCCGGGTATTCACCACCGCCGGCTTTTGAATCTGTCGAGACCACATTATATTTCTCCATCATCTTACCGGTATTTTCATACACTTTTTTATTGATGTTTATCCATCGGGCTGCAATATCTTTTGCAAGATAAAAATACTCGTAATTCAATAATCCCTGGATGGCGATCCATTGTAATGGCGCCCAGCCATTGGGTGAATCCCATTGCTGACGGGTAGTTTCGGTTGTAGTTACAAGGCCGCCATTTGAAATGAATTTTTCTTCAAGGATCTTAGCAACTTTACGCGCTTGTTCTTTGGAAGCAATCTTAAAAAATAAAGGAAAGGCTGCGGCTAAAGTCAATGAATCTTTTTGTTTGCCTGCCACATAATCATAATCAAAATAAAATCCTTTTTGTTCATTCCAACAATATGTATCAATAGCTTCTTTACGTTTGCCAGCAAGTGCCTGATATTTTTCAGAAGATATTTTATCATTAATTAATTGATAAGCTTCTGCAATTGTTTGTTCAAGGTTTAATAAAAGGCAATTCAAATCCACGGGAATAATATCCGTGGTGTGTATGCTTGAAAAATCTTTTTTATCCCGGAACCAACGCGATGAAAAATCCCAGCCCGATTCTGCCGCTGCGCGCAAATGGCGGTACATTTTATCTTTATCAGTTGCAGACTTTGTTAATTCCACATCCTCTTTATAAGATTCAGGGCGGGGAGTATCAAACTCGTCCCAGTAATGATTCAAAACATTTCCATCGGGTAAAAGCGATAATCTTTTCGTGGTAAGGTTTTCATCATTCAATTCGTTTTTTCCTCTCATCCAAAAATTATATTCTTTTTCAAGTTGGGGTAAATAGTGAATCAATGGATTTTCCCCCATTTCTTCACTCAATAATTTTACCATACAGGCAAAAAAAGGCGGCTGTGATCTTCCGAGGTAATATCGTCGGTTGCCATTAGGAATATAACCGATTGTATCAATTAAATAGCAAAAATTATCTATCATGTTTTGGATCAAATCAATCCGTTTTGGAACCTTCAAGCCAAGCATGGTAAAATAACTGTCCCAATAATAAATTTCCCTGAATCGTCCGCCGGGAACGATATAAGGATGCGGCAATGGGATCAGCGAGTTTTTAGATTTTTCAGGTTCCCGGGTTAAAACATTCCAAAGCATTTCAAGATGTTGCGAAATTGGTCTCGTAGTATCACTCACATAATCAGTTGAATATTCTTTTGGAAGGGTAAAATTTTCATGAATGAAAAGTGAAAGATTAAAATTTTTACCATTTTTTTCTGCTTCATAACGTTCATGTATAGACGAAAGATCGGTATTGGGCGTGCAATCCACAAAAGTTTTATTGTCCGGGAAAATGTTTTGCATTTGCACTTTTTCAAATAATTCACCCAGAGAAAAAATGTCTTTGATTTGCATGAAAATTTTATTTTAAAAAACTACAATAAAGCTTTTCAGGGCTTTCATCTTTATTCCATTCCCAGCGCTGATTTTTTTTGTAAGCGATTGAAAAATATCAGGCTAATAATAAGAATGCTTATTGGAATTAATGAAAAATAAAATGCTGTTGGGCCGCCATATGATTCAAAAATGTGACCGGTAATTATTGAACCTGTAGTTCCTCCTATCGCGGAAAAAATTACGATTAACCCACTCATTGGACCATGTTGCCTGAGCGGCAAAGAGCTTAGAATCACAGAATTGATTGCAGGATAAATCGGCGCGAGCAATAACCCAATCAGTGGAAAGATATAAGCCACGAATGGCGCTTCCAGCCAATTATTGATAGAAATGATATGCACTTTCGAGGCGAGGGGAATCACCAGCAAAACAAGCACTGCGGCAATTAGTAAACAAGCTATTACCACTTTCATCCAATGAATTTTTCTTAAAACAATCCCAGCAATAAATCTTCCAACCGCCGTGGAAGCCGCGAGAATACTAGCCATTTGGATGCTGAGCGTTGTTGACAAATGCAAAACCTGTTTGTTGAAAGTTGGCAGCCAGGTCATAATGCTTTGCTCAATCAATACATAAAAAAAAGCGCTTATTATAAAAACCAATACCAAAGGCCGGATGGCAAGCTTCACCATACCTGCAAAATCGTTTAAAAAAGATTTTACTTCAATATTTCTTACTGACGATTCATCAAGAGGCGCCGTGAGCAGCAAAATAAAAGCAACTGCGGAAATGATGGCAAGCAAATAATAAACGTTTAGCCACGAAGTAGATTTTGGATTGGTATTATCCACAAAAGCGCTGAAAATAAAATAGCCGGATAAAATGCCAATCATAAAAAATGATTCGATAAAATTCATAAAGCTTGCATGATCTTTTTTGTTGGAAGTTACCAAACCAATCGTAGCATACACCGAAACTTTTATCAAGGCGAAACTCGCACCGGTAATAGCAAACATCAGTTTGGTCATGGCAAAGCCACCGATAAAAGGCATTAATAAACACGCGATCGTAACAAAAGCCAGCGCCAGCAGCATGGACCGTTTATACCCGATCCGGGTGATGTAAGAAGCGACAAGAAAAGACGCAATGGCAATGCTGAGATCCTTGAAAGCTTCTAAAATACTTGCTGAGCCCTGCGAAATGCCATAATTATTTTGAACCTGCAAAATAACTGTGCCCACACTGTTCAACAGAATGGCAAAAACAAAATAATTTAGAAAAAGGGAAGTTTTTATTTGCCAATTGTGCATGCGAGCTTTTTAAAAATAAATACCGAATGTACAAATATATATTGATGCAAATTTATTGCTGTCAAGAGCGTTTATTGCAAAGATGTTGAATGCACAGCGTCATAATCCTAAATGTAGTTTTTGGCTTTATTCAAGAGGAATAGAACGTTTTTTAGAAAAGTGAATCTAAAACTTTTCAGTGCCCGGATTAAATGTCCGCCAGCTATGCCAGAATTCCTGCGAAGCAGGTAATCTTTTAAGATTCGTTCTGCCATTGATTTCTCTTCCGTCTAAGCTATATAAATTCTTATCAACAAAAAGTGTATCATTTCTTAAATTAATTTCAGAAATTACAGAAGGTGTTTCAAAAGCAAAAAAACTTTTATATCAGGCAGCAGGATTAAAGCAACCGGAACCTGATCAATTTTATCGCGGATAATTCTTTGTTCTTTTAACTGATTCCAATCGTATGCTTTTGCTTTATTTCCTGATTTAACACCGATCACCCAAGATTTATTTCTCCAGGATAGGCTATCCGTTCCGATAAGTTTGCTTTTACTTTTTCCATTTTCATATTTATAGGTGCTGTCGTATGATGAAGCAAAGTCGGGATCAGCCTGCATTACAAGAGTTTTGGGATATAGCCTTAACCATTCGCCCAGCGAAGTTTGTGTACTCAAAACTTCAGGTAGTTTTTCACCTTTTAATTTCCCCGCAATCGCTTCGCCGGTCGCCTGCCTCCACCAGCTTTTAGTAGAAGCATCTTCAAACATGGCATTGAAATGATCCATTCCTACCAACCGGAAGGTTTCGTATTTGCCGTTTACTTTTGGTTCATAAACTCTTCCTGTCCTGCAAACTGTACAATAAGTAACAATTATAGGCTTTTCTCCTATCGAATCTGAAACCTGGTGATGGTATCCTAAATACTGAATGGGGTAAGCTTTGGCAATGCCTTTGCTTTCTACACCGATAACCAGCCGTTGTGTATCTACTTTATTTTTATTGATCTCTGCCATCAATAAATTTTTAGTTTTATAAAACATATGATCGGCAGCCATTTGAAAATTGAGAAAATAAATTCCTGAAACCGCAATAGTGATTGATAAAAACGGTGTCCATAAACGCTTCCATGAAGATTTAAAAAAACCATACAACAATATTATTAAAAATAAAACCCGGAATATCCATCGCCACCTGTATAAAAAATAAGCCAGGTCAATACTATTCATTCGCTGGCTGCCCGGCATAGGCATTATGAAATAGACATTAGCTATTTCAAATAACAATAATCCGATGAGGCCGAAGTAAAATATCTTTTTCATGTAAAATGGCTTATCTGTAAAAAAAATTTAAAAAGGGAAACAAAGGCCATTGAGATAATCTTTGTTCCCTTAACCGAAACAATCAGCATATTAAAATCTAACTGAAAATCCAACATTCACAGTATAGTCCGCAAATGCCGCATCGCCTTGTGTATATAACCCGGTAAGTTGTGTTTGAATTTTATCAGCTACGCTTTGTGTCCTGTTTCGCACAAGGGCTATAGGAACGTAAGCATAAACATTAAATTTTTTGAAGTCGTAAGTTATCCCAGGTTCAGCAGAAAGAATGTATCCCGGCCTTCTGAATCCTTTGCTTCCGCCAATGAGATCATGAACAGGTAAGCATTCATCACGAAAGCCAACCGAAGCTGTCAAAGCTTTCGCCGTAAAATTGGCTCCGGCTCTTATCATATATTGATCAGGAACACTCATTACAAAGCTTCCGTTTTTAATGCTCGAAGCGGAAGGAGTTCCGCCTCTGGAAGTAAGTGTCCCGTTCTGTTCGCGAGGGCTAAGCAGATAATATAAATTACTGTACAGGCTGAATTTTTTTGAAATATTATAATACGCATTTAATTCTGTACTAAATCCCAGGCCGCCATCTCCTAATTGTATTGATTGATCAACAGGGCCAAGAACAATAGTTGAATCATTTTTATGAAATAGGTCCTGGTATTTGTAATCGCCAGTCGGCAATTTAACACCCAGGCCAAACTGGATATTTCCTTTTGATGATTTAGAAGGATCGAATACCCATCTATAAGCAGAAAGACGTATGTCTCCAAGACCGAAAGAATGAGTTAGGAAACGGTTTTTGCCATCATGCTCATATAATGAAGAACGTGAATTGGCCAGAATTGGAGCATCTAAAGAAATTGACCACCATTTATTAAGAATGCGGGTTAAAGTAAGGTCTAAAGTGTAAGAATGATTGATCACTTCCGAGCCGTTTGCGATTCTTTGTTTTTGCTCTTTTGTGCCTACAAAATGCCGGAAGGATTTGAAATAACGATTGTTTACGTTTAATATCCATTTGGAACTGGAAGTGTTATCCTGTGAATGTTCCATAGTACAAACTCCGCCGGTGCTACGGATTGCAACACATCCTTGCGAATGGGCACTATCAGATAAAAGAATAAATGAGGTAGCTATCAATAAAATTGAAAAGAATTGTTTCATAAAATGTTTTTATAATTTTTGATGATTGTAATTGTTAGAGTTTCATTTTTAATTTATCCACTACCAGATCGCCAACTTCCTTGCCGCAATGATTAGCAACGATGCAAGAATAATGATAGTGAATTCCGCCATAGAACCTGGCCATATTGTTTTCAAGGGCTGCATCCCTGAACGATTTGTAACTGCGGTTAGCGATTCCAAATTCTATTTCTGTAGAATCAGTGTAAGAAAAGTTATCGCCAAAAATGCTGGTGAGCACTTCAGCTGAGGCAGAAGAACAAGTGGAATGCCCACAGGTATATTCAGGAAACGGCGGTGTCTGCAAACGTGGCTGCCAATCGGCATCGAAATATTTGTTGATCACTGTTTCAGGCCTTATGGTATTGTATTTAAATTTTACACTCCAGCATTCAATGAAAGCATCAAATAATGCAATGCTCGTTTTCGCGTAGGCATATACGGTAGTTGCGAAATCTGCATTTGCTTTTTTCGCTGCAATCCCTACGATGCTCATCCAGTGGCCACCTGGTGAGAATTTTTTGCTGCCAAACATTACATGCCCTGAAACATTCAATTTGAAAGGATTATCATCCCAAAAATCAGCAATGTGCTTTTGTTCGGGTGTAAGGTTTTCAATCGCGTGCTTTGAAAGCATTACCTGTTTGTAATAATCACTGTTAGAATCCGTAACATTGAATTTATAAGGAGGTGGGGCTGGAAACTGTCCGGCGCTGTCCAAAACCACCGGGCGTATTTCGTTCCAGTGTGGTTCCATGGCCGACGTGTAAGCCGGTGGGGTTGGCACCCATCTTCCAGGCTCCTCGGTTACTGTATATTTTTCTGAGCTTCTTGTCTGTGCATAGTTGTCTTTTTTGCTCCATTGTAAAACCGCATTGGAAACTGTCTCAGAAAATGATATTGAATTATTAAACACGTCTTTTGGCATTCCATGATCTTTAGCGAGCTTTTTCAAGCTGTCCACATAATCATCCATACTTCCTTCGGGAAAAGTTACCGAGCTTCCCAACCTGCAATAAGCTAAAATGGAAGCAAATTCAAAATCAATTTTCCCGCCTGGATCGGGCTTTGGAATAGACTCAAGGCCATTTACCTGCCCGGCTAAGGAGGAATATTGGCCTGGATATCCGGCGGCTATAACTTCATAGGCCGCAACACTGGCATATAAATAATTCCGGGATGCCACAATCGGGCTGAAATTATTTCCCATCACCACGCCATTCAATTGATAAACTGTTTTGCAAAACAGATCAGGATTTTTAAAAACAACCTCATAATCTTTTTTAGAATTGCAACCTAATAATAAAAAAATAACCATAATACTGGAAAACAACTTTTTCATATAGCAATAAATTTGTGAAAAAATTACAGATAATATCATTGAGCTTTCACACGGAAATCAGCCAACAATATTTGAATAGTAAAAGTATTAAGCTGTTAACGCATCCGGCGGTTGTTCGGGAGATATGTGTAAGCGGGAGGGTAAATTATCTTTTTTTAGAGAAAGCCAATTGGTTTCAGATAAACAGGAAAACGGTATTACGCTAAGATGAAATAAGTCATCATTATAAACGGTAAGGTCTTTAAAAACTGATAAAGCCTTATCTGTTTTTTTGGAATTGGTATTCTGCGCGAGGTCATTTGAAAGTTTGAAAAAATCATTTTTCGCAGTCTCCAAATGCATTTTTTTAGTATTCGGAATGCACATTAAAAAAAGGGTGTCGTTGGCCACTTTTCGCTTCACATATTTATATAAGGTTCCGTTTAATTCTATTTCTCCGTTGTAGCGTTCAAATTCCGGACGGCTGCTTTGGTACGGTAGATGCATGGGAATTTTTAATTCAACCAATTGCGTTTCATCATAACTGTTATTATCGAGCTGCGCTTCTAATTTCATGCTGGTTTTGTGTTGTGCATAATCGTACATCAGTCTGTATCCAAACCAGTTGAAGGAAAAAAGAATCAGAAAAAATATAGCAGTTATTTTTTTCAAATTTTTATTTATTTCATCTTAATATCTATTTTACCCGGGGTAATATCTATTACATCAAATTTATCTCCTGCTTTAGTTACCAGGTCATCAAACAATTGGTCCGAGCTATAACTATGCGTAATCTTTAATGTTCCTGTATTGTTAGAAAATGATCTTTCTATATTGGTTACCTGTTGATTTGTTTTAAGCGCATCAGATAATTTACTCAAAGATTTAAAATCAGTATTACTAATGTTGATCACTGTCTTGCCAGCTTCAGATACAGCAGAAGATTGAGCGTCAGCAGTTGAATTTTCCTGCTTATCAGCTTTCTTTTTCTTCTTAAAAAGGCTTCCGTCAAATACTTTATCAATCCCATTATTTACTTTGTCACTGACGTTTTTTATTGCATGTTTTTCCGATTCTGTTTTTGAAGAATTTATAGAGTTAGCGATAAGTTTACTTTGGGCATAATTTGAAGAAATAATGAAAGTAAAACTAAATAGCAAAGTGATAAATTTATATTTCATGATTTAAAGTTTTTAAAATATAAAGAAAATCATCCCGTTAGTTTCATAAGGCACTCTATAAAAAATAATAAATATACTGAAATTGCTGAATTTAGTTACTAAAGAGCATAAAGTTTCTACAAAGTTGTAATAACCCAGGATATAGAAATTCCTGTTTTTATATAAAAACTTTATGGGAAAAAACGATAGATTTCTTTTCGATGTAAGATTCGTATAAATACAATTTCATTTTTATTTTCTAATATCACACCAATCCTATAATCACCAATTCTAATTCTGAAATGAATGTCAGAACCTTTTAAGTCTTTTATATTTTTTATTATTGAAATATTTTTTGCAGCGGCCACATTTTCGATAGAAAACGCTACTTTTCTTTCTAAAGATTTATCGCGGATTTTTTTTAAATCCTTTTCAAAGCTTTTTTCAATTCTTACAATCATTTACCTCTTAATTTTTTCAGGAACGTTTCTGTGTCAACGTAATTACCGGTTCTTCCTTTATTAATGGCATTGATCATAGCAAGATCTTCTCTATCAGAAGCTGATAATGTGGATACACATTCTATTCCTTCCAATTCCTTCAGCAATTTTTTAACGTGATTAGAAGTTGCTTTATTTTTTGCTTGTATTACTAAAGTTTCCATTTCAAAATTATTTATTTTACAAAAAATGTTTTTTTATCTTTTCCAATCCCTGTTAAAGTTAGCGTTTTCCATTGCTTTGGTAAAGTGGTTTTTATTTGCACTATACCTTCAGGAGTTATATCCAATCCGCCAAAGCCAAAAAGCACGCTTTGCAAATAACCTCCGGCGCCGGTGGCAAAATATGGATTCGTTCCGCCCGCTGTTTCTGCTAAAACTCCAAACGGAGGCAATTTGTTAGGAATATAAGTTTCTTCAAAAGCATTCCATGCTTTGTCAGGTTCGTTCAACCGCGCATACAAAACCGCGAATATCGCGTGTGTCATTGCCGGAGAGCCTTCACCTATACGGCTTTCATAATATTCCAGATCTTTTTTTATTCGTTGCGGATCAGTAATTTCCTTTAATGGATAAGCCAATAAATTTACATCGGCTTGTTTTATTTTTATTCCGTTGTAGCCGGCATATTCTGATGTTACGCTATTGTCTAATTGCAAAATCGGAATATTTTTTTCTACATCGGCCCAATCATTGTCAACCGGCTGATGAAGAATGTTTGCGGACATAACCGCATAACGCAAATTTGCTTTTGCGGCAGCATTGGTAAACGCATTGTTGTCAACATTCTCGGCCCATTCGTCTGCGGCTACTACGTTTTTAATATCATATTTTCCCGGCCCGTTTTTTTCAACACGGCTTACCCAGAAATCGGCACATTCTTTTATTAGGGGAAAGCCTTTTTCGCGTAACCATGAGGTATCCTGCGTTACAGCGAAATAATTCCAGGCGGCGATTGCAACATCGGCAGTTATGTGATGTTCAAACGGGCCACTCAGTGCCCATACGGGAGTTTCTTCATTTCCTGTGGCAGCGCTTTCCCAGGGAAACATCGCGCCTTTATATCCATGTGCAAACGCGTTGTGTTTTGCCTCCGCCAATCTTTGAAACCGGTATTCAATCATGCTCTTTGCCATCTCCGGATGAAGCACAAGAATGGCAGGAAACATCCACAATTCCGCATCCCAGAAAACGTGGCCGTTATAACCAAGCCCGCTCAAACCCATTGGCGATAAGCTGTAAGAAGTGCCTGGTCTTACAAAAGAATACAAATGATACATCGCGGAGTGGATATCGCGTTGGCTGTTATTATTGCCAAAAACTACAATATCGCTTTTCCAAAGATCGTCCCAGGCTGCATTGTGAAACTGAATTAAATTTTTTACTCCCTGCAGCTTTGCGAAAATTACATAACGCTCAGCTTCATTCAACGGGTCATCGTGCTGCGCGGTTGTTATAGATGCTCCCGCAATTGCAAAATGATAACTCGTGCCCGCTCTTAAATTCTTTTTAAATTTAGCGAGGTGCATATTATTGTCCCACATTTCATGAATTAGTTCCGGCTCCTGCCCGTTGGGTTCATCAAACAAAAAAGTAGTAGAAGAAGCAAGCGTTAATTTTCCGGTAGGGCTTTTTGCAATAGAAGAAAGCAAGCTTAGTTTTACATGCGGGCGATCGATCTGGTTGTAATAGTTTTGAACATCCCGCAATTCATCCGGCGCTTCCATTACGCTTGCCGGAATGATTTCAATATTTTTTTTTGCGATGATTGTTACATCCACCAAAACGTTATAAGGCAAATTGCGCAACGCATAATAAGTGTATGAAACGGTGGCTTTATCCTGGTAATCAAAAGTGGTAGTGAAATTCGCATGCTTCATGTCCAGTTCCTGTCGCATATTTGTTGCATCTGCAGCGCCAATGCGATGGCCATCAATATCCAAATTCATATTCACGAGATTAAAGCTTTGCAAAAAATTACTAACTCTCCCCCGGCCATATTGATCGTAAGCGCCGTTCAGTACAACCGTTTTGCACTTCAATGGTTCCGCGGAAGATACAATGCCGATAACGCCATTGGCAACGGTTTCGCCATAATAATTGGAAGGATCAATTTTACTGGCAATGATTTTCCAGGGATCTGTGTTTTGGGAATAGGAAAGAAGGAAGAAAAAGAGTCCATATAAGATTAAGAGAGATCTTTTCATTTATCACAAGTTTAATGTTTAAACCTTAAACATTAAATATAAATAATTTGGTGTAAACACTTTTTAAAGATATTGATTTCAATACATTTCGTTTGGTTATTTTGCAGGAATAATTATTCTTTTATAAAATGAAGAAGTTCTTAGTTTCTCTTTTGGCAATTTTTGTTTTATCGTTAATTGGCATTTATGCATTTATTCCACAAAAATTAGAAATTTCAAAAATCGGATACGTAAAATGCAATGGCAAAGGGGCTTTCAGAATAATCAGTGATGCGAATGCCTGGAAGAAATGGTGGCCCAAAACCAGCGTGTCAAGCGATTTAGTAGAAAATTCATTTTTTTATAATGGCTATTATTTTCAGCCGTCCATTAAATTCACTAATGCTGCAGAAGTAACTATCAATAATAATAGTTTTTCCATAAAAAGCCGGATAAATCTGATTGAATTAAACCGTGATTCAGTTGTTCTGATATGGAAAAGCCAATTGCCCACAGGTTATAATCCCTTAATTAAAATATCAAAATACCAGCAGGCAGAAAAGATAAAAAATAATATGACAGCAATCCTATCCGCTTTACAATTGTTTTTGGAAAAGAGTGAAAATATTTATGGAGCTTACTTTCATATCATTATGTCGAAAGATTCCACAATGGTAGCTACGAAGGGCGTTACGCGTAATTACCCAACGACTGATTTTATTTATGGCTTGATTGGAAACCTAAAAAAATATATTGCCGGTGAAGACGCTAAAGAAAATAATTTTCCTATGCTGCACATAAAAAAATTAAGCGATTCAACTTATGAAACTATGGTGGCAATACCTGTAAATAAAGAGCTTCAGGGAAAAGATAAAATATTCTTCAGCCGCTTTGTGCCCTGGAAGGTGTTGACTGCCGAAGTTGAAGGAGGAAATTATACGGTAGATGAGGCTTTGCGGCAAATGAAAATGTATATAAGCGATTACCAGAAATCCGCCATGGCCATTCCTTTTGAATCATTAGTAACCGACAGAAACAAAGAGCCGGATACTACAAAATGGGTTACGAGGATTTATACGCCGGTGCCCGAATAAGTAAGATGGACGTAATGATCAAAGAAATTATTGTTTTCCTTTAAACTGAATAACCATTGTGCTATCATTATTTCTGGCCAGTATAAAAGCTTCTTTTTTGTCAATTTTTATTTTTTGTATGTGTCGAACCTGACCTTTTATTTGTAAGCCATTCAATGTTTCCGCTTCAAATTTTCCATTGCCTTTGTTGAGTAAAATTGTGCCGTAATCCGCATCATACCTGCCCATCTGGATGTTATTTTCATAATAATTTCCCACTAATAAAATGTCAGGTAATTTATCTCCATTGGCATCAACCACCACAGCATCTTTAAAAGGTGATATTTGCGCCTGCCAGGGCATTTCCTGAACTCTAAAATTTAATTTTCCATCATTCATTAAAATTGAATTGGGAAAATAATTGGCTGTTAGAGTATCTGCTTTCTCTAATTTTTCTCTTGTGAAAATATCTTGAAGTGAAGCCTTTGCAAAATCACGCGCATATAAAAATCGTTTTTTAATTATTGGAATTTGTTTTTCCAATTCTCCTTTATTTGCAAATTGTATTTCTCTCCCATTTGAATAATGTGTCAGTACCTGCTCCTTTTTTCCATTATCATCAAAGTCATTATAATACATTCTTACGGGCTCTTTTTCAGAAGCTTTCAAACGGCTGTTTAATCCTAAATTTCCGGCGATAAAGTCTATATTTCCATCATTGTTGATATCAACAGGCAAAACAAAATTCCACCAACCTTTTTTATCACAGAGAATTTTTTTTGTAAAAGTTCCATGATGATTCATGAAGGCTATAATGCCACCCCACTCCAAAGTGAGAATCAAATCTTTATCTCCGTTCTTATCGAGATCAAACCATAACGCTGATGTTACAAAACCTATATCAGACAGGCCTTTTGCATATTTTTTTGTCACATCAATAAATTTTCCCTTACCATCATTTTGCAATAAATAAGATTGCGGAATTTGTCCATAATTCCACGGCACAGATCTTCCGCCGATAAACAGATCCATATTTCCATCGCCGTTAAAATCATAAGGAACTACGCATGATGCATTTACAAACAAACTATCAAAAGCATTATCCAATTTATGAAAATTTGCTTTCCCGTCATTTAGATAAACTCTGGGCGTCAAATAATTATCTTTTCCATAATATTCATTCCCTCCACTGGCAATAACAAGATCCGGATACCCATCATTATTTACATCGGTAAAGCATGCGCCTACATCTTCGTAAGTGCTGTCTTTATCAAGATCTGGTTGATCTTTTTTGATAAACTTTCCCGAAGCCTGCTGCAGAAAAATTATCGGTTTTTCCCATTTTGAAGAACCAATAAAAACATCTTCTAATCCATCATGATTGATGTCTGCTACTGCTAATGCCGGCCCTTCTGTTGAAAGCATGTGTGGCAGTAATGCTTCACGGTTAAATTCCTGGAAAGTGTTTTCTTTGTGCTTATATAAGAGATTGGTTTTTGAAGTAATGTCTTCCACGGGCTTTGTTGGATTTTTCCAATGGCCGGTAATGCTTGTATAATCAAACTTTGGAAGATCCTTTTTATATGAAATTGTGATAAAAGAATTGACTTTGTAATTCTGAATTTGCTGGTAAGTGTTATCTGGCCACACAAGTAAAATAGAATCCACTTTTGTTTGGTCTAAACCAATATGAATAGGGATTTGCATGCTCGACATAAATCCCCGTACAGGATAATTTTCATAAGTTCTAATTCCTCCGTTGGCATACACAAATACTTTTGCGCCAAGCGCATTTATATTTTTTTCTGTGCCTTTTAATCTAATCTCTATAAATGGTTTAATTTTTTTATCGTTCGCTGTATTTCGATATAATAAAGCAGGCTGGTCAATATTATTTACCACTACATCAAGGTCGCCGTCATTATCTAAATCCGCATAAATAGCTCCGTTTGAATAAGTGGAATTATTGCCTTTTATTTCGTTGCCAATATCATCAAATATTAAATTTCCTTTATTTTTAAAAAATCGATTGGGTATTTTTGCCTGTGGAAAATTATTGATCATTGTCATTTCGTTACCATCTAATTTATCACTACGCATTTTTGTATGTATCGCATCATCAGAAACATAATTGATATAATCCATATCATTTAATCTTTTTGAAATGCCATTTGAGATAAAAAGGTCTTTTAAACCATCATTATCAAAATCCATCAATAACGGCGCCCACGACCAATCTGTTGCAGCAACTCCGGAATACAGTCCTACTTCACTGAACATTCCATTACGGCGGTTAAATTGAAGAGTATTTCTTGTATATTGATAATTATAGCCATAAGTAAGCTTCTGATAAAATAAATCGTATTCGTCTTCGCCTAAGGATCTTTTCAAAATCTCCGGATCAGAAGGCAGCATATCCATGTTAATAATTTCAGGATAGCCATCATTGTTAAGATCCGCAATATCTACACCCATGCTAAACTGGCTGGTGTGCATCATTCGGTTGGTAAGATCTTCTTTGAATGTTCCATTGTGTTGATTGATATAGATATAGTCATTTTCATGAAAGTCGTTACCAACGTAGATATCAGGGTAGCCATCCAGATCAATGTCAGAAGCACAAACTCCCAGGCCATATCCTAAAACAGAGCTATGAATTCCCGTTTGTTCGGTAACATCTGTAAAAGTATTATTACCATTATTACGGAAAATATGATCGCCCGAATAAGGACTTTTTGTAGCCAATAATTTTTCCCTTATCCCGAAAGTACCATTCTGATGGACTGAATGATTTAATAAATACATGTCGAGGTCACCGTCGCCATCATAATCAAAAAAAACTGCTTGTGTACTGAATCCCGAAAAGTCTAAACCATATTCATGGGCTTCATCTTTATAAAAAGGAACTCCGTTTTTATCTATACCCTGGCAGATGAGTAATTGATTGCGGCTGTGTAAAGTTTCATAATTTCCAACCCGGCAAATATAAATATCGAGAAGGCCATCGTTATTAATATCTACAACTGAAACTCCTGTTGACCAGCCGCCATCGTTTGGAATTTTCGCTTCAGCAGTAACATCGGCAAATTGTAAATTTCCTTTGTTCAGATACAATTTATTATCACCTTGGTTAGCCGCGAAAAATAGATCTATTTTACCATCATTATTAAAATCTCCGGCCCCGATTCCGGCACCATTATAAAAATAGAGATACTTAAAAATATTGAATTGCTGGGTAGGCGTAAGCTTATTGACAAAATGCAACCCGGTTTGAGCATCGTCCATCACATCAAACATCGACGGCACATTGGTTGTTGATTTGCAGGCTGATAAAAAAAGAAATAGTGTAAAATAAATAACACGAATTTTTTTCACGAATAACACGAATTTTAAAACTTAATCATATTTTTCCCACCACTTTGGAATGCAATTGCAATATTGATAAGACTGTTTCCAAACTATATTTACTTAGACGCCTTTTTGTATATACTTGTTTTTGAAGAAAGTGCGGGCGCCTTCACAAATCGTAATAATGAGTTCTTTAAATTGTACAATTTTGGGTAATCATTATTTAGCAAGAATAAAATAGATAAACCATTTTTATTTCGAAAATCTACAATATCCCTTACCACGCCCCGAACATCCAATCCTGATTGCTTTTGATCCACCCATTTGAAATTTCCTTTTCCATCGTTTATTAAGACATCGCCGAAGCTTGCATCTAATCGTTCAAATTGAGGAAGAAAAGTATTGAGATTTCCTCCTAACACCAAATCAATTTTCCCATCATTATTCACGTCCATACAGTGAATGGCATTTACAGATGAAAGCTGTGTCATTAAAGGCAATTTTTGAATAGTAAAATTTCCATTTCCATTATTAATAGCCACAATTGAGGAGGGATAATTGAATTTTTTTACTGTGCATTTTTTTATCACTTCCGGCGGAAATAATTCCTGGATTGATTTATTAGCATAATCTTCGTGCTTCAGGTTTTGCTTTTTTATTGAAGGGATCTGGTCTTGTAAATCGTGTTTTAAAAAAACAGGCATATCTTTTCTATTCACTGTATAGGTAAGAATTTTATCAAGGCTGTTATTTTGGTTGAAATCATTGATCCATAATTTTACGGGATTTGCGGAATCGGGCCGCAAGTAAAAATTCTCTCCAATATTTCCAAAGACCAAATCCATTTTGCCATCTCCATTTACGTCGGAGGCAGTAACGGTTTGCCACAAGCCAAATAGATTATTGAGATCAGATTTTATTTCAACAAAATGATCGCCATTATAAGAAAAAATTCTTGGCGCCATCCATTCCCCGGTAATGATCAATTCTTTTGATGAATCCCCTGAAAGATTTGCCCACACTGCTCCGGTTACCATTCCGATATTGGCAATATCCGGATTTTTTGTTTTGGCTATATCTGTAAAATGGCCTTTGCCATCATTGACATAAAGAAAGCTCGTTGGAGAAACGCCATATTCTCTCGGAAAATTTCTGCCGCCTACAAAAAGGTCCAAAAATCCGTCGTTATTAAAATCATAAGCGATGGCAACTCCTGTGTTCATGCCGTTTGGAGGAAAAGCGTTTGCATCAATGGTAAAATTTCCTTTTCCATCATTTTTATAAAGCCTGCTTTGCATTTGCCTGCTATAAGTGGGGTTGCTGTTTCCGCCCGGCCCAACATAAAGATCTAAATCTCCATCATTATCAGCGTCAAAAAATAAAACCGCTTCGTCTTCAAAATCAGAGTATTGTTCAAAAACAGGTTCCTTCTTTTTAATAAATTCTCCTGTTTTTGTTTGCAGGTATAATTGTCCCGGATGATCTTTGGTGCCGCCAATATAAATATCTGCAAGGCCATCGCCATTTACATCTCCAACTGCCGCCTTTGGCCCTTCCTTCGAAAGCATTTCAGGGATATTCCTTTCATAGTAAAAATCTACATTTTCGCTTTCCACATGTTTTTCAAAATTGTTTTTAACGGGAATAAAAAGAGTGGAGTTTACAGAATGCGCGGTTGTATCAGAGAATGACTTTTGATTATTGGGTTGTTGAATTACCAAAACCGTATCTATTGGAGGCTGAATATATTTTGAGAAAGTGCGGTCGGGCCAGTCAATGATCATTGAATCAATTTTTGTCACTTTTCCCAATCCAATGATTTGTTTATAATCTACAGAAGATTGAAAGCCGCGGCTTGGAACTACTTCCCTGCTTAAAATCTGATCACCAACAAAAACTTTTATTTTGCTGCCTATGGCGAAGGTATTTTTTTCAATCCCTTTTAGAAACACACCAATAAAATTATTTTTATTGATTTTGCGCGAGTTATTTTTATAAACTAAAGCGGGCCCATTTTCATTATTTACAATCAAGTCTAAAGCGCCATCATTATTCAAATCTCCATAAGCAGCACCATTGGAAAATGAAGGCTGGGTAAACCCCCATGAAGCGCCCACATCAGCAAATTGCAAGTTTCCCAGGTTTTTAAATGCTTTATTGATCATTGGAGTTTGCGGAATTTTTTTCAAAACCTCATCCACGCCTTCTTTTTTGCCGGTCAATACCATTTTTTGGATTACATCATTGGCAAAAAAATCCATAAAATCAAGATTGGTTACATCGCGGTTGACGCCATTACAAACATAAATATCATTGTAGCCATCATTGTCTGCGTCAAACATTAAGGCGCCCCAGCTCCAATCTGTAGCGGAGACGCCGCTGTAGTTGGCAACGTCTATAAACTTTCCGTTCTTATTATTCAACTGCAAGCAATTCTTTACATATTGATAAGAAAACCCTGACTTTATTTTGCTGTTAAATAAATCTATATTATCAAAAGATCCCATCGTTTTTAGCCGGTAATCATCTTCAGGAAGCATGTCAGTAGTGAATATTTCCGGATAACCGTCATTATTAATGTCTGCAATATCGGCACCCATAGACGACATGCTCATGTGTTGGATCCAGTCGTCGGTTTCATCTTTAAAAGTCCCGTTCTTTTGATTAATGTATAAATAATCTCTTTCGTAAGAATCATTGGAAACATAAATATCAGGCCAGCCATCACCATTGATATCTCCTACAGAAACACCTAAACCAAAACTTATCAAACTGCTGTGTATACCAGCTTCTTTGGTAACTTCTGTGAAGTGGCCATTGTCATTTCTATATAAATGATTACCGCCGCCTTTTAAAAAACTGGCTACATTCCATTGAGAATCCGGGAGATCGCGGCGATTGGCATTGTTCAACGTATTTACAGGTATTGGGCTGTTATTGATCATGAAACAATCCAGGTCGCCATCGCCGTCATAATCGAAAAAAGAAACCTGAGTAGTGTAGCCAACTATGTCCAAACCATATTTCGCCGCGGACTCTGTGAATGTGCCATCGTGATTGTTGATGTATAATTTATTTCTTCTGTTGCGGTTGGTCATGTGACCTGAATTGCAAATGTATATATCCAGCCAGCCATCATTATTGATATCCACCAAAGTTACGCCGGTGCTCCACATACTATCCTGTTTAAGGCCCGATTTAGCAGTAATGTCATCAAATTTAAAGTTGCCTTTATTTATATAGATTTTATTTTCGCCCATGTTGGAGGTCATAACCACATCGGCAAGGCCATCATTATTAAGATCTCCGATAGCAACGCCACCTCCATTATAAAAATTTCGAAAGAGAAAACTGTTTTCTAATTTGCCATCGGTTACTTCATTGTTGAAATTGATACCTGTGTTTTCCATTAATTGGAAAAGAGGCTTAGCAGATTTTTGATGACATGAAACATTGGCGAGAGACGACAATACAAAACCTATGTAAAGAAAATACTTATGTGAAAACATAAAAAAAAGTGAAAATTTTTCAATTACGGAGGTGTAATATAATAACAAAGGCCATTACTTATGTAATGGCCTTGTTTTTATTTTAAAAGGAAAAATTAATAACCAGGATTTTGTTTCAAATTCGGATTGGCAACTAATTGTGTTGCAGGGATCGGAAACAAAAGATATTTTGGATTATCTGCAGTCTTTAATGCCCAGGGTTGTAAAAACACGCCAAACCTGATTAAATCCTGCCTTCTCCAGCTTTCCCAATACATTTCTTTTTGGCGCTCGGCTACTAAAGTGGTTCCATCATATAAGTTGGATGTATTCACTAAAGAAACAGAACCGAGAGGAGAGGCTCCACGAGCGGCGCGCAAAATATTAACTGTAGCTAAAGCGCCTGCTGCATCATTATTTCTTAATTGTGCTTCAGCAATCATTAAAATAACATCAGCGTACCTAAAAAATATCAACTGGTTGCGCTGTACTCCTCCGCTGTAATTTGCATAATCGGGAGCATACTTTATTATCCTGATCCCTGCACCTTCGAGAGAATCCTTATTGGCCTCAACTAAATTTACGTTTGGAGTAAATACAAGTGGGTTTCCTTTTCTATCCTTAATTGGATTATTTGCCTCATTATATTGTTGACCTTCAAGTAAGCCAACTTTTAAACCTGAAACACTGGTTACACCAGGATAAGCAACATTTCCACGGCGGCTATCGTTGGCATCAAAAGCATTATAAAAATCAGCAATTGTACTGAATCCATTCCATCCGGCGCCGCCATAAACGCCAGGCGCATCCCATGAATTATAATGCAATGTCATCATCCATCTTGCATCCACTCCTGCCGGGCTTTGTCCATTATTTGAAGAAGTACCATTATTTGAAGTGGAAAAAATTCTTTCTTTTGAAGTGCCAGTTCCATAACCGGCCGCAAAGCCACCATTATTAGGGCCGAAATTGTCAAAATAATTTGATGTAAGCTGATAATTTCCTCCGCTCACTATAGCTTGTCCTAAAGCAATCACCTGTTGCATATCAGCAGGAAGAGCGGCTGCGGGGGAATTTTTGTTTAAAAATGCTTGCTTATTTAGTAAAACCTTCATCAACAGAAACCTTGCTGCATCCGGGCCTGCTCTATATGGTGTATTTGTTGGGTCTAAAATTGAAATAATTCCGGTTAAGTTGGTAACAAGGGTATCAATTGCATCTGCGGGTTTCATCACAGGAGAAGCATCAACCGTGTTATAATTTGCGACTGTTCTATAAGGAACCTGTCCATATAAATCTAAAAAATAAAATTGAGCCAAAGACCTTAAAAAGATAGCTTCTGCGGCTTGTTCTGCAGTAGGGCTCAAGGCTAATACTGTCGTGGCGTCACTTTCAATTGTGCCCAGATTTATAAAAACACTTGAAGATTGGCCGTGAGTTGCGTCCCAGGCGTGGGCATGCAACACTCTCCATACACCATTATCATCCCAATCGCCACCCCGGGTTGGAACTAAGCACTCGTCAGATGTGTTTTCCTGCAAAGAGAACATCTGGTCCTGGTTAGTGAACGGCGTATTCAAATCGTTATAAGCGTTCAAAAGCAGTCCTGCTGCATTTGAGTTTCCTCCTCCGGGTGCTATTACAAATTGGTCATTTAATTTTTCGTGAAGTTTGGTACATCCGAAAATAAAAGCGGACAGTAAAAAAATTAATAATATTCTATTACGTTTCATAATTAAAAGTTGAGTTTTTAAAAATTACAATCCAAAATTGATTCCAAATGTTATTGTTCTTGCAGTTGGATAACCAATATAATCTATGCCTAGAGAAGGTACACCATTATTATTATGATCGGTGCTTACTTCCGCATCAAATCCTGTATATTTTGTAATTTCAAATAAATTACTACCTGTCAAAAATACCATAGAATTCCTGACTACTTTACCCATTGCGCCAATATTGTAGCTTATTGTAGCATTTCCCAGTTTCATGTAATTACCACTTTGTAAAAAACGCGTAGAGGCAGAAACTGGATTTGCAAGGCTTTCAGAAGAGCCTATCAGGGTTTTAGAGATGTTTTTACCATTTGCAATATTACCAAGGTTGGTTACACTAGTTAAAGTATTATTGTAAATTTTATTTCCGAATGCTCCGTGTGTATTAATGCTTAAGCTCCATTTTTTATGAGTCAGGTCAGTTGAAACGCCTAAAATAACGTGAGGGTTAGGATCTCCAACGTAAGTAGATGCCTGACTTTTAATTAATGCAATTCCATTCTTATCAAAACCTTCGAATTGCCTTAAATAAAATACATCAATTGGTTGCCCGTTGGCAATTGCCTCAGCAAATGCTGACGAAACTCCCTGACCGGTTATACTGCCGGTTAAATATAAAGGTGATGCACCTATCGCTGGATAGATAAACGTATTTTTTACGTATTCAACGTTCACATTCAAGTTCCATACAAAATTTGCATTTCTCACTATTGCAGCACCTAGTGAAAACTCAAAACCTTTATTTGTTACATAAGCGCCATTTGGTAAATTTTTCCATATACTGGCTCCATTTGAAGGCACAGGCAATGTAGACAGGAACAATACATTAGTGGTCTTTTTAGAGAATGCATCAATATATCCAAAAATCCTGTTTCCCAAAAATCCAAAATCAATCCCACCATCAATGGAAGTTACCGTTTCCCATTTCAAGTTTGGAGAGGAGTAGTTTACTATTGAAAAAGGTGCCGATCCGCCGGGAGTCGAATTATATCCGGTATTAAGCCCTATTTGTTGTGACGCACCTGCAGGTATTCCATCCTGGCTACCTGTTTGCCCATACCCTAAACGTAAGGCGAGGTTGCTGAGAGTATTCTTGTTTTTCATAAAGCTTTCCTCACTTATTACCCACTTAGCAGCGACTGAAGGAAAATAGGCGTATTTATTATTTTTTCCAAACCGGCTTGAACCATCAGCTCTGAAAGTTGCGGTCAAAAGATATTTGTCCTGTAAATTAAAGCTACCTCTTGCAAAATAAGATTGTAGTTCCACACTTGGATCAACATAAGAGTAAGCTCTTAAATTAGCTTGGTTTCCAGATTGGATATTATTGTAATAGGGAAATGAAAGCGATTGTCCGCCAGGCACATTCCAGTTAAATCCATATACAGAAGTGGATTGATTTTTATAACTTGTAGTCCAATATTCATAACCACCCACTAAATTCATTTTCAGGCTTTGTGTAAGGTTGGCGTTGTAGGTAAGCGTATGGGTGATAGTTTGTGAAAACAATTGGGCACCAGCCAATATTGCTTCGCCCTTTCCATCTGCGTTACCACCAGTTGCTGCAATAAGGCCCTGTAATTGAAATTTTCTTATCCCTGTCCCGTAATTAGCTCCATACAATAATTGATATTCTAAATTTGGTAGAATTTTGTAAGCTGCGCTTATACTTCCTAAAAGGGTGGAAACATTATTATTATCATCAGAATAAGCAGACAGTGCAAGGGGATTGATCTGGCCGCTTGGATTGGTTTGATTGAAAGAGCCACCACTTCTAACAAGTGCCAATGTTGGATTCCAGTTCATAGCTGCACTTATCAGGTTACCCGTACTTCCTGCATCTGTTGATATAGGAGCAATTTGTTCAGTGTAATTTGAAGCCGTTAAATTGAAGTTAATACTTAACTTGTTGTTTATAAATCTATGCTGGCCGCTAAATGTTGCTAAATATTTCTTCAAGCCGCTTTTAAGAATAATTCCCTGCTGGTCAGAGGCAAGAAAAGAAGCCCTGTAGCTTCCGGTTTCGTTACCACCACTTAATGATACATTATAATTTTGAGTTATTGCATGCCTTGTTATTTCCTTGAATGGATTAAGGCTTAAACCCGAATCAGATCCTGCATTATAAACTTTTAATTCTGAACGGTATTGGCTGGCGCTCAACACATCTGATGTTTTCATCAGACCGCTGGTTCCAACTGAAGCAGAAAAATCTACTCTCATTCCTCCGGCCTGACCCTTTTTTGTGGTGATTAATATTACACCGTTTGCTCCACGGGAGCCGTAGATCGCAGATGAAGAAGCATCTTTTAAAACCTCAAAGGAGGCAATGTCATTTGGATTCAAATATATTAATGGGTTTACATCCGGTAAGTCACCAAGGCCTGAAACACTTCCAAGACTTGGGCGCGGGCTTCTCCCATCTAAAGGAATTCCATCAACAACATATAGCGGAGTAGTTCCACCCCTGATTGAATTGTTTCCCCTGATCTTAACTGTAGTGGCAGCGCCTGGTTGGCCGCTGTTTACACTTACTTCAAGGCCCGCTACTTTACCGGTTAGTAATTGGTCTGGAGACGCAAGCACACCTTTATTAAAATCTTTTGCCTGAATCGAAGCCACTGCTCCGGTTAAATCACGTTTACGCGCCGATCCATATCCAATAACCACTACATCAGTTAAGGCTTGTGAAGAATTTACCAGCGAAACACTAACATTAGAGGATGATGTGATATCAACTCTTTGGGTTTCAGACCCTACATAACTAATTTGCAATTGTTTTGCATTTGAAGGAACGTTAATTGAAAATGTACCATCAGTTCCTGTACGTACGCCGGTTCTTTGCCCGATGACGGTTACTGATGCATCAACTAAGGGAGTGCCTTCTTTTGAAGTTACCGTTCCGGTAATAGTTCTTTGCTGAGCCATTGTTTGCAAAACGCAGAAGAGCAACAACAGGCTGCTAAGCAGTAGTTTTTTTCTCATAATCATAACAATTTATAATTAAAAATTTGTTTATCATGTAAATTAGACACATTTGTTAACAAAACAATAATTATTTTTAAAATTTACTTAATCATTACAGATTTAACAATTGAAAAATATTAATAAATTTGGAAAACAAGCGCAAAAAGATAAAAGTAAATGATGCATAATGAGGCATAAAAATTACTTGATAGTTAATCCAAAATAGCGTTCCCTGGAAAAATATTTAAAAACTATATTTTTACTTATAAGGCATCACAAAACAAGTCCAATGGCTAAGCAACCTAATACTATAAGCGGGGCGGGAATTTTTGAGAAAGTGAGTAATGAAAATGTTCCAATGATGACAAAAATATTAACAAAACTGACCGTATCCATTTCTGTTATGGATATATCTTTTAATAAATAAAGAGAAGAGGCCCACATAATCCCTACCACTACTGCATTAATGCCTTCCAACGAACGGAACACTAACGCATATTTTTTCAGGTTATGCCATACAGGATAAAAAAATAATACCAACAAAGCGCTTGGTAAGAAAATGCCAATGCACCCTATTATGCATCCAATTATTTGCATTTTAGTTCCCTGGTCACGCAATACCATCCCGCCGGTGTATGATGTTACAGAGAAAACAGGCCCTGGAATGGCCCGCACCAAACCCCAGCCGGTAAGGTATTCTTCCTTGCTCAGGTATTTTGTTTTTGCGCGAACTACATATTGCTCATACATAATAGGCATAAGCACATCACCGCCCCCAAATACAATGCTTCCAAAGCGATAAGTATTTTCTGTAAGGTTAAAGGCTCTTTTGTGTTGCCAGTTTTCCTTTCTTGCTGTTTCACTCAAAAAACCAAGAATCACAAATAACAAACTAAACAACCAGATATTGGTCCATCTGATATGCTTTGGTTTTATGTTCTCTTTTTTAGGAATTCTCCTGTCGCTGAAGTTGGTGACCACGCCGCCTAAAATAATCAGTATCGGGAAGATCCAAGGTGTTTTAAAAAAAATATAAGTTGCAAAAAGAGCCACAAGCATAATGATATAAGTAATGGTATTTTTTATGGAAACATTATACATCCTAAAAGCAGCAAACGCTATAAACCCCACTGCCATGGGTTGTACATAAGTAAACACGTTCAGGCTCACGTGGTAAGTATTTACATACTGAACGAGAAAAGAAAAAATTCCCATTAAAACAGATGCCGGCAATATCCAGATGATAAGAGTAAGAATGGCGAGTAGAACTCCGCCGCGTTTATAACCAATCAGTGTAATGGTTTGTGTGGAAGATGCCCCTGGCAAAAGCTGGCAAAATGCGACATATTCCATCAATTCTTCTTTTGTGAGATCACGCCTACCGTCAACAAAAGTTTTCATCATCATTCCCAAATGCCCCTGAGGCCCACCAAATGCGGAAAGAGTATAATAAAAAACCGCTTTTAAAAAAGGAATGTGCCTGTGCAAAACCATTTAATAAAAATAAAGCAATTTATAATTGAGAAAGCAATCCTTTTTGCAGAAGGTTTATTTTGTTTCCAATTTGAATTTATTTTGTTTGGCAAATGCTTCCTGAGCCAATCGCACTTTGTCTTCCAGCTGATTTGCTTTGTATCCGCTATTTAAAAATTCCATTCCGATCTTTGTTCTTTCTTCCTGCGAAATTCCGCCTTCTGTTAATCTTCCTATTTTAAAGACAATATCTTTTTCAAATTGTAATTGATCCAGGATAGCGCTTTTCAAATTGTTGCCATCTTTTGGCGCTGACAAATTTTCGGCCTGATTAATCTCAATATCAATAAATGTAGTCAACTTATTTGCATCCTTTTTCGCATTCGTTAATGGTAATGAATCTGCTTTTACTTCTTTCATTTTTTTTCCAAAGGCCTGTGCTTCTTTTAGCACCTTTTTCTGGATGTTTACAAGATTATTATTGAAGTCAATCGCTTTATTACTACATGATGAAAAGAAAAAAATCAAAAAGAAAAAACACAGCAATTTTTGTATAAGATGCATAGAAAAATTTTGCAACAAGGTCCGTTATTTTTTCAAACCGATTTCTCTTAAACGCTCATCTAAATATTCTCCCGCTGTAATATCTTCATAAGCTTTCGGACGTTTTTCATCAATACAGCTTTCTAAAGCAGACAAATCCATTGCTGATTTTGGATGAAGGAAAAATGGAATAGAAAATCTTGAAGTATGCCACAATTCTCGCGGCGGATTTACCACGCGATGCGTAGTGCTTTTTAATTTATTGTTAGTTAGCCGCTGCAGCATGTCGCCAACGTTCACTACAATTTGTTCGGGCAACGAAGTAACGCCCACCCATTCATTTTTTTTGGTAAGAATTTCAAGGCCGCCTGCAGAAGCGCCGACCAGTAAGGTGATCAGGTTGATGTCTTCATGTTGCTCCGCGCGGATGGCGCTTTTTGGCTCAATGGTAATCGGCGGATAGTGAATAGCCCGCACAATTGAATTTCCTTCTTCCACAAAATCATCAAAGTAGTTTTCATTCAAACCGAGATACAAAGCAATTGCCTGCAAAAGAGATTTCCCAGATTTTTCAAAAGCGCGGTAAGCTTTAATAAGTGTATCATTGAAGCCCGGAATATCTTTTACATTTACATTATCCGGATATTCAGATTTCAATTTATGATTATCAGGAACTATTTGGCCAAATTGAAAAAATTCTTTCAAATCGGGAGCCTCGCTTCCTTTGGCGTGCTCTTTTCCAAAAGAAGTATAACCTCGCTGGCCTGCAAGTTCCGGAATTTCAAATTTTCTTTTTTTGTCTGAAGGAAGCGAAAAGAATTGCTGCACATATTTATAAAGGTCTGCGATCAGTTCATCGGGAATACCGTGATTTTTTACCGCGACAAATCCTACCTCTTCATACGCTTTTCCGAGTTCCTGCACGAAAGCTGCTTTTTTCTTTGGGTCGCCGCCAGTGAAATCAGAGAGGTCTACTACCGGTATGTTCATCGTTTTAGGGTTTTATTAAAAATAGTGATTGTAGTTTTGAGCATGTCAAATTACAAAAGATATTTTTCTTCAGGAAAATTTGTTGTTGTTTTTTTATTTTTTTCTTTAGAATTATTGATGGGTTGTTCGCAAAAAATTTATACGCAATCTGTCGATTATCAATTTAAAAGTAAAGATGGGAAACCCGATTATAGTAATTTGAATTATTGGGCGGCAAGCCCTTTCAAACAAGATCCATCAGATAATGTGCCGCAAAACCTGACAGATAAATCCAAAGATTCTCTCGCAGATGTTTTCTTCATTCATCCAACCACGTACACGGATACAAAATTACCCGAAGGCTGGAATGCTAACATTGATGATGAAACGCTAAACCGGAAAACTGATAATGGAACGATACTTTACCAGGCAAGCGCGTTTAATAAATATTGCAGGGTCTTTTCTCCGCGTTACCGCCAGGCAAATCTTTTGGCTTTTTATACAGATGACAAGGCAAGTGCTGATGCCGCGCTGGACACTGCTTATAGTGATGTAAAAAATGCTTTTGAATATTATTTAAAAAATTATAATCATGGGCGCCCGATTATCATTGCATCTCACAGCCAGGGAACGCTACATGCAGGGAGATTGCTGAAAGATTTTTTTGAAAATAAACCCTTGGGGAAACAATTGGTATGCGCTTATATTATCGGCTTGCCGGTATTCACTAATTATTTTTCAGAAATAAAACCTTGCGCCGATTCAACAGCAACAGGATGTTTCATTAGTTGGCGCACTTTCGAAGAAGGTTATGTTGCGCCATTTGTAGAAAAAGAAATTAAGAAAGCTTATGTAATTAATCCGCTTACCTGGACGATGGATACAACTTTTGCCCCTGCTGATTTAAACAAAGGAGGCGTGCTTCGTGATTTCAATAAAGTAATTCCGGGTCTCGTGCATGCGCAAATTCATGGAAATGTTTTATGGGTCAATAAACCGAAATTTTTCGGGAGTATTTTTCTTAAAACAAAAAATTATCACATTGCCGACTACAATCTTTTTTATGAAAATATAAGAGAGAATGTGGGAACGAGGATTGAAGTGTTTTTGAAAAAATAAGGAAAATCTATTTTTTTGCTTATCTAATACAATAATAATTTTATTAAGCCTTTATGTTTTGCACCAAAACTAAAACACTTTGAATATTAATGATCATAAAAAGTCAGTTGAAAGCTGGTTTTTGCTTGTACAGCACAGAAGAATTTTTTTATTTTTTACGAATGAAAAAATTACAGTTTTTTTCTTTTTGGATCGCCAAATAATTTAACGAATAAATTATAAAAGAATTTTGAATAATCTTTGGATTTTCCTCCAATAAGCCTAAAGGCTAGAACTATTGATACAATAATAATACTTATTTGTAGCGCTTTATTTGTTGTGATATAGGCAACAAGTGGTTTGGATGGATTATATTTATCACCATAACTGCTAATAAGAAATAATGTTACAACTACTCCCAAAAGAAACTCAATTATACGTTTTATCATTGAATTAAATTTTAAGAAAGAATGGTATCCAAATGTAGCTTAAAAAGATGAATGACGAATGAGATTCTAGAAAGAAAAAATGAAAAACAGATCTTGGATTAAGATTAAAAAAAGAATTTTCTACATTTTCGCTTATCTAAATACACAAAAGTTTTTGAAATCTTCTGATCCTGTTCATCCCAAAATCCTACCATTCACAATCAAAACTCTGCATTCTTCGGAAACCTCGGAAATGGAATCACGTCCCTGATATTTGTCATTCCGGTTACAAACAAAATTAAACGCTCAAAGCCAAGCCCAAAGCCGGCATGAGGTACAGTCCCGAATCTTCTTGTATCCAAATACCAATATAATTCATCAGCCGGAATATTAAGTTCCTCCATTCTTTTTTCCAAAACATCCAATCTTTCTTCGCGCTGTGAGCCGCCAACTATTTCGCCAATTCCCGGAGCGAGAATATCCATTGCGGCTACCGTTTTTCCGTCATCATTCTGGCGCATGTAAAATGATTTTATTTCTTTGGGATAATTGATAAGGATAACAGGTTTTTTAAAATGTTTTTCTACCAGGTAGCGTTCATGCTCGCTTTGCAAATCAACTCCCCATTTATCAATTAAATATTGAAATTTTTTCTTTTTATTAGGCGTTGATTCTTTCAAAATTTCAATCGCTTCTGTATAAGTGAGCCTTTCAAATTCATTATTAATTACAACTTCCAGTTTTTCAATCAATCCCATTTCACTTCTTTCATTTTGTGGTTTTTGCTTTTCTTCTTCAACGAGGCGGGTTGCTAAAAAATCCAAATCTTCGCGGTTATTATCTAACGCATATTTAATAATGTATTTGATAAATTCCTCGGCAAGATTCATGTTGTCTTCCAAATCAGAAAAAGCCATTTCAGGCTCAATCATCCAGAACTCTGCCAGATGGCGCGCCGTGTTTGAATTTTCAGCGCGAAATGTTGGACCGAAAGTATACACATCGCCCAAGGCCAAAGCCGCTAACTCTGCCTCAAGCTGCCCGCTTACAGTAAGGTTTGTTGATCTACCAAAAAAATCTTCTTTATAATTAATATGCCCGTCTTCATTTTTTAAAGGATTTTCCAAATCAAAAGCCGTTACATGAAATGTTTCCCCCGCACCTTCGGCATCCGAAGCGGTTA
>JALYVO010000064.1 GCA_030853195.1 Bacteroidota bacterium | reverse complement strand
TTGGTTTGGCCGCCTTCACTGCAGAGCAAAGGACTAAAGAAATTGGCGTGCGCAAAGTGCTCGGCGCAAGCGTTACAGGTATTGCGGCTTTACTTTCAAAAGATTTTTTAAAGCTGGTAATCATCTCGATCATAATCGCCTCTCCTGTGGCGTGGTGGGTAATGAATAAATGGCTCACAGATTTTGCCTACAGAATAAATATTAGCTGGTGGATTTTTTTATTCGCGGGTTTAACAGCTATAATAATTGCGTTGATAACAGTAAGCTTCCAGGCGATAAAAGCAGCGGTGGCCAACCCGGTGAAGAGTTTGAGGAGTGAGTGAGCAGATCTTGGAGAAAAAATAGAAAAACTATAAAATCGCTTGTATGATAAAAAATTATTTCAAAATTGCCTGGCGCAGTTTTATCCGCAACAAAACAACAACGCTGATTAATTTGTTCGGCCTTTCTGTATCATTAGTTGCATTTATTTTTATAGCACTTTGGGTACAGAACGAACTGAGCTTTGACACCCATAACAATGATGCAAAGGATATTTATTTAGTTCAGATAAAATTTAATGTCTTTGATGAAGCAAATCCTATAACTCCTCTGCCTGTTGCAGATGTACTCAAAAAAGAAAGCAATGTAGCTTATGTTGCAAGAATGGCTCCATGGCCTGGAACAATACATGTGGATGGAAATTTATTTGATGAAAAAAAGGGAGTTGCTGTTGATGCTGATTGGTTTAAAATTTTTGATTACCAGGTAGTAAGCGGAGACATCACTTCATTTAACCGCAATCCTTTTTCAATCATCTTTACACAGTCAAGAGCCAAACAACTCTTTGGACACAAAAATCCAATCGACCAAATTGTAAAGTTGGATACGACTTTGTATCAGGTGAGGGCTGTTGTAAAAGACAACCCTGTCAACTCAAGTTTACAATTTAATATGCTTGTGCCAATGGCTGCACGTATTGCTTTTAGAAAAGGAGATATTAATAATTGGGGTAACTCGAGCTATAGAACTTTCGTAAAAGTTTATCCAAATACAAATATTGCTTCATTCACTAAAAAAACAACAGCACTGTCGCAGCAAATATCAGCAAGAACAGATTTTTCATTAGCCGTACAGCCTTTGAATGAATTGCATTTCGATACAAAATCATTCGATCCCATATTTCGCCGTGGCAGCCATACTGCCGTGTTTGTTTTCGGAGTGCTGGCAATATTACTTTTAATTACAGCAAGCATCAATTATGTAAATCTTACCATCGCGAAAGCCAATACCCGCACTAAAGAAATAAGTATCCGAAAAATTATGGGTGGCAACCATATGCAATTATTTTTTCAGTTTTTGACTGAGTCATTTTTATTGTGCCTGATTGCTTTGTGCATTTCAACTATTATTATGTGGCTTACGATACCTGCATTTGATAAACTCACGGAAACGAATTTCCAGTTATCATTTGGCTCTAAAATTTTATGGAGTGTTTTGTGTGGTACATTACTTTTCAGCACATTATTAAATGGAGTTTTTCCCGCATTAACCTTGTCGTTCTTTAAACCGTTAAATTATTTGCATGGCCATTCTATTTTGAAATTTAAAAATATAGCGCTTCGTAAAGGATTAGTTGTTTTTCAGTTTGTTATTGGCATTGTTTTCATCATTGGCACCATAGTTATCTTCCGGCAAATGCAACTGGCTCAAACTTCTGCTGCACAATACAACCGCGCCCAGGTGGTATCGTTTGAGTTGCCTTCTCAGATGCTGAAAAAAATGAATTACGACCAGCAAAAAATAAACATGTTTTCTCAAACTTTTAAAAATGATTTACAAAGTAATAGTTCTCTGCAAAGCATTGCGCTTGCAAGCAATTCTATTGAAGGTTCAATGAATTCAAATGGTGTGCAGTCATGGTATTGGAAAGGAATAGATACAAGTTCCCAGTCTTCTATTTATTATATGACTGTTGAACCTGAAACAAAAAATATATTCAATTTACAATTAAAAAAAGGCAGATGGTTTCGTGATGATAATTCTGATAAGAAAAATTATATCTTGAATGAAACAGCGGTAATGCAATTAGGAATACGCCAACCTGTTATTGGGCAACTTTTTGCAAAAAGTGGCGGAGATACAGGTCAAATAATCGGTGTGATAAAAGATTATAACTTCAGTTCGCTGTATAATAAAATTAGCCCTTTGGTGATATGCGATAATGATGATGAATTGAAAGCAGATTTCTTCGTAAAAATTGCGCCAGGCAATATTTCAAAAGCAATGGAAGACATTGCCGGAACGTGGAAAAAATTAATTTCCGATGCGCCATTCGAGTACCAGTTCATGGATCAGTCATTTGATAATCTTTATAAAGATGATCTGAAAATTTCAAAACTTGTATTGCTTTTCAGTTGCATTTCCATCTTCATTTCTGCGTTGGGATTGTTCGGCCTTGCAGCATTTGTTTCCGAGCAAAGAAGAAAAGAAATAGGTATCCGCAAAGTATTGGGTGCAAGTGTTGCCTCGATAACGAAAATGCTTTCAAAAAATTTTATAAAGCTGGTTATTATTGCCTGCCTAATTGCCATTCCGTTATCGTGGTGGGCCATGAACAAATGGCTTCAAACCTTTGCCTATAGAATTAATATCAGTTGGTGGATATTTCTATTAGCAGGTTTTATCGCCATATTAATTGCATTACTAACAGTAAGCTTCCAGGCGATAAAAGCGGCGGTTGCCAACCCGGTGAAGAGTTTGAGAAGTGAATAGGACAATTGAGAATTGAAAATTGAAAATTGAAAATGAAGAATTGAAAAAAAGCTGAAAAACTACAAAATCACTTATATGCTTAAGAATTATTTCAAAATCGCCTGGCGCAATCTTATCAAAAGAAAAACTTTTTCTTTCATTAATATTTTTGGGCTTGCCATAAGTATTACCTGCTGCATGTTAATTTGCGCTTATCTCTATCACCAACTTAACTATGATACTTATCCAAAACAGGCAAAACAAATTTACCGGGTAGAATTGCATTTGACCGATAATGGAACTATCACCGTTTTCCCCAATGTGGACGTGGCCGTAGGTGAGGGAATTAAGAATGCTTTTCCTGAAGTGCTTGCTAGCACACGATTAGCGCAAATGCCTGCTATTTTTGTGCGTTATGATGATAAGCAGTTCAAAGAAGAACATATCGCCACAGCGGATTCAAATTTTCTTCAACTCTTTTCTATTCCGTTCATCGAAGGCGATGCAAAAACGGCGCTGGTGCAACCTAATTCTATTGTGATCACTAAAGCACTTGCTAAAAAATATTTTGACAAAAAGGATGCACTCGGAAAAAGCTTGTCCTTTTCAGGTATTATTAATGGATTGTATAAAGTAACCGGTGTAATTGATAAAATTCCTGATAATTCTCATTTTCATTTTGACGCTTTTTTCAGCACTTCTTCTTATGTAAATGCTGCAAATAATACCTGGAGCAATGTGGGCTGGTTTACTTATTTGCTGCTTAATACAAATGCAGATGTTGCCAAACTGGAATCAAAATTTCCACAATTAGTAGCAGAGCATGTAGTCCCTGAAACGCAGCACGACATGGGCATCAGCCTTGCTCAGGCACAAAAATCTGTAAACACTTTCCGTTTTATGTTGCGGCCACTTACTTCCATCCATTTATATTCGAATACGAAATATGAACTGGAACCTGGTGGCGATATTCAATATGTTTATATTTTTTGCGTACTGGCTTTCTTTATTTTGTTGCTTGCCTGTGTCAACTTTACCAATCTTGCCACAGCAAGTTCTTCAAAGCGTTCAAAAGAAGTGGGCATTCGTAAAGTATTGGGTTCTTTAAAGAAACAATTGGTATTTCAATTTCTCGCGGAATCAGTGTTAATCGCTTTTTGTTCTTTAATTCTTGCAACGCTATTTATTTTTTTATTGCTTCCATTGTTCAACCAAATTTCGGGTGAGCATATCCGTTATATCTTTTTCCTGAATCCATTAGCCATTCTATCTATGCTTGCGTTCACCTTTCTTGTGGGCATTACTGCAGGCATTTACCCTGCATTTTTTCTTTCCGCATTTCAAACTATAAAAGTTTTGAAAGGCGGAACTGGCGCTCAATTGAAAGGAAAAAGTTTTTTGCGGAATGGCTTGGTGGTATTTCAATTTGCTGTTTCCATAATTTTGATTATTGCTACAATTGTGGTGTATCAGCAATTGAATTTTATGCAAAATAAAAAACTGGGCTACGATAAAGAACAGGTGGCGATTATTAATAACAGCTATTTATTAGGTAACAATCAAAATGCATTTAAACAGCAATTACTGCAAGACAGCCGTGTATCTGCCGTCAGCATTTCACAAGGTGTGCCCGGAAACCCAAATATGGGCGGCACACAAATTTATCCGCAGGAGAGAAAAGACAATGAAAATCATTCTGAAATTCATACCAACATTTACCGTATTGATTATGATTACATCCCCACGTTGGGAATGAAAATAATAAACGGAAGGAATTTTTCCAAAGATTTCCCAACAGATTCAATGGCTGTACTTATCAATGAATCTGCTGCAAAAGCACTGGGATGGAGTAATACAAACGCAGCAGGGCAAACGCTTGTGCGTTCCGGACAGCACGCTTACAATGTAGTTGGTGTGGTAAAAGATTTTCAATATGCTTCTGCCAAGCAGGAAATAGCGCCTTTGATAATGCTATTAGGGAAAAACAGCGGCGTAGCAATTGTGAAAATGAAAACTACGGATATAAAAGGATTGCTTGCCGATATGAAAAAAGAATGGGCTTCATTCAATCCTGATGGGCCTTTTGATTATTCATTTCTGGATGAGAATTTCAATAATTTATACAAATCTGAAGAAAGGACAGGGCAAATATTTTCCGTTTTTTCTGTCATCGCCATTTCAATTGCAAGCCTCGGTTTATTGGGTTTAGTGGCTTATACTGCGGAAAGAAGAACAAAAGAAATTGGTGTAAGAAAATTGTTGGGATCATCTGTGCAGGGAATTGTTTTTCTGCTTACAAAAGATTTTGTAAAACTGATTTTCATTTCTACACTAATTGCTGTGCCCACCGCGTGGTGGACAATGCATACCTGGTTGCAGGATTATGCTAACCGTATTGATATCAGTTGGTGGATATTTTTAATCGCGGTGATGGTGTCATTGGCAATTGCACTAATAACAATTAGCTTCCAGGCGATAAAAGCAGCGTTGGCGAACCCAGTGAAGAGTTTGAGAAGTGAGTAGTGAATGGTGAATGGTCAATCGTGAGTGGTAAAAGCTGAATTGAGAAAAACTATAAAATCGCTTATATGTTTAAAAATTATTTCAAGATAGCCTGGAGAAACCTCGTGAAAAATAAGGCTTTTTCATTCATTAATATTAGTGGGCTTGGCGTGGGAATGGCCGTAGCGATGTTGATTGGATTATGGATATGGAGTGAATTATCTTTTAATAAAGATTTTAAAAATTATGGCCGCATTGCTCAGGTTATGCAAAATCAAACTTTTAATGGCGAAACCGGTAGCCAGACCGCTGTGCCTTATGTGATGGGAGACGAGTTGAGAAAAACTTATGGAAGTGATTTTAAATACATTTCAATGTCATCCTGGACTTACGATCACACGATGGCAAACGGAGAAAATAAAATTACCAAAAGCGGGACTTTCTTTGAGCCGCAGATCAGCGAAATGCTTTCGCTTAAAATGCTCAAAGGCTCACGGTCATCCTTAAACGAAAATAATTCCATTATACTTTCTGCTTCAACTTCCAAAGCCTTATTTGGAAACGCAGACCCTGTAGAAAAAATTATAAAAATTGATAGCAAATTTATTGTAAAAGTAACCGGCGTTTATGAAGACCTGCCTGAAAATTCAAGCTTTAATGATGTAGCATTTATCGCTCCCTAGAAGCTTTATATTGACAGTGCATTATGGCCTGAAAAACTGACGAACCCGTGGCGGGCAAATGCTTATTTAACTTATGTGCAGGTGGCAGCTAATGCTGATATGAACAATGTTTCAGCAAAAATAAAAGATGTAAAGCTGAGGAATGTTACTAAAGAAGATGCGGCATTTAAGCCACTTGTTTTTTTGCAGCCGATGAGTAAATGGCATTTGTATAACGAGTTTAAAAACGGTGTAAATGTTGGTGGGAGAATTGAATTTGTATGGTTGTTTGGCATCATCGGATTTTTTGTTTTGCTGCTTGCCTGCATCAATTTTATGAACCTGAGCACCGCCCGTTCTGAAAAGCGCGCCAAAGAAGTGGGTATCAGGAAAGCCATTGGTTCGATGCGCTGGCAACTTATAAGGCAATTCTTTTCGGAATCATTATTAGTAACCTTCCTTGCATTTGTGTTGTCATTGTTTTTGGTTCAACTCATACTTCCATTTTTCAATGATATTGCCGGAAAAAAAATGTCCATTTTGTGGAGCAATCCATTTTTTTGGATATCAGGAATTGTATTTACACTTTTTACAGGATTAATCGCGGGCAGTTACCCGGCCCTTTATTTATCTTCTTTCAAACCGGTGAAAGTTTTGAAAGGAACTTTTCATGTTGGGCGTTTTGCATCGCTGCCGCGCAAAGTGCTTGTGGTGGTACAGTTCACGGTTTCTGTAATTTTAATTATTGGAACAATTGTCGTTTTCCGTCAAATCCAATTTGCAAAAAACCGCCCCGTCGGTTATAGCCGCAATGGATTGATAGCAGCGCGCATGTCAACTGATGACATACACAATCATTTTGATGCGGTAAAAAATGAATTAAAAAACTCAGGAATAGTTTCAGAAATATCCGAATCATCCAGCCCTTCTACAGAAATAGATGAAGTGGATAATGGATTTGAATGGACAGGCAAAGACCCTTCGTTACAAGGCAACTTCGGAGTAGTTTTTATTTCAAATGATTTTGGAAAAACTATTGGCTGGAAGATTAAAGAAGGCCGCGATTTTTCCAAAGATTTTCTTACCGATTCAACAGGGATTATATTAAATGAAACTGCCGCGAAATTTACCGGAATGAAACATCCTATCGGTGAAATCATCCAGTGGGACGGTAAATTGTTTCATGTTATCGGTGTGGTTAGCGATTTAGTAATGCAGTCGCCATACACGCCGGTTTTCCGCACCGTTTTTGTAATGGGTTCAGGGCCTCAGAATGTAATTAATATGAGAATCAATCCGGCAATGAGCGCTCACGAAGCATTGGCTAAAATCGAAACAGTTTTTAAAAAATACAATCCTGCGCAGCCTTTTGATTTCAAATTTGTAGATGAACTATATGCTAAAAAATTCGGAGATGAAGAACGCATCGGCAAGCTCGCAAGCTTCTTTGCTATTCTCGCCATTTTCATTTCATGCCTGGGCTTATTTGGTATGGCATCTTTCATGGCCGAGCAGAGGGTAAAAGAAATTGGGATGAGAAAAGTGCTCGGCGCATCAGTCTTTAATTTATGGCGGCTACTTTCAAAAGATTTTTTAACGCTCGTACTAATTTCTTTGCTGATCGCTACGCCCGTAACATATTATTTTATGAATGGCTGGCTGCAGAATTATCAATATCATTCTGAAATTTCATGGTGGATCTTTGGAGTAACAGGTCTTGGCGCTCTCATCATTACTTTACTGACCGTAAGCTACCAGGCGATTAAAGCAGCGAGGGCAAATCCTGTTGATAGTTTGAGGAGTGAGTGAATGGTGAATGGTCAATCGTGAATGGTAAAAGCTCAATTGAGAAACTATAAAATAGCTTATGTGGTGAGGTTACAGATGATAACTGTATCAAACTGAAACTCATGCTGTATCAAAACCGGACAGCTTATTTTTTTCTAATTTTCTAAAAGCCTGAGTATTAAGACATAAATAAGTGGTTCAATTTTTAATACACATCAGGCGGATTAAGAAGAAATAAAATCAATTACATGCTTAAAAATTATTTTAAAATCGCTTTTAGAAATCTTTGGAGAAATAAGGCATTCTCTTTTATCAATATTTTTGGTTTGGCTATTGGTATTGCAACTTGTTTGGTCATCATGCTTTTTGTGCAGAACGAATTAAGCTATGATCGTTTTAATAAAAAAGCCGATCAGATGGTGCGCGTTGTCTTTCGCGGTAAAATTGAAGGTCAGCAAATGAAAGAATCCAACGTGATGCCACCGGTTGCGCAAACATTGAAAGCGAATTATCCTGAAGTGCTTGAAGCAACGCGATTGGTAAATGGTAGTTCACCAATTATTACATACGGCGATAAAAGTTTTAAAGAAGATGCGTTCGCTTTTGTGGACTCCAATTTTTTTCAGGTGTTCACGCTTCCTCTTATCAAAGGCAGTGCGGCAACAGCCTTGATGCAACCCAACACGATTGTTATAACAAAAGAAATCGCCAATAAATATTTTGGTAATGGAGATCCCTTAGGAAAAGTATTGAATATTAAAGGCCAAAATTCTACATTTAAGGTTACGGGAGTTATTGATAAAGTGCCTGTAAACTCACATTTTCATTTTGATTTTTTTGCTTCAATGGAAACCTGGCCTGACGCGAAATCTTCTTCGTTTATGACATCCGGTTACAACACGTATCTCGTGCTGCCAAAAGATTATAATTATAAAAAACTGCAGGCTAAGTTGCCCGGTATATTCGATAAATATGTAGGCCCGCAACTGCAGCAGGGAATGGGAATGAGCCTGGCTGAGTTTAGGAAAAAAGGTAACGACATTGGTTTGTATTTGCAACCATTAACCGATATTCATCTTCATTCCGATTTCACCAATGACCTTTCACCGGAAGGTGATATCCGCTATGTTTATATTTTTAGTGTGATCGCTTTATTTATGCTGCTCATTGCCTGCATTAATTTTATGAATCTGAGTACAGCCGGTGCGTCTAAGCGTGCACGTGAGGTTGGCATACGCAAAGTGCTTGGTTCCCTGAAAATGGAATTGGTGCGCCAGTTTTTATTTGAATCTGTCATGCTTACTGCCTTTGCTTCTTTGCTGGCAATTATTTTTGTTTACCTGGCGTTACCATTCTTCAATAATTTTTCAGGTGAAGCCTTATCGCTTAATTTTATTTCTAATCCATGGATGTTGCCAGGCTTGGTTTTATTTATTTTATTAACAGGAAGCCTGGCAGGAAGCTACCCTGCATTTTTTCTCTCATCCTTCAAACCTGTATCAGTACTAAAAGGAAAATTTAGCTCTGGCAAAAAAAGCATCGGATTACGAAGCGGGCTTGTAATTTTTCAATTCTTCATTTCTATTCTTTTAATTGTGGGAACCACAGTGGTTTACAGGCAACTTGCTTTTATCCAAAATACAAAATTAGGATATGATAAAAACCAGGTGTTGATATTGCCTGAAACATGGATGCTTGAAAA
>JALYVO010000003.1:120744-170419 GCA_030853195.1 Bacteroidota bacterium | reverse complement strand
GATGTGGAACTTAACTTGTTTGAATTGAGCCTGCTGTCCTAAACAATTGAGCAGTTTAAAATAATATTCTTTAAACACTTCATGATTGCGGTTTTTATTCTGATAGCTTATAGTTGATTTGGAAGGTGCCTTGTTTATTCCAAGATGATTCAAATTTCCCGTGGCCGAACGAAGGCCATTGCTAATATCTCTTACCGACTGGCTTTTGGCAAATTGGCAAAAAAGCATGGAAACCAAATGAGTCCAACTGTTATAGCCCTTATTATGTTTATCAGCTTGTTTGTCCTTTACTAATTTATTGAATGAAGACTTGTCTAATTTGGATATGATTTGTGCAAATAGGGCTATTTTTGACATAGAGAAAGTTTGTTTTGTTGTGCAACTCAAATGTATTTGAGATACAAACATCTTTCTCTATTTTTTTTAAACGTTTAGGACGCTATTGGATTTTGATCAGGCCTCCCTGCCCTCCAAAGGAGGATTCGTATAAGTTTCCATCTTTATTCAACAGTAGCCGAAATTGCCCGCTTTCTGAAAAGCCTTTTTGTAGAAAATTACATTTTTTGTTTTTCTAACTTTCAAACCTTGTCTCTATTTCTTTTAAAATATCGCCCTGATCGAAGCCGTTCCTGTATGAACAACGGGACTACTTCCGGGCTTTCTTCCCTGATATTGCAAATTGATCTCAATATTTCCTACCAGCTTTTTAGTAAGCTCAACACTCCATAAATAATTTTTGCCCGGCAATAACCCATCTAATAAAATATACCCGGCAGTGCTGTTCGCATCGTCCGTAAAATTAATATTATTGAAAGAAAATCTCCCATTGACAATTCCGTTGGAAAGCACATTATATCTTACTTCTGCTGCGAGAGAATTATTTACAGCTTTTTCCATCTGGCCGATTTTATTATTGCGGATATCATATGTATATATCATGCTTACCCGAAAATCACTTTTATAAATATAACTAATTACAGGTTCTGCCGACACTTCATTTACGAGATAATTCCTGTTGGTAAATGCAGGAGTGGCTAACTCATTCCGGATAAATTTATTGGTGAATGAAGTTGCGATAGAACGGTTAAAATTCCATCTTGCTCTTAACGTTAGGTCGCGGAGTGAAGTGCTCTCAAATCCATAGTTTAATAATGATTTACTGTTGTTCAATCGGTGTGTGATATCAAATCCCCATTTGGTTCCGGTGCGGTTAAAATAAATCGCATTGGTCAAAAATGAATTGAGTGTAATCAAGGCAGTGTCAATTAATTTTTTGCTGAAAGGATTGAATTCAAAGCCACCATTAGAAATATTTTTTCTGTTTATCTGCAAAGATGAATTGGTGTTGAATTTGCCGAGAAATTTTAAAAAATTATTGGTTTTATTCTTTGAAATAATTGATCGGGGATTGAGGCTGAAATTGCAGTTAAACTGTATGTAGTTGGCTTTTACATATTCATTGGTTGGTGTAAAAACCCTGATCCATTTTTTCTGATCCTGGTATACGGCTATTTCAAATTCATTCAATTGAGGTATGCCATCATGATTATAATCAATCCATGTATAATAGCCCTGGCCTGCGGGCACTTCAATATAAGTGTATTCCCTTTTCTGTTCCTGCCCCGAACCGATCTCATATAACACACTTCCTCTTACAAAGCCTTTCCATTTATTGATCGCGTATTCTGCCCTGCCCAAGAGGCTTTCATCACTTTGCTGGCTCGTAATACCTTTATTAACCACATCCAGTTTACGGTAGGTAACACTTAATTTAAACTGGTGATTTTCATTCTTCAATAATTCTGTGATGATGCTTACGTTCTGGCTTTTGTCTTCTGTTATTAGATTTTTTCGAAAAGGAATTTTATCTTCTCTTGTAAAATAAGTGATGCCCCACCTGTTCAGTTTTTTTTCAGAAGATTTTAAATAAACCTGCCACAAATTAAAAGCAAAGCTTATTGGAAGCAATGTATCATATTGCTTATTGATTTGTTGATTATTTTCTGAAGAATAGCCTCCTCCTATTTTCCAATCTTTCAGTCCCGGAAGTGTTTTATACACATCAATCGAAGGCCTTAGATAATTTCCTTTTTGAATAGAACTATTGACATTAGTGATATAAAACCTATTGGTAAAATGCCAGTCTTTAATGCTGATCACATTTTCAATAGAATTCCTGATGCCGTTATAATTGTCGCTCCGGTTGTAATCCGTGAATTGATATTTTACAAAATTATTTTTAGCATCACTTAACTGTAATGAAGCATTGATTAAATTTTCGGTGGCTGAAGGCACGTCAAAAGGAAGGCTCCAGTCGCGGTTGAATTCTACGTTTCTTAAGACTTCGATTGGCTTAAATTTATCCTGAACATATTCGTAGCTGACGGTTGATTGCAAAACCAACCCCGGTTTTACATTTTTGAAAACATTTTTCTGCATCGTATAATCTACTTTGGCAGCAGCGCCCAAATCATTGTTTTTATCTTTTGAAGAAAAAGTATTTACATCATAATTGCTCATTGCGAATTCCGCTTTTACAAAAGATTTAGGATTGAAAAAATATTGCGCAGAAGTAGTGATTAGCTGATGCTTTTTTGGAGTAATGAGAAGGATAATAGGATCCCAATCGCCTTGTTTAACGCCATTCAAAGGCTGCACCCACATAAATACGCGTCCGTTTGCTTTGCCGGTCGTCACGATACTATAATTTCCTCTTCCCGGTCCAATATTGGTGAAAGAAAGATTGTACAATTGATCGTTTGGATTAGTGGAATAAACATAAATGCTGTCATGGATTCCATTGTATAACGTATCCATTTTTTTATAAAGAATTTTATTGACAGAAAAAGAATCAGGCATCGCGTTGGGATATCTTGCACTGTCAATATTATTTCCTATCTGCGATAAAAATTGCTTCTGGTCTGTAGTGAGTGTTTGATTAATGGAAGAATTTTTTGCGTCCACATTAGAATAAGCGCCAACGCTCAATTTCAGTTTGTAGTTTATGTTTACTTCATCATTAGCATAGAGCATTGAATTCAAAAAATTTCTGTCAGAGTATTCAAACTCCACTTGTATCCGGCTGTCTTTTGTAATTAAGCGTTTCACCGTAAATGTTATCTCTGCGGTATTGTAATTAATAATGTAATCCTGGTCTTCGCCTCTAGTTAATAATTGACCATCAATATAAACCCTTTCAGTTCCTGCAAGCACGGCAAAGTAAAGTTCATTATTATTGCCTGAAAGGCGGTATGGCCCTTGGTTTCCTTCAAGCGGTGTTATTACGTTTCTTGCAAATTGACCTTTGGCAATAGCGCCGCTTAATAAAAGTGAATTACCTATATTTTGGCTTATCCTGTTATCCGTTATGAACGAAGCGCCTTGTAATCTTTTATAAAAATTAAGAAAATAATTCTGGCTTTGTCTTACGTCAATATCTCCGAAATTTGCCTGCCATCCATGTTTTTTTATCTGCATAAAAATTTTATCAAAATCCTGTATGTTCTGTGTATTGCCTTCCGGCTGGATGGGAATATTATTATCGCTTATCGCTGCGGTAAGTTCCAGGCTATCGCCGATAAAGCCATTTAGCTGCAGATTTAAAGTCGAGTTCACAACAGCATCCTGCGTATTTCCAAATGAAATGCCGCGCCCAAAGCTTCCGTTATAATTGATGTTGCCAAAGTCAATTATTTTATTTTGAGATGTGTTACTGTTAAAAACAAAAGGCTTCTCTGTAGAGAAATTAAACCTGATGCTATCATAATTAAAATGCCTTGTTACAGAATTTAATTTAAAAGGAAAAACGCGGTACGAAATAAAAACACTGTCCGGTAAATTGTTCCTTTTCCATTCTACCATGGAATTTACATAATCCATTTTATACAAATCATTCGGTACTCCAATTATAGAAACAGTATTGGGAATGATACTGTTGCTGTCAAGAAGAAAGGGATTTATTTTAGTAGAAATTTTTTTACTTCTGAGGTTAGAAAGATTACCGGGTTTTTGTTGGGAAAAACCATTAGTAAAAAAAAGTAACCATAGAATAAACAGATATAATCTTTGCGGTATCAAGCAGTACGATTTTATAAAGATTGACAACTTAGATTTGACAGCTCTGGTTAATCATGGTTGTCAAATCTGGTTAATCATGATCCAACATTTAATCACCTAAAATATTTTCATGCTGTTCTTCATGAAATTGAAGATAATTATTATTGCTTCCAAACCAATCAAGAACTTCACCACTGCTCACCACTTTGACCAAAGACTGTGGCCTCTATTGTTACTGAGAGAAAGAATTCTTTAAATAATTTTTTCATATCATTGCAATTTAATGCTTTATATAGAGCAATAAAGTCTGTAAACTATATAGAAATAATGCAGGCGCACGATTGATAAGATGAAGCAAAATTTAAATTTCATCAGTCTACCTCCAAATAACCCAAAATCTCTTTCTGCATGTATGATTTCTTTTTGTACCAATTGATCATTTGGCAGGCAAACGAATTTCCAGAGTTTATGAGCGATCACAAACAATAACGTAATAAATGATCAACTATTTCATGACATCACCCGACAATACAGACTTTAAGCAACTTGTTGCAGAGCTTGACGCAGACCTAAAAATTCGTGATGGTGAAGAACATGCTTTTTATGCGCAAATCAACAAAGCCAGCAATATAAAATATGCAATTGTTGCTTATGATAATGAATTAGCCGTTGGTTGCGGAGCTTTCAAAGAATATTCTGAAGACACGATAGAAGTGAAACGAATGTATGTGCTGCCACACAAACGAGGTAGAGGAATTGCTTCTGAAATTCTGAAAAAATTAGAACAATGGGCTATTAGTTTAAACTATAAAAAATGCTTGTTAGAAACTGGAAAGCAACAACCGGAGGCGATACAGCTTTATAAAAAAAATAATTATAGGATCATTCCAAATTTTGGCAAATATGAAAATGTAGAAAATAGTATTTGTTTTGAAAAAATAATAAATTCTTAATTCGAAACTGTTTGAAGATAAAAAATTGGTAGATTAAAAGTCTTCATAGAAATCGATTGATTTTGATAATTCAGAAAAATTTCGGTTGATGAAATATGGTAGAGTAATATTCTCGTTGTTGGCATTATCAGTTGTCTTGCAAGTGGCTTTTGTCCAGGATAATTACAAGAGAGAGGTGTATGGCTCAAAAATAGTACAGATTTACAAATTTGCGACGCTTCAAATTTCAATAATATCCTGAAAAAATAATACAGCGTTGGCTGTATAATCTTAAATATAGATTTCTGAAATAACGACTTCAATAAAATATAATTAAATTTCTATCAAACCCTCTCCTGCGCTCAATTCTGTAGGGATTCTGTATTAACGTTTCGTTGGTAATCTTATTAATAAATGCCTCGTCTTATATGCATTAATTCACAATAAAAAAATTACATTATGAAAAAGATTATTACACTTTTATTTTTTGTTGGGTTTTTCACTGCTGCATTTGCGCAGGATGGCAGGCATGATCATTATAGCAATCAATCCAATGAAAATAATTACCAACCATCTGATCATCCAAGAGACAATAACCGTCACAATGAAAATTATCAATGGAATAACAGGCGCAATGAAAATGGTTATGGCTATAATGATAATAGAAATTATGGAAACAGAGATTATCATGATAGATATGATAAAGAATATAGAAATAGAGATGACAGGCGTGAAAGAGAAAATCATTCGTACGAGAATTACAGAAGAGAATCCAGGTTTCAAATGATCTTTGGTAGCCGTGACAGACATTAAAATCTTTAGTTGCCATCTAACAAACCCTGCCGTTCGCAGGGTTTGTTGTTTATATTGATACCAATCATTGAAAATTGATCTCTTGATTAAAATGTTTGAATTTAAAACGTTTTGCTGTGTTAAGTTTGTAGCCCGACAAACTAAAATCTCAAGAAAAAATTATCTCACACAACACATCGGCAAAACAGCTAACACAAAATGAAAAAATTTTGCGCGAACATTGATATCGTAGGAATAAATCCTTTCGTCTACCTGCCGGACAATGTTATCAACTTCATTTTCCGGCAAGCAAAAAAAGACAAAGGTCCTATACGTGTAAAAGGTACAATAAATGAAAGGCCCTACAAGCAAACTTTGGTAAAATACAGTGGAGCATGGCGGCTTTACATAAACACTTCAATGCTTAAAAATTCGCCAAAGAGAATCGGAGAAATGATTATGGTAACAATAGAATTTGACCCTTCTGAAAGAATAATTACAATGAATCCTAAATTAGAAATTGCATTAAATAAAAATCCTGAAGCAAAAATAATATTTGATACCTTGACGCCATCAACGCGGTTAGAAATAATAAGATATCTTTCTTTTTTAAAATCAAAAGAGAGTGTAGATAAAAATGTAATCAGGGCAATTAATTTTCTGCTTGGCAATGGAAGATTTATAGGCAGAGGCAAGTTATAATGTGAAATAGTGAATGACTTAAGGATCTATTTACAACCTTTTGAAATATAAAAGTTGAATAATCCAAAAAACTATAAATTAGCTTTCAACAATATCGTACGACTTGTTATCAGTTTTTAAAAACAAATAAAAATGAAATTAGCAAGCAACAAAATTTTAATTACCGGTGAAAAGTCATGCTGGAACTATTGCTGATATTGATTTGTGGTTGCACTCCTTCAGAAAGCCTATTGCCAAACCTATCCTATGTTATGCGTCTCGCCTTCATAAATTTGGTTCTATTCTATTTGCATATTTCTGCCAATGTTTTTATTATTATAAAATTTTCTAGTAAAGTATGAAATTGGCAAACCGATACAAACAATTAGAATTGTGACTGCTATAAGCATCTTTGAAAAAGTGAATGTGCGATTAGGGATTTTGCTCAAGGGAATAATTATTAAATTTGTTACTGCCCAGGCAACGAAAGCAATAAGCACACTATTTGCTATCCAATTTATTCTTAAAAAAGCAAATTTCGAATATAAAAAAAAATACACTATAGTACAGAAAAATACAATCACAAAATGAAAAAATAATCCCAAAACTTGTATTCCAAATCCACCCTCAAAAGCAGATTGTCCAAATACACCACTTGCAACATATTGAAGAACTTTTGAAGGCATTACATTAGAAGTTACATACACCTGAATAAATGCGGCTAATATGTCTAAGCTACCCGCTATCAGTACAGTTTTTAAAACGTAATTTTTCATTTCTTTTTATTTAGTGTTATTTGCTCTGCGAATATTGAATAATATTTGTGAGGAATTATCCATTTATTATTTTAATCCAATAGTTAGTGGAATCTCAAGTTTTTATATTGTAGCTATTTCCCATAATTAAATTTAATTCTTGTATGTCAAAAAAGTATTTCTGTGTCTCAAAAATATGTATTGCCGGTTTTGTGAACAAGGAATATCATGACATTAAAAAATTAATTGCGTTTGTATGCTGATGTTTGACGTACCGCTTTACAATCACAGCCAAGCATACAGCTTTGAGCAGGCAGGCGGCAATAGCATTCCGAATGCCGGAACTGTGGCCAAATTTATAAATAAATATTCATTGTTATTACTATTGAAGATTGAAGATGGCTTAGAAGATTAGATGATTTACAAATGTGAGTTAGATAAAAATTTTGAATGATTGGGAAAAGCTTTGCTGTTACCCAACACCTAATACCGCATCCCTTGTTAAAAACAAATTCATCTTTGGTTCCATTCAATTCTTACATTAATTTACACCCTTTATCTTTTTGATTTAAAAAACAGTTTCCTGGCTATGAAACAAATTACTGCTGCGGTTCTCTCTCTTTTTTTTTCTTTTCAAAATGTTCAGTCCCAAAATATTGATTCTACCATCGCGCGCTACGCTAATGATTTTGGCCAGGAAAGAATGTATCTTCATTTTGATAAATCTTCATATTCACCAGGTGAAACGATCTGGTTCAAGGCTTACCTGATGAAGGCCATCTTTCCTGCAGATGAAAGCAAAACTATTTATCTCGATTGGACAGATGAAAAAGGAAATTTGCTTTTGCATAGCTTGAGCCCGGTGCAGGATGCTATTACCTTTGGCCAGTTTGATGTTCCTGCAAATTATCAGGGAGGATTCATTCATGTAAAGGCTTACACGAAATGGATGCTCAATTTTGATAGCGCTTTTCTTTTTAATAAAGATCTCCGTGTACTTTCAAAAAATAATATTTCTACCGTGCATAAAAATGCAATCATTCCCGAAATCGCTTTTTTCCCGGAAGGCGGTGATCAGGTAAGTGGTGTAATAAATAAAATTGCCTTCAAAGCAAATGACCAATGGGGCCGGCCTTTAAAAATAACAGGTATTGTTCAAAATAATAAAAACATAACTGTTGACAGCATCCGTGTCATTCATGATGGTATGGGATTCTTTTTTATCAATCCCCAGCCGGGTGAAACTTTTTCAGCAAAATGGAAAGATGAGAAAGGAGCAGAACATGTTACTGAACTACCCTCTGTGAAGTCAAACGGGGTTTCTTTGCAGGTTGCCTCAATCGGAAATAAGCGAAGTTTTTTAGTGAGCGCTTCTCCAGAAGCTGCCACCAAAACGGGAACGCTTCATTTAATAGGCACAATGTATCAACAAACCGTTTTTAAAGTTACGAGAGAATTGAAAGAAGGAATTATTCAAGGCATTATTCCTACGGTGGACTTGCCGAGTGGTATTTTAACCATAACCGTTTTTGATGATAAATGGAATCCCCTGGCAGAACGCATTACTTACATTAATAATGAAGAATATTTTTTTCATCCTGAAATGAGCGTGCAGCATTGGGGATTAAATAAACGCGCGAAAAATGAAATTGAGATCGCTGTTGCCGACAGTCTTTCATCTAATTTATCCGTTTCGGTAACCGATGTTGGAATTGATGCAGACAGCAGTGATAATATTATTTCACATCTTTTATTAACCGGTGAATTGAAAGGGAGAGTGAATGATCCTTCGCACTATTTTTTAAATAACAGCGATTCTATCAGCAGGCAGCTTGACCTTGTAATGCTCACCCATGGCTGGCGCAGATTCAACTGGGAAGAATTGGTAAAAGGCAATTTCCCTAAAATTATTTATCCAAAAGACACTTCTTATCTTTCTATATCAGGGAAAATCTACGGCGCTTCTCCAGCCCAATTGCGTGGCGCAGGAGATATAGTTTTGATAGTGACCCAGGGAAAACAGCAAACTAAAGTATTGCCGGTTGCTATTCGCCCTGACGGAAGCTTTAATGATCCATCAATGATTCTTTTTGACACGGCAAGGATTTATTACCAGCTTCCTAAATCAAAAGGGCTTGGCGATGTTTCTGTACAATTTATGCAAAATCGGGTGCCACCTCTTGTTCAAAATTTCAAAGCAAATGGTTTTTTTTATAATTATAATTCTGACACTTCAGGTAGCTCACGCCATTTCAAAATTGCAGATGCAGCAGAACAGGAATTGAAGCTTTTTAATGGAAAAGTTTTAGAAACTGTCACTATCAAAGCAAGAACAAAATCCCCGCTGCAGATTATGGATGAAAAATATACCTCGGGGTTATTTAGTGGTGGTGATGCTTACCAGTTTGACCTGGTAAACGATCCTTTTGCAGTGAGCTCATTTAGCATATTTAATTATCTGCAGGGGAAAGTGGCGGGGCTGCAAATCAATACAACCAGTTCGCCGCCAACCCTTCAATGGCGCGGGTCTACACCGCTGATTTATTTAGATGAAATGCCTGCAGATGCTGAAATGATTTCCGGGATTCCGGTATCTGATGTGGCGTATGTAAAAGTCCTGCGGCCGCCTTTTATGGGCGGTTCCGGCGGATCAGGAGGCGCAATCTCTATTTATACCAGAAAAGGGAATGACCGCAAATCTGAGCCGGGTAAAGGATTATCTAATAATACAATAAGCGGCTATAACAATATTCGCCAGTTTTATTCACCCAATTATGAAAGCGCAAATCCTGATAATGAGAAAAAAGATTTTAGAACCACACTTTATTGGAACCCTGAAGTAATCACTACTCCGGGCAAGAGCAAAGTAATTCTTTCATTTTACAATAATGATGTGAGTAAATCTTTCAGAGTGGTGATTGAGGGTATGACAAAAGATGGGCGGCTGGCGCATGTGGAACAGGTGATGGAGTGATAAATTATTGCATAATTGGTGACGGTATTTGGGCGTGATGAATATAGTGAAAAACTACTTTTTGATTTATCAGGTATTACTACTCTATAACCGGTAAAAGCGGACGCTTGCAACAACTACGGGGCTTGTTATCTGCTTACTGTATATCTAACATGTTCCTTCTTTTTGATAAAAGTGTGATGCTCGCTGCTATTGTCCATACATTTTGCAACATTAAGACTCCGATGACAATTAATAAAAATTTCTCATCAAATAAAGCAATTACTCCTAATAATTGAAAAAGTATTCCCAATATGAATGCAGACCAAACAAAAATCTTGGGTAAAACAATTGTGTTCCTTAGAGCAAAACCTAACATTAAAAATAAAGATGGAGCCAATAAAAATATATGAATAAAAGTATTGGTAAGTTCATAACAAGTTAGAGCAGATTCCAAATGCCCATTAGCTGCTGATTGAGCAGCTCCTATTGCAAACGTACCTTCTGCAAGACTTAAGCATGTAATGATTGCTGCTGTGAATAAAGTTAGTTTACCAGGGAAAGTAGATGAAGTACCAGCTAATTGAACAAGAGCTAAAGCAAAAATTACGGTAAGAATAGTGCCAATCTGTTGAAGCCAGGTGTCAAGCAAAATGGTTGCATGATATTTAGTGCCAAACGTCAAAACCTGACTAGCAGTAGCATTCGGGGGCGGGAGAGGGAGGAAGTTATACGGCGCTGAAAAATAAATTGTCAACGCAAGCGTGCCTAATAGGCCGCATACAGAAGTTAAAATAATATTCGATTTCCTCTGCATGTCTTTATTTTTTAGTTTGAATCATCCACTCCATTACAGCTAACATATAAAATATATGAAAGTTTTTCGCTGTTATTAGGGATATGGTCGGCACCAAAAAAACTGTCCCCCAAGAAATTCTATTTTAATAAAATTTCATTCCATTCTTTTATTGTCACTTTACCGACCACACCTTCTTTAATGAACGGGTCTTGTTTAACGAAATCTTCTGCGCTTTCCTTGTCGATGAATACACCCATAGAACCTTCTGTTGGATTAGCGAATGTTCCGATGGCAATAATTTTTTTGTCTTTAGCAAATTCATCAACAATGCTCTTGTGTCGTGGATAAACTTCTCTTACTTTTTCCATTGTTACATTACCTAATTCATAAAATATAACTGCTTTCATCTTTTATATTGTTTTTTATTATTTATTCTCAAAATGTCGAGCAATTGTCAATCAAATGATTTAAAAATGTTTGAATGCTCTGTTGTTCGCGCAAGCGTCTGCTACTCTCTTGCTTGATAGGATACTTGGTTGTTTATAAGAGGTATGCATAAGTGTAAATATACTTTATTTACATATTATTTTTAATTACTTCAGGAAGCGTCACAAGCGGGCTTACGCCAACTGTGGAGTCTATCTTGGCATTCAGTTTTGCGTAAATGTCGAGGCTAATGAAATTTCCATTCTTTATTTCACAATCTGACATAGTCCCTTCATGACGGAAGTCAAGTTTAGCCATTGCTCTTTTACAATTTGTGTTTTCAGTTTCTACAAATCCTTCCATTCGATGAAGTCGAAGTTTGTCAAAACCATAATTACAAATTAAAGGCATTGCTTCTTGCATTATTCCTTTACCCCAAAAGTCAGAAATTAGCCAAAATCCAATTTCTGCTTTTTTATGTTCTTTACTTAAATTATTTAGTCCGCCTGCTCCATAAAAAATTTTGTTATCTGATGAACAAACTGCCCACCAAATTCCCGTTTCAGTTTTTTCAAGTTCGGCAAAGAATTTCATTTGCTCTTTTGCCCCTTCCAATGTCTGATAATTCACTCCATAGTATTTAATAATTTTTGGATGAGAAAGTCCTTTATATACATTTTCAAGGTCGCTGTCAATAAATTGTCTAAGTAATAGTCTGTCAGTTTTTATTATGGGAAATTCTGATGTCATTTTTGTTAAGTTCTGTCAATTACTCATATGTCCTAATATCCTGATAATTATCATAGATAGACGCTATTCAATTCTCATTCAAATATTTGCAATTATTGATAATCATTCTTAATCTTAAAAATAAGAAAACCCACTTTTCACTTGTCACGCATCGATAAACAATCTAACAATTTCACTACCTTTCCAAATGATATTTTATCAATCCCTCCATCGGGCTTTTTAAGATATTCCCTAACTGTAAATCATAACTTTTGCAAAGTTCTATAATCACATCTTTGAATCCATAAGCAATTCCGCCTACAAAATGAATAGGTAATTTATTGCTTTCGCGATAGCGGATAATATGCGTGTAAAAGAAATCATTTAACCCGTCTTCGATAATATTTTCAATCATATAATGACCGCGGTTTTCGGCTAAAAAAATGGCAAATGAAGCCAGGTAGCGGTTTGGCAGAGGTTTTCTATAGACCGCTTCCAGAATTTCTGCATCCGTAGTTATAAATTTTGCATCAAACCTTGAGCGCAAATCATCATCAAAAATATTGTATAAAAAATGCTGGATTATCTTTTTGCCAATATAAGCGCCGCTTCCTTCATCACCTAAAATATAACCAATCCCCGGGCTGTTATTTACAATCCGTTTTCCGTTATAATAACACGAATTAGAGCCGGTTCCTAAAATACAGGCAATTCCCTTTTCATTTCCACAAAGCGCTTTTGCTGCGCCAGAAAGATCATGATCAACTTCGACTAACGCGCCTGGAAAAAGATGCTGTAAAACTTTCTTAATCATTCTTTGGTTTGCCGGATTTTTGCAGCCGGCGCCATAAAAGTCAATTTGTAGAATTTCGCTTTTTTTCAAAAAAAGCATTACCTCTTCTCTGATTATTTTTTCCATTCCTTCACTGTTCAGAAAATATGGGCTCATTCCCTGTGAAGTAAATATTTCCGGCTTATTATTTTTTAAAAGACACCATTCGGTTTTAGTGGACCCGCTATCGGCGATCAATTTTACAGTTGGCATCGTAATCTCATGTTTATTAAGGAAATTTGCATTTCTAAAAAATAAAATTATAGTAAAGAATAGTATGCGCAATAAAAAATTACAGGTTTGGCTTCCTTTGATCCTGAGTATTTGTATGGTTGCCGGCATGTTTGCAGGGTATAGAATAAGAGGAAATATGCCGAATACGGGAGTTTTTTCTACTGAGAAACAAAAGCCTGTGCAAGAAGTTCTTGATTTAATTAATAGAAAATATGTGGATAATGAAAATGTAGATTCTCTCGGAGCGATTGCTATTCAAACGGTACTTTCAAGGCTTGATCCGCATTCGGTTTATTTGCCTGCGCAGGAATTAAAAGATATCAACGAAGATCTGGAAGGTGTCTTTTATGGAATTGGCGTAGAATTTAATATTTTGAATGATACTACAAATGTGGTGAATGTATTAGCTGGGGGCCCCGCAGATAAAGCGGGCTTGCAGGTTGGCGACCAGTTCCTGAAAGTAGGAGATTCATTGATTGCAGGCAATCATATTACAGGTGAAAAATTAAAGACATTACTTCGAGGAAGCGGCGGCAGCAGAGCAGATATTACTTTACTGCGCGACGGCAAACAAATAAAAATTAATATTACCCGCGGCGCCATTCCGCTTTACAGCCTCGATGCATCATATATGATCACTGACACAACGGGTTATATAAGATTGAATAAATTTTCAGAAACTACTTACAAAGAATTTATGCAAGCCATGCAAAAGCTGCAAAAAAAAGGGTTGAAAAATCTGATTCTTGACCTGAGAGATAATGGCGGCGGTATCCTGACAGAAGCTACGCACATCGCTGATGAATTTTTGAGTGATGATAAATTGATCACTTACACAGAAGGCGCTCATTCTCCAAAAAAAGAATATCGTTGCGATAAAGAAGGCGTTTTTGAAACAGGAAAATTAATTGTTTTAGCAAATGAAGGAACGGCTTCGGCAAGCGAAATATTGATTGGAGCCTTGCAGGATTGGGACCGGGCAACAATTGTAGGCCGGCGCTCGTTTGGCAAAGGATTGGTTCAGGAGCAATACGAATTAGGCGATGGCTCGGGATTGCGGTTAACGGTAGCGAGATATTATACGCCCCTGGGAAGAAGTATTCAAAAATCTTATAAAAATGGTAATGAAGATTATAATAAAGACCTGCTCAACCGGTTTAAAAATGGAGAAATGAATTCCGCAGATTCTATAAAACACACTGATGAAAAAAAATACGCAACCAAAGCCGGTAAAACTTTATACGATGGTGGCGGCATAACGCCTGATATTTTTGTCGCTTATGATACCGCATCATTCGACAAAGCATTGATGAAAGCCTTTATGAGCGGCACTATTAATAAATTTATTTACCTCAACTATCTGAGGAACGAGAAAGAATTCAAATCTTATGCTTCGCCTGAAATATTTGCTCAAAAATATGTAGTGGATGAAGGCACTTTGAACAACCTTAAATTATACGCCCAGAAAGATTCTATCCATTTCAATTTAAACAACGCTGAAGAAAAAGCACTTCTTTCAAAACAAATAAAAGTATTAACTGCCCGGCAAATATGGCGCACACAAGGATTTTATGAAGTGAATAACAATTATGATGAAGGAGTGAAAAAGGCTTTGGAATTGATGAAGTAAAGTGATCTTTATATTTCAGCAAAGCCAAAAAGTAGTTTTTTGATTCCCGGATTCAACCTTACTAGAAAAATCGCATATTAATTTTGCAAGTTTATTACCTTATTTTATTATGATATTTTTACTTGTAAGATCGCAAATAAAACTTCAACTATATTCTTCAGGCGAAACAGCTTAAATTGGTTTTGAAAGATAAGTTAATAAGGTTTAATCACTATTATTTCAATTTCTACTAAGGTTAGATTACCACAAAAACTTTCCCATATTTGGTTGAAACTCCACCTCTCCCCTACTTTTTTTACCTTTGCAAAAAAATCAAAACTATGTGGAAGAATAATATTTTAGAAACGATTGGAAATACTCCGCTAATTAAATTAAATAAGATTACTAAAGATTTGCCTTGCATAGTTTTGGCTAAAGTGGAATATTTTAATCCCGGAAATTCTATAAAAGACCGCATGGCCATTAAAATGCTGGAAGTTGCCGAACAGGAAGGAAAAATAAAACCCGGCGGAACAATCATCGAAGGCACATCCGGAAACACAGGAATGGGGCTTGCACTGGCGGCTTGCGTAAAAGGGTATAAATGTATTTTCACCACGACAGATAAACAATCCAAAGAAAAAGCGGATATTTTAAAAGCAGTTGGTGCCGAAGTAATCGTTTGCCCGACAAACGTAGAGCCGGATGACCCACGCTCATATTATTCCGTTTCAAAAAGGCTTGCTGAAGAAGTTCCAAATTCGTGGTATGTTAATCAATATGATAATCTGTCCAACCGCTTAGCCCATTATGAACAAACCGGCCCGGAGATTTGGGAACAAACCGAAGGAAGAATTACTCATCTTATAGTGGCCACGGGCACCGGCGGGACAATAGTTGGCGCTGGGAAGTTTTTAAAAGAAAAAAATCCTGAAATAAAAGTTTGGGCAATAGATAGTTATGGCTCATTATTGAAAAAGTATTTTGACTCCGGAGAGCTTGATGAGAAAGAAGTTTATCCCTACATAAGTGAAGGTTTTGGGGAGGATTTTGTTCCTGCAAACTACGATATGAAATATATTGATGAATTCACAAAAGTTACTGATAAGGATGGCGCGATTATGGCGCGGCGCATCGCGAAAGAAGAAGGATTATTTTGTGGATATAGCGCCGGAAGTTGCCTTCAGGGCTTGATGCAATTGAAAGGAAGTTTGAAAAAAAATGATGTAGTGGTTTGTATTTTTCATGATCACGGCAGCCGTTACGTGGCTAAAATTTATAATGATCAATGGATGATGGAAAGAGGTTTTCTTGAGGTAAAAACTTTTAAAGATTTGGTTTCCGGGCGAGGTGCAAAAAAATTGGTTACGGTAAAACCAGAGCAAACTGTTGCAGAAGCAATAGAAATAATGCGTAAATATGATATTGAAAATATTCCGGTAATGAATGGTGAAGGCATCTTAGGTTCATTAAGCGAAGGCGGCTTGTTCAATAAAATTTTATCTGATCCGGAAATAAAGACCCAAAAGGTAAAATCGGTTTTGGAAAAAGAATATCCCATAGTTTCTTTTGATATGCCAGTAGAAAAGTTAAGTAATCTTATATCAAAACAAAATGGTGCGGTATTGAGCAAAGATGAAAGCGGCGAATATCACATCATTACCAAGTACGACATTATACAAAGCCTGGCGAAATAGAAAATACTCAAAGATTACTTATGTAAATTTTAATTTTCTACATTTTGGCTTATCTCTTTATAAAGAGAAAGTGTTTTTACGATTTATCGGTCGCGTATTTTCAACATGATAATCGATTAGAACTACTATTAAAACAGTAAAAACATATATATACAAAATGGGCAACATTGCTCTTTGCAAACATAACAGAACTTATATCTTTGTTATAGAAGTTGATTGATGTTGAGTCAGGCATTAATCAAATAAATATCCAAAAAATCCATTCGAAAATCAGAATCTATCCAAGTTCCTTAAAAAATCGATAAAATCCAATATCAGTCAACTTCTAATTTTTTATCCATTATCATTTCTTTGCAAGAAGTAAAGAAAATATAAAAGACCAAAATTATTTTGAAAAAGTTCCAATATCATTTCAAAATAAATTCGATATTCATGCTTATGAAAACTATCCAAATTCACAGAAAGACCGGAATCTAATCCTTTTAAAGCCTACTACTGAAACCGGAAAATAATTACCGGAAAACAGTCCTGAAGAATCTGCCAAAGGCAGATCAAAAAATTTACTTCTGCAGTCTTAGATTGCAGAAGTTTTCTATTTTAGCAAGTGAACAAGCGTTTAAGCTTATAAATGATTTTGTAGTTTTTCAAGATTTTCTATTAATATTTTAAACGAGCAACTCCATGTATTCCCGGATTATCTCTTTGGTTCCATCACAAACAGAATTGCTTTCATATTTAGGATTGGAAAAAGAAGTAATTGGAATTACCAAATTTTGTGTTCATCCTGCAGAATGGTTTAAAAATAAAACAAGAGTAGGCGGAACAAAAAATATCAATTTTGAAATCATACATCAGCTTTCACCCGATCTTATTATTGCCAACAAAGAAGAAAATGAACAGGAACAAATAGAAAAACTTGCAGAAAATTATAATGTTTACATCACAGATGTCAATGATTTGAATGATGCCATCAATATGATAAATGCCATTGGCAAATTAACTGAGCGTATGAAACCAGCATCAGCATTGGCTTCAGGAGTTAATGTATCATTCAAAAAAATTGGAAATATTGTTTTTGCAAGAGAAAAAATAAGAGCAGCTTATTTTATCTGGAAGGATCCTTTTATGGTTGCTGGCGGCTACACTTTTATAAATGATATGATGAATTACTGCGGATTAGAAAATATTTTTTCAGTAAAGAAACGCTATCCTCAAATTGCTTTAGAAGAAATTAAAGAACTTGATTGCGAATTGATTTTACTTTCTTCTGAACCTTTTCCTTTTAAAAAAAAGCATAAGGAGGAAATGGAAAAAATATTTCCAGGAATAAAAATCATTTTGGTTGACGGCGAAATGTTTAGCTGGTATGGAAGCAGGTTATTAAAATCGGCTGAATATTTCGAAAATTTTTTGATGAAGAGATAATATTTTATTTATGATAAAAATGATATTTTATCATAAGTCTTCTTGAACATCTAATTCCCTATTTTTGCAAAAAATTAAAATTTAAATAATGGCATCAAAAAAAATTGCAGAAATCTTAGGCGATAAGGCCGAAAGCCTATTAAACCATAAATGTAAAATTGATAAATCAACACTTACTCTTCCTTCTCCCACTTATATTGATAATATTTTTGTTGAAAGCAACCGTAACAACCGTGTAGTTGGAAGTCTCGGCACTTTAATGCAACACGGCCGCCTTGGAGGCACAGGTTATTGCTCTATTTTTCCGGTTGACCAGGGAATAGAACATAGCGCCGGCGCATCTTTTGCACCAAATCCTATTTATTTTGATCCTGAAAATATTGTAAAGTTGGCTGTTGAAAGCGGCTGCAATGGTGTAGCGTCAACATTTGGCGTGCTGGGAATTTTGAGCAGAAAGTATGCGCATAAAATTCCATTTATTGTAAAAATAAATCACAATCAATTATTAAGCTATCCAAATACATTTGACCAAACCATGTTTGGTACTGTTAAAAGCGCTTATAATATGGGTGCAGTTGGCATTGGCGCTACTGTGTATTGGGGAAGCGAGGAGAGTACCCGTCAATTACAGGAAGTAAGCCAGGCTTTTGAACTGGCTCACGAGTTGGGAATGTGTACTATTTTATGGTGCTATCTTCGTAATGACGCTTTTAAAGTTAACGGCGTAGAATATTCAACCAGCGCTGATCTCACAGGCCAGGCCAATCATTTAGGAGTAACAATACAGGCAGATATTATTAAACAAAAAATGGCTACAAATAACGGTGGATATAAAGCAGTAAAATTTGGCAAAACTTCTCCGCTTGTATACGAAAATCTTACATCAGATCATCCGATAGATCTTTGTCGTTACCAGGTTTTGAATTGCTACAGTGGAAAAATTGGTTTGATCAATAGCGGTGGTGAAAGTTTGGGAGCATCAGATTTCCAGGAAGCAGTTACAACTGCTGTAGTGAATAAGCGCGCTGGTGGAATGGGATTGATTATGGGCAGAAAAGCATTTCAAAAACCATTCAAAGATGGAGTGGATTTGTTGCAGGCTACACAAGATGTATATTTGGATGAAAGTATTACAATTGCATAAAGAGTTGATGAGTTTAAATAGTTTAGGAGTTTAGCAGAATCCGGAAAAACTATAAAATGACTTTCAAGCTGATAGCTCAAGGCTGATTTTTGAAGCTGATGGCTTAACGACAAAATATGAAACAAGAAGAAGATTTTGATGCCAATCTTGCCGGGGAAGAAGGTGAAACTGAAGAAACCAAAAGAAGATGGTTTCGCAGAATAAAGAAGGGGATAACTACTTCTACCAAAGATAAAAAGGAAGCGCCTGACGGGCTATGGACAAAATGCCCGCAATGCAGATATACATGTACCGTTTCAGAATTAAGGGAAAATTTGTTTGTTTGCCCAAAATGCGAATATCATCATCGCATAGGAAGTGCAGAATATTTTGAAATCATTTTTGATAAAGACTCCGATCATGAGCTTTTTGCGAATATAAGATCAAAGGATTTTTTAGGTTTTGTTGATCTTAAACCTTACGCGAAGCGTCTCGAAGAAACTTATGCCAAATCAGATATTCATGATTCTATAACTATTGCGCATGGTAAAATAAGTGATATGGATATTGTGATCGCCTGCATGGATTTTGAATTTATTGGCGGAAGCCTGGGAAGTGTGATGGGAGAAAAAATTTCGCGTGCGTGCGACTATTGTATTGAGCACAAGATTCCATTTATGATCATCAATAAAAGTGGCGGCGCACGCATGATGGAAAGTGCTTTTTCGTTAATGCAATTAGCAAAAACTTCCGGCAGATTGTCTTTACTTTCTGATGCTAAAATCCCCTATTTTTCTCTTTGTACAGATCCTACTTTTGGAGGAACCACTGCATCTTTTGCAATGCTTGGTGATATTATAATGGGTGAACCGGGTGCTCTAATTGGCTTTGCCGGCCCACGGGTAATTAAAGAAACTATTAAAAAAGATCTCCCTGCTGGGTTCCAGCGGAGTGAATTTTTATTGGAACATGGCTTTCTTGATTTTATAGTTTCACGAAAAGATTTGCGAAAGAAAATAGAGCAATTACTAATTTTATTCAGGAATTAACTGGTGAATTGTCAATAGTAAATTTTGAATGAATAATCATTCTTATTGCCTATTGACGATTGACCATTCACCATTGACACCATGGATCTTTGCAATCGGAAAGCTTATTACGAATATAATATAGAAGCAAAATATATTGCAGGGCTTGTATTGACCGGCACGGAAATAAAATCACTTCGAGCGGGCAAAGCGAGTTTCAATGATAGCTATTGCATCTTCAATAAAGGAGAATTATTTCTAAAAAGCCTTCATATTTCTGAGTATAATTTTGGTACGCATTATAATCATGAGCCAATGCAGGAGCGCAAATTATTACTGCATAAAAAAGAATTACGGAAATGGGAAAATAAAATTAAAGAGAAAGGCTATACTATTGTTCCTTTGAAAATATTCATCTCCGAAAAAGGATTCGCTAAAATAGAAATTGGTTTGGGCAAAGGAAAAAAAATCTATGATAAAAGAGAAACGATAAAAGAGCGTGAAAGCGATAGAGATGTAAAAAGAAAGTATGGGATTTAATTCTTGCCTGAAATAAAAAATAAAAAAATATTCCAAAATATTTGCAACTCTCAAAAAAGATTATATTTTTGCATCATTAATTGCTTCGTCTTTTACCAAGACACCTCACAATCCCTGATATCTTTTAAAAAATTCCTGAATTAATATTAGTAATTCTGTTAATGGTATTTTAATAATCCTGACTCCACTGCCAAGCCAGTAATCATCCATCATATCTTTTGTATCTCCGCCTTTTATTAACTCTAAATCACAAAAGAATGAAAAAGTTTTACTCAGTATTATTGACTGTATTATTTTTGGGAGCTTACCATCATAGCGACTCTCAAAATGGGCCAAATTTACTTGGTGCAAGAGGTACTTTTAGTACGCCCGTAGTTACGCCAAATACAAGTGCTGCAAGTTGCACAATTTCCGGATCTGCGACTTACAATCCTCCTGGCAACATTGGCAATGCTTTGTCAGGGTGCAGCATGACAGGATCTTTTCTTCCATGCTCAGATTATGTTTATACTGCCAAGAGTGGCGGATTAGGGCCTGAATTCACTTACACATTGATAAAAAATGTAGGTGATGCCAACGGAGGCAACTGTATCAAAGGGGACTGGAGAGGCCAGGATCATACAGGGGACGGAGGATATTTTATGGCTGTGAATGGTGCGCCAAATGGCACTTACAGCCCACTTTTTTATCAGATAAAAGCTATTCCTGTATGCATAGGCACCACTTATGAATTTTCAGCTTATGTTCTCAATATATTACCATCTACCAGTACTGCTGCTGTTGCCGGATCTGAACCAAATGTTTCTTTCAAAGTTAATGGAGTGGTAATCGGAAATTCCGGACCTATTGCATATACGAAAACTCCAACATGGGTTAAGGTTGGTGGCTCATTTACTGCTACAACCAATACAGTTGATCTGCAAGTGGTAAATGCTACTGCAATTGCCTCCGGCAATGATCTCGGATTGGATGACATTTCATTTAGTGTTCTTCAATCAAATATTTCCCTGACAGGAGGTGATAGTATAAGCCCGGCTCCCGGAGCCACTTGCGAAGGAAATGACCTGACAGTAAATTTCAAAGTTTCTGACTCTACAGAAACCAATATATTTTACAAATGGCAAAAAAGCACTGACGGAGGCGCGCATTTTGTTGATAGTTCCAGTAGCGCGCAAACTGCTGCGTTTACACATGGTAGTTATGTGCTTCAGCTGATGTTGCATAATGTAACTACAAAAATGAACGGATACAAATACAGGCTGGTAGTTTCTACTTCTGCCGCTGGTTTATCAAGCCCAGGTTGCACTTACCTTAATGAGTATACCCTTATTGTAAATTCCTGCGGGCCTACACCTGTGACCTTGTCTTCATTCGATGGGAAATATTCTAACGGGTCTGCTTACCTTGATTGGCAAACAAGCCAGGAAATAAACAGTGATCATTTTGAAATATTCAGAAGTACTGATGGTGAGGATTTCAAATCATCCGCAACTGTAAAAAGCGCTGGATTCAGCAGCACTGTTAAGAATTACAATTACACTGATAATAATGTAAACGGTAGTCAATATATTTATTACCGTTTAAAACAAATAGATCTTGATGGTAAATATACTTTTTCATCAATTGTAAAAATTTCTATAGGACTAAAAACAGGTATTGAAGTTTTTCCAAATCCGTTTACAAATAATTTCACGGCTTCCTTCAACGCTTCAAAAACTGCCAATGCTGTTTTGATATTGCGCAACACTATTGGCCAGCCTGTGTTTCAACAAACGATTGCAGTAAATAAAGGAAATAATTCAATCATGGTTGGTAATTTGCCTTTCATTAATGCAGGAATTTATTATCTCAGCATTTCTAATGAGGATATTAATTATAACAGCAAATTACAAAAAAGATAAAATCAATTTTTTTAAGAATAGTCAACCGCTTCAGCAAAAACCTGAAGCGGTTTTTTCTTTAATAAAAAAAATATTAAAAACTACTTTTTCATTTCTTTGAAAATCACTTTTCATTTTTTTAAACAATTTCCAAAAAATTTTTATTAAGTGATTATTGTTTGATGTAATGATGATATTTCAAATCGCTGTGAATTTAAAAAAACTATAAAAACTACTTTTTCACTTTTTTTAAAATTCTTTTTTATTTCACTAAACAATTTTTAAAAAAGTAATCAATTGTTTTGGTTGATTAAACACCCATTTTACCTGCTTGCATGGGCGTTTGAAACATAATCATTTTATAAAAATTTTCTACACTTAATTTATTCGTTGGGAATTTTCTTACTCATCCTTGGTTGTTTTTTAAAAAAAAAATAAAAATAACTATAAGAATAAGATGGCATAGGAATAGTAATATAACCCTGCACAGGCCAATATCTTTACTTATCATAACTATTTTTAACCATCAACTTTTATACAATGGACCTAATATGCTTTAGTCACATCAGGTGGAATTTTGTTTATCAACGTCCACAACACTTATTAAATAGGTTTGCAATTAATAACCGGGTTTTTGTTATAGAGGAGCCTGTGTTTGAAGCCGATTCGAATGCAGATTATTTCGAGATAAATAAACCCGCAGAGGATTCTAATCTTTGGGTGGTGGTTTTGCATGTTTCTAAAAATACTGCGCATGCAAAAAGAAACAAAACACTGCAAGCTTTACTTGATTCTTTTATGTTCTCACAGGAAATAAAAAAATATCTTTTTTGGTATTATTCTCCAATGGCGTTAGTTTATAGTAATCATCTTCATCCGGCATTAATAATTTATGATTGCATGGATGAATTGTCTGCTTTCAAATTTGCGCCACCGGAATTAAAAGAAATGGAAAAATCCTTATTAAAAAGTGCAGATATCGTATTTACAGGAGGCCATAGCTTGTATGAAGCAAAGAAACATTTACATCATAATATCCATCCTTTCCCAAGCAGCATTGATAAATCGCATTTTTTTGCAGCAAGAAAATCTATTCCTGATCCTGAAGACCAGGCGGGGATACCTCACCCACGTTTTGGATTCTATGGCGTGATTGACGAACGCTTTCATATTTCGTTAATTAATGAATTATCATCTTTACGGCCTGAGTGGCATTTTGTTTTAATAGGGCCTGTTATAAAAATTGATCCTGATTCACTTCCAAAAAAAGAAAATATACATTACCTGGGCGCAAAAAATTATAAACAACTTCCATCATATTTATCAGGATGGGATGTAGCTATACTTCCATTCGAATTGAACGAAGCAACTAAATATATAAGTCCAACAAAAACGCCTGAATACCTAGCTGGAGGCAAACCTGTTATCTCCACTTCGATAAGAGATGTAGTAATGCCTTATGGAAAATCTGGTATGGTGCACATTGCAGACAATGCCAATGAATTCATTAGCGCAGCTGAAAAAATTTTAAGCAATGAAAATACACAGGAATGGAGCAAGAAAGTGGATGGTTTCTTATCAAATATATCCTGGAATAAAACCTGGCACAGCATGTCTAAATTAATTGATGAAGCATTGGAAAAGAAATCAACATTGAATAATAAAAAGAAGGAAGCGTATGTTTGATTATATGATTGTAGGCGCCGGTTTGGCTGGAGGCGTGTTGGCGGAGCGGCTCGCATCATGCTCCGGAAAAAAAATATTATTGGTGGATAAAAGAAATCATATCGGGGGAAACACCTTCGACTACTATAACAACGACGGAATTTTGGTTCATAAATATGGGCCGCATATTTTTCACACTAACAGCAAAGATGTTTTTGAATATCTTGGTAACTTTACTGAATGGCGACCATATGAGCATCAGGTTCTTGCAAGTGTTGATGGGATGCTGGTTCCAATTCCTATTAATTTAAATACGATCAATAAATTGTATGGATTAAATTTAAACAGTAATGAAGTAGATGCATTTCTGCAATCAAAAGCCGAAAAAAAGGACAGGATATTAACTTCGGAAGATGTGGTAGTAAGCAAAGTTGGAAGAGAATTGTATGAAAAATTTTTTAAAGGTTATACGAAGAAGCAATGGAATCTTGATCCATCTGAATTAGACGCTTCCGTAACATCACGTATCCCAACGAGAAATGATCGTGATGACCGATACTTCACCGATACTTACCAGGCGATTCCATTGCATGGCTATACACGCATGTTTGAAAAGATGCTTAATCATCCAAACATAAAGGTGATGCTTAATACAGACTATAAAGAAATTCAAAATTCTATTTCTTTCAAAGAAATGATCTATACCGGACCAATAGATTATTTTTTCGACAATCGCTATGGCAAACTTCCTTATCGCTCTTTAGACTTTAAGTTTGAAACGATTGATAAAGAAAATTATCAGTTAACCGGTACTGTCAATTACCCTAACGATCATGCTTACACGCGAATTACAGAGTTTAAATATTTAACCGGGCAGAAGAATTCAAAAACTACGATCGTTTACGAATATCCCACAGATGAAGGCGATCCTTACTATCCCGTTCCACGTCAGGAAAATGCAGAATTATACAGGAAATACCAGGTATTAGCAGCTCAGGAAAAAAATGTTCATTTCGCGGGCAGATTGGCCACTTATAAGTATTACAACATGGATCAGGTTGTAGCACAGGCGCTGACTTTATATAAGAAATTATCATCACCGCACGAAACAGAATCATATTTAAATGGGCAAAAATCACCAATTATACAATCCTGAAATTTGGGGCGGTTTAGAATGCACCATCAACAGAGTCGGGGATGAATTTCGCGATCAGCTACAATATGCCGGCCATTATAAAAGGAAAGACGATATAGACCACTTCGCTGAATTGGGAATCTCCTCATTGCGTTATCCGGTTTTATGGGAGGCTCACCAACCTGTTTCCGAAGATCAGAGCATTGATTGGAATTATACCCAGCAACAACTAGAAAAAATTCGGCTACATAAGATAACACCAATCGTTGGATTGATACATCATGGCAGTGGCCCAGAATTTACCGATCTCTTAAATGAGAACTTTCCAGAACAATTGGCAGGCTACGCTTACAAAGTAGCCAAGCAATTTCCATGGGTAGAATATTATACTCCAGTTAATGAACCTTTAACTACTGCGCGTTTCAGCGGATTATACGGGACTTGGTTCCCTCATCACAAGGATGATTTGAGCTTTGCAAAAATGCTTTTGAATCAACTGAAAGCCATTGTTCTTTCGATGCAGCAAATTAGAAAAATCAATCCTCAGGCTAAATTAGTTCAAACAGAAGATCTGGCTAAAATACACAGCACTTCATTATTAAGTTACCAGGCAAATTTTGAAAACGAAAGGCGTTGGCTTACTTATGATATTCTTTGTGCAAGATTAAATCCTGAACATATATTCTGGAATTACTTTATCCAGCTTGGTGTAAAAAAAACTGAGTTGCAATTTTTTTTAGATCACCCTTGCCCGCCGGACATCGCCGGTTTTAATTATTATATTACGTCTGAAAGATTTCTTGATCAAAAGATTCAATTATACCCAACTTTCAGCTATGGCACAAATGGCAAACACTTTTATGCAGACGTTGCTGCAGCGAGAATAAAAAAACCATTAGGGTTAAAAAAACTTTTGAAAGAGGCGTGGCAACGATATCAACTTCCTATAGTGCTCACCGAAGTTCACATGAATTGCACACGCGAAGAGCAGCTTCGTTGGTTTAAGGAAGCCTGGGATTCTTGTTGCGACCTTAGAAAAGAAAATATAAATATCAAAGCGATTACCGCCTGGTCATTGTTAGGTGCCTATGACTGGGATTCCCTGTTAACGCTTAAAAAGAATCATTATGAAATTGGTGTTTTTGATATTACTAAGAAAGTATTGAGGCCAACGGCTATGGCAAAACTTATACAATCGCTGGCAAAAACCGGCACATACCAGCATCCTGTAATAAATGAGAAAGGATGGTGGCATAGAAGTTATCCTAACCACAAGAATATTTTTAGGAATTCTAAAAATTATCCTTTATTGATTTTTGGTTGCAATGGAACATTGGGATCCGCTTTTATCAGAGTTTGTAAAAGGCGTGCGATTACTTATCGCGCTTTCTCACATCAGGAGCTTGATGTTACTAAAAAAGACCAAGTTGAAAAAATAATTTCTGAAATGAGGCCATGGGCAATTGTAAACGCAGCAGGTTACGTAAGGGTAGATGATGCGGAATCTGATAAAGAAATGTGTTTTAGATTGAATGCAGAAGCGCCCGGCCTTTTGGCTGAGGTTTGTAAAAAATATGGCCTTCAATTAATGACCTTCTCTTCTGACCTTGTCTTTGATGGTAAAAAACAATCACCATATGTAGAATTAGATTACGTGAAACCGCTGAATATTTACGGACATAGCAAGGCAAAAGGTGAATTATTGGTTTTGAATAATAATCATTCCTCTTTGATTATCAGAACCAGTGCTTTTTTCGGACCATGGGACGATTTTAATTTTGCTTCACAAATTTTAAAATCTTTACAGAAAAAAAATTCATGTACTGTAGTAAAAGATGTAATTATTTCACCCACTTATGTTCCTGATCTTGTAGATAAAGCTCTTGATCTTTTGATAGATGAAGAAAAAGGCATTTGGCATCTTACCAATGATGGAATGGTCACCTGGTATGACTTTGCAGAAGAAGTGGCGTTAAGGGCAGGTTTCAAAAAGGAAAATATTGTATCTTGCTCACAACAAGAAATGAATTGGAAAGCCAAACGTCCCGAATATAGCGCTTTACAAAGTAGTAAAGGGATAAAATTGCCTTCTCTTGAACATGCAATCGGAAGGTTTTTTGAAGAAAAATTAAGCTAACATGCCAGGAACAAAGTTCATGTTTTCTACTGGAATAGAAAATAGCTATCCAACTATTTTAATGCCCGACGGCTCTAATAAGAGAGTTGATGAAATGGAAAAATGCGGGCACTATAAAAATTGGCAAACCGATTTTCTGCTAGTTAAAGATATAGGAATTGAATATCTCCGATACGGTCCACCTTATTATAGCACCCATGTTGGTACAGGCCAATACCATTGGGATTTTACAGACCAGGTTTTCAATCGCCTGAAGGAATTAGAAATAACCCCAATTGTAGATTTATGCCATTTTGGAGTGCCTGATTGGATGGGTAATTTCCAAAATCCTGATTTTCCATTTTATTTTGCCGAATATGCCGAGGCATTTGCAAAGCGCTTTCCGGATCTTCAATTGTATACGCCTATAAACGAAATTTTTATTGCTGCAATGTTTTCAGCTCAATATGGCTGGTGGAACGAAAGACTGCAATCTGATTACGCATTTGTGACTGCTTTGAAACATATTTGCAAAGCAAATGTAATGGCAATGCATGCTATACTGCGTATACAACCCGATGCCACTTTTATACAAAGTGAATCATCAGAATATTTTCATGCTATTGATCCTCAAGCCTCGCCGCTGGCAAGATTTCTAAATCAAAAGAGGTTTCTTTCCCTGGATCTTACCTATGGATATCCTTTAAACGTAGCAATGTATGAATATTTGCTAAGCAATGGCATGACTGCAGATGAATACCGCTGGTTTACAGACAACCAGGTAAAAGGAAGGTGCATCATGGGCAATGATTATTATGTCACGAATGAGCATATAGTTCACCCTGATGGTACAACTCAGGCAGCAGGTGAAATATTTGGATATTATGTAATTACCAGCCAATATTACAGGCGTTATAAATTGCCGATTATGCATACGGAAACTAATATTAAAATGCCGGCTTGCAGGGAGTGGCTTTTAAAACAATGGGCAAATGTGCATCGTTTGAAACATGATGGTATTCCAATAGTCGGATTCACATGGTACAGTTTAACGCATCAGGTTGATTGGGATTCAGCTCTAAGAAACGACGTGGGAAATGTAAATAAACTAGGCTTATTTGACCTTGAACGTAAAATAACGCCAGTAGGCAAAGCTTATAAAAAATTAATACATGAATGGAAAGATATTATTTCTGAAGAGAGTTATGGGCTAATCTTTCAAAACTGGTAATTAGCGTGTAAATATTACTTCCTCTTTTATAATATCAGCTGTAAATAAAGAAAATAAATCATAAGCCTCTACTCCGTTACTTTCATACCCTTCTTCATTAGATTTGTTTAGGAAATTATTTTTAGAAGGTTTTTCTTTAAAAGGTAAAATACCCTCGATAATTGTGGTAGACTTTCTTATCAGGCTTGTTAATTTTGGGGAGGTTACTTCGTTCATCGCGTTTTTTTTAAATTATAGAAAAAAACATGCCGCTTACTGTGAAAATCGACTTTTATGCGCTTGCCAGAAATTTTACAAATATTAATGCAGTTTAATCAATTGAAGTTAAATAATTTGTAAAGAAATTATTTGATATATGTAAAAAAATTAAATCTCACATGTTTCAAATCTAATTTAAATAAATATAGAGATTATCACAAAATTGTAGAAAAAATTCCTTGCATTGATGATCGTTTATTATCCAGCTACATTCCTTAATTATCTTTTAAAGAAATAAAAACTTTCTTATTCCCATTTCTAATCCCCTTAATTCAGCAAGTCCTCGCAACCGACCAATTGCCGAATAGCCAGGATTTATTTTCTTTTTCAAGTCATCCAGCATCTGGTGTCCGTGATCCGGGCGCATAGGGATACTTACATTCCTTTCGCGAAGAACTTCAATTATTTCTTTTACTACTGAAAACATATTTATATCGCCTTCCAAATGGTTGTCTTCGTAGAAATCGCCTTCTTCATTTCTTTTAATATTGCGCAAATGAATGAAATGAATTCTCTTCGAAAATTGTTTTATCATTCGCGGTAAATCATTATCGGTTCTCACGCCAAGAGAACCTGTGCAAAAGCACAGCCCATTACTTAAAGAAGGAACCGAAGTAAATAATATTTCAAGATCTGAACCTGTACTTACTACTCTTGGCAAGCCTAAAATTGAATAAGGAGGATCATCGGGATGGATCGCCATTTTAACGTGATGTAACTCAGCCACTGGAATTATTTGTTGTAAAAAATAAATTAAATGCTCCCGAAGGTTATCTGCAGTCATTCCATCATAGGTATTCAAAACAGATTGAAACTGTTGAAGTGTAAAGATTTCTTCGCTGCCAGGAAGCCCTGCAATGATATTTTTTTTCAGTTGGAGCTTTTCATTTTCACTCATTTTTTTAAACCGCTCACTTGCTTTTTGTAATTCTGCATGAGTAAAATCCTTTTCCGCATTTTTTCTATTCAAAAGAAATACATCGAAGGCAATAAAGGCATCTCTTTCAAAACGTAATGCTTTTGAACCATCCTTCATTTCATAATTTAAATCCGTTCTTGTCCAGTCCAGCACCGGCATAAAATTATAAGCAATAATTTTTATTCCACATTGAGCAAGGTTAATTATGCTTTGTTGATAATGCTCAATATATTTTTCAAACTTTCCGGATTGGGTTTTGATTGCTTCATGAACTGGTAAACTTTCAACTACAGCCCATTCCATACATACTTCTTCAATTTGGATTTTTCTTTTCTGTATTTCTTTTTTACTCCAAATTTCTCCATTTTCAATGTGATGCAAAGCGCTTACTACGCCACTGCAACCGGCTTGCTTTATATCGCTTAACGAAACCGGATCGGAAGGGCCAAACCAGCGCATCGTTTGCTGCATTGAAGGAAACTCATTCGGGTTTTTTTTAAAAGACATCGGTTGTTATTGTTTATACAAAAACTACATTTTCACTTTCGCAGAATAAAATTAGATTTAAGAATAATTCAGATTTACCGGTTCGCCATTCCATCATCAACTGATATTTATCGCCCTGTCCAAATGGACGTATCCACCATCTACATGAATAATCTGACCCGTTGTGTGGCTTGATTTTTCTGATAAAAGAAAAACAACCATGTTGGCAATTTCTTCTGCTGTGGTCATTCTTTTTCCTAAGGGAATTTTTTCAGTAATTGATTTTAATTTCTGTTCCGGGTTATCAAATGTTTTGATCCAGTTTTCATACAACGGTGTAAAACATTCTGCAACAATTACGGCATTCACCCTAATACCATATTTTAATAATTCAACAGCCCATTCTCTTGTGAGCGCATTTCTGCCTCCATTGGATGCTGCATAAGCGGAAGTATTTCCCTGGCCGGTTTCCGCGGTTTTAGAACCAATATTTACAATAGCTCCTTTTGATTTTTTTAAATAAGGCAATGCATGATGCGCCATTAAATAATAATGCACGAGGTTTTTATGAAGTGATGCAATGAAATCGTCATAGTTTCCATTTTCCAAACCAACTCCATCATTCACTCCCGCATTATTTATAAGTCCATCAATGCGTTTAAATTTTCGAATAACCTTTTGAATCGCATCTTCACATTGTTCAGGATCTGTTAATTCTGCTTCCACCTGGAAGCCTTTGTTATCAATAGATTCAAGTGTTCTTAAATTGTCTTCCTCTTTTCTTCCAATGATCACCGGAAAAGATTTTTCTGCAGCAAGAACTTTCACAATTGCTTCCCCAATTCCTTTAGCGCCGCCGGTTACGATGACAATTTTTTTTTCGAGATGAAGATCCATTGAGAGAACAGTTTAAGAGGTTAAGAGTTGAGAAGTTTAGGAGGTTTCTGAAAGTTTAGGAGTTTAGGTTGTAAAATTTGATTGCATTATTTCCAAACACTTTTTGCTTTTCTCCCAAAGAAAAATTTGTCATATAAATTTCTATCAAATTTTTCCAGTTAGTATAATTTCCACTTAAAAGCATTACCGGCCAATCGCTACCGAAAAGTAATCTGTCAGTTCCAAAAGAGTCAAAAACTACATCCAGGTAAGGTTTGAAATCTTTTTCATTCCAATTATTCCATTGCGTTTCTGTTGTTAATCCTGACAACTTACAATATAGATTTTTATTTTTTGCTATTTCATGAATTGATTTTTCCCATTCAGTAATATTTTTATTTTTGATATCAGGCTTTGCACAGTGATCAAGAATGAATTTCTGATCAGGAAATTTATTGATAAATTCAATCGCATCTTCTAATTGATTTTCGTAAATAAGAATATCATAAGTAAATTTAAAATTTTGCATAGCTTTTATTCCATTGAGGAATTTTTTATTTTGCAAAAAACCGGCAGGCTCTGCCTGAACAATATGCCTGAAACCTTTTATAGCATTGAACTTGGAGAAATAATCCAACCGTTCTTTTACATTTTCATTTTGCAAATCTACCCAGCCTACAATACCTTTTATTTCAGGATTCTCATTCACAAACGATAATAATAGCCCGGTTTCGCTTTCACTTTGATCTGCCTGCACTGCAATTATTGCATCCATCTCATTCCCGTGAAGCTCAGGTTTTAAATGTTTGGGAAGAAAATCGCGCTGTAACATTTTCATCTTATCTGTTATCCAGGCATCTTTTATTTTATTGTATTTCCAAAAATGCACATGAGCGTCTACCATTGCGGAAATTATTTTGACCAGTTTTTGGCTGTTTGTTTTTGTGTGCCCAAACCACCAATTCCTAATTCCACTACATCGCCTTCCTTCAAATAAATGGGTGGGTTAAATCCAAGGCCAACTCCTGCCGGCGTTCCTGTAGAAATAATATCACCAGGTAATAAAGTCATGAACTGACTGATATAAGAAACAAGATATGGGATATTGAATATCAGGTCATTTGTATTTCCATCCTGCATATTTTTTCCATTAACGGTGAGCCATAGACGCAAATTATTTACATCTTTAATTTCATCTTTTGTTGCAAGCCATGGGCCAAGCGGTGCAAAAGAATCACAGCTTTTTCCCTTTACCCATTGGCCGCCGCGCTCGATTTGAAATTCCCGTTCACTTACATCATTATGCAAACAATATCCTGCAACATAATCCATGGCTACAGCTTCATCTACGTAGCTTGCTTTTTTCTCTATAACCAAAGCCAGTTCTACTTCCCAGTCAGTTTTATTAGAATTTTTTGGAATGATAATATTATCATTTGGGCCAGACAAAGATGTAGTGGATTTAAAAAATATAATAGGCTCTTTCGGAACTGAGGCGTTGGTTTCTTTCGCATGTTTTGCATAATTCAATCCTATGCAAATTAGTTTTGAAGGCCTGGAAACCGGGCTTCCCATTCTTTTTGCCTGGTCGATTTCAGTCAAAATATTTTTATCAAGATCTTTTAATCTATTGATGCCATCATTTGCAAAAAAATCTTCATTATAATCTTTTATCAAAGAGGAAGTATCATACCACTTATCATCAATGATGATTGCGGGTTTTTCTTTTCCAGGCTGTCCAACTCGTATCAGTTTCATTTATCAAAATATTAAATTTCTATATTTTAGCTTGTCTGTATTTGAATTACAGTATCAATATCTTCCAATGGAATTCCATCAAGATGTATCGTTAGACTTGTTTTATTTTGTTTGAATTTAACAGGTTTATTGTTTAACATTAATTGACAGCTTTTCACTTTCCCGGAAATTCCTTCAATATTAAGAAATGATTGTTGCGGGGCTTTCAAAATATGAATGTAAACGATTTTGTCTTTCGATGTAGCAATGCCCCAATCCTGCGGCGATATTATGTTTCCTCTTGTTCCATAAATACTTTCGCCATATTTCTGCATCCATTTTCCTACCTCTTTTAAGGTGTCCACAAACTCACTTTGAATTTTGCCATTGGGCATCGGGCCTACATTCAATAAAAAATTGGCGTTGCGCCCCGCCGCATTTACAAGATAATGAATCACTTGTTTTACAGATTTATAATTAGTGTCTTTGATATTAAATCCCCACGAATCATTCATAGTTTCGCAGGTTTCCAACGGCAAATTTTCAGATGCTTTTTGAAAGCTCAAACCAGATTTGTTTTGTCCAGGCAAATCCTTTTCAAACATTTGAAAATCTTCTCCCGCAAAAGGAATCATGTGATGATTGTTTCCGACTAAACATTGCGGTTGAAGCTTATGAATGAGCCCATAAATCTCAGGCAAATGCCAATCTACTTTCGGGCTCCTGTCTTTGGCACCCTCAGGGGCAGTCTGGTCCCAGTATCCATCAAACCAGATGCCCGCAACTTGTCCATAATTCGTCAGCAATTCTGTTAATTGATTCTTCATAAAAGTAATATAATCATTCCAGTTGCCTTTCACCGTACGGCCAGTGCCATGGCCGGTTCTGCCTGTCCACCATGAATAATCATCCCTGCGCCAATCCAGTAAAGAATAGTATAGAAAAAGTTTGATATTTTGTTTATGGCATTCATCTGCAATCATTTTTACCACATCTTTTTTGTAAGGTGTATTCATGATATTGAAATCAGAATACTTTGTATTCCACATGCTGAAACCATCGTGATGTCGCGTAATAAGCGTGATGTATTTCATGCCTGCATTCTTTGCCATGCTCACCCATTCGTGAGCATCGAAATAAATTGGATTGAAGAAATCCATTAATCTTGAATAATTTTTCACAGTTATGTTTTCGTTGTTCATCACCCATTCCCCATCTCCCGGGATACTAAAAGGACCCCAATGAATAAATAACCCGAATCTGGAATCCTGAAAATCCTTTCTTGCAGACATATTTTCAGGAGATGGCAAATACGTTTGAGCATGAATGTTACTAACCAGAAAACTGAAAAAAATAATAAATAAAAGTTTCATAATGGTGAATTATGTGTTTAATTTAATAAATCCTCCATCGAAAGGATAATCGCATCCTGTAATGAACGAGGCCTCATCACTGCATAAATATAATGCTAAGGCAGCTACTTCTTCTGGCTGTGCCATGCGGCCAATCGGTTGTGTTTTTGATAATTTTTCAAACATTTCTTTTTCCTTTCCAGGGTAATTTTTTTGTAAAAACCCGTCAACAAAAGGAGTGTGAACCCGCGCAGGCGAAATTGAGTTACAACGAATATTTTCATTGATATAATCTTTGGCAACTGACAAAGTCATTGCACCGACAGCACCTTTTGACATAGAATAAGCGAATCTGTCTGATAGCCCCGTCCACGCGGCAATTGAAGCCATATTTACAATAACCCCGCGCCCATTTTTTTTCATTAACGGAATAGAAGCATATAAACAATTGTAAACACCTTTCACATTTACATTTACAATTTTATCAAAATCAACTTCAGAAGTTGTATCTGCTTTTCCTATATGAGCAATTCCGGCATTATTTACTAAAATATCATGAGTGCCAATTTCTGCAAAAACATTTTTTACTTCATCCTGTTTGGATACATCACAGGCATGTACAAACGCTTTTTTACCAAATGCTTCAATTTCAAATAAAGCAGAAGCTGCATGCTCTTTGCTTATTTCAATAATATGAACCGATGCTTCCTGCTTTGCAAAAAGAACACTGATAGCGCGGCCAATCCCACTGCCGCCGCCGGTGACCACCGCTGTTTTATTTTGTAATGAAAACATTTTTAAGCCTCGCCCGAACCCCTCTCCTAACGAAAGGGAAATAATTTAGGGAATTTTTTATTTTAAATATTAGCAATAATTTCTTCAATTTCAAATTTGTATTTTTTATTCGTACTTCATAAACTAACGCCTCTTTTCCATGGAATAAAATCATCTTGCCCTAACTGGACTGCCTTAGGAATTACTTCGCCACTTGCAGCTTTAATGCAGTATTCCAAAATTTCTTCACCCATTTGATGCAATGTTTTTTCTCCAGTAATTACATCGCCGCAATCAATATCAATGATGTCACTCATTCTTTGTGCCAGCGGTGTGTTAGTCGATAATTTAATAGTAGGACAAATTGGGTTTCCTGTTGGTGTTCCTAAGCCTGTGGTAAATAAGATCAATGTTGCACCACTCGCTGTTTGGCCTGTTGTGGCCTCTACATCATTACCTGGCGTACAAACCAAATTCAAACCAGCTTTTGTGCCCGGCTCTGTATAATCGAGCACATCTAAAATTGGAGATGTTCCACCTTTCTTTGCAGCCCCTGCCGACTTCATGGCATCGGTAATTAATCCATCCCTGATATTGCCTGGTGAAGGATTCATATAAAAACCACTACCCACCGCTTTCGCCTGCGCATCATAAGATTTCATTAAATGAGTAAATTTTTCGGCTGCTTCATAAGTTACACATCTATCAACTAATTCCTGCTCTACTCCAAAAAGTTCTGGAAACTCGGCTAGAAAAATCTGTCCGCCAAGCGCTACAATTAAATCTGAAGCATAGCCCACAGCAGGGTTTGCAGAGATTCCGGAAAATCCATCTGAGCCTCCGCATTTTACTCCAACACAAAGTTTGCTTAGTGGCTGGGGAGTTCGTATTATTTTATTTATTTCAATCAAACCTTCAAAAGTTTTTTTGATGGCATTGGCTATCATTTGTTCTTCGGATACCGCTGATTGTTGTTCAAAAATATATATTGGTTTATCAAAATGCGGATTCCGTTTTTTAATATCATCCTTGAGAATCTCTGTTTGCAAATGTTGGCAACCAAGGCTAAGAATGGTTATTCCGCCAACATTTGGATGACATGCATAAGCGGCGAGAAGCTTACCCAACATTTCACTGTCCTGCCTCGTACCACCACATCCCCCTTCATGATTTAAAAATTTTATTCCATCAATGTTGGGAAATATTCGTTGATTGATTATGATTTCATCATCATGCAATAGATTTTCTGCTGTGAGTGAATCAATATTTTCCTGGTGTTGATAGGCTTTGATAAGCTTGCTTACAGCTTTTCTATATTTATGTGAAGGTGCATATCCCAATTGTTGAAGCAGCCCGTCTTTGATGAAATCTAAATTCCTGTTCTCACAAAAAACCGTTGGAATAAATAACCAATAATTTGCTGTGCCTACTCTCCCATCGCTACGCTGGTAACCATTAAATGTTTTATTTTTCCATTTGCTTACATCCGGCGGCGTCCATTGATAGTCTTTTTGTTTTTTATAATTCTCATTAGATGCATGCTTGACATTATTGGTATGAATGCCCTCTCCTTTTTTTATTGGTTGGATAGCTTTCCCAACCAACACACCATACATGATAATTTCATCACCGGTATTGAAATTTTTCATAGCAAACTTATGTTTGGCAGCAATGTTATTTTGCAAAATATATTCTTGATTTTGAAAACTGACTGAATCATTCTTACCAAGATTGGTTAAAGCAACCAGCAGATTATCTGAAGAATGAATTTGCAAAACTCTCAGCCCCTGGCCAATCGAAGCCGGGTTGAGTGTTTCACTATTTCCATTAAAATTTTTATTATTCATAATTTAAATTAAAACCCAAAAACTACTTTTTTGCTTATCACTCATTTGATTTTATACCCTTTCCATCCGTACCAGGCCACAACAAAAAAACAAATTATCGGCACACTATATGAAATAGCTGTGGAATAGCCTTCGGCCACACGCCCCATTGCATAAGGCATTACTGCGCCGCCAACGATAGACATGATTATGAACGAAGAAGCTTTTTTTGTATGGTGCCCCAAATCTTTTATGCCCAAAGCAAAAATGGTGGGAAACATGATTGATTCAAAAAAGAAAATGGCCATGAGTGAATAAACCGACATCCAGCTATGGTTCCAAATTACTAAAGCGCATAGAATTATATTTATTAATGCAAAGAAAAACAACAGCAAATTGGGAGCTATTTTTTTCATTAATGCCGTTCCTACAAAACGCCCGATAGTAAATAATAGCAGGCTAATAGAAAGAAGATTGGCAGCATGCGCATTAGTAATACTTGTATTGTTTTCGGTACAATAATTAATGAACCATGCCGCAATGCTCACCTGCGCGGCCACATAAAAAAACTGGGCAATAATTGCGCCTGTAAAATTTTTGTGCTCAAACAATGGTTTGATAATTTGTATATCATCAGACACCAAAGTGTCTTCTTTTATTTCGGGCAGGTGCGTGCGCCAGAATAAAAACGCCACAAGCACCACCACCACTCCTATTATCAGGTAAACAATTTTTACAGAATCAAGTTCTGCGCCGGTGGCCACTTTACTAAAAAAGAAAACAGCCGCTATTTTTGGCCCCAATAAAGAACCGACTCCATTAAAACTTTGAGAAAGATTTAATCTCAACGCAGATGTTTTTGGATCGCCCAACACGGTAACGTAAGGATTGGCGGCGGTTTCAAGAAATGCAAGGCCTGAAGCAAGAATAAATGTTGACAGCAAAAAGAAATTAAAACTCTGCATTTGCGCCGATGGATAAAATAGAAATGCGCCAGCAGTGTACAATAGCAATCCGGTAATAATTCCTTTTTTATACCCAAAGCGTTTCATAAAAATACCAGCGGGCAACGCCATTAAAAAATAGGCACCGAAATAAGCCATCTGCAAAAAAGAAGAACGCGCTTTATCTATATTCAGGGTTTCCTGAAAATGCTTATTCAGCACATCAAGCAAGCCATAGGCCAATCCCCATAAAAAAAACAAAGACGTTACCAATATCAAAGGAAATAAATAATTATCCTTTTTATCTTCGGAAGCGAGCGGGATAGTTGTAGAAGCTGCGGTTAAAGCCATTCAGTTTATTTTACAATTCAAATATTTTATTCATCAATATCCATTTTTCTCCGGGCTTCGCCGAAGGCAATGCCTGCTGGTAGTTCCACATTAATTCTTCCCATTCCTGCACTTTTAGATTTGCAATATCCATGGTTTTCTTTTTTTCAAAAGAAAAGTTTTTATTGGTTTCCATTATCATGAATAAGCGGTTGGACGTCCGGAAAATTTCTAGTCCCGTTATTCCTGATTCCCTGATAGAATCGATAATTGCGGGCCACACAGCTTTATGCCACATTTCATATTCATGAATCAATTGTTCATCGTTTTTTAAATCAAGCGCAAAACAAAATTTCATAATCAATTAGACTAAAAGATGTTATTGCAAATTAAAGCATACGGACTAACAGCAACAACGCTATATTATCTTTCTTTTATCTAATATTACCATGTAAGCTAAAATGTAGAAATTCTATATTCAAATTTTGATAGTTTAGAAAGAATTTAGAAAGGTTTGAGAAACATTCATTCATAAAATAAAAACCTGAAATTCAAATTACATTTAAAGATTCAATGGTTTCATTTTGGGAACGAGGAGATTCATGAGAACCCAGGCAAGAAGATAAGCGCCTGCGCAAACGGCAAACATGATGTAGTAGGCCGTTTCAATCTTTCCGATGGAGCGATAATATACAAACATATTTTTCTGCACAAAAAGAGTAAGCAAAATGCCTCCCAAGCCGCCAAACATACCGCCGATGCCAGTAACCGAAGCGGTGGCAGTTTTTGGGAACATGTCACTTACTGTTGTAAAAATGTTGGCACTCCACGCCTGGTGCGCTGCAGCGGCTATTCCGATAATAATTATTGCAAACCACATGTTGACGCTTCCGGCAATTTGCGCAAATAGTATTGGAACTACCAGGAATGCAAAGAAAAGCATTGACGTTTTTCGTGCTTTGAATACAGACTGATTTCTTTTTATTAAAGCCAATGGAAGCCAACCTCCGCCTATGCTTCCAATAGTTGAGAGCATGTATACAACAGCTACCGGAATTGCAATTTGCGTAATTGTAAGATGATATTGACTTTCGAGAAAATCAGGCAACCAAAATAAATAAAACCACCAAACAGGATCAGTGAGAAATTTACCGATTGAAAATGCCCAGGTTTGTTTATAGCTCAATAATTTAGCCCACGATATTTTTTTGCCGGCATTTTCGGCTGCTGCAGTTTCATCTTTATCGCTTTCAATATAAGCCAGTTCTTGTGATGATAACCGCTTTTGTTTTTGAGGCACTTCATAAAAAATAAACCAAAAGATCAGCCAGATAAAACCTATTAAACCTGTAAGAATAAATGCCCATTTCCAACCCCAGTTAACTGCTATAAAGGGAACTGTCAATGGTGCTATGATAGCCCCGAGATTGGTACCAGAGTTGAATATTCCTGTTGATAATGCACGCTCTTTTTTAGGAAACCACTCTGCTACGGTTTTTATGGCTGCCGGAAAATTTCCAGACTCAGCCAATCCTAAAAAAGAACGTACTATGGCAAAGCTAAAAACACCTCCGGCAAAAGCGTGGCATACAGCCGCAACGCTCCATAATCCGGTTGAAAGTGCATAGCCGGTCTTGGTTCCGAGTTTATCGATAATTCGACCTGCGCCTAACATTCCAAATGCGTAAAAAAATTTAAACGCAATTTCTACGTTCGCATAATCACCATCGTTCCAGTGAAATTGGTCCGAAAGTACTGACTTCAATAAACTGATTACCTGCCTGTCAAGATAATTTATAGTAGTTGCAAAAAATATTAATGAGCAGATTGTCCACCTGTATTTTTCAATATTTTTTTGCATAATTATTTTTTTAGAAATCATCTCAGGGATCTCAAAATATCCATTGCCTGCTTTGCTATCGCTTCAATTTCCACATAATTATTTTGATCCATTAATTTAGTACTGATCAGTTTGCTTCCCATTCCTACCGCACAGACACCGGCTTTCAGCCAACCGGCAATATTTTCTTTGTCCAGATCAACGCCGCCAGTAGGCATGAATAATAAATCGGGAAACAATGGCTTGATGGCGCTCATAAATTCAGTGCCTAAAATATTACCGGGAAAAAGCTTGATCATCTTGGCACCTAAATTCTCCGCGCGGATAATTTCTGTAGGAGTCATACAACCGGGAATCCAAAGCAAATTATTTTGGTCACCAATTTTCGCTACTTCTTCAATAAGACCGGGAGAAATAATAAAATCAGCACCGGCAGTTATAAACTTTTCTGCCATCGCGCCATTTTTGATGGTGCCAATTCCGAGATACATTCCATTCAATTTTTTGTCACAAACTTCACGCATTTTTTTGAAATTATGCAATGCATTTTCACCGCGGTTAGTATATTCAACAGTTCTGATTCCTGCGCCATACAAAGCTTTCAGAACTTCTACACTTACTTCTGCATCCTTGTGAAAATAAAGCGGCAATATTCCCTGTTCCGGAATTAATTTTAATAAATAAGATTTCTTATTCATTTGCTTTTTAATTTGATGATGTTATTAAAAATAATGTAATCACTGATTAAAAATAATGGAATTAAATTTCAATAAACTTCGTGGTAAGCCAAAATGTAGAAAATTAAATTTTTAGAAAATAAAAATAAAAAGATTTTACAATCAAAAATAGAAATCTTAAGATTGACACAAACAACATAATTTTAATTAAATCATTTGAACACATGGTAAAGAAAGTGGTTACTCTTGGAGAAATAATGCTTCGTTTATCTACACCGGATTTTGAAAGATTTGTACAGGCAGATAGTTTTGATGCCACCTATGGTGGCGGCGAAGCCAATGTAGCAGTTGCACTTTGTAATTACGGATTGCATGGAGTTTTCGTTTCAAAAGTCCCTGGCAATGCGATCGGGCAGGCAGCCGTCAATCATTTACGCCGCTTCGGCGTGGATACTCAATTTGTAGTTTATGGAGGAAAAAGATTGGGCATATATTTTTTAGAAACCGGCGCGTCAATGCGTGCATCACAAGTGATTTATGATCGTGCTGATGCAGCAATTTCAGAAGCTGATATTTCAGAATTTGATTTTGATAAAATATTTGAAGGTGCATCCTGGTTTCATACAACCGGCATCACGCCTGCATTGAGCGATAAAGCCGCAGAACTAACTGAAGCAGCATTAAAGGCCGCAAAGGCAAAAGGAATTACTACAAGTATCGATCTCAATTACCGGAAAAAATTATGGAGCAAAGAAAAGGCAACAGAAGTAATGACACGGCTTTGCCGGCATATAGATGTTTGTATCGGTAATGAAGAGGATGCCGAAACTTGTTTAGGATTTTCAAGTAAAGGAACTAACGTTACCAAAGGCGAATTAAATATTGATGGATATAAAAATGTATTTGGGCAAATGAACCAAAAATTTGGATTCAAATATATTGCATCTACGCTCCGGGAGAGCCACAGCGCATCTGATAATGGGTGGAGTGCGTTAGTTTATGATGGCACTGAATTTTATCAAACCAAAAAATATGAAGTCCGCATTGTTGACCGGGTTGGAAGCGGAGATTCTTTTGCGAGTGGTTTTATTTATGGCCTGGTTTCCGGTATGCAAATGAAAGATGCTGCAGAGTTTGGTGTAGCGGCTTCAGCGCTCAAACATACCATTCACGGAGATATTAATCATGCAACGCTTAGTGAAGTAAATGCTTTAATGAATGGCGATGCATCAGGAAGAGTGCAAAGATGAGTTGAATGTGTAGAGTTGAAAAGAGTTTAATGTTATAAATCATTGTCTGTTATCCCAGCAATATTCATCAATTTCTTTTGTAATCCCTTTTTTAAATTATCATTTTTATGAACCGGAACAGAAATAACTTCAACTTTCTCAGGGTTGCTATAGATAAAATGACTTCCATTTATTCTTTTCAATAACCAGCCCTTCTTTTCCAACAATTTCAAGAACTCTTTCCCTGTTAAAGTTTTCATACCGCTAATTCTAAAAGTTTATCATTCTCTCCTATTAACTCGGGTTCAATATCAAATGATAAGCAACCTTCTACCGCTTCATAAATATTAGGAATTAATTCTTCCATGGTTTCTGCTTGTGTTACACACCCCGGCAAAGCCGGTATTTCTGCCCACAAACCACCTTCCTCAGCCTTATGAATAATTACTTTTAGTTTCATAACATTTTTCTCAAATTTACAAAATTAGAATTGAAATCCTCTTTGGAATTTTGTACGAATTTTAGAAATCAATCACTATACAATAAATCGATTATGTGAATCAATCCGCATTACCACCCAAAATAATTCTTAGAATTATTATAGCATATATCCTGTATAATTTTGCCTGCCCAGTTGATATCATCCGGAAGTTCTCCGTTTTCTAATTCTTCACCAAATAAATTACATAGTATCCTGCGAAAATATTCATGACGTGTATAAGAAAGAAAAGAGCGCGAATCCGTGAGCATGCCTACTGACCTGCTTAGCAAACCAACATTGGACAAGGCATTCAGCTGTTTTGTTATTCCATCTTTTTGATCTAAAAACCACCACGCGGCGCCGAACTGAATTTTACCAGGAATTGTTCCGTCATTAAAATTCCCCGCCATCGTTGCCATCAATTCGTTGTCCGCCGGATTGAGATTGTATAAAATTGTTTTAGCTAATTGATTTTTCTCATCGAGCCTGTTTAAAAATTTTACCAAACATTTCCCCTGCGAAAAATCTCCAATAGAATCCCAGCCGGTATCTGGGCCTGTGGCCTGCATTTTTTTCAAATTATTATTTCTGAAAGCACCTAAATGAAATTGCTGCACCCAGCCTTTCTCCCAATCCCAAATAGCGAAAACATGGAGCATGGCGGATTTGAATTTTAATTTTTCAATAAAGGAAAGTTCTTTTCCATTACGTATTTTATCGAATGAAAAATTAATTTCCTCATCGTTATAATCTTCTGAATAAACATATTCCAAACCATGATCGGACACAGTACAACCCAGAGTTGCGAAAAAATCATGGCGTTTTTTCAGGGCATCCAAATAAGACTGGAAAGAAGTAATTCGTTTGCCATTAACCGTTTCAATTTTTTTTATATAAGCATTAAATTCGTTTGCATCATCTGCATTCATTGCTTTATCCGGGCGAAAAGCGGGCAAAATTTTAATTTCAAATCCATCTTCTTTTATTTTTTTATGATGCTTTAAATCATCAGCAGGGTCATCAGTAGTACAAACAACTTTCACATTCATTTTGCGAAGAAGGTTGCGGACAGAATATTCTTTTGTTTGTAATTTTTTTGTACACTCTTCGTAAATCTTTTTTGCACTTTTAGGATTCAAAATTTCGTGTATGCCAAAATACCTCTGCAATTCCAGGTGTGTCCAGTGGTATAGCGGATTGCGGAAAGTATAAGGAACTGTTTCGGCCCATTTTTCAAATTTCTGATAATCAGTTTTATCGCCCGTGCAATAACTTTCATCTACGCCATTGGTGCGCATCGCGCGCCATTTATAATGATCGCCGTTGAGCCAGATTTGTGTAAGATTTTCAAAATTGATATCGTCGGCGATCTGATCAACCGGAAGATGACAATGATAATCTATAATGGGCATTTTTATCGCAAAATCATTGTATAGTTTTTTTGCGGTTTCTGATTGAAGAAAAAAGTTTTCGTCTAAAAATTTTTTCATTTTTTTTGAAGAAAAATTTAAATTGATCGCGTTAGGTTTAAGATTGGTAAAAACAATTTATACAAATAAAAAATGCTAATTTCTACTTTTTGGCTTATGAGCCTTGCAAATTTTTAGAAACAATTTTTTCTAAAGTTGCTTTTGTTCCTTCATTAAAAAATTTTTTTAAATCATCGGTTACCGCTTCCGCAAAACCATGCAAATCAAAAAGATTGCTGCCCCAAAGTATATGATCATTTAAAATTTCTTTCACCATTTTATCAACAGAATTATTTTGCCATAATATGTAAAATTTTTCGGCCATTTCATCTTGTATCAAATAATGTTCACCATTCATTTCACCGTAAAAATCGTTTCCATCCTGCTTTACAGCTTTCATAAAATAAATATACGCAGCAAATCCTAATGTAAATAATTGTGGCGGATAATCATTATTCTTATAAAAACTTATCAGCAGGGGAATGCAACGCATGCGCATTTTTGTGGTGTAGTTCAATGTAATATTTTTCCATAGATGATTGATATTCGGATTGCGGAAACGATCGAGAACTTTTGAAATAAAATCCTGCCTGGCGGCTAAATCTATTTTGTAATCTATGGATGGAGAAATTTCATTTCTCATTAATGATTCTATAAATTTTGCAGATAAGTTATCTTCCATCGAATCCTTTACTGTAGCGTAGCCTGAGAGAAACGAGAGGCCGCAAGTGAGCGTATGAGTTCCATTCAATAATCGTAATTTCAACTCACGATAACGATCAATATCCGGGGCAAGAACCATTCCTTCATCTGCATCTGCAAAAGATAAAATTCTTTTTATTTTTTCATCACATTCAATGGCCCATAGCCGGTAAACTTCACATACAATCATTAAATCGTCTTTATAACCCAATTCGTTTTCTATCGCATTTTTTATTTCATTGCCGGGCATGCCTGTAACAATTCTATCAACTAAGGAATTGCAGAAATAATTATTTTTTTCGAGCCAGGTAATAAAATTTTTTTCAAGCGAATTGAAATAAGCTAATTCTAAAACTATTGATTGAAGCAGGTTGCCATTATCAGGAATTAATTCTGTAGGAACAATGACCAATCCACTATCATCGCTTCCATGAAATGCTTTAAATCTTTCATACAAAAATGCAAGCAACTTACATGGAAATGAAGCAGGCGGGCTTTTGCGGATATCTTCATTCAGCAACTGAATGCCTACTTCTGTTGTGTTGGAAATTATTATTTTTAAATTTTTATTGTAAGCACATTCTAAAATCTGATTCCATTGATGCTGCGCAAATAGTGTACGACTCACAGATGAACAAATGATATTTTCTTCTATTTTTTTATTTTCCTGAATGCCGCGTACACACAAAGTGTATAATCCGTTTTGCTTTTCAAACTCAGCAGCATCGCCGTTTGAGGTAGTTTTCACCATTACGATCCGGCCCTTAAATATGCCTGCCCTGTTTGCTTTATCTACAAAATAATCGGGCAATCCGCGGAGGAGCATTCCAGTACCGAATTGCAAAATTTTTTCGGGTAGCTCAAAAAAATTTTCATTGGGCAAAATCACTTTCTCTTCAGAAATGTTTTTCAAAGATTGTGCTGATAAATTCATGACTGCGCATTAAATCAAACTGAACCAGTTTTTAAAAAAAGAGTAAGAATGCATTACAAAATGTGAAAGTAAATTATTTTGGATACATTTTTACAGGCCGTTCTTTTGCATTTGATTCAAAATTTTTTTTACTCTGAACAACTTCCCGGAAATGGGAAAATCTACATTTTGGCTTTTGCCAAAAACAGCAGATCCATTTCTGAAATCTGCTGTTAATCTTAGAGAAATAATTAAATCAACCCAGCTAATTGAGCACTTTAATAATCTTAAGAGTTCCATCCGGCTTAGTTACTTCTAACTGATATATTCCTTTGGCAAGATTATAATCCCATTGAATTCTTTCTGTACTGCTGCCATCTGCATGATTTATTATTTTAGAAACAATCACCTGGCCTAATGCATTTAATAATCTCATTCCATAAACGCCTGCAGGCTGATCAGTTAACTGAAGATTAATGACGCCGTTTGTAACCGGGTTAGGGTATATCGTGATCTGTGAAATTGATTTTTCAATCAGGACTTTTACAACCTGTGTGTAACCAGCTTTGCCATTTATATCCACGCTACGAATTTTGTAATAATTATATCCTGGCATTGCATGCTGATCTAACCAACTGTAATTATTGGCGCTGCCGTTGATGGCTTTCATGCTTGCGGTTTTATCGAATCTATTTCCATCAATTGATTTTTCAACATCATACTGCTTCATATTACTTTCGTTTTCCACTTTCCATTCCACAGCGATATCATGATCTTTTTCATATGCTTTCAGAGATAAAAATGTTACCGGCAATGATGCCATTGGCTTGAATATCACTATAAACCTGTCAGTTGCCGATGAAGCCGGATCGGAACTAATAGCAATGTTAATGAAGGTACTATCAGTAAGGCTTACAGATGTTGATGTGTTTAAGAATTTGTCTATCAAATAAGCATCTAAACCATCTGCTGCCATATTTTGCGGAGCAAATCTTAACTGATAACTGCGCTGTTTTAAATTGCTCATATAATAATAGATAGTGTCTGTATTTACAATTGGGCTTCTTGCTTCGATAGCCAATATTTTGCCGTCTCTTTTTATACCAAAATTTTCTCCGCTATTTAATATTTTGAGGGCATCATTACCATCAATAGTATCTGAGAACGCTTTATCGAAAGCCACAGTGTTTCCATCAGCTATTAAAGCATCAGGAGAAGTGCCTGCATAAAGGCTCGCTGCGAAAAACTGGCGTTCGGATGGTGAAGGATTGCCAAATGGCCTGGCAAAGCTTGTGAATGAACTGCTATTTATTTTGCAGCTTTCAGCAAAAGTGATGTTGGAGGTAAAACCAGTGGCATGAACAAAAATTGCCTGGTCTGATTGTATTGTTTTTGAAGAAACTCCTGTTGGGTAAGTCGTAGTTCCTCCTGGTACAGGCTTCCAACTGTTTACACTACTTATTGTCTGATAACCTCCGACGCCATAAGATCCATATAAATAAGGATCCCATGCATAAAAGGCATTATCAATCCCCGCATCTTTAGCAATCAAAGTAAAATCAATTGGGGAGGCATAAGGATTTCCTATGGATCCGTATTTGTTTGCAAGTACAGGTATTGGAGTTAGTGTTCCAATAAATAGATTGCCTTTTGTCCGGAGAGTTGTGGAAACCGGAGTTTTAACAGTGGTACCATTTACTCCTCTGTCACCGCGTACAAAAAGCATATATCCCTCTTGGTTATACACAGGATTGGCAGTGTTAGTAACTCCTGTCCATGAATTCGTAAGTGCGTTATAATATTTCAAAGATGGACTAGGCGTTGTAAGATCAAATCCCGAACCTGTGCCAGTTATTTGTGTACCATAACCTGTGGAAGTAAGTATGCCGTTCTCCATCCAGCTTTCAATTATTTTCTGGCCAACTGTAGGGGTTGCTAAAAATTGCCATGATTTGGTATGCTGCCCGGCTACTGTTCCAACGTTGATATAGCGTTCGACAGTTACTTTGCCGGTTATAGAATTGCCTGGACCGACTATGTCTACATTAGCAGTGTTTGTATAACTGGATAAAAGAGTAATGTTATCTCCCGTGCTTAAAGCAGAGCTGACAATTCCAAACGATAAGGTTCCCGAAATTTTTAAAGTATCATTTGCTGCTGAAGAAACTGAAAGTCCTGTTCCCGCATTGCTTACAATTAAGTTTTTGATAGTTCTGCCGGAAAATAAACTTCCGGACACAGACTGGGCCGAAGATCCATTAAATTCAACAGAGCCGTTGACAGCATTTATAATACCACTGCTGGTAATGTTTCCTGATATCTGCAAAGTCTGCCCTGTTATGGTTAGACTCATTCCGGAAGCAATATTAATGTTTTGAGCCGTGGCGGTTGCCAGTGAAACAATTGGATTGTTAACTGTGGAAGGTATAGTTACATTCGTTGTGGAGGTTGGAAGTAATCCGTCGCACCAGTTTGAAGGATTGTTCCAATCTGTGCTAATATTTCCAGTCCATTGGCCCGGAGTTGTGGTTGAAAAAACATTAGTATAAGCGGTTGAAGTGCATCCTCCCGAAGACGTTGCTATTAGTTTGTAGGTACCTGCATTTGCAGTTGTATACGATAAAGTTGGATTTTGGACATAGGACACAAAAGAATTAGGCCCTGTCCATGAATAGGTGACGCCAGCAACTGCAGTGGCAGAAAGCGAAAGAGGCGAACTTATGCAGACTGGCCCGTTATTACCTGCTCCGTCAGGATATAAATATAACGTGGAAACCTCAGAGGCGCTTAATGACCTGCTGTAAATTAAAGCATCATCAAGAATTCCTTTAAAATAAAAACTTGAGGGTGCAGAGGTCCATCCATTTGTATTATCATAACCAATCCTCCAATAACCGGTGTAACTTTGAGCAGTTTTTGTAGTGACGTCGGATGCCACTAAATTTCCATCTATATACAAAGCCATTCCCGCGGTTTGGGAAAGTGACGCGATGGCAAGATGCCAGTTATTATCATTGTAAGATAAATTGGAATTAATGGCCTTAACACTACCCGGATAAACTCCAAAATAAATTTGCCCGGCATTATTCATATAAAGGTGCCGGTCGTAACTGCTACTTGAACCGGTTTGAGTATTTCCAAATCCGATAAGTTTTCCACCTGTTATTGTATTAGTTTTGAACCAAATAGAAATGGTAAAATCAGAAGGATTTGTATAAGAATTTGCGGTTGAAATATATTGACTTGTTCCATCAAAATTATATGCTGCGTTTGAAATGTTAAACCGATCAGTAATTGGGGTAGGACCGTTGAGAAGCGTTCCATTATTATTACCTGTTTCATCGTTAGCATTGCCATTAAACTTATAATTGGCGATGAGACCTGAAGTTGGTATTTGAGAAATGTTGGGTGACATTGGCTGAGCATTTACTGTTACTGTTGTTATACCCGAGATACAGCCGCTTGAGTTCTTTGCCGTAAGGTTATAATTGCCTGAGGCCATTCCACTGAATACTCCTGTGGTGTTGGTATAGGCAACTCCGTCTGTGCTGTAAGTTATTCCTGCTCCCGCAGGTGCAGTGATGGTTATGGTTCCTGTGGATACAGTACAGCTCGGTTGTGTTGTTACAGTGGCTGTTGGTGTGGCCGGTAATGCATTCACGGTTACAACTATAGCAGCTGACGATGCGCTCTGGCAGCCACTTCCATTGGTTACCTGCACACTGTAGCTTCCTGATGTTGTAGGGCTGATGCTTGCCGTGGTTGCTCCTGTTGACCATAAATAACTTGTTCCCGCACTTGATGTGAGGGTTACAGTTCCGCCTGCACAAAAGGTGGTTGACCCCCCTGCTGTAATGGTTGGCGCTGCGGGTGTTGCCGGCTGGGCATTTACTGTTACTGTTGTTATAGCGGAGATACAGCCGCTTGAGTTCTTTGCCGTAAGGTTATAATTGCCTGATGCCATTCCACTGAATACTCCTGTGGTGTTGGTATAGGTAACTCCGTCTGTGCTATAAGTTATTCCTGTTCCCGCAGGTGCAGTGATAGTTATGGTGCCTGTGGATATAGTACAGCTTGGCTGGGCTGTAACAGTGGCTGTTGGCGCTGCGGGTGTTGCCGGCTGGGCATTTACTGTTACTGTTGTTATAGCGGAGATACAGCCGCTTGAGTTCTTTGCCGTAAGGTTATAATTGCCTGATGCCATTCCACTGAATACTCCTGTGG